>NZ_JQLO01000001.1:1951875-2602500 GCF_000744255.1 Carnobacterium divergens DSM 20623 | reverse complement strand
ATAGAACCCTAAGGTTCTATCCACAGCTTCGGTGTACTGTTTAGCCCCGGTAAATTTTCGGCGCAGGGTCACTCGACTAGTGAGCTATTACGCACTCTTTAAATGATGGCTGCTTCTGAGCCAACATCCTAGTTGTCTAAGCAACCCCACATCCTTTTCCACTTAACAGTAACTTTGGGACCTTAGCTGGTGGTCTGGGCTGTTTCCCTTTCGACTACGGATCTTATCACTCGCAGTCTGACTCCCGGATATAAATCAATGGCATTCGGAGTTTATCTGAATTCGGTAACCCTAGAAGGGCCCCTAGTCCAAACAGTGGCTCTACCTCCATGATTCTTAATTCCGAGGCTAGCCCTAAAGCTATTTCGGAGAGAACCAGCTATCTCCAAGTTCGATTGGAATTTCTCCGCTACCCACACCTCATCCCCGCATTTTTCAACATACGTGGGTTCGGTCCTCCAGTGCGTATTACCGCACCTTCAACCTGGACATGGGTAGGTCACTTGGTTTCGGGTCTACGACCACATACTCATTCGCCCTATTCAGACTCGCTTTCGCTGCGGCTCCGTCTTATCAACTTAACCTCGCATGTAATCGTAACTCGCCGGTTCATTCTACAAAAGGCACGCTATCACCCATTAACGGGCTCTAACTATTTGTAAGCACACGGTTTCAGGTACTCTTTCACTCCCCTTCCGGGGTTCTTTTCACCTTTCCCTCACGGTACTGGTTCACTATCGGTCACTAGGGAGTATTTAGCCTTGCGGGATGGTCCCCGCGGATTCCGACGGAATTTCTCGTGTTCCGCCGTACTCAGGATACACAACAGAGTGAACTTTGTTTCAAATACGGGGCTTTTACCCTCTTCGGCGGACCTTTCCAAGTCGCTTCTTCTACAAAATTCATTTATGACTCTTAATGTCGTGTCCTACAACCCCAAAGAGCAAGCTCTTTGGTTTGGGCTCTTCCCGTTTCGCTCGCCGCTACTCAGGGAATCGAATTTTCTTTCTCTTCCTGCAGGTACTTAGATGTTTCAGTTCTCTGCGTCTACCTCTACTAACCTATGTATTCAGTTAGTAGTAACATCCTATAAAAGATGCTGGGTTCCCCCATTCGGAAATCTTTGGATCAAAGCTTACTTACAGCTCCCCAAAGCATATCGGAGTTAGTCCCGTCCTTCTTCGGCTCCTAGTGCCAAGGCATCCACCGTGCGCCCTTATTAACTTAACCTATTTTGATTACTCAAAATTGTCGTTAATACGTTTTATCTTACGATAAGAACGTTAAAAAACTCATTTAAAACGCGGTGTATACATTGTTTCTTTTTTCATAAATTGCTTTCTTACAATATCCAGTTTTCAAAGAACAAATTTCAGTTGAGAAGATTAGACCTCTCAAAACTGAACAAAGTAATGACGAATGTGTGGGGTTTCCGTAATATTCCTTAGAAAGGAGGTGATCCAGCCGCACCTTCCGATACGGCTACCTTGTTACGACTTCACCCCAATTATCTATCCCACCTTAGACGGCTGGCTCCTAAAAGGTTACCTCACCGGCTTCGGGTGTTACAAACTCTCGTGGTGTGACGGGCGGTGTGTACAAGACCCGGGAACGTATTCACCGCGGCGTTCTGATCCGCGATTACTAGCGATTCCGGCTTCATGTAGGCGAGTTGCAGCCTACAATCCGAACTGAGAATGGCTTTAAGAGATTAGCTTGGCCTCACGACTTCGCGACTCGTTGTACCATCCATTGTAGCACGTGTGTAGCCCAGGTCATAAGGGGCATGATGATTTGACGTCATCCCCACCTTCCTCCGGTTTGTCACCGGCAGTCTCACTAGAGTGCCCAACTGAATGCTGGCAACTAGTAATAAGGGTTGCGCTCGTTGCGGGACTTAACCCAACATCTCACGACACGAGCTGACGACAACCATGCACCACCTGTCACTTTGTCCCCGAAGGGAAAGCTCGATCTCTCGAGTGGTCAAAGGATGTCAAGACCTGGTAAGGTTCTTCGCGTTGCTTCGAATTAAACCACATGCTCCACCGCTTGTGCGGGTCCCCGTCAATTCCTTTGAGTTTCAACCTTGCGGTCGTACTCCCCAGGCGGAGTGCTTAATGCGTTAGCTGCAGCACTGAAGGGCGGAAACCCTCCAACACTTAGCACTCATCGTTTACAGCGTGGACTACCAGGGTATCTAATCCTGTTTGCTCCCCACGCTTTCGAGCCTCAGCGTCAGTTACAGACCAGAGAGTCGCCTTCGCCACTGGTGTTCCTCCATATATCTACGCATTTCACCGCTACACATGGAATTCCACTCTCCTCTTCTGCACTCAAGTTCTCCAGTTTCCAATGACCCTCCCCGGTTGAGCCGGGGGCTTTCACATCAGACTTAAAGAACCGCCTGCGCTCGCTTTACGCCCAATAAATCCGGACAACGCTTGCCACCTACGTATTACCGCGGCTGCTGGCACGTAGTTAGCCGTGGCTTTCTGGTTAGATACCGTCAGGGGATGAGCAGTTACTCTCATCCTTGTTCTTCTCTAACAACAGAGTTTTACGATCCGAAAACCTTCTTCACTCACGCGGCATTGCTCCGTCAGACTTTCGTCCATTGCGGAAGATTCCCTACTGCTGCCTCCCGTAGGAGTCTGGGCCGTGTCTCAGTCCCAGTGTGGCCGATCACCCTCTCAGGTCGGCTATGCATCATGGTCTTGGTGAGCCATTACCTCACCAACTAACTAATGCACCGCGGGTCCATCCATAAGTGGTAGCCGAAGCCACCTTTCATCAAGCGACCATGCGGTCACTTGAAATATGCGGTATTAGCATCCGTTTCCGAATGTTATCCCCCTCTTATGGGCAGGTTACCCACGTGTTACTCACCCGTCCGCCACTCACTTGGTCGAAAAGCAAGCTTTTCAACTTCGTGCGTTCGACTTGCATGTATTAGGCATGCCGCCAGCGTTCGTCCTGAGCCAGGATCAAACTCTCATATAAAAGTTATGATTAAGACCGAAGTCTTATGCTCATTTTTGATTGCTAGCGAATAATTATTCACTAATTTGTTTGTTTCTCTTGACCTAGTCAAGAGACCCTACACATTTGGTTCGTCTTACTTTGTTCAGTTTTCAAAGGTCTAAGTTGTTTCGTTGTTGTTTTGACAACTTCTATATATTAGCACGTTTAGAAGTTTGTGTCAACAACTTTTTTTATTTTCTTTTTCGCTAAGTTGTTGTTACGTCCTAGCGACATGTATAAATATAACAGGTATATCAAGGTTGGTCAACTCTTTTTTTGCTTTTTTTTATTTATTTTTATATTTATTAACAATATTTACAGAAGAGTTAAATCATACGCTTACACTTGGCAATAGACGAACTTTAGCGATAACGAAACTTCTATTGTACTGCATTGTTTTAAATGTATAATATCCAATAAAATATTTAATAAACAAAAAAAGAGAGTCTACGGCTTGTAGACCCTCTTTTTTACTATTAATTATTACGCATTGTTGGAAATAGCAATACGTCACGAATCGCTTGAGCATCTGTTAGTAACATTACTAAGCGGTCAATTCCGATTCCTAATCCACCTGTTGGCGGCATTCCATATTCAAGAGCTTCTAAGAAATCTTCATCTAATTGATGTGCTTCGTCATTTCCTTCTGCTCGTTCTTGCATTTGTGATTCAAAACGTTCTCTTTGATCAATCGGATCATTTAATTCTGTAAATGCATTTGCATATTCATTTCCAACAATAAAGAGTTCGAATCGATCTGTGAAGCGTCCGTCTTTAGGATTTTTCTTCGCTAATGGCGAAATTTCTACAGGATGTCCATAGATAAATGTCGGTTGAATCAATTTCTCTTCTACAAAAGTTTCAAAGAATTCATTTACGACATGACCATATTGCATGTTCTCAGTAATAGCTACGTTATTGTCTTTTGCTAGTTGACGTGCTTCTTCATCCGTCATTACTGGCCAGAAGTCAACTCCAGACACTTCTTTAATAGCATCTAACATGTGTTGACGTTTCCAAGTTGTTTCTAAATCAACATCTACACCACCATAAGTGATTTTAGCTGTTCCTAATACTCGCTCAGCTGCTGTACGAATGATTCCTTCTGTTAAATCCATTACGTCTTGATAGTCTGTGTATGCTGTATATACTTCTAACATTGTAAATTCTGGGTTGTGTGTTGTATCGACACCTTCGTTGCGGAATACTCGACCGATTTCGTAAACTTTTTCCATTCCTCCAACAATTAAGCGTTTCAAGTGCAACTCTAAGGCAATACGTAAATACAATTCCATGTCTAATGCATTATGATGCGTAATAAATGGACGTGCTGCTGCTCCACCTGCTAAATTGTGTAAAGTTGGTGTTTCTACTTCCAAGTAATCTTGTTCATTTAAATAATTACGAACTTCTTTAATGATTTGGCTACGTTTTGTAAAACGATCAAAGCTTTCTTTGTTACTAATCAAATCTAAGTAACGTTGACGGTAGCGTTGTTCTACATTTGTTAAACCATGATATTTATCTGGTAACGGACGTAGTGCTTTTGATAGTTGAACCAATGAAGTAGGCTTAATCGTTACTTCTCCAGTATCTGTTTTCATGATGATTCCTGTTACACCGATAAAATCGCCTAAGTCTGCGTTTTTAAAGATTTCATAGTCTTCCTCACCAACAGTGTCTTTTCGAACATAAATTTGAATTTGGCCTTTACGGTCTTGTAAATGAGCAAAGCCAACCTTACCTTTTCCACGCTTAGTCATGATTCTTCCAGCAACAGTTGCTGTTTCTTCCTTGGCTGCTAATTCTTCTTTAGTATCAGCATCATAAGCTTCATGTAATTCGCTTGATAGATGTGTTCTTTCAAAGCGACTGCCAAATGGATCGATGTCTTTTGCGTATAAATCGGCCAATTTTTCACGACGCACTTGTAATTGGTCATTTAATTCTTCTTGATTGTTAGTTTCGTGGCTCATTTTTTGCACTCCGTTTCTGTTTCGTTTTGTTTCTTCCATCTTTACTCTTTATAATGCCAATATAATTGAAAAAAAGCAAGGGAATTAAAGTTTTTATCTTTAATTTCCTTACGTTTTTATTTCACCGTGTTCAATTCTCGTTCTTCTGTCGCTTCTACAAATGCATCGAGTATACTTACCATTTCTTCTTGTCGAGTTGCTTGATTCACTGCTAGTTTAGTTTTTGCTGCACGTGAAATCCCTTTTAAATAGTAAGCAGCATGCTGACGGAATTCTCTAGTGGCAATGGTTTCGCCTTTTAAATCAACTAATCGTTCTAAGTGAAGCTTGGCTGTAGCAATTTTTTCTCTTGCTGGTGGTTCAGGTAGTAGAATTCCTGTTTCCAAGTAATGTTTGGTTTGATAAATCATCCAAGGATTCCCTAGCGCAGCGCGTCCAATCATTACGCCATCTGCACCAACCTCATCTAACATACGTTTAGCGTCCATTGGGGTTTTTACATCTCCGTTCCCCATGAATGGAATGGTTAGTGCTTGTTTCACTTCTTTTAAAACATCCCAGTCTGCTTGTCCTTCATACATTTGGACTCTTGTCCGACCGTGCATTGCTACTGCTCCCGCTCCTGCTCGTTCTGCTGCTAAGGCATTTTCGACAGCGAATACATGATCCAAATCCCAACCAATTCTCATTTTTACGGTTACTGGTAATTGAACAGCATCTGCAACTGCCGCAACCATTTCATAGACCTTATTAGGGTCCAACAACCATTTTGCGCCAGCTTCTGCTTTGATGATTTTATTTACTGGGCATCCCATATTAATATCGATAATGGCTGCTTGGGTATTTGCCTCAACAAATTTTGCAGCTTCCACTAGTGTATCTTTATCGCCACCAAAAATCTGAACGCTTAATGGGTACTCATTTTCTTCAATGTGCAGCATTTCTAAGGTTTTTTTATTGCGGGTTTGGATTCCTTTATCACTGATCATTTCACAAACAACTAAGCCTGCGCCAAATTCTTTTACAGTAACTCGGAAAGCTGCATTGCTAATTCCAGCCATTGGAGCAACTACAACACGATTGGGTATTTCAACGTCTCCTATTTTCCACATGGTTTATTTCCTCTTTTCTCTATATAGGTAACAATTGGATTGTTGGTTTAAATTTACTAGAGGTATCATAGCATAATTCACAAACAAGTAAAACTGTCTTGTTTGTAAATAAAAAAAACTTCCAATGATACTCATTGGAAGTTTTGAATTATTCGCCTTCTACTGTTGGGTAAAGTGCTGTTGATAAATAGCGTTCGCCGTTGTCAGGTACTATCGCTAAAACGGATTTTCCTTTTCCTAACTTTTTAGCAACTTCAATTGCTGCTTTAATTGCTGCTCCTGATGAAATTCCAACAAGTATTCCTTCTTTAGTGGCAACTTCTCTTGCCATTCCTAACGCATCTTCGCTTGTTACTTCTAAAATTCCATCATAAATTTTCGTATCTAAGACACCAGGTACAAAACCTGCTCCAATTCCTTGGATTTTATGGGGACTTGGTGAGCCTCCTGCTAAAACAGGTGATTCAGCTGGTTCAACAGCGTAAATCAAGGTCGCTGGATTTGCTTGTTTTAAAACATGACCCACTCCAGTAAGAGTTCCACCAGTTCCAACTCCTGCAACAAATGCATCTGGTCCTTTTCCGTCAAATGCTTCTAAAATTTCAGGTCCAGTTGTCGCTTCATGGACTGCTGGATTCGCTAAATTGTCAAATTGCATTGGCATAAAATAATTGGGTTGTGCTGCTAATTCAGTCGCTTTGGCAATTGCACCTTTCATTCCTTCTGATCCTGGCGTTAATATTAAAGTCGCTCCATATGCTCTTAATAATTTGCGACGTTCAATACTCATAGTATCTGGCATAACTAAAATTGCAGGATAGCCTTTTGCTGCTGCTACCATCGCTAGACCTACACCCGTATTTCCACTTGTAGGTTCAACGATTGTGTTTCCGGGTTTTAAAACACCCTCTTCTTCTGCAACTTCAATCATATTCAATGCAATTCGATCTTTTACGCTACTTCCAGCGTTAAAAAATTCTAGTTTCACATAAACATCTGCAGCTTCTGCTGGAACAACTTGATTTAGCTTAACGATTGGGGTTTCTCCGATTAATTCTGTTACTGATGAAACAATTCTTACCATGTTGTTTCCTCCTCTATTTGTTCAACTTGGAACGTTAGCTTTATTTTAGAAATCTTACTTACTTTTGTCAAGTGAAATGCAAAAGCCGTTTTCTTTTATTTACAAAAGAAAACGGCTTGGATTTTTTTATTTAGCTAAGGCTTCTGCTCGTAATTCTATCAAATCTGTTTCTGAATAATGGTAGTGATTGCCACAAAAATGACAGCTTGCTTCAGCGCCATGATCTTCCTCAATCATTTCAGTGATTTCGTGTTCTCCTAATGCAATAATCGCTGTTGAAAAGCGTTCTTTTGAACAATCACATTTGAAACTGACTGGCATTTTTTCAAGAACTTTCACATTTTCTTTACCTAATAGACGATCTAATATTTCTTCTGGTTGCTCTCCTGCATCCATTAATTTTGATACCAACGGAATTTCAGCAATATTTTTTTCAATTGCAAGAAGCGTTTCATCTGTTGCTCCTGGCATTACTTGAATCATAAATCCCCCTGCGGCTTTAATGGAATCGTCTGTGTCTACTAAAACACTTAATCCAATTGCTGAAGGCACTTGCTCTGAATTAGCCATATAGTAGGTGAAATCTTCGCCTAGTTCGCCACTAACTAGCGGAACTTGTCCAGAAAAGGCTTCTTTTAAACCTAAGTCTTTTGTTACTGTTAGCGTCCCTTGAGTTCCGACTGCACCGCGAACATCGATTTTCCCTGCAGCGTTAGGGGGTAAACTCACACTTGGATTAGCAATATAGCCTTTTACTTCACCTCGGCCATTACTGTCTACAACGATGTGCCCAACTGGTCCGTCTCCATCCACTTTGACAGTCATTTTGTCGTCACCTTTTAAAGTTGCACCTAACAACAGTGCACCAACCATCGTTCTTCCTAATGCAGCAGATGATGCGCTCCATGTATCATGTCTTTTTTGAGCTTCACTAACGGTTTCTGTTGCACAAAGTGCGTATGCTCTAATTTGCCCCTCGTAACACACACTTTTTAATAAATAATCTGACATTCTGTTTCACCTCATATTTTGATAAAAGAAGGACACAACAAATGTTGTATCCTCTTTTTGAACGATTTAATTTTTATTTGTAACGATCTGAGAAGTTGTTGTCGTCGTATTCAGACTTAGCTTCTTCCTCCGTTTTTTCTTTTTGTTCTGCTTTCACTTCATCAGAAGCTTCTTTGGCTTCAACCTGTTCTTCCACTTCTTCTTCATGAAGTTCTTGCTTACGTTCCGCTAGTTCAGCTTCTTCTTGTTTCATTTTTTCAGCTTCTTTAGCTTCTAACGCCTTTTTTGCCTCTTCAAAGGTTGCACCTTTTTCACTTGGAAATTCAGGGTTTTCTTGACCTTTTGCTAGTGGCATTTCGCCTGTTTCAAATAGACTCTTGATTGTGCGTTCGTCTAATGTTTCTAATTCTAGAAGTTTTTCAGCAATCAATTTGTGTTGTGCTTTATGTTCTTCTAAGATACGACGAGCTTCCACGTGAGCGTCATTTAACAGTTTGCGTACTTCTTCATCGATTTCATATGCAACTTGTTCTGAATAAGCTTTTGTTTGACCGTAGTCACGACCAACAAAGACTTGGTGGTTTCCTTCATATTGAACGGGACCTAAACGATCACTCATTCCGTATTCAGTTACCATGCTACGAGCTAAGCCTGTTGCTTGTTCAAAGTCGTTACTTGCGCCAGTCGATTGAACGCCGAAGACCATTTCTTCCGCTGTACGTCCACCAAGCAATCCAACAATTTGTTCAAACATTTCTGTTTTAGTCATTAAGAAACGATCTTCTTTTGGAAGCATAATGGCATATCCGCCAGCACGGCCACGAGGTACGATGGTTACTTTGTGAACAACGCGTGCGTCACTTAGTACCATACCAACGATGGTATGTCCTGATTCATGGTACGCAACCATTTCACGTTCTTTTTTACTGATAACGCGGTCTTTTTTAGCTGGACCTGCAATAACGCGGTCTTGTGCTTCATCGACATCTAGCGCGTCAATTTTAGTTTTATTTCGACGAGCTGCAACTAATGCAGACTCATTTAATAGGTTTTCTAAATCCGCACCTGCAAAGCCTGGTGTTTGTTGTGCTACTACTTTTAAATCTACGTCATCTGCTAAAGGTTTGTTTTTAGCGTGGACTTTAAGAATTGCTTCACGTCCTTTAACATCTGGACGGCCTACTAAGATTTGACGGTCAAAACGACCTGGACGAAGTAAGGCTGGATCTAATACGTCTGAACGGTTGGTTGCAGCAATGATAATGATGCCTTCATTTCCTGTAAATCCATCCATTTCAACTAATAATTGGTTTAGGGTTTGTTCACGTTCATCGTGTCCGCCACCCATACCTGCACCACGTTGACGACCAACTGCATCGATTTCATCGATAAAGATGATTGCTGGAGCATTTTTCTTCGCTGTTTCAAATAAATCACGTACGCGGCTTGCACCGACCCCTACAAACATCTCAACGAAATCTGAACCTGAGATTGAGTAGAAAGGAACGCCAGCTTCACCTGCTACGGCTTTTGCTAGTAAAGTTTTACCAGTTCCGGGAGGTCCTTCTAATAGAACACCTGCTGGAATTCTAGCTCCTAAAGCAACAAAACGTCTTGGGTCTTTAAGGAATTCAACTACTTCAACTAATTCTTGTTTTTCTTCCTCAGCTCCTGCTACATCTGAAAAACGAATTTTGTTGGCTTTACTGTCAGCTTCTTTAGCTTTTGATTTGCCAAAGCTCATCACGCCACGTCCGCCGCCTTGTCCACCTTGACCGCCTTGTCCCATCATTAGATAGAAGAAGAAAATCAAAATAATGATTGGCGCCATTGTCATTAATAGAGTTAACCAGATTCCTGGAGTATCCTCTTCTAATGGTGTCATCGTTACTTTTTTATCTTGAGCAATACCGTTAATTTCACTAACAATCGAGTCATTTTGTAAGACTGTTGTTGTAAAGTTCTTGCTCTTAGCGTCTGTTGAACCAAAGATTTTTAGTCCAGACGAGCTGTCTTTCACTTTTTGTTCGTCACGATATTCCCCAGTGATGTTATAAACCCCACCACTTGGTTGGATGTTAAATTTTGCTATTTTGCCGTCTTTCAATTGAGTTACGAAGTCACTTCCTGAAAGCTTGTTACTTTGTTCGCCAGTTGATCCACCAGTTGCCCAAGTTACAATTCCAATGATTCCTAAGAAAACAATTGCATAGAAGACGCCACTTTTAAAGAGTCCATTCTTCTTCATATTCGCCCTCCTTCTACACATGAGTCTGTCTCATGTTGTATGGTTAATTTTACTTTTTATAGTATTGTTTCAATTCTAGACTATCATAACATATTTGACCTTCATTGACCATTTATTTCTCTTGGTAAATCTCAGGTTTTAAAATTCCAATATAAGGTAGATTACGATAACGTTCTGCATAGTCCAAGCCATAGCCTACGACAAATTCATTTGGTACTAAGAAGCCAACATAGTCCGCTGTAATATCCACAACGCGTCCTTCTGGTTTGTCTAAAAGCGTCACAATTTTAACTGATTTGGCTTGACGATACTTAAATAAGTCAACTAAGTAAGCTAACGTTCTGCCGCTGTCGATAATATCTTCAACAATCAAGATGTCACGTCCAGTTACATTGGTATCTAAGTCTTTAATGATTTTTACTTCTCCTGAGGAAACAATATCATTTCCATAACTTGAAACATCCATGAAGTCCATTTCTAAATAGGTATCAATTTCTTTGACAACATCTGACATAAAGAAAGTTGCGCCTTTAAGAACACCTACTACAAGCGGATTCTTACCTTGATATTCCTCTGTTAACTGTTTACCTAGTTCTACGGTTTTAGTAGCCAATTCTTCTCTTGAGAAGAGGATACGTTCAATATCATTTTGCATTTATCGTTTTCTCCTTTTCAATACCCTCATTTTTATCGTAAACGAGTATGTATTGTATTTTATCAGTTTCTTTAGCAATAGACAATTGGGATTCCTTATATTCTATCAACCAAATAATTTTTTTTTGATTATCGGCGATCAAATATGCTTGATTACGCTGTTCTAGCGGTATTTTTTGATCTATTAAAATATCTTTAAGTTTTTTGTGACCTCTGCTTTTTCCTTTTAAGCTCATTTTATCACCAGGCAACCGATTTCGGATGGTTAGCGGTAATTCTAGCGAAGCTGGATTAAGATAGATCACCAATTGATTGGGTGTTTCTTTTTCTTTGTAATCTGTTGTTTTAAAAAAACCAACGCGCTCACCGTTTGGTAGGTCAACCCATGAATTCAATGGCAATTCGGTTGAATAAAAACTGGATTTACTGATTATTTTTTCGTTTGTTACGTAAAATGAATCGTAGCTTTTAACGCCGTACCATTGATTTGAAAAATGAAGTTCTCCATTTGGTTGTTGACTTTCTATTAATTCGAGTATTTTTGCTAGATGGTTTCGTTGATAACTAAAGGTGGTTTGCTTCAATAATTCTTGTAAAAAATGGTTTAAGATTTGTTTTCTTAAACTAGAAGGATACTGTTGAAAATCGGAAATGGTTAGTTTCCAAGTTCCTTTGCTTTCTTGTTTAACCACTTTTTGATAGCTTGTCATTATTTGTAGTTGAGCAATCTCAAGTATTTGTTGTAAGTCATTTGAAAAATCATTAAAATGTTGAATCACTTGCGGATTTTCCTTCTTCAACAATGGCAGAATATGGTTACGATATCGATTTCTTGTGTATCCATCATCAAGGTTTGTTTTATCCTCAAAGTAGACGACCTGATGGTTTTTGCTATATTCAAGAAGTTGACCTTTTGTAAAAGCAAGTAACGGACGAACGAGCTGTTTATGGTAAAACTCTCGGTCTGTCTGAATTCCTGCAATGCTTTCAAGATATCCACCTCTCACTAAACGCATTAAAATCGTTTCTGCTTGATCGTCTCCATGATGAGCTGTTACTAAATGGCTGATTTTTTCTTCAGCCATTATTTTTTTAAAAAACTCATAACGAAAAGTTCTGGCAGCGGCTTCAGTTCCTGTTTTTGGTTGCTCGGATTTTTCCCATTTTGTTGAAAAATAAGGGATCCCGTTGTCTAAACAAAAAGCTTCTAGAAAAGCGGCTTCATTTTGAGATTCGTTTCGTAGCTGATGATTAACATGGGCTACTGCAAACCACGGTTTTACTTTTAATGGCAACTTCATAATTAAATCTAGCAATACCATCGAGTCTACACCTGTTGACACAGCCAGCAAAAGTCGATCGTTTTTTTTCCAAAAGGTTTGTTTGTAACATTCACTTAAAAAATTGCTTTCGAGCATCTGCATGGCCCCCTTCAGGATCATTCTTTTTTTGAATAAACATAAAAAAGGATAAGTTTCCTTATCCTTATCATCTATTTTAGTTACGACGTCCGCCTCGTCCGCCTCGTTTTCCTTCAGTATTGCGTTTTAATGAAGTTAAACGATCGTCACTATCTTTTAAAAATGAAGTCATCAATGAATCAAAATCTTCTTTTTTAGGAACTGCGTTGCGATTGTTACGGTCATTTCTTTGGTTTTGATAACCACCACTGCTACGTCCGCCACCGCTGTCTCTTCCGCCGCCACCTTCACGACGTCCTTGATAGCTTGACTCACGTCTTGCTGGAGCTGCTGATTCGGGTTTGTCTACTGCACGACGAATTGAAAGACCAATTTTGCCGTCGTCTCCGATAGACATTACTTTAACCGTTACGTCATCTCCTACTTTTAAAACATCTTTAATGTCTTTAATAAAGGTATCAGATACTTCACTAATGTGAACAAGACCTGTTTTACCTTCACCTAAATCAATAAATGCACCAAAATTTGTAATACCTGATACTTTTCCTGAAATTTTACTTCCTACTTCAATTGACATAAAAAATATGTTCCTCCTTAAAACTTGTAAGCTCATTATAGCACGCTACTTGGCTACTTCAAAAGACTATTTACTCAAATTTTGTTAAATTTGTAAATATTTAATCAATAATACACTTAAAACTCTTAGTTAGAGCTGTTTTCTTGCTTATTATCCTTTTTTTCTTCACTAGATTTATTTTTTTCAGTTTCTTCTGATTTCTTTTTTGTTTCTTCCAATATCTTGGCTGCGTTATCTTCTGGTAAGCTAAAGATAATCTCACCGTCTTTTGATAGATAATACTTGCTACGAGCAAGCTTAGTAACAAAGTCATCATCTTTCAATTGATTGATTTGGTTGTTTAATAAACGTTGTTCGGCTTGAACTTTTTTCAAGTTTTTTTCTGCTTGCACTTTTTCTCGATTCATTTTTGCAACTTCTTGACGGTTGACTAAAATTGTAATCGAAAGCCCCACGATGATAATCGCTCCAACTAAACTAATAAGAAAGATTCTTCTTCGCATATGTCGTTTTTGCTTCTTTTCACGATGGTTTTGAAGATTTTTTTCTTGGGTATACTCATTTTTCAAGTTTTCGACATTGCTTGGTTGGTGATTGTGTTTCTTCATTTTTCCACTCCTCGATTTGAAAAAACTAAGAGTCTTTTGCACTTGGATAAAGTTGTTAGCTTCGTTTTACTCGTCTCTTTAATAGTACAAGAAAGTCGCAGCTTTGTCTATTAAGAGTCCGCCCCATCAGGAGTATCTGCTTTGTACGTTTCGCTAATAATTGTGTACATATTTTTCGCTTCATCTTTTTTAGTCGTTTCGATAATACGGTCAATTTTTACAACTAGTGTTTTATTGCCAAAAGCAATACTTAATTCATCGCCAATTTTTACATCTGTTGATGATTTTGCCGCAAGTCCATTAACTTGAATCCTACCTTTATCTGCTACTTCTTTTGCTACTGTACGACGCTTGATAATTCGCGATACTTTTAAAAATTTATCTAGTCTCATGGTTGTTCCCTCTTTTCTTCTGCTTTTATTTTTTGCCAAAGTTTATCTAATTCTTCGATTGTATTGATTTCCACGCCATCAAAAACATGGGGGTGTCTTCTGCGCAATTTTTTATTCAGTGTTGTGAGGACATCTTCTAATGTGAAATAGCCTTCTCTTTCGCCAAATCCTGTGTGATACAAGACTTGCATTAAAACGTCTCCTAATTCTTCAATGGTGTTTTCTGTATCTTCATTTTCAATTGCTTGAATTAATTCTGCGGTTTCCTCTTTTAAATAAGGAATCAAGATCTCATGGGTTTGTTCTTGAATCCAGATATCGCCATTTTCACCGGTAATCGCATCCATGTAGGTTTGCAAGGTAGCAAATGAAGCAACCCGCTCGTCTAATTCTAACGGAGGAACGTAAAGGGACGTTAAATTATGGACGCCTTCCATTCGATCGATTTCGTATAAAGGCAACCAGTCAATTTGTTCCTCTTTACTTCCTGCTGAATGAACGAGTGCCACTTGATGATCGTCTGGATAGATTTCCATTAAGGTCAGCTTCACATCACTTGCGATAAATTCATTAAAGACTTGCATGATAATAACGTGTTGGCTCATTTGAATCTCGTCTTGTCTTAAAGCTAGTGCGTCTAATAATTGGAAGCCTTCAACTGGATCTATCTTCACTGCTTGAAAGAAATCGTCTAAGAAGCTTTTTCCGCCTTTAATTGTCACTTGGATGCCTTTTGTGTTTGCTAGCAATAATTGAACTGATTTTTCAGCGACCATTGGATGGCCTGGTACGGCATAGACAATTGGTTTTTCTGTTTTTTGCGCACTATCAATTAATTTTCCGACAATGGTTTCATAGACATTTTCAAATTGGTCGTTTGCTTCATAAATCTCATCAAAGGAGGTGAATTGAAGATTTTCTTCTTCTAAATTCGCAACAACTGGATGTAATTTTGTTCGTAAATAAACAGGGTAATCTGCTTTTAATAGTTGATAGACGCCAAAAGGCAACTGCTCTATATCTCCTGGGCCTAAACCAACAACAAGGATTTCTCCCATAATAATTTCCTACTTTCTTAATAGCTTTTTGCCAAAGGGCATGTAGAGCCATTCTCTAATTGTAAACAGTTTCCACTTTAAAATACTAAAGCCAAAGATACTGACTCCGACAATTATCCCAATGAAAGTGACTAGAATTGCGCCACTTCGTCCGGAAAATAGTGGGAATAGACTTAAAAATAGCACTGTCAGCAAGACAACAAATGTCATCACCCAACAACATAATACTAATTTTACCAAAAATCCGCCACGTAAGATACTGCCTTTAAGTGCAACAGGAGAACCAATCCATAGGCAACTTAAAATAACCGCTAAACTCATGACTGTTGCTAGACTTGCCCCTAGTGTTCCAAAAGCCCTCACCAAAAGATCGTTAAATAAAACTTTGACTACCAAACCGACTAGAAGTGCAATCATTGCTAAACGGTGTTGGTTGCGACTTTGTAAAATAGCATTGTACGCCCCAATTAACGATGCCAAAATGATTGATAGCAGGTAGATGCTTAAAACACCATTTCCTGCTCGATCTCCAAATAAAACGTGATTAATATAAGGCAATAAAACCAACATTCCAGAGGTCGCCGCCATCGCAAAAGCTGTCGTAATCCTAAGAAGCGAAACGGCTGTGCGCTGGAATTCAAATTCTCTTTTTGAAACATAATAATTGCTTAGCATCGGTACCAAGCTAGCTGCGAATCCAGTTCCTACAACCATTCCTAATTGAACAAGCGGTTGTCCGCGGTCATAAATTCCTTTTAAGTTCTTAGCTACGTCAGGAGAAATTCCACTTAAGGTCATCCCTTTGTATAATGTAAAGGAGTCAATTAACTGCAATAAAATCAACATCGCACTTAAAATACAGATAGCTGTTCCTTCTGTCAAAAAACGATAAAGCAAGGTTGAATAACTTGTTGGTTGATACAATTCTTCGCTTCCTTGTTTTTCAAAAGCTGGCGCTATAAAATTCGCTTCTTTTTTTACATAATAATAATAGGCTAATACCAATAACGCTGCGATTCCTGCAATCCACGCGCTACTCATCGCAATGGTTCCCATTTGATAGTCTGTCCAGCCTAATTTCAGATAGAGAAAAGCAGCAATCAAAATGACCGCAACGCGTACAACCTGTTCAACGACTTGAGATACGGCAGTAGGCAGCATGCGATAGGTTCCTTGAAAGTACCCTCGCCAAACAACTAAAAAAGGCATACATAGAAACATCCAGGAAACCGCTTGGACGAGGGGTGTTAGTCCGCTGTCTCCCATTAAACTTGCAATTTTTCCAGCAAAACCATAGATTCCAGCAAATAACACGATTGAAAAAATGCTTAGAATGACGAAAGTTCGTTTGAGTAATTCTTTTTGACTGCTCTGTGACTTTCTTTCTGCTACTAATTTTGATAAAAAGATTGGAAAGCCTGATAAAGCAAAGGTCATGCCGATTCCATAGAGTGGGTAAACTTGCTGATACACGTAGAATCCTGTATTTCCTACCATATTTTGGAAAGGAACACGATAAACGGCGCTTAGTATTTTAGCAATTAATGAAGCTACAGATAAAATCACTGCGCCATTCATCATATGCTTCATTTGTTTATTTCCCATTTATACACCTACATTCGTTAAGTCTTAAAATAAATTTTGACTTTCGTTCTTTTTATCGAATTATACGTTTAACTTCTTAAGAAAAGCTGAAGTTTCTGCTTTATTTTTCAGATGCTTCACTTTTTTCTACGAAGTAAGCTGCAACATTTGCTGCAAATTTTTGCAAATAATCTAACCATTGATAGGTTGGCTCATTGTTTAATTGGAAGGTTACGACTAATTTTTCTTTTTTAACAGCGACATTCGCTCTTAATGGAATATCGCCCAGTGCTTTGAATACTTCCTCAGCTGGCAATTTTTCAGTGCCTGATTGAGAAAGAGTGACGTCAATTTGATTGTTGTTACGTTTAATAAATTCAATTAAGGCTTTTTCGCTATGCATTTTAATTAGTCCAATCGATAGTAAATCAGCTACTTCATCTGGATACTCGCCAAATCGGTCAATTAAATCATCTTGTAGCATAGTATATTCTTCTAAGTCTTTTAATTCACGAATGCGTTTATAGATTTCAATTTTTTGACGTTCATCTTCTATATACGTGCCTGGTAAATAGGCATTGATTGCCAAATCAATTTCCACCTGTGTTTTCTCTTCCTTAACTTCTTCGCCACGTTTTCGCATCACGGCTTCACTTAGCATTTCAGAATACAAGTCAAATCCGACGGAATCAATAAAGCCATGTTGTTGTGCACCTAATAAATTTCCTGCCCCACGGATGGATAAATCGCGCATCGCGATCTTAAAACCTGAACCTAACTCGGTAAAGTCTTTGATGGCTTGCAGTCGTTTTTCGCTGACTTCATTTAGTACCTTGTTTGCTTGATACATGAAATAGGCGTAGGCTACTCTGTTGCTTCGGCCCACTCGTCCTCTTAGTTGATAGAGTTGAGACAAGCCCATATGATCGGCATTTTCAACAAATAAGGTGTTCACATTTGGGATATCAACGCCGGTTTCGATAATCGTCGTCGTTACAAGAACATCGTATTCACCTTCAACGAACTGGTATAAAATACTTTCCAACTGTCCTTCTGTCATTTGACCATGTGCATAGGCAATTTTAGCATCTGGAACGAGCATTTGCAGTTCATCTACCTTTTTCTCAATTGTTTCAACACGATTGTAGAGATAAAAGACTTGCCCGCCACGTGTTAGCTCTCGCTCGATGGCTTCACGAATAGCTCCTGGATTTTGCTCCATCACGTAGGTTTGAACAGGGTAGCGATTTGCTGGTGGTGTTTCGATAACTGATAAATCACGTACGCCTAACATTGACATGTGTAAGGTTCTTGGAATTGGTGTTGCTGTTAACGTTAGCACGTCCACTTGTGATTTTAACTGTTTTAATTTTTCTTTGTGCTTCACGCCAAATCGTTGTTCTTCATCAACTACTAATAAACCTAAATCATGAAAATCAATATCTTTTGAAAGGATTCGGTGAGTGCCGATGACGACATCCACTTTCCCTGTTTTAATGCCTGCAATTGTTTCCGTTTGTTGTTTTTTCGTTCTAAAACGACTTAACAATCCTATCTCAATTGGAAAATCTTCAAATCTGGTAACAAGACTTTCGTAATGTTGCTGAGCTAGAATGGTTGTTGGGACTAAGAACGCGGCTTGTTTGCCATCTTGTACGGCCTTAAAAATAGCACGCATAGCGACTTCGGTTTTTCCATATCCTACATCTCCAACTAATAGGCGATCCATTGGCTTTTTCTTTTCCATATCGTGTTTGATTTCAGCTGCACTACGTAGTTGATCGTCGGTTTCTGAGTATGGAAAGGCGTTTTCAAATTCAACTTGATAGCCATCATCTGGTGAGAAGGCATACCCTACTTCGGATTCTCTGGCTGCGTATAGCTCAATCAAATCGTCGGCAATGTCTTCTATTTTAGCGGCTACTTTTTTCTTCGTTTTCGCCCACTCTGCGCCTCCTAATTTATTGATTTTTGGAGTTTTCGCTTCAGAGGAAACGTATTTTTGCAGTAAGTTAATTTGAGTTACGGGAATAAATAACTTGGCATCGTCTTTGTAGATCACTGACATATAATCTTGATGAATGCCGTTGATTTCAAGAGTTTCCATTCCAGTGTATTTTCCGATTCCGTGATTGACATGGACGACAAAATCACCTGGGTTTAACTCGGTGTAGCTTTTTAAACGCTCTGCATTGGATAAGGTTTGTCTGCGAGCTGTTTTTTTCGTCACTTTATTAAACATTTCGCGTTCATTTAGGGCAACAATTTTTTCTTTTGGCAATTCAAATCCGTTGTGGATTTCGCCTGTGGTAATTTGAACGAGTCCTGTTTCTAATTTTTTAGGTTTAACGACTTTGCTTACTATTTCAAAATCTTTAAAGGTTTGATGGACTTTTTTAGCGCGTTCGTTGTCTGGAACCATTACGATAATCGTATTTTTTTGCTTCGTCCAGCGTTCCATTTCTGTTTTTAATAGAGGCATTTGGCCAAAAAATTGTTGCATACTTCGATATTGGAAGGGATGAATTTGAGCAAATCGAAGATTTCCCATACCTTTTTGAAATAGTGAGAAGTATAGAATGTCTTGTTCTTGATTTTTCATTACGCTTCTTAATTCATTTGAAAAGACTTGATCTCGTAAAATTTTGCGTTCAGCTAGCTTATTCGTCATCCACTCCGCTTCTTCTTCAACTAGTCGACGCTCGGTTTCTAAAATACGTGGGTACTCGTCCATAATGATTAAGCTGTTTTTGTGAATATACTCAAGTACAGTTGTATGTTTTGGATAGACAAAATCGGTATACATCACTAACTTATCCGTTGGCTCGCCTTTATCAAAAGCATCCACGATTGGGCTTAGCTGTTGATGAAAAATCTCTTTTTCACTTGCATCCATAATTAAATCGTGGTTTCGTTCAACTGCTTCACTAAATGCTGTTGCGCCTTTTTGTAAAAGCTCTTTGGTAAACAAGACATCCGTTGCAGGCAAAATAGTGATTCTCTCAATATTTTCAATTGAGCGTTGGGTATCTGCTTCAAAATAGCGTAGTGAGTCGATTTCAGTATCGAATAAATCAACTCGGATAGGATGTTCTTCTGTTAGTGGGTAGATATCGACAATCCCACCACGAATGCTAAATTCACCTGGTTTCCCTACTAAATGCTCTCTTGTATAGCCCATATTCACTAATTGTTCAGCTAAATGGGTTGGATCTAATTCGCCACCTTGTTTCATTTTAAATCTTGCTGCTTTCCAAATTTCTTTTGGTGGCAATAGCTTACGAACGCCGGATAATGGAATAATAATGATGCCTTTTTTACCTGACAGCAAGAAATCTAATGTGGCTACCCGCTCTGCTCGGTATTCAGGGGACGAGACGGACATTTCTGCTTGAATCATTTCATCTACAGGAAATAAATGTAGTTGGTCTTCTGGAACAAATCCTGAAAAATCTTCAATCAGTTGACTGGCATGAAATAAATTGTGCGCGACGATAACAATCGGTTTTTTCTTTTGTTCTAAAATCGTACTGATGACTAGTGTTCTTGCGGACCCTGATAAACCAGTAACTAATTGAACCGTATTTTGACCAATCGATTCAAGTAAATTCGCTATATCAGGAGTCGTTGCTAAAAGTTGTTTAATATCACTCATTTAAATGCTCCTTTATTCTATTATTTCTAAGTAAGGGAAAAGAAGCTCAGAATTTCTCTCAGCTTCTACTTCTTTATTGGTTGTTTTTAATTATGCTTTTTTATTAAATTCATTCATGGTTTCTAGAAAAGTATGACCTTCTACCCAATATTTGATTGCTTTTGCACTGTCTTTGACGGCAAATAACATCTCTTCATGTACTTCTTTTGGAAAATTGCTTAAAACATGGTTAATCACGGTTTGCCCTTTGACTGGACGATCAATTCCGATGCGAATTCGATTAAATTCAGATGTACCTAGGTGCTGAATCAAGCTCTTGATGCCGTTATGTCCTCCCGCACTTCCTTTTTGACGAAGGCGAATCTTGCCTGTTGGTAAGTCTAAATCATCATAGACAACAACCAAGTCGTCTATTCCTAAATTGAAATAATCCATTAACGGTCGAACAGATCTGCCTGAATCGTTCATAAAGGTTTGTGGTTTAACAAGAATAACTTTTTCAGTTCCAATAAAGGCTTCTGCGTAAACTGCTTCAAATTTACTTTTATTGAATGTAAGACCTTCTTGAAAGGCAAGTTCATCCATTGTGATAAAGCCTATATTATGTTTTGTACCAGTATATTTAGCGCCTGGATTCCCCAAGCCAACAATCATTTTCATTTTGTCGCCTCATTTTAATTATAATTTGGTTCTGAGCTTCTTTTTTTCCACGCAAAAAAATGCTGCACGAATAGTCGCCCAGTTGTGTTGCTTAAGACAGTATACCATATTTGCAAAGAGATAAGGAAACACTCTTCTTTTTCCATTAAAATTTAACAAATTCGTGACATTTTGTTCCCTTTCTAAAAAAACAGTTGATTTCCTAAGCATCCTTCATTAATATTTTCTCATAAAATGCTATACTGAATTTGATTAAAATAATTTTCAGGAGGAATCCCAACTATGATACAACATGATATAAAAGATCATCAAAAAGTAATTATCGTCGGTGACGGTGCTGTTGGTTCAAGTTATGCTTTTGCTCTTGTAACTCAAAATATTGCGCAAGAAATTGGAATCATTGATATTGATCGCGATAAAACAGAAGGTGACGCGATTGATTTGTCACATGCTCTTGCTTTTACGTCGCCTAAAAAAATATATGCAGCTAGCTATGAAGACTGTCATGATGCGGATATCGTTGTCATTACAGCCGGTGCTGCTCAAAAACCCGGTGAAACACGTTTGGATTTAGTTAACAAAAATCTTAAAATCTTTAAAAAAATTGTCGGAGATATTATGAAGAGTGGATTTGATGGGATTTTTCTAGTTGCCAGCAATCCTGTTGATATTTTGACTTATGCTACATGGAAATTCTCTGGTATGTCTAAAAATCGCGTTATTGGGAGTGGAACTTCTTTAGATAGTGCACGTTTCCGTCAAGCGATTGCTGAATTAGTCCACGTAGACGCTCGTAATGTTCATGGATATATTTTAGGAGAACATGGCGATACAGAATTTCCTGTTTGGTCACATGCAAATATTGGCGGTTTACAAATTTATGAGTGGGTCAAAGACAATCCTGATGTTGATGAAGAAGCTTTAGTAGATGTCTTTTTCAAAGTTCGCGACGCTGCTTATGAAATTATTGAAAAGAAAGGCGCAACCTTCTATGGCATTGCCGTTGCTCTAGCACGAATTACAAAAGCGATTTTAAATGATGAAAGCTCCATTTTACCCTTGTCAGTCTATTTAGATGGCGAATATGGTCAAGAGGATGTCTTTATCGGAGCTCCTGCGGTTGTAAATCGTCAAGGAATTAAACACGTCATTGAAATTCCATTATCTGACTCTGAAAAAGAAAAGATGGCACTTTCTGCCAATACATTAAAACAAATTTTAAATGATGCCTTTGAACAATTAGAAGATTAAAAATTTTAGTGAATTTCTGTATTAAAAGGGACTGAAACAGCATGAAATCCTCTATTTTAAAAATAGAGGATTTCATGCTGTTTCTTATTTTTGATTAGATCAATTTCCACTCATTTGTCATCATTCCTTAAGTTGCTTGGAACCTCACTAAAGTTGCCCGCTTCTGTAACTTTATTTAATGATTCGAGTCTAAATTTTTGTGACCGTTGCTAAACTTCTTGTATCGATACAATACAAACTATTGTGCTACATAGTTGATTGAAATAAGTCTTTTAAGATTACTTTATTGTATAAGGAATCTAATTCTTTAGGCGTTAATTTTTTATTTAATGATTTATTCCAGTTATCTAAAAAATTTATGTTCGAAATGACATATTTACTAGCAAAAGAAGGATCAAAATGATTTAGAGACAGCTCTTCGAAATAGTGCTTCATTTCTATTTCAAATGATTTTAATAAATATTCTGTTAAAAAGGTGTTGAAGGGTTCATCATTTACATGATGGCTAATTAATGTTCTAGCTTTAGAAGATTTATAAAAAGAGTCCGCTGTCTGAAAAGGTCGATGGATTCTATCATGAATAGTTATTTCCGTAAATTGATTCCATAAAATTGAAGTTCCAAATTCTAATAAATTGTATTTATCATGAAAAAGTCTATAGAAGGTCGAGCGATGTATCCCTGATTGTTCACATATTTTATTTATAGGAATTTTAGAAAATGTGTCTTCTTCATTTGTAAGAAGAAAATAAAATTGTTCCCATATATAATTTTTTTGATTCATTGCTTTCATCGTAAACCTCCTAAGAAACTTATTTCATTGCTGTTCCAAAAAGAGACAAAATTCAATTTTGTCTCTTTTTATATTATGCTTAACAGTATAATATAAACGTACACTGAATAAAAGGAGGAAGACACGATGACGAGAAAAGTAATCCTTTATATTGCTACAAGTATTGATGGATTTATTGCAGATACTGACGGAGGAGTCGAGTGGCTATCAGCAAGTGAAACTTCTGGTTTAGCAAAAGATATCGATACAACCTATGATGTATTTTATAAGGAGATAGATACGGTTATCATGGGGCGAACAACCTATAATCAAGTGGTAAATGAATTATCGCCAGACTTCTATCCTTACGAGGATAAAATTAATTACGTGTTAACTAGTAAAGTTGGTGATAATAGAGCTGACATTAATTTCTCAAATGAGAGTGTAGTAGATCTTGTAGAAAGATTAAGACACGAACCTGGGAAGGCTATCTGGATTGTTGGTGGAAATAGCGTAATTATGCCCTTAGTTGAAAAGAATTTGATTGACGAATATCGGATTGCTACAGTTCCTGTTTTACTTGGGAGTGGGATTCCACTGTTCAACACATTTAATCCATCACTTTTTTTAAAGCTAAGAGAGTCCCGTCAAATTAATACTATTTGTTACCATACTTTTACACTCAACTAAATTATTGTTAGAAAGAGCTGAAAAAATAAAAATAACTTGGTAATTTTCAGCTAATCTGAATTTCACCAAGTTATTTTTTTAATCGTTGTATTCCCTTTTTGGCTAAAATACTCCTGACGTAATTCGGCCTTGATACATTGTCACCGTTGGAGACGTTCTTCTAGCTACTGCTTCTGCTGAGCAACTGGCATTTGTAAAAACAAAGGTAGCCTTATCTCCAATTTTTGGCCATACTTGTTCGCCTTCATCGTTAAGCGGCGTAACGCCATTGGTAATCAAACCTAGTGTTCTACTTAGTTCAAATTCTGTCACTTGATTAAATAGTTCGCCAAAACGACTTGCTCGCTCTAAAATATCACCATTTCCGTAGGGGGACCAATTATCAAAAATATTGTCACACCCAATTTTAGTCGTAACCCCTTTACTGGCTAATTTAAGCATTGGTGGAATCACTGGATCAATCGGCACACTTGTAATAATCTCGATTTTAGCTTCATTTAAGGATTGAAATAATTCTTCCTTTCTAGAACCCGTCACGTCTCTTAATCCAAATCCATGACTGACCGCTACTTTTCCTTGCCAATGATAGTGATTTGTTAAGCGAATCAGCTCGTTAAATGTTTTAATTCCCATTTCTCCTCGTTCATGTAAATGCAAATCAATTCTTGCGTTGTTTTCCATTGCTAGTTCAAATGTCATAGCTAATGATTTTTCCATTTGCTGATCGACAGCTGTTGGGTCTACACCGCCTACTATTGTTGCCCCTTTTTTTAAGGCTTGTTTCATTAAATCTACGCTATTGCTACGTAACAAGCCGTGTTGAGGAAAGGCCACTACTTCAAAATCCATTTTTTGCTGATTCGTCAACGCATCCATCACTTCCACTAAATGTTCTAGCTCCACTGTTGGATGCACATCTACATGAGTTCTGATAGCTGTTACCCCATTTTGACGATACGTATCTAGTAAGATTTTTGCTCGTTCTTGAACCCCTTTGTCTAATTGCTTTAACTCAATCATTTCATCTTCAAAACGTTCAATAATCGAAGGTACGCGCTTTACCGCTTTCCACGGCGTTCCTAATCTTGATTTATCTAAATGGCTATGACTTTCCACAAAACCAGGCAATACGAGTTGTCCTTTGGCGTCATAAACCGTAGTAGCTGCTAGCTGTCCTTTTCCCTCTTGAATAATCTGGCTAATTTTTCCTTTTTCAATTAAAAGATCAACCAAGGCTGTCTCAGTTTGACTAACGGTATTCCCACTTTTTTTAAAGCCAGTTTCCAATCGGCAATTTTTAATTAATAGCGTTTCATACATGTGATTCCTCCTTTTGGTTAGGCGTGAATAATCGTTTCTTTAGTGTTTTCAACCGTTAATCGACCGTTTTTAATCACTACTAAACGCGTCGGTAAATCAATGATAGCATTCGCTTTAGAAATTGTGTCTAATATAACTAAGTCGGCTTTTTTTCCAACTTCTATGCCGTAATCCGTTAAACCTAATGCTTTAGCTGGATTCTCAGTAATCATTGGCAACACTGTTGGTAAATCCGCTGCCCCTCCCAAATGCCCAACAGGAATGGCTAGCATGGCAATTTGTAAAATATCGCCGTTGCCGTAAGGTGTAAAAGCGTTGCGGATATTATTCGTTGCCAAGCACATATTTACGCCGCCATCTCTTAATTTGCGAATGGGGGTGACCGCTCGTCTCACGTTGAACACATCTTTCCTAGCTCCTAGATGTAAATCCGTTGCAGGCAATGCCATTACGCTTATTTCTGCTTGTGCCATTTTTGAAATAATGTTATCCAACTCTAGCTTTGGTAAAGCATGTAAGGCTGTTAAATGTCCAACCGTTACTCGCCCTTGATACCCTTTTTCAATCGTTTTGGCACACAGATACTCAATTGACAAGGCGTCTGCTTCATCACTGAAATCTTGATGCAAATCGATTGGTTTATTGTATTTCTCAGCAATTTCAAAAATCAAATCGATGTGCTTTTCAGCTGGTAAGTCATTGTAGGGAATACCTCCGACTACATCGGCTCCCATTATCATTGCCTGATGCATCATTTCCTCTGTTCCAGGTGCCTTAAAAATTCCTTCTTGGGGGAATGCAACGACTTGGATATCAATCAATTCTCGGTATTCGTCTTTTAATTTCATAATGGTTTCAAAACCGGTAAACCCTTGCGCTGGATCAAATTCGGCATGTGTTCTAACTGTTGTAACACCATTAACAATCAACATCTCTAATGCTTTTTTTGCTCGTTCTTCAATGTCTTCTTTGGTAAACGTTGGCTTTAATTCAGCAGTCACTTTAATTGCTTCTTGTAATGTTCCTGATTGATTTGGCTTACGTTCTGCAATTAACGCCTTATCTAAATGAATATGTCCCTCTACAAAACCTGGAATCACAACATTTCCTTTAGCATCAATTGTTTTTTTAACTTCTTCGATACTATTTTCAGTAATTTGGCTGATTCGGCCTTCCTTGATTCCAATTGTTTTCAGTGTTTCACCATCATTGATACGTGCATTTTTAATGACTAAATCAAACATTTCTACCACTCCTCTTTTTTATTTAAGCTACTACTAATGATAAAATTAGCAAAACAACAGACGCTATGCTTAGCCATTTAATATTTCCTTTCACAACGTCAATAATCGGAATTTGAAAACCGGAAGATAAGGCTTGCATCGTAATATTCACAAAGCTCATTTGACTCCCAAATCCAACACCAATTGTGACAAATCCTAGTGCTAGCGGTGAAAAACCTAATGACACTGCTACTGGTAAAACTAAGGTTAAGACGGATCCCACGTAGGCTCCTGCTGGCACACCAATCAAAATCCCCGTTAAAACAGCAACCGGTATCACAATCATTGCAGGAGCCGCGTTTGCAACTCCAGCAATCGTTGCAAAGGTTCCCGTTTTAGCAATTATATTAATAAACGCTAAGAAAATTCCGACTTGAAATAAACGTGTTAAAATATAGGTTGAACCGTCTACCATCGCGGTTACAGACTCATTTAAATTAAAGGCTGTACAAAAATAAATTAATGCCAACGTAACTACCATATAAACAAGCGGCGTAAAAATTTGAACCCCTAAAACTTGATTGACTAATGGGCCAAAAATAACTGCGAATAAAAGAAAAATAGCTGGCAGTGTAATTTTAAATAATCGTCCATTACTCATCGTTTCATAAATCGAAGCTTCTTCTTCTTTAAAGCCCAATTTTCTGCGTTTTGTCCCCCAAAAAGCTAATAGTACAGCAGCTAAAACAAAGATAAGCCAATAAGGTCGCATAATGGCTACATATTCACCAACTTTAATATTCCCTAATTTAGAAACGATGCTTGATTCTAAAGAAGCAGGGGATGTTGTAAAAGAAACAGCCGCGGCAATCGACATGGCCGCGATTAATTCTGGTACAGCCCCGACTGCTGCAAAAGCTAGTGGCGCAATGACCATCGCGCTTCCTCCACCGATTCCAGACATATAAGTTGCGGCTGCTAATAAAATAACAATAAAACCAGAAACATATTCAACCTTTCCTTTTGTTCCTCGTTTGACTAATGTTAAGGCTGCGGTATAGCTTCCTGCCTTAAAAACAGCCATCGCAATCGCTGAATTGACAATTGGTACGGTAATGCTTAACATCATTGGAATGGTTTCTAAAAACTGCTTGTTCGCTTCAGCTAATCCGATACCTCCAATCAACATGGCTAAAACGCCACCGCTTAAACCAGCAACAATCATATCAACCTTTAAGAAAAGCAATACTAATACTAAAATTAATGGAATAATCGTTAAAATAGCGTAAAATCCCGTTGCTGCTTTGGCTGCCCCTAATTCAGCCGCATATACTTGTTGGACACCTAAAATACTAATAACTAAACTAGCCACTAACGCCACAATCACCTTAACCTTGTTCATTTTCATTCCCCCGCTTCTTTTAGTTACTCTTGTCCCCCATATTCAACTAACATCGTTGCAATCCTTCCATAGCCTTTTTGCTTTGCATAAGTCAATGGTGAAATCCCCCTACTATCTTTTTTATTTGGATCAGCTCCATGTTCTAGTAGCAATTGAATAATTTCTTGTTGCGTTTCACCTCCGTCACTTAGTACAATTGCCTCTAATAGCGCTGTCCAACCTGATTGATTGATATGATTGACATCAATTGGTGTTTTTTCAAGTAATAGCCGGACATTGTCCACATGCCCTTTTTCAGCTGCTGGAATTAATGCGGTTCCACCGTAACGATTTAACAAGTTATAATTAGGTTTTTTATCTAACATTAATGTAAGTATTTCAAATCTTCCTTCAGCTCCTGCATATAAAAAAGGACTGTCTTGCAGCTGATCTTGTTGATTCACATCTGCACCTGCTTCTAATAAAGCTGTTGCTGTTGCGATATTATTTTCTTGGGTAGCTATCAGTAAAGCGGAGGCTCCTTTTTCGTTAATTGTCGTTAAGTCTGCTCCATCCTCAATCAGCTTTTGAATGCTTTCTGTCGTTCCAATACGTGCTCTAGTTAGAAGCTCTTGGTTTAATTCAGGAGTGGCTCGTGGTTCTTTTTTTAACTCTACTACAGAGTCAGTTGATTTTAATTCTTTTTTATTAGATGAATGGCTGGAATTCAGCGTACTTTCAGATTGTACCCTTTCAGTTTTTTTATCTTCTTTTAATTTAGTTGTAATCGTTAACAAAATAATAACAATGAAACAGGCGATCCCTATTTGCCGATAATTCTCTTTTTTCATCTTTATTCACCTCTGCTCGTTTAAAGTAAAAATCTTTTATTTCGTTAACGAAAGCTTATCATGGTATGCTATTTGTAAACACTACGAAAATAATTGAATTACGATACGAAAAAAGTATAGATAGGTGAGTGAAATAAATGGACTTTAGACAATTGAACTATTTTATTGCTGTAGCCGAGGAAAAAACAATTACTGCCGCTGCCGAACGTTTACATATGGCACAACCACCTTTAAGTCAACAGCTTAAACAAATGGAAGAAGAGTTAGGTACGCCATTAATTGAACGAACTCCTAGGCAAACTCGTTTAACTGCAGCTGGAACAGCTCTTTACTATGAAGCATTAAAATTAGTGGAGCAATTAGCAGAATCTGAGCAATTGGTGAGGGAGACTGGTGATGGGTTAAAGGGACAATTAAAAATTGGTGTTAATACCCTTTCTGACAATTTACTCCCACAGGCTTTGATGGATTTTCAAAAAGATTTTCCAAACGTTACCTTTGCCATTCATCAAGGAGAATCTCAGCAACTTTGCGAGCTTGTTCGCAAGCGCAAGATTGAATTAGCAATTGTTCGTTATCCATTGGATTTAAAGGGTTTTTCTATGAAATTTTTGAAATCGGAGCCCTTTTATTTTGTCTGTGATGGGAGTGCGAAAAAAGGTCCTGCACCTGATGACTTTCATGGAATTGCCGGTAGTAAATTAATGTTGCCAAGTACAGAAGGTTTAGGCGTTTATCATTCAATTATTGAATATTTGGCTAAGTATCAATTGAATCCTGGCTCTATTTCAACCTGTAGTGATATTCGTTTATTATTTAGCTTAATTGAACAAGGTTTTTGCACAAGTATTGTTCCTGAAACGGTTTTAAATATGTATCCGCATTATCAAGTGGAAACACACTTACTAGAAGACCCTTTATTTCAAACTTCTTTCGGGGTGATTTGGCTAGAAGAACGTTATTTATCAAAGATGGCTACAGCGTTTTTAGAGTATTTAGCCGATTTTTAAATCTACTTTTCTAAAAAAAAATCTCCAAAGAATATATTCTTTGGAGATTTTCATTATTTTTCACACGCCAATTCAATAATCGCTGATGCGTAAATATCCATTGCTTGATACATTTCACTTAATACTTGCCCTTCGTTCGCTTGATGGGCCAAGCTTTTACTTTCAGGAAAATGAGCGCCAAAGGCTACAAGATTGTCCATCGTGCGAGCTAATGTTGCTCCTCCTGATGTCATTGGTTCTGTCAAATCACCTGTCTTTTCACGATACACTTTTAATAACGTTTGAATTAATGAACTTTCTTTAGGTACATAGATAGCAGGAACATAATCAAATTCTTTTAGGGTTAAACCATAGCTTTCAGCAACCTTAGCCAATTGCTTCATCAAAGCTTCTTTGTCACTTTTAACGGGGATTCTCATATCAATGCCAATGGTCGAACTCTCATCAGAAACATTTAACAGTCCTACATTAAATGTTAGTTCGCCACTTACATCATCTGAGATTTCCCCAAATAAGGTGGCCCCATTTGTTTGCTTACCAATTTGTTCCGCTAAGAATGTCAGCGTTGAATGAGAGACTGCTGGAGCAAGTCCCATTGCTAATAAATTAATCGCATTTTCTCCCAATTGTGCCACACTTGCGTGGACTGCCTTGCCTTTTACTGTTACTTCCGTTTCGCTTGAATCAAAATCAATGCCTAGCTGCGTTAAATTTTTCATTACCGCTATCAGTTCTGAGCCATGATAACGAGCTTGTGCTGGAACTACATTCAACGCATCTCCTGCCTTCAACTGAATATTAGGGCTTCCTGGACCAATCAACTCGACTTGCAATAATCCTTTTTCAGCAAAAACTAACGGAAAGCTGCCATCAGGTACAAAGCCCATAGTAGCCTGTTCTTCTTTTTTATTATAGGCTGCCATGCAACGCCATAAGGTTTCCTCATCCGTACTAAAAATAAAACGAATCCGTTTATTAAATTGATAGCCTGCATCAACGACTGCCTTAAATCCGAAAAGAGAAGCAATGGTTGGTCCCTTATCATCTTGACTTCCACGTCCGTACATCACGCCGTCTTTAATGGTTGCAACAAATGGATCTGTCTTCCAAAGGGTTAAGTCTCCTGCTGGCACTACATCTAAATGGCAAACAACTGCCACTAACTCTGAGCCTACGCCATAATCTGCAAAACCATAAAAACCAGCTGGATCTTCATATGTGGTCATGCCTAGTTCTTTGCAAATTTGCAACGCTTCTTTTAGACATAGCGCAATGCCTTGTCCAAAAGGTGGATTGGTTGTCCCGTCAGAGGTATTGACAGATGGGTGATTGATTAGACGAGCTAAGGCTTTTGTACTTGCCTCTTGATGAATCTTTGTAATAATTGATTTCATTAATAACTTTCCCCCTATTAACCTGTTTTAATTTTTATCGATGGTAATATATTTGTAGTTTGGCGAACCAATTTGATATTGAATATAGTCCTTTACATAATTTTTGACTAACATTGAATCGGCTTTTTGATACAACGGAATAATCCCTGCGTCTTCTAGGATAATCTTTTCAGCAGTTAAATCGGCTTGGTATTTTTCTTCTTCATTTGCTGTAGTCACTGCCGTTTTAACAGCCTCATCGTATTTTGGATTAGCGTACTTTCCGCCATTAAAAACAGAATCCGATAAGAATAAATTTAAGAAAGCATCTGGATCGTTTTCATCTGCGCCCCAGCCTGATAATAGCAAGCCAAATTGTCCCGAATCACCCAGTTCAATTCTATTTTTAAAGGGTACGTTCTTAAGTTTGATTTTCACTCCGTCCAACTCGTTTTCGACACTACTTTGAATAAATTGACTCACTTTTTTACTCGTCTCGTCGTCATCCGTCACTAGTTCGATTTCCACTTCTTTAATACCTGTTTCTTTTTTAGCTTCTGCCCAGAGTTGTTTCGCTTTTTTCTTGTTATAGGTTAGATACTCACCAGACTCTTTTCGGAAATCTTCTCCTGTTTTTGGATTTTTAGCTAAATTTTTAGTGACTAATCCGTCCAGTGCTTCTGAACCATTTGAAATAATTTCATTTACTAACTCGTTACGATTAATTGTTAACGCTAATGCTTCTCTGATTTTTTCATTTTTTAATGCGGAAATATTGGTTTGGTTGATTTCTAAATATACAGAACGGGCTGTCAAAGGAGCAATAAATTCAGGATCTGCCAAATATTGTTTTGCATATTCTCCTGTTAATCGAACTAAGTCAAGCTTGTCATCCTGATAAAGATTAATTCCTGTCGCCGTTTCTTTGGTTACTTCATTGGTGATTTTTGCTAGGGCAACATTCTTTTGATCCCAATAATCAGGGTTTTTGTTGTATGTCCACGATAAACCTGTTCCATCCCACTCGCTTAGTGTAAAGGGACCATTGTACAATGTATGTTCACTATCGGTTCCAAATTTTTCACCCTGTTTTGTAACAAAATCTTCATTCTGTGGAAAAAAAGTACCTCGTGTAATTCCCGACAGAAAGTTCGCTGTTGGTTTTTCTAATTGGACCTCTAAAGTCGAGTCGTCCAAGGCTTTAATCCCTAAGCTATCTACGGGAGCCGTTCCATTCATAATCGCCGCAGCATTTTTTACCGGCTTCATCACGAAAGCATAATTAGCTGCTGTTTTTGGATTGACTACTCGCTTCCAACCAAACTCAAAATCTTTAGCCGTTAACGCGGTACCATTTGACCATTTTAAATTGGGTTTTAACTTGAATGTATACGTTAAGCCGTCTGCACTGATTGTCGCATCTCCATCAGAAAGAGCTGGAGCAGGTTTTTCTTCCTTATCTAAACGGTACAGACCTTCCATGACTTGATTGATTGCTGTAAAGCTAATCGCATCTTGTACTAAGGCTGGATCCATTGTTGGCAATTCTGCTGGCACACTCAAATGCAATTCTGTTGTTTCTTGGTTGCTAGAACTCGTGTCGCTTGCTTCTTGATTGTCTTGCTGACACCCTGATAGCACTAAAAAAGCGGATAAAAATACAAGTTTTTGAATTCTTTTCATTTGTTACTCCCCCATTTTTTTGTCACTTTTAGTTGATTAAATGACTTAGTAATTGTGTATTCCAAAGTTTTAACTATCATACACAACTATTCAAAAAAATGCAAGTTCATTCACTAATTTTGTTTAAAAATGGCTAAAATGAATAAAAGTATGTATAAAACGTATATTTTATGTATATTAAGATAGAGATGTATACAAAAAAACACTAAACGAATGTACGTTTAATGTTTTAAAGTGGAATAATCGTATCGTCGATTTCTTCCGTTTTCTCTGTTGTTTGGATTTCAATAATCATTTTATGTGGCAAACAAACACTGGTTTGACCGGGTTTGCTAATCCATCCTGTTTTCACAGCTACTTGATCTGGGCTATTGTCTTCTTTATCTCGAATTCGCGTACCATCTACTTCAATAATATTGTATTGCCCTTTTGCTGGATGCAACGTAAAGGTTTCATGTTTGGTTGATTCTGACAACGTAATGCGCCTTTCTTCTTTTCCATTTATGGAAATAACGGCTACAATCTCACTGTCAGCAGAAACATGGCTATTTTGAATGGTAAAAATCACAATTGGAATAAAAGAAGCAAGCATTAATAATGCTACAATAATCCAATCAAATGGTTTGACCAATTCATAATGCTGTTTTAATCGTTTCATTTTGGCGACTCCTATCAACTTTATTACTTGTATTATAGCATGTCTCTCCAATTTTTTTATAACAAGTTGAAAAAGAAAGTGGGCTATTAAATCATAAAAAGCCAGTTGCCTCTAAAGTGGTTAGCAACTGGCTTTTTAAGTTTATTTTTTAGTTTTGAATTTTTTTTCAAAAAGTGGACTTACTGATTTGTTTTCGTGAATACGTTTAATCGCGTCTCCCATTAAACTACCAACACTTACTTCAACAATTTTTTCACACTTACGATCTTCTGGTAAATAAATTGAATCTGTTACAATCAGTTCTTTGATAACAGAACTTTGGATACGTTCTAAAGCAGGACCTGACAATACTGGGTGAGTACAACAAGCGTATACTTCTGTTGCGCCAGCTTCTTCTAAAGCACCAGCAGCAAGAGTAATTGTACCCGCTGTATCAATCATATCATCAATCAAAATACATTTTTTTCCTTCAACATTTCCAATAATATTCATGACTTCCGCTACGTTTGCTTTTGGACGACGTTTGTCGATAATTGCAATCGGTGCTTTTAAGAATTCAGCTAATTTACGAGCACGTGTTACACCACCATGATCCGGTGAAACAACTACAACATCCTCATTTGCAATATTATGTGTTAAGAAATAGTTTGCAAGTAATGGTGCCCCCATTAAATGATCAACTGGAATATCGAAGAATCCTTGAATTTGTGAAGCGTGTAAATCTAATGTCAAAATACGGTCAGCGCCAGCAGCTGTAATCATATTCGCTACTAACTTGGCAGTGATTGGTTCTCTTGAACGAGCTTTACGATCTTGTCTAGCATATCCATAATACGGAATAACTAAATTGATTGTTTTAGCACTTGCACGTTTTAATGCATCGATCATGATCAATAACTCCATCAAATTATCATTGACTGGACTTGATGTTGATTGCACGATATACACATGGTCCCCACGAATACTTTCTTCAATATTGATTCGAATTTCTCCATCGCTGAATTGATCCACAGATAATCTTCCTAATTCTACTCCTACTTCATCCGCAATCTTTTGGGCTAAGGGACGGTTTGAGTTCAATGCAAAAATCTTTAACTTCGGATCAAAATAATGTTCTGACATAATGGCCTCCACTTTCTATTGTATCAAAAATTTTAGTTATCTTATCAGTATAATACTAGTCATTTTTCACAGAGAAATCAAGTAAATCTCTTAAATATTTTTTAATTTTTAATGTGGAAGTTTTTTGAAATAATCTGCTTTGTTTTCTTGCCTAGCTCTTGCAATGGCTAAACTGCCTTCTGGAACATCACTGGTAATGGTTGAACCTGCAGCAATGTAAGTGTTTTTTTCAACTAAAACGGGGGCAACTAAATTCGCGTTACAGCCAATAAATACGTTGTCGCCTACCGTTGCACGATGTTTGTTTTTTCCGTCATAATTAACAAAAATGGTGCCACATCCGACATTGATATTTTTCCCTAAGTCAGCGTCTCCAACATATGTTAAATGTCCTACTTTAGAATCTTCATCAATAACAGCATTTTTCACTTCAACAAAATTGCCTAAATGAACGCGCTCCCCAATCGTGCTATTTGGTCGTAAATGACTGTATGGTCCAATATTGCTATCATTCGCCATTTTAGAGTCTTCAAGATTAGAACTTACTACTCGAACGCGGTCTCCAATTTGGCAATTGTTGATTTCTGAATGTGCTCCAATAAAACAATCTTCACCAATGATTGTTTTACCTTTTAAGATAACACCAGCTTCAACAATCGTATCGCTCCCAATTTGAACATCGCTATCAATATACGTTCCTTTTGGATCAATTAAGGTCACCCCATTTTTCATATGGTTGTAATTGATTCGTTCACGCATCGTGCGGTTCGCTTCAGCTAAGGCAATACGGTCGTTAACCCCTAAAGCTTCATCAAAATTTTTCATGCGGTATGCCGCAACAATTTGATTGTTATCTTTCATAATTTCAATCACATCTGGCAAATAATATTCGCCTTGGGAATTTTTATTTCCGACTTTAGTCAAAGCATCAAATAACATTTTATTGTCAAAGCAGTAGGTTCCTGTATTGATTTCTTGAACACGGGCTTCCTCATGAGTAGCATCTTTTTGCTCTACTATTTTCTCCACAATTCCTAGTTCATCACGAATCACACGACCATAGCCTGTTGGGTCTTCTGCAAAAGCAGTTAAAATGGTTGCTTTTGCGCCTTTTTCTTGATGATAGTCAAACAGATCTTTTAACGTTTCTGATGTTAACAACGGCGTATCTCCACAAATGACTAGAGTGACACCTTCTTGATCTTTTAATAGACTCGCTGCTTGAAGTACCGCATGTCCTGTTCCTAATTGCTCTTCTTGTAAGGCATATTCTGAACGATTGCCTAGATACTCTTTAACTTTTTCTGCGCCAAATCCAACAATGGTTACTACGCGATCTGTACCTGCTAATTCTACTTGTTCAACAACGTGTTCTACCATTGGTTTACCTGCAACTGGATGTAATACTTTATATAATTTTGATTTCATTCTTGAGCCTTGACCTGCTGCTAAAATGATTGCATTTCGTTTTGTCATTTTAATGACTCCTAACTGATTAGTTTTGTTTTTTTCACATATTTTATTTATACTCAACTATTCAATAATAGCCTAAATGTAGTTATTTTTCAACATACAACTCAGGCTACGTCTTTGTTCAGTCTACTCATTTATAAAGGTAATTCCTATTGAAACAGAACTATACCAATTAAAATAAGCCTTTTCAAAAATGATTTTCTTCAAAATCCAGCAATCCATATTTTTTTTGAAACCGTTGAATAATTTTTAACCATGATGCGCTAAAGAAAAAAAGAAAAAAAACATTTGATAACGCATGCGCCAAATCAAAATAAAAGCTTGCAGCATAAGCTTGTAAAAAAGTTAATGCTGTTAGGGGTTGAATAAAGCCAATTACATACCATAAATTCATAATCCAACCAAAAATAAATCCCCAAATAAATCCAAATACTAAGCGTCCCCACATTTCTTGTAAGAATGGAGTCTTTCCTAATAAACCAGCCGTATATCCCATCAATCCCCAACAAAACATTTGCCATAAAGTCCAAGGCCCTTGTCCTAAAAACATATTAGAAACTAGCGCTGCTGTTGCGCCAATCATAAACCCAGATTCCTTACCTAGAATCATCGCTGCAACAATAATCACAAAGCTCGTTGGTTGAACACTTGGGAGCATCGCGAAAGGAACTCGGCTCACTGCCGCAATCGTTGCTAAAACTGCAATAAAAACGATTTCTCTAGCAGTCATTTTTCGCCGTTCAAACCGTTGATACAAAGGGTACATTCCCATTGCTAAAAAGATAAAGCTCAGCAATAGATACTGTTTCCCGCTCACTAATAATGAACTAATCAACAAAGTAGTCATACCAATTATCGAAGCTAAAATAGGCTTAATTTTCAACATATGGCAATACATCCTCCCAGATCAAAGCATTTGGCAGTGAATGTCGAACTAACCGATTGATACTTGTTGTGTAAAAGAAATTATCACTAAAAAATTCTTTAGTGGGTGCTTTTGAAATAATTCTGCCATCAAATAGCATCGCAGTTTCATTAAAATAACGCGCTGCAAATTCTAAATCATGAGTTGCGACTATAATCAGAACTCCTTCCTTTTCTAACTCTTTTAGATAAATTCCTAAAGTAGCTTTTCTAACTGGATCTAAACCTTTCGTTGGCTCATCTAATAGTAAAATTTGCGGATTTGATAACAAAGTGATTCCTAACGCAATTAATTGTTGTTCCCCACCACTGCAATCAAAAGGATTACGTAGAGCTAGATGTTCAATTTCTAGCTTCTCCAACATCTTTTGAGCAGTTTTTTTAGTGTCTTTTAACGCAAGCTGTGCTCCCCGTTCAACAAATTCTGCTAATACGGTATCATTAGCAAAATGATAGCTTGGATTCTGTGACAGATAACCAATTTTTTGGTAACGTGTTGCTAAATCAAGTTTTAAAATAGCTTGTTTATCGATACGAACTTTACCACGCCTTGGTTTTAATAATCCTGCCAACACTAGTAATAACGTTGATTTTCCTGTTCCATTTTTACCTACAAGTGCTAAACTCCCTTGCTTTGGTAAGGACAGACTTAACTCTCTTAAAATACAACGACCTTGCGCTTCGTATTGGAAAGTTAGCTTTCTGGCAATAAGGTTAGCTTCTTGTTCTTTTTCAACGTTCGCTGGAATCTCAACTGGCTGAACAGGCTTAAAAGTTGGCAAATTCCTTTGGCCTTCATTCACAGTAAAATAACATTCTCCCTTCCCTAATTCAATAAACAATCTGGGGATTTGAGGGATGAACAACTTACTAGGAGCTGTCTTTGCTAACTGTAAAACACTTCTTTTTGGTTTATCTTCATAACTAATTTTTCCTGATTCCATAAAGATTAACCGCGTTGCAAGCGGTAAAATATCATCTAAACGGTGCTCACTAATTATAATGGTCATTCCCAGTTCCTCTTGAACTCTTTTTAATAACGTCAGAAAATCTCTCGTTGCTACTGGATCAAGTTGCGCCGTCGGCTCGTCTAACAACACCAATTCAGGTTGTAAAATTAAGACGCTTGCTAAATTAATCATTTGTTTCTGTCCTGCAGATAATGTATGAATTGACTCTTCCATTAAATGCTGAAAGCCTAAAAAGCTCACCATTTCTGCAATGCGTTTATTGATAATATCAGGAGCACACCCACAATTTTCGAGAGCAAATGCCAGCTCGCCCATCACGGTGTCCATTACAATTTGGTTGTCTGGATTTTGAAAGACCATCCCGACTTCTTTGGCAGATTGAATTGGGGTTAGTGTTGAAAAGGGTTGCCCTTTATAAAGACGTTCTCCAGAACGCTTGCCGATTGGTGACAACTCTTTTTTTAAGTGTTTTAACAATGTCGTCTTTCCACTTCCAGAGGCGCCCGCAATTAAAACAAATTCCCCTTTACCTGCACTAAATGAGATATTGTCTAACGCTTTTTTTGCTTCATCTGGGTAATTAAAATTTAATTGTCGTGTTTCAACCAGCGCCACCATATTCTTTCCCTCCCTTCTAAAAATAATGGAATTCCAATAAACAAACTAATAAAAATGAATAGGAACCATTCATTTAAGGTGGTGAATCCCCAGTTGCTAAAGGATGTATATACGCTGTACACACCTATCCCCTTTATTTTCCAGCTGATAATCGTAATGAAGAGCGTCCCTCCGATTACTCCTATGAACCAGTCTCTCACTTCCATAAAATATCGTAAATAGCTTGTTCTTTTAGCAACACCGTATCCTCTTCCTTCCATTGAATCTGCTGTTTGCAAGGCTTCTTCTAGCGAGCAAATCAATAAAACTTGAACTAATTTCATACCATTTTTAGCACGTTCTCTTAGTTTTCCCGTTTCCATTTGAATGCCTCTCGTTTTTTGCACTCTTGTAATCGTAGTCAGCCTTCTCAAAAATAGCGGAACAAAACGAATTGTGATCATCGTTAATAAGGTTAACTGTGGCGAAATTCGTGAAAAAAGATATAAAAATTTATGAGCAGTTATGACTTGATTATAAGAAATAAAAATCAGCATTAAATTTAAATAAACCACTGTCATTAATAATCCATACAGCACAGCTTCTAAAGTAACTGGATTAGCACCTAAATAAAAAAGAAAATAAGTACCTCGATGATTTAAAAGTCCATTGAATAAAATAATCGCCAATAAGAGTATCCAGGATTGTTTAAACATCTTTTTTACTTTTTCGGTATTTCCTTGAAGTATATTTAGCAATAGCAACAGAAGAAGCTCTGTTAAAATGATGACAGGTTGTGTAAATAATATCACTAAAATGAACAATCCTAAATAATAGCTTGTACTGATAGCTGGATGTATTTCGTCCAATACTGTCTTCATACTTCACCTCTTTTCTATACTAAGAACCAGCCAAAATTAATAAGCTAATTTCGACTGGTTTAATTTATGCTATGCTTTTTTACGTCTACTCAAAACAATTCCACTTGTTCCGATTAAAAATAATCCGACATTCAACCCATGATTTTGCCAGGTTATCTTTTCACCTGTTTTAGGAAGTGCCGATTTAGATTGCGTAGTCACCTGTTTTTCTTGGTTTTGTTGACTAGTCGCTAATGGCTCACTCTCATTTTTTTGAGGTACTTGAACTTGAACAGCTTCTTCTTCTTTTGGTAACTCTATCACTGGCTCAACTAATGATAATCGTTGACCAACCATTACTTCGTCATTTTCCAAACGATTCCAACTACGAATGTCTTCAATCGCTAACCCAAAACGAGTTGCAATTAAAGCAAGCGTATCTCCTGCAGTAACTGTATAATAACCACTTTCTGGAATTGGTAATGGTGTCTTTTCTACTGGCTCTGGTATTGGATTTGGTTCTGGATCAGGAGTTGGTTTAGCTTCTGATTGGGTTAATAAAGGGACGGGATTTTTTTCGAAATCATAGATAGAACCTTTCTCTTCTTGGAAGAAACGATATTGCGCAAGGGCATAAATAACTTGTTCTAACGCTGCACCATTATTGGCAGTATCCGTTGCAACCCATTTAAAGCCACCATCTGCTAACTGATAAGTCAGTAATGCTTCAACCATCGTAGCGTCTTTCGTGTACAGCGGATCCATTGGATTTATTTGATTACTAGTTAACCCCATTAATGCTTGCGCAATTGTATTGGAATTTTCTTCGCCCCAAAACCCAGCCGATTTATAACCACCTGAAGGTTCTTGAACTGCTGCTAAATAACGAGCAGCGTTATTAATTGATTCTTGAACTGCTGGTTTATCCCGATGATTAGCTAATGACGTCATGACCATTCCCGTAATATCTACATCACTTTTTGTCCCAAACAGGGCCCAACCGCCGTCTGATTTTTGAAGAGAGCATAGCCTATCGACTAATTGATCCAATGTAAAAGCTGCATCCTCTGGTACGGTATAACTTTTTGTTTCAAGTGCAATTAGATTATAAATAATGCTATTGATGCCTTCATTTAAAAGATTTTTATTTTGATACATTTCGGCCACTAAATTTTTGTGAGTTGTTGCTTCTGGGATAGATGTAGGGTCAGCGCCGATTGCAACTAAACCAATCAATGTTCGAGCATAATCTGTCGAGGCTAAACGATTGGCTGTATTTAGATAGGTCACTACCTCACTGTAGCGCGCTTGCCTCATTTCTTGACTAGCAGGTTGCAGGGAACGTGCACGAGCTAAGGCTTCCCAGTCACCGCCTATTTTTTCCTTTTCCATCATTTTTGCTACTCCTCGATTTTCAGCTTCCTGAACATTCGAATTGCTTTCTGCATGAACACTATTGCTTGAGATACTTAACAGGAAAATCCCTGCTACCACGATTTGAATGATTTTATTTTTCATGATGTTCCTCCATTTTTAGTTATCCTTGTGGGGCACCAACATCTTGCCCTAGATTTTCTGTATATTTCCACTCAATTTGATCGCCATTTTTTAAAGGGTAACTGTTTGCGCCATATCCAGGAAATAAACCATTGACTGCGTATAACCAACCACTTTCAGGCCCTTTATCCTTTTCGTAAAGGTTATTAATGCCTGCTACATAACTTCCACCGAAGGTTACTTCAATTTGAATACCATTTGTTTTACAAAAACGAGTTAAAACGGACATCACGCTTTCGCCTTCCTCTATTTCAACTTTTTGTGAAGTGCGCAAGTAAGCACTAGAATTAGCCGTTGTTCCACGAATTGAAAGGTTAACGGTTGGTTTTTCAACAACTTCTGGAGCTGGGGTTGGCGCAGGTTTCACTGGTTTCGTAGAATCTGATTTTTGGGGTTCTTCTGGTGTCGATTCGCTGCTTGTTTCTTCTTGTTTTTTAGATTCTTGAGAAGGATCACGAGCTACTTGCGTTTCAGGACTCACTTCAGGAATTGGATTCGCTATTGCACTACTTTCTGTTTTAGATGCTGTTTTTTTATCATCAAGAGAAGTGCCTTCTTTTTCTGTAGTTGTTGTTTCTTTTATTTTTTGAGAATCAGAGTCTTTTTTAGCACTCTTTTTTTTCTCTGAATGTTTTAACGGTTCCTTTTTTTCACTTGTTTCTACTTTAGGCGCAATATGGCCATATTTGCCATTCACAAAAATACCACCGACGGTAAAGAAAACTAATGCTCCTGTTACAATTAATTGAATTTTCTTCTTTTGCATTTCACTCCTCCTCGTCATTTTCAAACTCCATTTCTTTATTATAATCGCCATTTTAATCGGTTACAACTGTTCTTAGCTTCTTTATTGAAATACTTCTTTATTTAACCGCTTTTATCCCTTCTTAAAATAGGCTATACTGAAATCAATACAACTATGTTTAGGAGGATTTTATTATGGTATTCAGTTCTGAAAATGATTGGATAGAAAAACTAGCATTAACGCCCCATCCTGAAGGTGGATTTTTCAAGGAAATGTTCCACTCGAAAGAGACCTTCATTACAGAAGACCAACGACTAAGACACCACTATTCTAGTATTTATTTTCTTTTAAATACTAAAAGTCCTTCTCACTTTCATCGTTTAAAATCGGATGAAATTTGGTACTACCATACAGGTTCGCTATTATCTGTTCATTTATTGCATCCTGATGGTCGTTATGAAGAAATAAAATTAGGTCTAGACCCTTCCAAAGGGGAAGTCTTACAGGCTGTTGTTCCAAAAAATGTCATTTTTGGATCTAGCGTTGAAGAAAAAGATGGCTTTTCTTTAGTTAGTTGTATGGTCTCTCCTGGTTTTGATTATCATGACTTTGAGTTGTTTACTCAAAAAGAGCTCCTAAAAGATTATCCAAATCATAGTGGCATTATCAAAAAATTAGCTTACTTTGAATTACCATCTGCATAACAAAAAGCACAACAGAAAATTTCTGTTGTGCTTTTACAACTGACAGCGCCCTATTCTTAAGTAAAACATGAGCCTCCCCTTTAAAAAGGCTTTGTTTATTCATTAAATCAATGTTTTTTATCTATTGACTAATTGATAGGCTCTGTTGATAAAAATCCACTTAATGACGAATCATAAAATGATTTTTCACCTGTGATTAATTATATCAATAAGTTTACTTTTTTACTTTTTTATTTTTTCTTGTTTAATAGAAATTTAGTTTATAATCGTGCTTAATTGGCGTCATTCCTACTATTCTATTCATCAAAAAAAAGCCATTGATTCAAGAGAAATTTTCTTGAATCGATGGCTTTTTTTACTTAAAGTAGTTTCCTGGGCTTACATGAATCGTTTTATCGCGGATATCAACTTCATCTACACATAGTAAAGATGAATAATCCTCAATCATACGATTTCCACTAAAAGTTGATTCAGCAAAAACAGTAATCCCAACGAGTTCTGCTTCAAATTCTTCAATCAAGCTCTTCATCCCGTTAACCGTTCCGCCGCCTTTCATAAAGTCATCTACGATTAAAACGCGAGATCCTCTTTTTAGACTACGTTTTGATAGTTCCATTTTTTCAACTCGTTCAGATGAACCTGACACATAGTTGATGCTTACTGTTGAGCCTTCTGTAATTTTTGAATCACGACGTACAATCACAAAAGGAACATTCAAATAGCTTGAAACAGCTTGAGCAATTGGAACTCCTTTAGTTGCAACTGTCATTACAGCATCAATTGGCTGATTTAAATATTGCGTCGCAATAATTTTTCCAACTTGACGCAAGATGTCTGGTTCACCTAATAAATCAGATAAATAAACATACCCACCTGGTAGTAATCGATCTTGTTCTGATAAGCGTAAACACATCTCTTTCACAAATTCGGCTGCTTCTGCTTCTTGGATAGCAGGAATAAACTTGACGCCGCCTGCTGCTCCTGGTACGGTTTCTAACGTTCCTGTACCACGTTCTCTAAATGTTTTTTTTACAATTGTTAAATCTTCACTGATAGAAGATTTTGCTGAATCATAGCGATTTGCAAAGTATGTCAAAGAAACTAATGTATGGGGTCTTTCCAATAAGTAACGGGTCATATCAATCAGTCGTTCACTTCTTTTTACCTTCAAAATGGTCACCTCTTTCTTAATATTAAAAACCAAATTTTACACTTCTCCTATTATACGGCTTAAAACAAAAAAAAGGTAGTTATTTCTATTGTTTTTTGTTAAAATGTTCGTTTTTGTTATTATTTTCTCATAAAATTTGATTTCAACCTTCGCTTTTTATACTTTTTGACTCATTTTAAACGAACTAGCATTTATGAGTTGTTTTATTACATATATGATAGTTTTATTGTTTTATTCGAAAACTAAAAGTAATATGAAATAGTAATTAAAAATTATTTTGTTGGAGGAATTTGATGAACTTGAAAAGAAATGCTATTTTATTAACCTGTGGAGCGATTTTATTTACAACTTCTGGAACCCTATTGTCTCCTATGTCAACACAAGCAAGTACAATGAAAATTAATCAAAATAAGATTGTCGAAATTAAAGACCCCGTTTTAAAAGAAGCCATCAAAAAACAATTAAATCTTACACCTGATGAAGAAATCACTTATGACAACATTCAAAAGTTAACTGATTTAAATGTTTCAGAATCTGCCATCAAAACACTTGAAGGCTTGGAAAATGCTCATTCTTTAAAAACACTTTATCTTTATCATGTTCAACAGTTTGATGGTAATTTAGCACCTATTGCAGGTTTGACAGAGCTAACTGAATTAAATGTCGGTAAAGCGAACATTACAGATCTATTGCCTTTAAAAAATCTATCCAAAAACATGGTGGGTATGAGCTTTGAAGACAATCCTCATTTAACTGATAACAACAACATTTTAGGAGCTTTTACACATCTCAAAACACTAAGTATTAACAATACAGCAATTTCTAACCTAGATTTTCTAAAAAATATGTACGATTTAGATATCTTATTTTTAAACAACTTGCCTCTTGATGCTACTTCTCAATTAACTTATATTAGCCAAAATAAAGCACTAACGAAACTTTCGATGAATAATCTTGCTCTTTCATCGCTTGAATTTATTAGACCTTTACAAGATTTACAAGGATTAAGCGTTAAAGACAATCATATTGTAGATTTCCGACCACTGACAGCGACTAAAGTTGACAGTCATAACGATGATTTATTTTCTGCTGAAAATCAATCTATTTCCCTACCTGAAGGAACAGTTGGACTAGGTACTCATGTAAGTTTATACCTTCCAAAAAATGACGCGCCTGTTCTTAAATGGAATGCTTTAGGTGATTTTGTTAACAATCAATTAACTTGGCACGAAACAGGAGTAAATACGTTAGACTTTTCATCAAATGACAATCTTATTTCTGGAACTATCCAACAAGTAATTAAATAAAAAAAAAAGACACTTCTCAACGGAACTGCCACTATAATTAGATACAACTATAAAAGAGCACCTCAAATTTAGTAAAATAAATTTGGAGGTGTTTTCTGATGTCAAAACATAATTTTTATCCTGTTGAATTAAAGATTCAAATTATTAATCGATTTCTTAATGGTGAAAGCGCAGCTTCACTTCGTGAAGAATTTAAAATTCCTAGTAGAGGAACTCTTTACAAATGGAAAGATTGGTACCTAAATGGTGAGATAATAAGTCTAGAAAGTTCTTTTGGACGACGATTAGAAAAGGATATTCCTGTATCTGAACAATTAGATAAAGTAACGAAAGAGCTAAACTTATTAAAAAAATATTTTTCTCAAGAAAGAGGATGATAGCTGAAAATATAGTGCAGTTTATTAAATAAAATACAGATATCTTTTCCAAAAGGAGCCATTTTGCATAGTGATCAAGGTTCAACCTATACTTCAAAAGAATTTTTTGAAGTATCCCGCAAAAAAAACGTTATCCGAAGTATGTCCCGTAAGGGGACACCCTCAAATAACGCACCAATAGAATCGTTTCATTCCCACTGAAGGGTATCTCTTTTACATAGTTTAGGACTTACGACTTTCTCGATAGCGAAGTTTTGAAATAATAGCAATACATCCACCACTTATAATAAATAAAAGGATAAAAATTAAGGTAATCGTAGCCCCAGGTGGAGTCCCAAATTCATAAGAGGTTGTTAATCCACCAAACATCCCCACCAGACCTACAATGACTCCCATTACCATTACCCAATTAAAGCTTTTACTTAATCGCATCGCGATAGCTGCTGGCAAAATCATAATAGCAGAAACCAATAAAGCTCCAGCTATTGGCATAATCACTGCAATTGTTACACCAGTAATCACGTTGAATAATAGAGACATTAAACGAACTGGTAAGCCAGCTGTATAAGCCGTATCTTCATCAAAGGTCAAAACATACATTGGCTTTCTAAATAAGAAGAATAGAACTACAACAATAACAAATAATGCTGTTAATAAGTATACTTGCTCTTGACTAATGGTTACGATTGAACCAAACAAGTATTGCTGTACACTTGCTGTTCCACTTCCTTGATCTAAGCTCATAAGTACCAATGCAATCGATAGACCTGCAGACATCAAGACCGCAATGGATACTTCCGAATAGGTTTTATAGATACTGCGAACGTATTCTATAATCAACGCCGCAATGACAACAACGACTAACGTTGTGAATGTTGGATTGATATTTAAAAACATTCCTAATGCTACACCTGCTAAAGAAATATGCGAAAGTGTATCTGCCATCAAAGACTGTCTTCTTAAAACAAGAAAGAGGCCTAACAATGGCGCAATCACAGCAATTAAGAAAGAGGCTTGGAAGGCGTGCTGCATGAATTCATGGCGAAACATCTCCATGGTGAGTCCTCCTTTCGAATCAACTGAATATGACGGTCGGCGTACTCTTTAATATCATCATGATCATGGGTTACCATCAGAATTCCTTTTCCATGAACTTGACTGCTGTGTTTTAGTAGCTTATAAAATTCGCCTCGTGCTTCTACGTCCATTCCAGTTGTTGGTTCATCTAACACAAACAAATCTGGATCTGTCGCAAAAATTCGAGCCAAACAAATTCGCTGTTTTTGCCCACCTGATAGCTCACCAATTTTTTTATGACGCATATCCCACATTCCAACAGATAGGAGGGCCCGTTCCACATGTTCATGATCTTCTGGCGTCAGGCGTTTAAACCAACGACCTTGTTGATAGCGGCCTGATCGTACTAACTCTAAAACTGTACTAGGAAATCCAGCATTAAACGAGGCAATTTGTTGTGGAATATACCCAATGCTTAGTTTTTCACCAGCGCTATTCACCTTAGAAATCGTTGCACTTCCCTTTCCCGGCTTTAACAATCCTAGAATATTTCTAAGCAGAGTTGATTTTGCTGCTCCATTTTCTCCTGTCAGCATAACAAACTCTCCTGGATCAACAGTAAAGGAAATGTTTTCTAAGACTGGCTCTTCATCATAATAAAAAGTCAAATCGTTTACTTCTATATAATGCACACATGTCCCTTCTCTCTTGTACTTCGCTCAGTTTCTTTTTGCTCTTTATAGTTTACCTTATTTGATGGTTTCTTGTAAGGCTTTCAAGTTATTTTCCATTACTTTGATGTAATCAATTCCTTGATCTTGATCTTCTTTTGTAATGCCTTCAATTGGGCTTAAAACAGCTAACGTTGCACCTGTCTCTTTAGCTAATGTTTTGGCAATTTTAGGAGAAGCCGTTTCTTCAAAATAAATTACTTTAATGTTGTTTTCCTTCACAAAATCATTTAACTCTGCTAATTTAGCAGGACTTGGCTCTTGGTCTGGGGAAATACCGGAAATAGCAACTTGTTTTAAATCGTATCGTGCTGCTAAATAAGCAAATGCTGCATGTTGTGTAACGAAGGTACGATTTTTCGCATCTTTTAAGCCTACTTCAAATTTTTCATTTAAAGCATCTAATTTATCTGAATAGGTTTTGGCATTTTTTTCATAGCTTGCTTTGTTTGTTTTATCTGCTTGAATGAGACCTTCTTTAATTGCATTAACTTCTTCTTTGGCTAAAACTGGATCTAACCAAACATGTGGATCATGGGCATGGCTATGACCTTCGTGGTCGTGATCATGATCTTCGTCTTCTTCTTCGTGGCTTCCTTCAAGCAACTTAATTTCTTTACTTGCATCGATGACCACCGTCTTTTTCGTATCAATATTTTTCAATACACTACCAACCCAAGTTTCCATCTCTTCACTATTGTAAACAAAAACATCAGAATCCGCAATTTTGGCGATGTCTTTTGCGCTAGGCTCGTAATCATGTGGTTCTGTACCAGCTTTCATTAAAACAGAAACCTCGCCATTATCTCCTACCACATTTTTTGTAAAATCATACATTGGATAAAATGTCGTCACTACTTGTAGTTTATCTGTTTTTGCTGTTTCTTGTTTATTGCCACACCCCGCTACAACAAATAAGATGCTAAGCAATAAAATACTGAATCCCATTATTTTTTTATTTTTCATGTAAATCCTCCTATATAAGTGCTTTATTATGTTCTATGTTCAGTGCGATGACGAAATTAAACGATTCTATTCAAATCGTAATGATTACTATTTACCAACGCATTAAGAGCTTATCATTATCTGAAACATTGGTCAAGTAAAAAATGAAACAAAATAAAAAAATCATGTTCACCTAAGTCAATTAGATAAACATGATTTCTTCCCATTACTATTAAGATACGTGTTTTTCAATAAATTCCATCATTTTATTGAAAGTTATTTTGGCTGGCTCTGTATTTAAAAGAAATTGATATTCATGCTCTGTTTTTGCTTCTTTTCGATCAAAGAAAATGCTTTCCACTTCAATCTGTTTTGCCTTTAATTGTTCAATAAATTCATGCGCGTGGTGCTCAAAAGAATTTGTATTGCCATCTGTTACAAAAACTGGCGGATATTCTTTTGTAATGTGTAAATCTAATGCCACTTGTTTTAAGCGCTCATCTTTTAACCAGTTTTTTTCTCCTACATACGCCCATGCAACTTGATTCATCAAGATATTCATTAACCTTGATTTACTTTCTGTTCCTAATTTTTCAATATTGAAGGGTCCGCAAAATAGTAGACCGCCTTTGATACTTTCTTTTGGTACGACGGCTTGAATTGCGACTAATTCCGCTAAAATTGGATTAGTCTGGATTGCTAAAAATTGTGCAACAATCTGTGCTCCTGCTGAATCGCCTGCAAAAAGCACTTGATCCAAATCAATTCCAAATTCTTCTGCGTGCTCCTTTAAATAAAGGTAGCTTTCAGTTAACTGAACTAATGGGCCTGGATAAATTTGCTCAGGTGCTAATGCATAATTGATGTTAGCAACCACATAGCCATAGCTCGCAATACTTTCTGCATAGCTCGTAATATCTCTTTTATCCCCGCCAACGTAAGCTCCACCATGAACCCAAATAATTAAAGGAGCTTTTCCAAGTGAATCTTTAGGCATAATCACATCCATCTTTCCATTTGCCAACGTTGAGCGGTAATCAATATCCTTGACTGAGGTTGTTTTAGCTTGGATTTCTTCATGGTTTCGAGGAGTAAATTCTTTTGGTCGTTCAAAACGTTTTCTTAATAATTTTGAAACAGGGACGGGTGTTAATCTCGTGATAATAGCTGGAGCCATTAGGACACCTATTAAAAATGGTGCCACGTAGCCAATCCGGCGCTTTCTCTTTTCCATTTTATTTCACCTCGTTTAACTTTGTTCTTCGTTCTTTATGCTATTTAAGTGTTCTAACTAAATAAACTTCTTTACAGAATCCTTTTAATCCATTGTAAACTCTTTGGGCTCTTGAGTATTTTTCACACAAGGCAAATACAGTTGGTCCACTGCCACTCATTAAAGCTGCATCTGCACCAAATTTTAACATTTTGTATTTGATACGTTCGATATCTGGGTGGCGTGCAATCGTAATGTGTTCCAAAACATTTCCAACATTTTGAATCATTTCTTGATAGTCTTCGTTTTGAATGGCGGCAATCATTTCGTTTGTATTCGGGTGAACCAACTCTTCAAAAGACAATGCGCTAAAGACCGTCCCTGTAGAAACACCGACTCTTGGTTTAACTAATACGACCCAGCATTGAGGCATCGTACCTATGTGTTGAATTTGGTCTCCACGTCCTGTTACAAAGGCAGTTCCTCCGTATACGCAAAACGGTACATCAGAACCTACTTTTGCGCCTAAATCCGCTAGTTCATCTAGGCTTAAATTCAGTTCCCATAATCGATTCAATCCTCTTAAAGTCGCTGCGGCATCACTACTTCCACCAGCTAAACCGGCTGCAATAGGAATTTTCTTTTCAATAGTAATCTCTACACCTTTTTTGATTTGGAACGTTTCTTTCATCAATTTGGCTGCTTGAAAAGCATGATTTCGTTTATCTAGAGGCAACACGCCACTTGTTGTGCGAATGATAATTTCGTCTTCTGGTAAGTTTTTTAACGTAATATGATCCGCTAGATCTACTGTAGTCATGACCATTTCTAATTCATGGTACCCGTCCTCTCGTTTATACAAGGCGTCTAGGGTCAAATTTAATTTTGCTGGAGCTTTTTCTATGATTTCCATCTCTTCACCAGTACCTTTTCCTATTTAGTATCTTCAAATATAGTAGCTTAAAAATACTGATTTGAAAAGGGGATTGACTGTTCTTCAAAAAAATGGATAAAAAAAACGAGCCTCATCAGCTCGTGGTGATACTATTTAAGCATACTCGCAACTTTCTTCATTAAAAAATTGAATCTCAACTGATTGAGTCAATACATCCGTATAGCTGTATGATACACGTTCAAATGCATTTTCATCTTGATCTAGATCTACAACAAAAACAGAGGGATACGTTTCACGTAAAATTCCCTTTCGTTCGGTCTTTCTTTTGCGTCCCGTCTGAGCGGTTAACATAATCTTTCTACCTAACTGACAATCCAAGTTCTTTTTGATACTTGCTAACGTAATTGGCATTAGATTCACCTCACTGGTTTTAAGTATACCATAAAATAATAAATTTTACAAGTATACCATATGACAACCATGATAGCAACTAATAAATTTCTCATTTTAATTGCGGTATAATAGGCTTTCTAGCTGTTTTAATTTTTTTATATTTATTTTTTTCTTCATGATTATCTATAAAAAAAAGATTGAAAAGGTATACTTTTCAATCTTCTGTCACTTCATTCCATACATACTCTCCAATTGCATCTGACAAACGACCAAATTCGGCTAAATCAAGTGTTTCACCACGTCGTTTTGGATCAATTTCTGCAACTTCTAACGCTTTTATTAGTTTTTCTTTAATCTCATCTGTTTTTCCATAGCGAGTCAATAAGTTATTCCATAATGTTTTACGACGTTGGACAAAGGCTGCTTTGATAACTTGGAAAAAGATGGTTTCATCCTTAACTTTAACACTGGGTGTTGCTCTTCTTGTTAATTTGATAATAGCTGAGTCCACATTTGGTTGCGGAACAAAAACTGTTTTAGGAACGATAAAAGCAATCTCTGCTTCCATGTAATATTGAATGGCAATTGACAAGGAGCCGTATGCCTTTGTTCCTGGTCGTGCTGTAATACGCTCTGCTACTTCTTTTTGCATCATAATCACTAGGGCATCAATTCGTACTTCTGATTCTAAGAAATACATAATAATTGGTGTCGTAATATAATAAGGCAAGTTTGCAACAACCATCAAAGGTTCTTCCAAATCAATTTTTGTTGCTAGAACTTCCTTTAAATTCGCTTTTAACACATCACTGTGGATAATCGATATATTGTGATAAGGACTCAATGTGTCCGCTAAAACAGGCAGTAAACGATCGTCAATTTCAAAGGCAACGACTTCTTTACTTGCTCTTGCTAAATGCTCTGTTAAAGCCCCAATTCCTGGTCCTACTTCCACAACATTGACCTCTTTTGTCAAACCTGCGGCAGCGACAATATTCACTAAAATATTAGGATCAATGATAAAATTCTGACCTAAACTTTTCTTTAAAGAGAAACCATGTTTCTCTAAAATTTCTTTTGTTCTAATAGGCGTTGCGATATCTTTACGTTGGGTCATTTTCTTCCTCCAAAATTTGTTTCATGGCTTTGATTACTTCTGTTGGTGTAATTTGAAACATTTGCAACCTTTTTTCCAATTGTTTTCCATTAGTATAACCGATATTTAAATGTTCTCCTAATTTTTCTCGGCGTTTTTTAGAAGAAGTTCCTGCTAATAGTCCTGCATCAATCAAGAGTTCTCTTGGTATCAGTGATTCTTTCTCAACCGTTTCTGTATACACTTTTGAAAGAGCTTCGCAAATAGCTGCTGGTGATGCGTGCTCAATCCCTAAACTACCTTTGCCTTTGGGTTTTGCATCTTCCACTTTTAAAAAAGCATGTTTGACACCGGGGACGTTTCGAGAAATGATTTTTCTGATTTTTTCACCTGGGAAATCTGGATCTGTAAAGACAATTACCCCTCTAGTAGCTTGCGCCTTAGCTATCATTTCAAGAATTTCATCATTAATTGCGGAACCTCTAGTTTCAATTGTATCAGCTTCCAAAGACTCTTGAATACGTCTTGTATCGTCTCTTCCTTCAACAACGATAATTTCTTTAATTTTTTTCATCTAATTTAACCTAAACAAGCGATTGGCATTCGTTGTCGTTTGTTGCGCCACTTCCTCATAAGAGATATTACGTAATTTGGCAATTTCTTCTGCAACGTATTTCACATATGCAGGTTCGTTACGTTTTCCTCTATATGGAACGGGAGTTAAGTAAGGAGCATCTGTTTCCACTAGTAACTTATCGAATGGAACAGCTTTAGCCACCTCATGAACTTCTACGGCTTTTTTAAAGGTTACAACGCCGCTTAAGGAAATGTGCATTCCTAAATCTAGGAATCGCTCCATCCATAAGGTGTCGCCACTAAAGCTGTGCATAATTCCGCCGATATCTTCAACATGCTCTTCTTTTAAAATTTGGTACGTATCTTCAATTGCATCACGCATATGAATGCTGATTGGTAATTTAAGTTCTTTTGCAATTTGCATTTGTCTTCTAAAGACATCTTTTTGAGTTTGTTTAGGGGAAGTATCCCAATGGTAATCTAAGCCCATTTCACCCATTGCAACTACTTTTGGCAATTGCAATTGTTGAATTAATTTTTCTTCAACTTTATCATTATATAGATAAGCTTCTGTAGGATGCCAGCCAATGATACTGTAAATTTCTGAAAAATCACGACTCAATTCTAATGATTTTTCAATTGTTTTTTCATCAAAGCCGACAATTGCCATGCGCTTCACATCATGAGCAATTGCTCGTTCTACTGCTTCTGCTTCTTCGCCACTAAAAGCTTCATCATTTAGGTGAGTATGCGTGTCAAATAACATTTTTATATTCTCTCCTTTTAGTTAATTTTAGAGAAACACCCCGCTAAGATGATTAGCAGGGCGCTTCTTTTTTTAGGCTACTTCTGAACCGTTTTCTGCTTCTAATGGGGCTTCAATCACTTGTAATTTCCCATCTTTTTCAGCTGAAAGAATCATTCCTTGGCTGATTTCGCCACGCATTTTACGTGGTTTTAGGTTGGCTACAATTACAACTTTTTTCCCAATTAATTCTTCTGGATTTGGATACCATTCTGCAACTCCTGAAAGAATTTGACGGTGATCCTTATCGCCAGCATCTAGGCGGAATTTTAATAGCTTGTCAGCACCTTCAACTTTACGACAGTCAATTACTTCTGCGACTTTTAGTTCAACTTTATCAAAGTCTTCGTATTTGATTTCTTTGTCTTTTGCTGAAATTAACTCTGTATTTTCTGGATTCCACATGTTTTCATCTTCCTCCGCTTCGTCTTGATCAGTTGCAGTTTTTCCTGACATTTGCTCTTTAATGTAGGCTACTTCTTCTTCTAAATCTAAGCGAGGGAAAATTGGTGTTCCCTTGGCAACAACTTCAATTCCTACTGGGAATGAACCAAATTGAACCATTTCAAAACTGCCTGCCACGTCCCCAGTCACTCCTAATTGAGTGAAGATTTCTTTTGGTGCGTGAGTTAGGAAGGGTTGTAATAACGTTGCAGCAACACGTAGGCTCTCTGCTAAATGAACCATGACGCTATTTAAGTCTGCTTGTTTTGTTTCGTCTTTTACTAATTTCCATGGTTCAGTTTCGTCGATGTATTTATTGGCACGAGAAATTAAACGCCATACTTCGCTCAATGCTGTACTAAATTGCATATTGTCCATTTCTTTTTGGTAATTTGTTACCACTTCTTCAGATAATGCTTTTAGGGATGCATCGAATGCTGTCACGTCACCTTGATAAGTTGGAACATTTCCACCACAATATTTATTAATCATTGCAACTGTTCGGTTTAATAGGTTGCCTAAGTCGTTAGCTAAGTCATAGTTCACGCGAGAAACGAAATCTTCTGGAGTAAATACGCCATCGCTACCAAATGACACTTCACGCATTAAATAATAACGTAAGGCATCTAACCCAAAGTGTTCTACTAACATATCTGGATAAACAACGTTTCCTTTGGATTTAGACATTTTGCCATCTTTCATTAGCAACCAGCCATGTCCGAAAATTTTCTTTGGTAATGGCAATTCTAGTGCCATCAGCATAATTGGCCAATAGATTGTATGGAAGCGAACGATTTCTTTCCCAACCATATGCACATCAGCTGGCCAGTATTTGTCAAATAGTTCTGTGTCTTCGCTGCCGTATCCTAGTGCAGTGATGTAATTTGCCAATGCGTCAATCCAAACGTAAATAACGTGTTTTGGATTACTTGGTACTTTTACGCCCCATGAAAAAGTTGTACGTGAAACAGCTAAGTCTTCTAAACCTGGCTTAATGAAGTTGTTGATCATTTCATTTTTGCGTGATTCTGGTTGGATAAAATCAGGATGTGCTTCGTAGTAAGCTAATAAACGATCAGCGTATTTGCTCATTTTAAAGAAATAAGACTCTTCTTTAACCAGTTCAACTTCATGGCCACTAGGCGCTTTTCCGCCGATTACATTGCCATCAGCGTCACGATACACTTCAGCTAGTTGTGTTTCTGTGAAGAATTCTTCATCTGAAACAGAGTACCAACCTACATATTCATCTAAGTAAATATCTCCTTGTGCTAAGAAACGTTCAAAAATATCTGCAACGGCCTTTTCGTGAGCGGGATCGGTTGTACGAATAAATTTATCGTTGGTAATTTCTAATAATTCCCATGTTTTTTTCATATCTGCTGCCATATCGTCCACGTATTGTTGTGGTGTGATTCCTAATTCTGCAGCTTTGTTTTCAATTTTTTGACCATGTTCGTCGCTGCCTGTTAAATAAAAGACATCGAAGTCCTGCATTCTTTTATAGCGTGCCATCACGTCACAAGCAATGGTTGTGTAGGAGTTTCCAATATGCAATTTACCACTTGGATAGTAGATAGGTGTTGTAATATAAAAAGGTTTTTTTTCAGTCACGTAAAGTGCCTCCTTGATTGATTTTTAAATTTTTCGTCAAAATTCCTATTCTTGGATAGTATAACATAAATTCCATTGACTTAGGGGGATAAGTTGTAAGAAACCTTTAGAATTAAGCTTTTAAATAGAAAAAAAGTTAAGCCTATCCTTTAAAGATAAGCTCAACTTTTTGACTCTTATTTATTTTTTTACAGGCATAAATGGATGTAGCATTGCAGCAAAACTCCCCACTGTTGTTGTTTGCAATACCACATGTCCAGGTCCAGTGACAACTGTGTCAAATAGACCTTCGCCACCGAAAACCATGTTTTTGATTCCTTTAACCGTTTGAGTATCTAATGAACAGCTTTCATCCATCATCGCAACTAATCCTGTATCACAAACCAGACGCTCTCCTGGAGAAAGGTCATAGCCAATCGCGCTTCCATCAATTTCTAAAAAGACCGTTCCTGGTCCTGTAATTTTCTGCATAACAAAACCTTCGCCACCAAATAAACCTGATGATACTTTTTTCTGGAAAAACACACTTAATTCAACGCCCTCTGTTGCTGCAAGAAAAGCCGATTTCTGAGCAACAATACTTTCTCCAGCACCTAATTCTTTTGCTACAATACTTCCTGGAAAGGAAGAAGCAAATGCTATCTTTCCTGCAGAGTTCGCTTTATAGCGACTTAAAAACATACTTTCTCCTGAAAACATTCTGCCTAGCATTTTTTTTGCTCCACCGCCTGTTGTTGTTTCTGTCACAATATCCCCTAACATCCAACTACGGTCGCCATTTTCACTTATCATAACTTCTCCTTGCTCTAATTCACAAATAACGACTGGTAATGTATCGCCTTCAATACTGTATTTCATTTTTAATTCTCTCCTTTTATCTATGTATTTCCCTACCTGATAACAGATCTTATTATAACATTGCACTCCATTAAAATCACATGAATTATTCTAAAAATAAATCCTACCTACTGCTTTGATGAACAACTCTTGACAATTTTATAAAGAAATGATTATATTCAATAAAATGCTCTGTAGAAACTTTTGTTACTGATTTTTATGTTATAATCTCTTCTATATACTTACGAGAAAGAAGGGATACGGATGTCTTTAATCGTATTAATCGGTGCTCAAGCTGTCGGGAAAATGACTGTTGGGAAAGAATTAGAAAAACAAATTGAGGCAAAATTATTATTCAATCATCAAACGATTGATTTATTTGCTACTTATTTAGGTTATACCGACGATACGTTTGCTTTATCTTCTAATGTACGAAAAGACCTTTTTAAAGCATTTGTAAAAAACAAAGGGAACAATGCTACAAATTCTATTATTTTTACTGTGTTAATCCAATTTGACCAACCAGATGATATTGATTTTCTAACCGAAATTAGCTCGCTCTTTTTAAATGAAGGGGAGTCGGTTTATTTTGTTGAATTAACTACTGATTTAGACGAGCGGTTAAAACGCAATGTTCATGAAGAACGTCTTCTTGAAAAACCTTCGAAAAGGAATCTTGAATTTTCGAAAAATGAGTTGCTAACGGATATGAAGGAACATCGGATGGTAAGCAATGAAAATGAGTGGAATGAATTGTTTCCCAATGTACACTCTCTTAAATTAGATAATACTTTTCTTTCCCCTACAGAAACAGCCTCTCAGATTGTGGCTTATTTCCAATTAAAGTAACTGTTAAATAAATACAAATTCCCAAGCTATTCCGATACTTTAATGGAATGGCTTGGGAACTTTTTTTATTGCTCATTTTTTTCGCTTGTCACTTTTATTAAACTTACTTCTTTATCAATTGATGACGCATTATTTTTCCCGCAGCATTGCGAGGTAATTCTGATAGTTCATAATATTTTTTTGGCAGTTTATAGGAAGCGAGCTTTTCCTGACAAAACTCTTGAATTTTTGTGAAATCAACGAGTTGATCTTTTTCAAAAACAAGATAGGCAACTGGAATTTGATCCCATATTTGATCTTCTTCCCCTACCACAACGACTTCTTTGATTGCTGGATGTTCCAATAAACAATGCTCGATTTCACTAGGGTAAATATTTTCGCCACCTGAAATAATCAAGTCCTTTAACCGATCTACTACAAAAAGATAGCCTTCATCATCTAAATAACCGATATCCCCTGTTTTAAACCATGAATCTAAGGGGAATTCTGGTTGGTTTAAATAACCTATTGTGATATTGGGCGCTTTTAAGTAAATTTCGCCTTTTTCATAAGGGGCACAAATTTCAGCACCCTCTTTACTAATTTTCAATTCTACTGGAAAAAGTGGCAAACCTGATGAACCGATTTTCGCTGTCGCCACTTGGCTGTTTAACGCGACGACTTGAGAAGCTGTTTCTGTCATACCGTACGATTGGATAACTGGAATTTCTTTTTTGACACATGTTTCGAGTGTTTGGGGATCAATGGGGCCTCCTCCTAATAACATGCATCTAAAATCAGGATGATAATGTGCCTCTTCTAAATCTGCCACTAACCGTTTTAACATGACGGACACAACAGAAATAATTGTACATTCGCCATTTTTTAAATAATGGTTGATTGTTGGTGCCTCAAAATGCTCCATTAAGTAGACTGGCATGCCGTAAATCAAGCTTCTCATCATAATTGAAAATCCGCTGATATGAAACAAGGGAACTGCACACAACCAACTGTCTTTGTCTGACAACCCTAAATTTAAAGCTGATCCAACTGCACTCCACCAATGATTGTTAAATGTTTGCTGAACACCTTTTGGTCGTCCTGTTGTACCAGAGGTGTACATAATTGTCGTTACTTGATTTAAATCAAAAGTTAAAACTGGTTGAAAATCCATTGGCGTTAGTGTTTCAATTTGACCAAAAGAATAGGTTTGTTCTTTTGGAAAATCTTTAGTTTTAGCGGAGTAAGTTGAATCGTACAATATCAATTGGCACTTTGCATCTTCTATTTGATAACTAAGTTCACGGGTAGTTAATCTGTTATTTAAAAAAATAATTGTTGCGCCTAATTGTTGTAAAGCTAAGATTAAGACATAGAAGGTAGCGTTATTTTTACCTAAAATAGCGACCTTTGTCATTTCTTCAATACCTAATGTTTTTAATTTAGCCGCTGTTTGCAAAACGTCTTTTTGTAGTTCACCAAAAGTCAGCGTCTTATTATCAAAAACAAGGGCTGGTTTATGTGGGGATAATAAGACTCGTTTTGTTAACCAATTTTCCATCATTGTTTCTCCTTTCAAAAAAGAAAACTGTTAGAAATTCAACTCGAATCTTCTAACAGCTTCCTATTTTATTATCTAATAATCGATTTATGGGAATTTAGGGAATTGATCAAAATCAGGATCACGTTTTTCTAGGAATGAATTTTTACCTTCTTTTGCTTCATCAGAAGTATAATATAACAAAGTAGCATCTCCTGCTAATTGTTGAATTCCTGCTAGTCCATCTGTATCAGCATTCATTGCTGCTTTAATGAAACGTAAAGCCGTTGGGCTCTTCTTCAACATTTCTCTTGCCCATGCCATTGTTTCTTTTTCAACTTCTGCAACAGGTACAACGGTGTTGATCCAGCCCATTTCCAATGCTTCGTCTGCTGTGTATTGACGGCACATAAACCAGACTTCTTTCGCTTTTTTATGTCCAATCACGCGTGCTAAATAGCCAGAACCGTACCCTGCATCAAAACTTCCAACGTTAGGTCCTGTTTGTCCAAACTTAGCGTTGTCTCCAGCAATTGTTAAGTCACAAACAAGTTGTAAAACATTCCCACCACCGATTGACCAGCCTTTAACCATTGCAACCACTGGTTTTGGAATAATACGAATTAAGCGTTGTAGGTCTAATACATTTAGACGTGGAATTTCATCTTCGCCAACGTAGCCACCATTTCCACGAACACTTTGATCGCCGCCTGAACAAAAGGCATTGTCGCCTGCGCCTGTTAAAATAATCACACCGATATCAGAATCTTCACGACTGATTGTAAAGGCGTCAATCATTTCAGAAACTGTTTTTGGGGTAAATGCATTATGCACTTGTGGACGATTGATTGTGATTTTTGCAATATGATCTGTTTTTTCGAATAATATTTCGCTATATTCTTTAATTGTCTTCCAATTTTCTACCATAATTTGGTGACACTTCCTTTTCCTTTAATAACATCTTCCTATCTAGTTTAACTGATTATTGACGAAAAAACACGATAAATGATTGTTTTTTTAGATTTTCATTCGTTTAATTTCGTAAAATTGATTATAATGAAGACAAATCATTTTTACAAAAGGAGACTCACCATGAATTTATTAACAGCATTAGGTATCGTCACTAAAAGGGCGAATCAAGAAGAAGTTCAATTGACTCTCGAAATTACAGAACAGCACCAACAGCCATTTGGTCTCATGCATGGTGGCATATCTGGTATTTTAATTGAAACGGCTGCAAGTATTGGTGCAAATACTTATTTAGATACTACTCAAGAAGTCGCGGTGGGGCTGGAGCTTAACCTCAATCATTTGGCTAGTTTCCAAAAAGGACACTTGATTGTGACCGCTACACCGATTCATACTGGAAAGCAAACTCATGTGTGGCAAGCGGTTGTTTCTACCGATACAGGTAAGAAAATTAGCGTTGGGCGCTGTACGTTGATGATTCAAAGACTTGGCTAAAAAAATTTTAATGGGGATTAAATTCAGTTAGAAGGCGTTCCTTTGTTTTAGATAAAATAATTTTGAGAATGAATGTAGTTTTAGTGTTGTTCTACAAACTATCTAGCTAGTCGTAAAATAAAAAAGCACCTTCTTTGGGAGGTGCTTTACATAATCCCCATTAACCCAAGGTCCCCGTCCCCCAACCGTTTCCCAACGAAAGATTATGAAAAGTAATTGATTTAGTTTAAGAACGTTTAGAAATCAGCTTTTACAGGCAGATTTTTCTTGTGAAAATAAATGAATAAAATGCTAGTAAAATAACAATATACTAGCATTTGTATCTTATAAAGAATCATTCTTGAGTAACATTAGTGATAGTCAAATCTTTAGATAATACCCAGCCACTCAATCCATACGATGAATAAATAATATAGTATGAAATATTTTCAGATTCTAATTTTTGAAGTAATTCATTAGTTGTTTCATAAATCGTAGGCCATAAGTAATTTTTTCTTTGATCTAATAACTCACTATTTGATTCTATAAATTTAGTCAGTGTAGATTTTTCAATATCAAGAATTATACTTCCAAAGAGTTCATCTTCAAAACTATGAGCATACACATCAGTAAAGCTAACTTTCACTTTTTTTTCAGTATTTGATGTAAGAGTATTTAATATAATTTTTTTATTTCGTAGGTTTACTTCGTAAGAAAGAATTTCATTATCATGAATTGAGTTCATTATTTTGCTCCTTAGTCTTTTAGTCTTGGCGGAATTTTAGACCAATCCCATTTGTGTCTGTGAGGAAAAGTATGCGTTCCATCGTCCGTATGGTTATAATCAATATCTTCAAGGGCTTTACCATCTTTACCATACCAGCGTCTTTGTTTGACACTACCATCTTCATTTAATAAATCAGAAGAAGAATTAGGTTCACCTGTACCTTCTAATTTCTTTTGATCACTTATTACCTTATGTTTTTTTGCAGGTACACCATCTTTAATTGCATTATTAATGTCATCAGATACCTGCATTTGCTGAATATTATCTATGCCATTCTGAATCGTGTTACTGTACACAAGCCCACCGTGCGCTAGTGCTCCAGCTCCAACTGTGGCACCCGCTCCAGCAACTGCTCCTGCTCCAGGTGCAAGAGCTCCACCACTCATAACAGTTGCTCCAGCTATTCCTTGAAGACCTTTAATCGCCATATTAGCGCCTTGATACATTTCAGTAAGTGATTGAATTCCTGTTAATCCTGTTCCAAATAGCTTTCCATAGTGATAATTTTGATTGTTTTGAAACTTTTGATTTACTTTTTTGGCTTTTTCTCCAGTATTAATTTCAACAACTGCAATTCCAGCACCTTGTAAAAAGTCTAGTGCTCCAGTCATTGTTTTTTCCCACCAGGGAATTTTTTCTTTTTTCTTCTTCGGTTTATCTTTTTTAGCTTGTTCTTTCAGACGTTCCTCCCAAGCTTGATCAATTGCTTGCGCCCATTCCATGTTTAACCCAGTTGTCGAAAAGGTTCCTGTAGTCCCATTCCAGGCTTTTCCTTCCGCAATCATTGTAACACCCGTTTCTAGGTTCTGTAACTGTTGTTCTAAGTCATCAAAAATAGAAACAGATGTGTGATTGAATTCTCTCAATTTATCTAATTTTTTCGCTGTTTTTTCTTTAGCACTCTGTAAATTATCAACAATATTTTGAGTGAAAACCTTTGGAATCGCAATCGAATCTAAGGCGCTAGACATGGAATCTAAGCGTGAAATTTGAGAAATTAAAACGTCTTCTTGTAGGCTATTGGCGTCCACGTTGGATTTGTAGTCGCTGATAAACTGCTGATTGGCACGAATTGCTGTTTCGCAAACTAGAATAAAGCCTCGTGTTGCTGGGAGATAAGCCGTTTGGAAATAAGCTTTCGCAGAATCATATGTATTTCCCTTCAGGGAAGGTTCTAAGATGATTTTACTTAAAGCCGTTTGGACGTGTGTCATGCCACTAATCACGCTGTTGCAGTAGCTTTTAATGGCCTTCGTTTGTGTGTTCACTTCGCCGACAAACAGATTAATGCTCATGTGTTTGCTCCTCTCGGCTCAGATTCAATTTTTGATAATAGAGTTCATCTTCTTTAGCCATAAGAGCATGTTTTTTCTTTTGTAACTTCTCGTAATCCTCTTCGCTTTCATAGAGATATCCTTGTTGCTGATACACCGTTTCTTGTTGTAAGTCTGCGATTTGGGCACTCATTTCGCCCTCTTGCCAGGTCTCACGCAGTTCATTAAAAAGCTGTTGGATCTTTTGAAAAATAGACTGGACGTCTTCTGTATTTCGTTCCAGCTCATGGAGAGACGTTTCTGCCTGGTAGCGATCTTCCGTTACAACCTTTAATTGTTCTTGTAGCCCTTCAATAGTTGGTTGTTGCTCCAATCCTCATTCCTCCAAACGTTAGTTTAAGTTTAATAAGGATTTCTCTAGTTTTTGATCCATCGCTTCAAAATCCGTCGCAACACTTTGGATATTTTGGCTGTCGCGTTGTAAGGCACCTAGAAAGCTCGTCAACAATGATTGAGATTGATCAATCGTCAGACTTGCTTTTTGGTTTCCAGATACGGTCGTAGCTGAAGCTTTTGAAATTGAACTAGAGTGAGAGAAGGCTTGTGTTGCATTACTTAATTCTGTAGCTAAAGAACTTGCTTGATTAAAATTACTTTGGACTACTCCCATTTTAAAATCCCCTTTAGTTTAATAATAGCGCATTTGATTTTTAAAATACAGATGTTCTTTATTGTTAAACCATAGATTTCTAAAAAAGAAAATAGTAAACGCAATCATTATTTGAAATCCTATCTGTAAGGATTGTTGATTTTAAATCTAACCATTCAGAATAGGGGGATGTAGCATTTCATCCATTTATTTGAGTTTTTTATTTTTTAATTTATCCTTCTATAATACTGCTTTAAATGTGTAATCCATATAGCCTGAATAAATGGCGTAGGAATTTTCTGTTTCATGCTTACGTACTAGCAACATATATTCTAGTAATTCTTCATAACTTACTGCTATTTTTTCTTCTTTCTTATGTTGAATCAAAAATTCAAGCATTGCTTTTGAATAATCGAAAAAATTAAAATAAACTTCCTTAAATGGTGTACTCATCGCGGCACGATCTTCTCCTATGCCCTGACAAATACCTGATAAATCTGTTTTTTGCATTTGAGTATCTAGATTAGCATGAAATAAAAATAAACATTCTTTTCGATATTCAATCAAGTAGTCCTTCTCAGAAGCCCTTAGTGTATGTTCATTTGAGTAAATGTAATATTCATTTACCCAATAATCAATAAACTCTAAATCGTGTTTTTTTAAGTAGTCGTAGATTTTCTGATTCATTTCTACCATCACCCTTCCCCATTTTGCTATTATTACAAGTAACTAATTTTATACTTTTTTTGTTACTTTACCATAAATCTTTACAATTTTAAAAAGAATTCAATAGCAAAAAGTCATCCTATTATTGATTTCGCCATTCTTTTGTAACATTCACATCCTATACTCTTTTTAACAACTACAAAAGAAGTGGGGAATCTTATTTATGGCACCTTTAAGTATCACGAAAAAAAAATTCTTACCGATTATTTTCCTTGTATTATCTCTCTTACTCTGTCTATCTTTCGTTCTAAATAACACACAAAAAAAGGAAGTACCACTCACACAACATGACTATTCAACAGCTTATCAACAAAAATTCATTGATGAAATAGTTTTGGAAGCCCAAGCTCTTCAACAGCAAACAAACTTATTTGCAAGTATTACAATTGCTCAAGCAATTTTAGAATCTGACTGGGGACGAAGTGATTTGGCAGTTGATTCTCATAATCTATTTGGAATCAAAGGAAGTTTCAACGATCAATCTAGCACTCTTCCAACTGATGAATTTGAAAATGGAGAACGTATTACAATTGAGGCTAGCTTTAAAAAATATGACACTATCCAAGAATCCATGGTGGATCACATTGATTTTCTAAATGGCGGAACGTATGAAGCTGTTAAAACTAGTACGGATTACAAAGAAGCAGCTTACGCCTTACAAAATGGTGGCTATGCCACTGACCCTCATTATGCTGAAAAATTAATCGAACTGATTGAGCAGTTTAAGTTAAATAAATATGACCAACAAAGGAGTTTATCATGAACAAACGAACTACTATCAAAAAAAGACGTCGTCAATTTCTGTTTGGATGCATTGTTATTTTAGCAATTGCTCTAACGAGTTGTGCTGTTTATGGCGCTAAGTTATTAACCCAAACGAAGCAAACTATTGATCATTCTTTTCAGCAATTAAAAAGAGATGAAGGAACTAAAAAATCACTTTCAAAGAAAGATCCATTCTCTGTTTTATTGATGGGAATTGATGATACGAGTGAACGTAATTTAGGCAGTGCTCGGACAGACGCTCTAATTTATTTGACTATAAATCCTAAAAATCATACGGTTGATATGGTCAGTATTCCTCGTGATACCTATACAACAATAAAAACAAAGCAAACTACTTATCAAACAAGAATCAACGCTGCCTACGCTTATGGACAAGAGGAAATCACGGTTCCAACAGTGGAGAAGCTGTTAAATGCTCCCGTTGATTATTATGCTACCTTCAATTTTAATTCATTTCTTGAAATTGTTGATCAATTGGGCGGTATTGAGGTTGATGTTCCCGTTACTTTTACGGACACCAATACTCTTGGAAATGGTGAAGTTCATTTAAAAAAAGGAAAACAGCATTTGACTGGTGAAGAGGCATTAGCACTGGCAAGAACTAGACATATCGATAATGACGTCAAGCGTGGCGAACGCCAGCAACTTGTTCTTGAAGCTATCGCAAAAAAAGCAATGGACACTGGATCAATTAAGCAATATTCAAGTATTTTAAACGTTATTGGCAAAAACATGAAAACTGATTTAACATTTAACGATATCCTTGATTTAGGAAAAACTGCCTTAGGGAAACCTTATCATTTTACTTCTTATGTCTTTGACTGGGGAGATGTTACAATAGATGGTGCAAGTATGGTGGAGTTATTTCCAGACAGTCTTGATTTTATCAGCCATCGTTTGAGAGTTTCTTTAAAATTAGATGATGCTGATGAGCGTGATAAAAAAGAGTATCAGTTTACAAGTACTAAGGAAAGCCAGTATAATTAAGGAAAGAATAGAATCCATTAATTGGATTCTATCTTTTTTTGAAAGGAAGTTACTCAATGAATATTTTAATTGCCGATGATAGTCCAGAAATTGTCCATATTGTCAGTGCTTATTTAAAAAAAGATGGTTTTAGTGTATTTACAGCATCCAACGGTGAAGAAGCCCTAGATATTTTTTATCAAAAAAAAATTGATTTAGCCATTATTGATTGGATGATGCCTAAAATAGATGGCATCGAAGTCACCAAAACGATTAAAGCAGAAAGTCCTGTAAAAGTGCTGATGTTGACTGCAAAAAATACAGGTGCTGACGAGTTTCTTTCATTAACAAGTGGCGCCGATGACTACATCACGAAGCCCTTCCATCCGCAAGTCTTAATGTTGCGCATCAAAAAATTATTAGGTTTGGCTCAAACAATTCTCATTCAAGATTTGATGATTGATCCTACCAATATGAAAGTCTGGAAAAAAGATGAAACCATCGATTTAACGAAAAAAGAGTTTGAATTATTGATGATGCTTTTTAAAAATCGTGGCACTATTTTAACCAGAGAACAATTGTTAATTGGCGTGTGGGGAATGGAATATGATGGCGTTGAACGAACTGTCGACACTCACATCAGACGACTCCGGGAAAAAGTTGGAACCTCTATCGTCCATACAAAACGAGGAGTGGGATATACCATTGAAAATGAAATCTAAAAAAATAAGTACTACGTTAACCGTGACTCTATCGTCGATTTTAATTGCTAGTTTTATTTTAATGTTTCTTCTCAACACCTTGATTTTGCCTCATTACTATTTTTCAAAAATGGAAGATAAAGTAAGTCAGGTGATGACATCTATTAAAGCCTTACCTGATACAAAAAGAACAACAGATGCATTAAATCAGTTAGAAAATACCCAACAAGTAACTATTTTAAAGTTAAAAAATGACCCTGCCAACATTGATGATTTTAATGAAGCTTTAAATACACAACTTAATCGCAAAAGAGTTGCCTTAAATCGGTTTTGGATTACTGAAGAAACTTTAACTCAACTTCAAAAAAGCCCTTCATCTATCCAGCGAATCTTCGATCAAGGAAAACAAAAATCAAGCTTCTTAGTAGAGATGGCAATGATGAAGGACACTTTTTATCTCGTTGGCGTTTCAACAGTGGATTTTACAGAAACCGTTGAAATTATTAATACCTTCAATTTAATCTCTTTAAGCGTGACCTTGCTTATTATTATTGTCTTAATTTATTTTTCTGCAAAAAAAATAACTGATCCTTTAGTTAATTTAAAAACCATTGCTGAAGAAATTTCTACGTTAACCTTTGTCACAACGACAGATATCCCTAGCAATGAAATTGGTGAATTAGCCATCAGCATCAATAAAATGAGTCACGCACTTGCACGTTACCAACAAAATTTATTAGCTACTAATAAACAATTAAAGCAATTTACAGCGGATTTGACCCATGAACTAAAAACTCCGATTGCAGTGATTAAAGCCTATGGTTCAGGAATTGAAGACGGTTTAGATGATGGGACCTATCTCAGCGTTATCTTGCAACAAACCCAACGTCTAAATGAAATCGTAGACCAAATGTTAACCTATGCCAAGCTTGAATCCCAGCCTCTTCAAAAAAATTCCCTTCAGCTAAGTGAGTGTTGGAATCAAAGTGCTATGGCGTTAACTCCGATGATGAAAAAAGAGCATATCTTATTATTAGAAGCCAAAACGGATCAACCCTTATCTACTATTGAAGCTGATCCAACACTTATTAAACGTGTTTTCGATAACCTTCTAACAAATAGTATTAAATACACAACCGATAAGGAAATCCAAGTAACTTGGCGAGAAACTGCTACATTGATTGAATTTTCTATTAGCAATCAAACAAACTTACCGACTGGATTCGATGTAGATAAACTTTGGGAAGCTTTTTACGTTTATGAAAAGTCTCGAAACAAAGATTTATCAGGGACGGGGTTAGGGTTGCCGATTATCAAATCAATTATGGAAGAACATGGATTCAGTATTGAAGCAAAATTAGTTCATCATTTGTTAGTGTTTACGTTGACTTTTCATAAAAATGAAACAAAAAACAGTTAATTTTATAGCTAAAAAATAATGTGAACCCTCATTTTTAATAAAAAGAGAGCTCACATTATTTTAGTGTTCCTGCATAGCAACTATTTTTTTAAATTGAGTATAGGTTTCTTTAAACAAATTGGCTTGATAATGGAATTCCAAATTTTCTAAAGTATCGATTGCATTGTTTACTTTTTTTTCACCATCAAGCAACTCATTTTCATAAATTAAAATTAAGCCAATGTAATAAAAATAACTAATTCTAAAGAAAAGTTCTTCAATCTCGTTAGAAAAATAATCTAACTCTTTCAAAAGGATTTTAGCCGTTTCAATATCAAGCAACAGAATCGATTCGCGAACAGCATTGATTAGTAATGTACAGATAACTTTTTTCCCTCTCCCAAATTCTTTATATTTTCTGATTTTTGGAAGTAGCAATTTAAAATAATCGAGCCGTTCTTTATAATCAATATAGTCAATCGTGTTGGCTAAAAAGCGCAGTTCGTCAATTGTCCAATCTTGTATATTTTCTAAATGTGCCGTAATTAGATTTAAGGCTTGTTCATCTATCTTTTCTTTGCTATATAACCCAGTTTCATTATAATCATTTAGTTGATCTATTCGAGCAGTTAGTTCAGCTATTTTTAAGTTAATCTGATTATTATCGACTGCGTTGCTGATTTTATTTTTCAGGTTCACTAGACCCGTAATATCATTTATATTTCCGTAATGTCCATATTCATTATAAAAAGATTCCGATTGCGACTCATGGTAATGATTGTAAATATACAGAAATTCATCGACTTCCATTGGGATTTTTTCTAAAATTTGATTGAACAAAAAAAAAGAAATTTCATGTTTTCCTTGTTCAAATCGAATCGCATATGATTTTGACATAATCGATTGATATAAGTATTTTTGCGTTATATTTTTTTTAATTCTAATTTCTCGAATTAACTCACCGTATGTCAAAAGATCACTCTTTTCTCTTTTTTACTAACTATTATAAAATAAAAGTGTTAAATAAGGTACTTTTAAGCATTTATTGCTTTTTTTATTTATAATAAGTCGTGTAAGTATTACGTACAAGGAGGAGCATCATTATGTATGAATTAAAAGAAAATTTATCTGGAAGAAAAATCATTATCGGTTCCCTTCTATTATTGATAGGATTTACCTTACTCATGGTTTACAGTTGGGCTTGGTGGGGACTATTTGTTGGAGGAGCGATCGCTTGGATAATTGTTTTTGGTACTACTGGACGTGAATCGTTTCATTTTCCAAAAAAATTGTGGGTTATTCCATTAGGTGTCCTGCTTTATTTTGTTGTTGGAATTGTCGTCGGCGTAATTGCAAAAGCACTTGGACTACATTGGGCAAGTAGTCCCGCAGTTGGTCATCTTAACGAACTCATCTTCATGCTTCCTATTATGTTAATGGGAGAAGAGTTGTTGGGCATAGGCATTTTAGAAGTTGCACGAAAAAAAAGATTGTCCATCACTATAAGTACACTAATAAGTGCTGTAATTTTTGGTTTACTGCATGTGATTCCATATTGGGATGGCAGTCTATTTTCAACCGTATTGCATGTTTTACTTTTGCAAGGTGTTGCTAGAATTATTTTTAACTTCATTTATTTGAAAACAGGAAATAGTATTTGGGGCTCTTGGGTAGCCCATATGCTAGTAGATATCATTGCATTATTTGTGGCGCAATCTATCATGTAGGTATGGTATGATATAATTTTGTTCTATCATTTCTAAAATCAACGACAAGAGAGGAAGGCTTTACATGCTAATAACAACTACTGAAGCGATACCAGGAAAAGACTATGAAGTAATCGGGGAAGTTTTTGGACTAACTACACAATCCAAAAATGTATTTAAAAATATTGGCGCTAATTTGAAAAACATTGTGGGTGGTGAAATAAAAGCCTACACGGAAATGTTGGAAGAATCTCGTGAAAAAGCGATTGAACGCTTGAAACAAAATGCTAAGGACATGGGAGCAGACGCCGTTGTGATGATGCGCTTTGATTCCGGTTCGATTGGAACAGATATGCAGTCCGTTGCAGCTTATGGAACAGCCGTAAAATACAAATAATTTTTTTCTGAATCATTTTACTCTTTCTCCATCTCTTTATTTTAAATAGAGAGATGGGGAATTTTTTTTATTTAAAATACACAATCCATTCAATCCTCCTTTATCATCTTTACTTTACCTTCGCCATTTTTCTGTAACATTCCCTTGCTACACTAAGTCCATCTTAAAGGAGGACAATTATGAAAAAATTTGGAGTGTATTTAAGTTTAGCAATGATTTCACTGTCATTACCTGCCTGTAGTTTGGCAAATTCAAAAGAAGCTGGAACAGTTGACGCTGCCGTCGTAAACAAAGAGGTCGAAAAAAATAAATCCTACGCGAAAAAGGATTTTGATTTTGACGTTGTTCCTGAAACCTTTCAAGTAGCAATCACAGAAAATGGGACAAAAGAAATTGTTGCACAACCATTGGAAGCTAAGAAAGTTACCGATTTAAAAAAAGAGAAAAAGCAGATCAGTTGGACTTACCCAACCGAACAAATACACGTTGATATTCAGAAAAAAGCAAATCATTTGGCTATTGCCATCACAAGTTCGGATAAGGAAGACCGCACCTTTAATTGGCCAAAGCTAGACGCAACAAACTATACGTTGCCGATTGCTGAAGGAAAGACCATTCCCAATGACCAAAAAGATTGGCTAGCTTATTTTAAACAAAATGACGAATTAGCTATGAGTGAGTCTTTTTCAATGAACTTTTTCACAACCAATCAACAAAAATTCGCTACTACTTTTGTGATGGATGATACCTTTGATAGTGATTTGATTGCTCAAACAGAGCCTCATTTAACACTTGAAAATGCGCATCATTTTATTGGGTTTAATCCAAATAAAACCTTGAATTACCGTTTATATGTAACCGATAATGATCCTGTTGCAATTGCCAAAACCTACCAAATGGACCGGATGGAGCGTGGGGAGTTTAAAACCCTTGATGAAAAAGCTGAAAAAAATCCGGAAATCAAAAAAATGGCAGGTGCGATTCAAGTTTATTATTGGAACAATCGTATTTTAAATACCGAAGATATCAAATGGAACAAGCTTCCCGATAAAGTCGACGAACCTATTTTTAAATGGATTGGCGAACTATTGGATCAATATGGCGAAGATGGTTCCGAAGAATATTTAAATGCGTTAGCTGCCTTTAAAAATCATGAAGGGTATACATTTGAAAAAAATACTATTTTAACAGCGATTAATTATACTTTACTTTATCCTCAATTTTACAACGACGCTATTTTTAAAAATCCTGATAAGATAGCTCAACAGTTACTGGATAAAGGAATTGATTCCCTGAGTGAACAAGAACGCTACACGCTAAATAAACATTTATTAGCTGGGGTTCTTTCGGATTTGACACCAGAACTTAATTCATGGGGACAAGCTTCTTCTACGGATGTTTTAAAAGATATGAAAGCCAGTGGCATTGAAAATGCTTGGATTGGTTTGCCAAATTGGGCGAATGGCTTGATGAATCCAACGATGGTTAAAACAGCAAATGACCAAGGCTACTTAGTTGGCCCCTATGATTCTTATCAATCGATTCAAGAAAATGCAAGTATTGACTGGAACACAGCTTCTTTTCCTAATAAGGACCTATACGAGCAAGCAACGGTTTCCAAAAAAAATGGTGACAAAGTGGCTGGTTTCTTAGGTAAAGGACGGAAGCTAAATCCAACGCTTATTTTCCCAGATGTCAAAGAGCGCTTTACTGGCATCGTTAAAAATAAAATTCCCTTTAATTCTTGGTTTTTAGATACCGATGCTGCAGGTGAAATTTATAATGATTACAGTAAAGATCACTTAACAACTAAAAACGAAGATGTCGCTGGACGTTTACAACGAATGGATTATTTCGATCAACAAGGAATGGTCGTTGGCTCTGAGGGTGGAAATGATTTTGCCTCAAAAGAAATGGTTTTTGCTCATGGATTAGAAACACCCGTAATTATGTGGTCAGATCCTGATATGCGTGAAAATAAAGACAGCCCCTATTATGTTGGAAGTTACGCTGCTCTTGATGGCGGCATCCCTAGCAAATATAATAAAGTAGTCCCTATCAAAGAAGAATATAAAGCTATTTACACAGATCCTGTTTATTCGCTACCACTGTATAAACTTGTCTACAATCGCTCTGTTATCACGTCTCATCATTGGGAATGGGATAGCTACAAAATCAAGGATCAAGTTGGCGAGCGTCGTATGACAGAATATTTATATAACACTCCGCCGATGGCCCATTTAGATAAAGCAAGCTGGGAAGAACATAAATCTGATTTAAGCCAAAATGCTAAAACTTGGTCGCCGTTCCAAAAAGCAGCTTTACAACATGAAATGACTGATTTCAGTATGTTAACAGCTGATCGTTTAGTCCAAAAAACACAGTTTGGAGATAAACTGTCTGTCATCGCTAATTTTTCTGATACTGATTATGAAGCTGATGGTGTGAAAGTTGCTGCTCAAACAGCTCTTGTTCTAAATGATGGAAAAGAAACAGTGATTAAAGGAGACTAACTAAAAAGAGAGTCACAATCAATTTCTTGATTATGACTCTCTTTTTTTAGTACAAATGGTATTTCTGAAATAAAAATAGTTTCAAAATAGTTAATTTCTTACAACTACGTATTTAAAAAATAGCTACCCTTACCATGCACTGTAGCAAAATAGTGTATAAAAAGTAAGTGATCGTTTGTAGAAATACCCTATACACATCATCACATACATTACATTTTAGTTTAATCTATTACGAACATTACTAATTACTATTGAAAAAGAAATTACGTCTCTTTTTGTTTCCACAAAATATTCAACATTACTATATTTTTTTATTGTCTTTTTTAAAATATATAAACCGATCCCTTGATGATCTTGTTTTGTTGTATAATTTCTTTTAAATATTTTTTCCACATTAACTTTTCCTGCACAGTCATTTTCTACAGTTATTCTTAATTCTGAAGAGCTGCCGATTATTTCTACATTTACCATACTCAAACAATATTCTTTAGCATTATTAATAAGAAGTGAAAAGCATCTGATAAAATCAAATAAATCCATATCAATATATGCCGGAAATTTCTTCACGTTTAAAATGAAATTGATGTTGTTTTGGTCACAATAATTAATTGTGTCTAACAATACTCCTTGTAAGGCAGAATTTGAAATTTTTTCTATAACAGGATAGTGATTTATCCACATTATAATTTTAGATTCTTTAACCATAGAATCCATATATAATTTAGCTTCATAAAAATCGTTATTATCTATTAAACTTTTAATACTGTACACAAAAGTTTTATAATCATGTCGAAAATCTCGAGAAGTTTCTATTTGATTCGTAAGAAAAATCGCATTTTTCGATTGCACTTTTAACATGATTTCATTTTCAATATTTTTGTTCAAAATTAATATAAATATCGTAAAAAAAATAAAACATAGAAACAGTAGGAAAGTACTTAGAAAATAATTGAAATGATTATTTAAAATCAAAAAAATGGGTCTTGATATTATTAAAACACAATCAAATATACCCATACATATAGAAAAAAAACGATATTTTCCATTCGTTAAATAAACAACATTCTCCATGAAATTCCTTTTATTCATTTCATTAACAATAAATTTAATGACTATTAAAATTAAAAACTGTATAGCCACAACTTTAAAACTAATCTTATAATTATAAGAAACTTTATTTGGAATATCATACGTAAATGTCCATATAAATGAAAGCACATTATTTAAAAATAATAAAAACATAGTTGATAACACTACGCTTTTATTGTTAATATACATACAAACAAACAACAAAATATAAATGTTTATCCCTATAGATAAATCCAACACATCATTAGGTACACTATTTTGTATATATACGATTGAAATGATGATGAATATCGTTATAAGTAATTTTGATTTTTTTGTAAACATTATATTAAAATCAATGAAAAAAACAAAAAATAAAAATTGTGATAATAGCACAGTAAATGTATTCATATGCTTAATCCTTTCTTATGAAGATCGATCTTTCTAATAATTTTTTTCCCAACATATATTTCACTGCCATTTTCAAAAATAACAGATTCATTCTTGTAAGAGAAAGAATCTATTTTTTTATAATTAATAACATAAGATTTTAAATTAAGTATAAAAAAATCACTTGGTAATTTTTTTTTCATATCCGAAATTTTACCATTGAAAATTATTTCTCCTAAAATTGTGTATGCTATTAACTTATTCCTCTCACCTGGTAAAACTGCTATATATAGTATCTCATCATAGGCAATGATGTTTTTATTTGTTTTAGAGTTCACGACAATGCTATTTTCAGCATTGTACATGTTAAATACTATATCTTCTATCAAATTAATCAACTTCAATCTTATTGCTGAAGCATCTATATCTTTAATAAGATATCCTTCTGGTCTAATTTTTTCGTTAATTATTTCTATCGCTTTATCTTCAAGAGACGTTAAATAAATAATTTTTGAGCTTATACTATACTTTCTTATTTTACTACCTATATCAATTCCAGTTAATTTTATATTTAAATCAATATCAATAATATAAATATCCGTTGATTTAAATGAACTTTCTTCCATATTTCTATAAAAGTTAAAAAAATCAGTTATGATATACTTTGTTAGTTTAATATTTTTTTTCGTCTCAAAAAAATCACATACTATTTTATCTATTAATTTCGAGTATTGATGGTTATCTTCTATTATATATATAGATATATCAATCAAAACTATCATCCCTTTGTTTTATTTAGGTCATCCAAATTATTTTACAGAATACACTGAATTTTTATTTTCACAAAAATTAATTATTGATTGCTATCATACGTACAACTAGGATTCATGACTACTAGATTATTTACAATAATAGCATTTTTCCCACGGACATAAAAATAGTTAATTTTAATATTAAACCGGATTTAAATTTCTTTTTTTTATAATTTTAAAAATAGCTTGGCTATATTATCAGAACTATACTAATCTACCCAAGATAAATAAAACAAGATAATTCTCTTATATTTAGAGAATTATCTTGCTTTCTTATATACCACTAATTAACAAAAACTTCTATATACTCAGCAATGTACGTATGTTTATGACTTAGTTATTCTGTTTTACAGATTCATGATATAGGTCACTAATAACGCATAATCTATCATTGTAACTTTATTATCTTGATTAAAGTCAGCTGCTTTTAAAAATCTTTCTTTATTTAAAGATGGCGGTATTTTATTTTTCAGTAAATAATTAAGAAGCAATGATTGGTCTAAAACAGTCACCGTACCACTATCGTTAAGATCTCCTAAAATGACTTTACGTTCTACAAACTTTGTATTAAATACTTGACGTTTGATAATTTCTTTTGGTAAATTTTCATTAGCATACTCAAGATACATAGAAATTGAAACATCTTCTATTTTTTTATCAGATAGTAATACTTCAATGTAATCTTGAAATTGATCTAACATTATAGTTGCTTTTTTCCCATCATTTGAAATTAAATAATAATTATTTGGAACATTTTTAATTATTTCAAACACAGCTGCACTATTCTCATCTATAGTTAAAACAATTTTAGCTATATTAGACAATGACTTATCTTTCCATTCAAAGTCAAAGCGCAGTATTCCATCTTCATTTTGATACATCTCTTCAGGAATAGTAGGCTTTACTTTTAAATATTCTAAGGAACTTAAGTCATACTCATCATTTCTCTCTCTTGCTTCCTCTAATATTTGTTCTATTTCATCTTTATTTTTCGCTTCCGTAACTCTATCATGAAATTCCTGTTTCTCTTTATTTGTTAAATTTGGCAACTCAGTAATTTCTTTATTTGCTTTTTCTTTAATTACTTGCAGTGCTTGTGCATCTTTATTTTTTGCAGCTTGTAATGCTTGTGCTACTTCATCAGTAACTTTAGAGCTATTTACTAAATCTTTAAAAATTTCTTTTTCTTTATCTGTCAGATTTTGTAATCTATCAATCTCTTTATTTGCCTTATCTTTGGCAATTTGTAATACTTGTGCATCTTTATCTTTTGCATTTTGTAAAACTTTTATTACCTCATCTGTAGTCTCAGCATTGTCTATTGCGCTTTTAAAGCCTTCTTTTTCTTTATCTGTTAAATTTTGTAATTTATCAATTTCTTTATTAGCTTCCTCTTTCATTTTTTGGAATATACTTATTTTATTCTTATCTAAAGCTTCTTTAACAATTTGTTCTATTTCTTTTATAGACACAGAAAGGTCTACTTTATTCTTATAAAATTCTTTTTCTGAATTCGTTAAACCTGGCAAGTTTTGAATTTGATCAACTGCTTTTATTTTAGCATTATTCAAAGCATTTCTATCTGCACTTTGTGCATCTGCCAGTATTTTTTTCAATTCGCTAAAAGAATTTGCCTGATCTACCTGTTGAATATAATAATTTTTTTCTGTTGTATCTAAATTTAATAATTTATTAATTTCATCTTTCACACTATCTCGCTTAAATTGGGACGGCTTTATATTTTTTATGGTTACCGTTTCTTCACCGTTAAAATAGGTATTATAGAGAGATTTTGCTGCCCATGAAAATTTAAATTCAAAAGTATCTTGTTCTAATTCATCTAGCGAGCTAATAGTAAATACGCCATCTTTGAATGATACTTCGTTGCTGGATAATCTAACAACGTCAATTCTATCATCACTTCCTTGTACCTGAATAGAAAAATTAATATCTTTCATAGAAAACATTTTTTTACCATATTGATCTACTAAATCTTTATCCTCAATTTCAGAGGTTGATTTTTGATCTGAGAAAGCATAATCTCCAAGTACTCCTAGACTGCTTTCCATCGTTATATTTCTCAAATTATTATATCTGAAAGCACTATCAGATATAGATCTTAAAGTACGTGGAATATAAACACTTTCTATATTTTTATTCATAAATGCTTTTTGCTGAATTCCAATAACATGTGATGGAATTCTAATATTTTTTGAGGAACCATTATATCCTATAATAGCGTTTTTTCTATCGTCAGAATAAACAAAACCAAATTCATCAACAATAGCATTTTTTGTATTGTCTACTATTTCTTCAGCAAAAACTGAAGAAATAGTAGTAAGTGGCGATAATCCTAAGATTAATGTCATACATAGTAATTTTGAAATAATTTTATTCTTTTTCATCGTTTCCCTCATTTTTTGTATTGATAGCACCTTATGACATTAAATAATTTTGAAGCTTAGCATAATCTATCAAAGAAATTTTACCATCTCCATTAAAATCTGCGGCTTTCAAGAATTTTTTCTTATCTACAATAATACTTGGAATTGTCTCGTCTTTTAAATATGCTAGAAGATATGATAAATCTGATAATTTAACATGTCCGTCTGCATTTAAATCTCCTGGTAAAACATAATTCGCTTTATTTAATGCTATTGCTTCATCTACAATGTTTTTAATTTCTGAAACTAATTTTGAATCATTTACTTTGGTAATAAAACTATTTTTTTCTTCTAATGTTAACTCTTTTAACCCTTCAATTGTAGCAATTCCTTCTTTTTTAGCTGCACTCAAGTTATTGTTATCTAAAATAACTGCATCCGAAACAATTTGAGAAACACGGTCTTGAGATTTTGCACTATCTACTAAATCTTTAAAATTTTGTTTTTCTGTATTTGTTAAATTTTGCAATGCATCAATAGCTGCTTTTGCTTTATTTTTTGCATCTTGTAACGCTTTTTCTTCCTCGCGTAATTGACTTGTTTCATTCGCTTTATCTACAATATCTTTAATCTTTTCTTGAGTTTTTGCATTGTCAATATCATCTTTAATTTTATTTTTTTCTTCATCTGTTAAACCTGGTAATTGATCAATCGCTTCTTTAGCCTTATCTTTTGCATCTTGTAATGCTTTTTCTTCTTCACGTAATTGACTTGTTTCATTCGCTTTGTCTACAATATCTTTAATTTTTTCTTCAGTTTTTGCATTGTTGATATCATCTTTAATTTTATTTTTTTCCTCATCTGTTAAACCTGGTAATTGATCAATCGCTTCTTTTTCTTTTTCTTTTATCGCTTCAAGTTCTTTTTCTTTTTTATTGTTTGCATCTTTGTCCTTTGCATTTTGTAATGCTTGAGCTACTTCATCTGTCGTTTTAGAACCGTTTACTGCATCTTTAAACCCTTGTTTTTCTTCAGCTGTTAAGTTTGGCAAACCATCGATTTCTTTGTTTGCTCCATCTTTTGCTGTTTGCAAGACTTGTGCATCTTTATCTTTTGCATTTTGTAATGCTTGAGCTACTTCATCTGTCGTTTTAGAACTGTTTACTGCATCTTTAAACCCTTGTTTTTCTTCAGCTGTTAAGTTTGGTAAGGCATCGATTTCTTTATTTGCTTCATCTTTTGCTGTTTGCAATGCTTGTGCATCTGCGTTTTCTTTATCTTTATTTTTTGCATTTTGCAACGCTTGTGCTACTTCATCTGTCGTTTTAGAACCGTTTACTGCATCTTTAAACCCTTGTTTTTCTTCAGCTGTTAAGTTTGGTAAGGCATCGATTTCTTTATTTGCTTCATCTTTTGCTGTTTGCAATGCTTGTGCATCTGCATTTTCTTTATCTTTATTTTTTGCATTTTGCAACGCTTGTGCTACTTCATCTGTCGTTTTAGAACCGTTTACTGCATCTTTAAATCCTTGTTTTTCTTCAGCTGTTAAGTTTGGTAAGGCATCGATTTCTTTATTTGCTTCATCTTTTGCTGTTTGTAATGCTTGTGCATCTTTATCTTTTGCTTCTTGTACTACTTGTGCCACTTTATCTGTAGTTTCTGATTTATTTACTGCATCTTTAAATCCTTGTTTTTCTTCGGTTGTTAAATTTGGTAAGCCGTCAATCTCTTTAATTGCTTCATCTTTCGCTGCTTGTAGGGCTACTCCATCAATCACAGTCGTTGATAAAACTTTTTGTCCAGTCATGTCATCGTTAAGTGTTTCATTAGCGTAATCAATAGTTACGGACATGTCTACTTTCCCTAACGCTTGCCCTTTTACAAGAACATTTAACAATTCTGGTTGGTTATCAATGATCATAGTTATTTTTTTGCCTGCATTACTTATGGTATAATACCTAGCCGCTAAACCGTCTACAGACTCAAAAATCATAGATCCATTCGTAACTTCCATAACTACTCTAGCTACATGGGAAAGTTGTGGATCATTCCAGTTACTGTCAATCAAAATAGAAGATGTTCCATCTAAATTAATATTGTTAGGTGTTTTGAAAGTCATACTTGCAAAGTCACCAAAAATAAATGCTTCATCAGTGCTTGTAATACTATATGTTTTATCGTTATCAACCTTATTAGCCAATACTACAGGGCTAATCAAACCTATTGGTGCTGTACTAAATAATGTAGTTGTTACTAATCCCACTGTAATTAATTTTTTTAAATTCATTTTTTTATTTCCCCATTCTTATTTATATTTCTTGAATCCAAACCAAGATGCTAAAACAATAATCCCTGTTCCTAACATACTTAATATTCCTTTATTGGATAAATTTTCTCCAGTTACAGGTAAATTTTTAGTATTGTCAACTTGTTTATTATTTTGTCTCGTTAAATTTGAAATTTCTTTATTTTTATCAGTATCTTTATTCTTTATTTTTAATTCAGAAGTATTTGAATCTTCGTTCTCTTTTGGATCTTTATTTTCATTTGGATTTTTATTCTCATTTGGATCCTTGTTTGCATTTGGATCTTTATTCTCATTCGGATTTTTATTCTCATTTGGATCTTTATTCTCATTTAAACCATTAGCAGTTTCGGCTTCATGAACAATTTTATTAATAGCTTCTTCATTTCCTGCAAGATCAATCGCTATATTATATTCTTCTTTTTCAGAATCTGATATATTAGGTAAATTATTGATTTGTTCTTTTGCTTTCTCTTTTGCTGCTTCTAATTTTGCTTTTGCATTATCTCGATCCTTATTTTGTGCATCTAAAACAATACTATTAACCTCTTCCACAGTTTTACTATTATCAACTTGTTGTGTGTAATTAGATTTTTCATCATCTGATAAATTAGATAAATCATTAATTATTACTTTTGCTTCCTCTTTTGCCACTTCTAAACTTCTATCATCTGCTACTACATTTAAATTTACAGAAGTTGAATTGGATGACTCTTTTTCTGCATCAGCATACTCAACAGTTAAATTTACTTTAACTGGACCTGATCCATTTACTTTTAGCACCAAAGGTATTGTCTTATAATCCTCCAAAGCATCATTAATATAAATTAATGAGCCATCAGGTTTAATATTATAGTACCTAGGGTTATCACCTATTGACACAAATTCTGCATCACCTTCAATGTTTGCTAATATTCTCATAACATTGATTTTTGCAGGATTTGTCAGATTAACATTTAAGTTAATTGCTGTTTCCTGACCAATTACAGACTTAGCTGGAATAACTGGTACTAACGTTCCACGATCTGATAAACCAATACTTGAGCTCTCGCTTAAGTTCGTCGCCAGTACATAATTATCATCAAGACAATTATTTAAAAGCGGTACACAAGCTAATGAAGTTGCCATAGCTACAGTAAAAATTTGCTTTTTCATTTAACATTCTTCCTTTCAAATAAATTTAATTAACATTACATGTAATACTAACATCTAGTTTCATTTATATAAATATTTTTGAAAGCGCTTTACATTCCTTTTGCGCTCTTTTAGAAAATAAATTTAAAAATATTGTTATCGTAGAACAAAGAGAAGCATTTAAAAAAATAAATTGTCTATCTTTTAAACCAATTTGCCACTATTTAAAATAAGTTTCTAGTTTAACCTACTTAAATTAGAAAAACTCTATATTTAACTTTTATTATTAGATAGTTCCAATCTATTTTTACAAAATCTACTGTAGCTAACAGTTCTATTAGTTATACGTTTAATTTTTCTATAATTTATAAAAGATCCGTCCCCCAATTAAACTAGGTTACGGATCTTTTTAGTTATTTCAATTCAAATGTCATTTTAACTGGATTATGATCAGAATGTTCAAATCCAGCATCAATCACATTTGTACGATAATTCGTTACATTATTAGAAATGATAAAGCCATCAATCACTGCAACAAAAGATTTATCTTTTTCATAGGGTTTATCTAAATTGCGTACACTTGGAACTGGCGTTTTCACGTCACTCAGTTTTACCAGTGATAAATTTTTTGGCAAGTCTTTTTTTGGAAATGCTTGTAACCAGGTATAGTCTTCCTTTTGATTATTTTTAAAAATTTTTGAGGACGTATCTAATAAATTATGGTTAAAATCACCACCACAAATAACATAGTTCCCTTTTTTATATTCGACTTCCATATGATTAAATAATTTGGCAATCTGTTCTTTTTGTACTTTTTTATCCTTCATATAGGCAGATAAATGAACATTGTAGAGCATTAAATTCTTCCCATTTTCTACGGGTATCTTCGAGACCGTAAAGGCTCTGTCTAAATCAAAAAACTTATTAAAATTTGTTTCAATCGGCAAACTGTAGCGCGTGCTTTCGGTTATCTGAACATCACTCATTGTGACAATTCCAGATTTTGATTTCCCAATCGGATCCAAGATTGGATACATTAGATACGCTGAATCGTAATTTGTTGCATAGCTTCTTGAATAGGTTGGGAAACGTTGACTTAGTTGTTTGATTTCATTGATTCCTCGACTACGCGTTGCTTTTACGTCCACTTCTTGAAACAGTGCAAAATCCGGATTAACATTTTGAATGGTTTTTGCCGCACCATTTACATTGGTTAATACACTTTCTTTGCTATACGCTTTTGATTCTTTTCCTCCGTCCATAAAAAAAGAGTACTCCGGACTATACGAACCATAACCGATGTTAAAAGTCGTAACGCTGTATTTTTTATTTGAACTTATTTCTTTAGCTACTGCGTTTTGCTTGATTTCTGCAGGTAACTGGTCAGCTAATCTATCATAGCTAAAGTAAACATAACCTACATAAATCAAAACTTCTAACAAGATAACCCCTAAAACTCCACCAACTATTTTTAAAAAATTTTTTATCTTCATACTCCATAAACCCTCCACCCTTTAGTAAATCCCATTATATCATCAATGGATCTCAATTTGCTAAATGAAGAGTAAAAAAAAAACTGCTCTTAAAAGAGCAGTTTAAACGACTACGGTAACCGCTTCAAACGGTTCTAATTTTCCACTGAATAAATGCGTTCTCTCATGTTCATAATTTGAAATCACGATTTCTTGAACTGCATACTTTTGGCTGAGTTGATAAGAGTTCCTTTCTTTTGAAAAATTGACGATCGTCAGCCATTTGGTTGATTGATCTGTTCGTAGATAGGCTAATACAACAGGATTCCCTGTTTCTATCTGCTGATAATCCCCCTCAACTAAAATTGAGTTTTCTTTCCGCAACGCAATTAATTTTTGATACGTGTAAAAAATTGAATTTGAATCTGCCAAGGCATTTTCTACATTAATTGTATGAGAATTTTTATGAACAGGTAACCACGGTGTTCCTTTTGTAAAACCACCATGCAATTCATTCGCCCACTGCATCGGATGCCTTGCGTTATCTCTACCTTTGGCATTAATCGACTTTATTAATGATTCTTTCGCGTATCCTTGGCACAATCGCTCCTCATACATTCGTCTGCTTTCAATATCATCCACTTCACTAATTTCTGTAATTGGATAGTTTGTCATCCCAATTTCCTCGCCTTGATAGATATAGGGCGTTCCCTTCATTCCATGGAGATAAATAGCCAACATTTTAGCACTTTCTACACGATACTCGCCGTCATCTCCCCATCTTGAAACGATTCTAGGCAAATCATGGTTATTCCAAAATAAACTATTCCAACCTTCATTTCCTAGTTCAACTTGCCACTTAGAAAATACTTGATGCAGTTCTGCTGGATTCAAGGTTTTTAAATCCCATTTCCGCTGTCCTTGAACTTTATCTAAATTAATATGCTCAAATTGGAAAACCATTGATAATTCCTGACGTGTTGGATGTGAATACTCTTTAGCAATTTCTGGAGTCGCACCCCATGTTTCACCCACTGTTACAACATTATACTGACCAAAAGACTGTTCATTCATTTCTCGAAGATATGGATGCAGCATCGGTCCATTTTTGGTGATTAAATTTTCAGGTTCCTTGCCAATCAAATCAATCACGTCCATCCGAAATCCACCTACTCCTTTGTCCAGCCAGAAGGTCATCATTTTCCATATTTCCTGTCGCACTTTTGGATTTTCCCAATTTAAATCTGGCTGTTTTTTAGAGTGGATGTGTAGATAATATTGTTGGGTAACTTCGTCATATTCCCAAGCAGAGCCACCAAAATCTGAAGTTAATTCATTTGGCTTATCTCGCCAAATATAATAATCTCGGTATCGATTTTCTTTACTTTTTTTAGCTTCAGTAAACCAGCGATGTTCGTCTGAAGTGTGGTTGACAACTAAATCCATTATCACTTTGATGTTTCTTTTTTTCGCCTCGTTCAACAATTCATCCATGTCTTCCATTGTGCCATATTCCGGTTGGATTTCTTGATAATCGCTAATATCATAGCCATTGTCATCATTTGGAGATGCATAGACTGGACTAATCCATAAGCCTGTAATCCCTAGTTTTTCTAGATAATCTAAACGTTGGATGATTCCTTTAATGTCTCCGATTCCATCCTCATTGCTATCTTGAAAACTCCTTGGATAAACTTGATAAATAACTGCATCTTGCCACCATTTTTTAGTCATTTTTTTTAACTGGTTGGGTTAAGGCAATCAGTGCTTCACCTGCTCCAACTTCCTCCTTAGTAATCTCTTCAACATTTCCATAAGCCAAAGTGTTGGTCACAATAACCATTACTGTAGCGTCATAACCAGCCGATTGAATGTGCTCTTTATCAAAGGTACCTAATACGTCCCCCCGTTTAACTACTTGACCTTGGGTTACTTGTTGGGTAAAGCCAGTACCTTTTAATTCTACCGTATCGATTCCCACATGAATCAACAACTCACTTCCTAATGCTGATTTAATCCCATAAGCATGCTTGGTTTCATAAGCCACTTCAATCACGCCATCACAAGGCGCGTAAATCGTCCCGTCTAAAGGAATAATGGCTGCACCTTTTCCCATAAGTTCTGCTGAAAAAACTTGATCTTTTACTTGACGTAAGCTTTCGACTTGACCGGAAACAGGTGCGTAAATTACTTCATCCTGCACACCTTGCGCCACTTCTGATGGGTCTTCATTAATTGTTTGAGCTGTTGATGTACCTGTTTCCACATTCAATACTTTTTTTCCATACATAAAAGTAAACACAAAGGCTAAAACAAAACTAATGACACTGCAAATCATAAAGACTGGAATTGATTTTGGTGAAATGGAAATGAATCCTATCACACTGGCTGGTCCCATTGCTACTGCTAAAACATGAAATAATCCGATAAAAGCAGAGGCGATTCCAGAAGCTATCATCCCACAGACAAACGGGAATTTTAATTTTAAATTGATCCCAAAAATAGCTGGCTCCGTAATACCTAAAAGTGCTGAAATGCTAGCTGAAGAAGCCAAACTCTTTTGTTTATCATTTTTTGTAATAAAGAAAACAGCCAAACAAGCCGCCCCTTGCGCAATATTTGCCATTGACGCTACTGGGAAAATAAAGGAACCTCCTGTTTTAGCAACTTCTGCCAAAAGAGTCGTTTCAATTGCTGGAAAGCTTTGGTGTAGTCCCGTAATAACAATCGGTGAATAAAACAAACCAAAAATCCCCATACCAAGAAATCCTGTTGTTTCATACAACCAAACAAGTCCATCTGTCAAACCATCACTCACAATACGCATCAAAGGTCCGACTAGGATAAAGGTTAAAAATCCCGTAATAATAATGGCCAACATCGGTGTAAAGGTAAAATCAAAAGCCTTTGAAATTCGTTTGTGGAAAAACTTCTCTAATGTTGCTAAGATCCAAGAAACAGCCAGAACAGGTAAAACAGAACCTTGATACCCTGCTTGAGCTACATTCAAACCAAAGATGTTCCAGTAAGGCATACTTCCATCTGTAATAGCATTTGCCACGCCGTATCCATTTACTAAACTTGGCATCACCATCACCATTCCCATGGCTGCACCTAAATAGGGATTTCCTCCAAAACGTTTTGTTGCTGAAAAACCAACTAAGATTGGTAAAAAGGCAAAGGGCGCTGAGGCCATTAAATTAATAATATCTGCTAAATCTTTAATCGCTGGAAAATTTTCAACAACCGATTGAGGTCCAAATAGATGTTGTGCTGTCAATAAATTATTCAATGCCATTAACAAACCACCAGCAACTAAGGCTGGAACAATTGGTACAAAAATATCAGATAAAATTTTAAAAAATGCCATTAAAGGATTCGGCTTATTTCCTTCGCTTGCAACAGCTTTTAAATCCTCTGTTGACGTTTCACGAACACCGGTCAACTTTACAAGTTCGTCATAGACGACATCCACATCTCCTGGCCCAACTATAATTTGAAATTGGCCATTCGTTTTAAACGTTCCTTTGATATCCGCTTGATTATCTAATAATTGCTGATTGATTTTACTATCGTCTTTTAGAACAAGGCGCAATCTTGTCGCACAGTGGGCCGCAGCTTGAATATTATCTTCTCCTAATGCCGTTAAAATATCCTTTGCAACTTGTTTGTGATTCATCTTATCTCCTCCTATGAAATCGCTTTTATAGTTCTATCATACACGATTTTATTTTTATGTCAAACGTATATCATATTTTAAGTTAATAAATATAAAAACGATATATTACCTTTATATAAAGCTTTTAAAAAATGACAAACGATTGACATATTTTGAAAACTACCGTATTCTAAAAATAGATAACGCTTTCTACTGGAGGTTTTTTTATGTCAAAGTTAATTGAAAATTGGACAACCGATTTACGTTACAAAAAATACAATGCTTGGGATTCCACCTATTTATCTGCATTAACAGAAAAAGTGAACGCTGCACCTTGGCGTTTGCAGTATCATATCCAGCCAACATCAGGTTTATTAAATGATCCAAATGGTTTTTCTTACTTTAATGGCAAGTGGCACTTATTTTACCAGGCCTATCCATTTGGCCCCGTGCATGGATTGAAATCTTGGGCTCATATGACTTCCACCGATTTAGTCCACTGGGAATATGAAGGTATCCCACTTGTACCAAGCAACGAATATGACAGCCACGGGGTTTATTCTGGCTCCGCTCTTCCAATTGAGGACAAGCTTTTTTTAATGTATACAGGAAATGTGCGAGATGCTGATTGGAATCGTTCTGCTTTCCAATTGGGAGCATGGCTCGACCAAGAGGGACAACTCACAAAAATGACAAAACCTTTAATTGAAACGGATACTACTCAGTACACACATGATTTTCGTGATCCGCAAATTTTCAACTACGGAAATACTTATTTAGCAATTATCGGTGCACAAGATACGAACAAACAAGGAAGAGTCGCTGTTTATCAGTCTGAAAATAGTCATGATTGGCACTACCTTGGAAATTTAACTTACACCGATTTACCGATGGGTTATATGGTAGAATGTCCCAATTTAGTATTTATCGACGAGCAACCTGTTTTACTTTTTTGTCCACAAGGTATGGATCATTCCTTACTGGATTATCAAACAATTTATCCAAATGCCTACGTTTTAGGAAGCCGCTTCAATAAAGAAACGTTAACTATTGAAAATCCGACAACTCTTCAAAACTTAGATGAAGGATTCGATGTTTACGCAACGCAAGCTTTTAACGCACCAGATGGTCGAGCGTTAAGTGTTAGCTGGATTGGTCTTCCAGAAATTGAGTACCCTACTTTTTCTGATGGCTGGGCACATTGTCTAAGCTTGGTTAAGGAGCTATCCATTAAAGACGGGCATCTTTATCAGTTTCCTGTTGTTGAAACTCAAACACTACGCCAAAATGAGATTTCTTTTAAAGGTCAGCTTCTTTCCTCAGGGCAACAATTACTTGAAAATGCGTCTTTTTCATATGAACTAGAGCTAGAATTGCCAAAAGACGAACGTGGTGAGTTGAAACTCTTTGCAGATGAGGACGCTGCACGCTATTTAAGCCTATCTTTTGATACAATATCTGGTAAACTAACAGTAGATAGAACGCTAGCTGGTGTCCCATTCGCAGAAGAATTCGGCAATACTCGCTCTATAACTATTCCAAGACACGAGGCCCTTAAGCTTTCTATCTTTGTTGACCATTCAGTCTGCGAAATTTTTATCAATAATGGACTTAAAGTAATCACACTAAGACTTTTCCCTGCAGCCAACCAAACTCAATTGTGGCTATCTGGTTCTGGCAAAGGTTCTTATCAAGGAAAGTTCTGGGAATTACTTAGTCAATAAAAGGATGGAAATCAATGACAATCAAATTAACCGATGTTGCAAAAAAAGCAGGTGTTTCGCCAACAACTGTTTCAAGAGTCATTAATCATTATGGCTATTTAAGTCAAAAAACCATTGATAAGGTTCATTTAGCGATGGAAGAATTGAATTATCAACCTAATTCCCTTGCCCGCTCCTTGCAAGGTAAAAACACACAATTAATTGGCTTGATTTTCTCATCTGTAGGCAATCCCTTTTTTGGCGAATTAGTTGAAAAATTAGAAAATAAATTATTCGAAAAAGGCTACAAGACTATCTTATGTAATAGTGCGGACAATAAAGAAAAGGAACGTGATTATTTAAGAATGCTCGCTGCCAATAAGGTAGATGGCATTATTGCTGGCGCCCATAATTTAGGTATTAAAGAATACGAAAAAGTTGGTTTGCCTATCGTTTCATTTGACCGTTTTTTAGCCGATAATATTCCTATTGTCAGCAGTGATAATTTTCATGGTGGGCAAATCGCTACTCAGGCATTGATTCAATCTGGTGGAGAGAAGATTGCTATTTTTACAGGAACCAATCGTTCTAACTCTCCCACAAATAGTCGACTAGAAGGATATTTAGCAACGATTAAAAAAAATCAATTAGAGCCTTATGTTTTTGAATTTGATTCTCATTACTCTCCTGCTTTAAAATCGCTTGAAATTAAAAAGATTTTAAAGGAAGAAGCGCTTGATAGCGTCTTTTGTACGGATGATCTAACGGCAATCTTAGTGATGAACGAAGCGGTGAAGTTAGGATTAAAAGTTCCTGAAGAATTGAAAATTATTGGTTATGATGGGACTACTTTCATGCAGCAGTATTTTTCACAATTGACAACCATTGTACAACCTATTGAGGATTGTGCTACCCTCTTAATTGATTTGCTTGTCCAACGAATCACAGATAAAGACGTCGCCTTAGAACCGCTTTACACACTTCCTGTAAAATTAATTCAGGGAGAATCAACTTAATGACAGCAAAAGCCCCTTTTAAGCTAGCATAATTTGCTCAGTTAAAAGGGGCTTTTTTTGTTATTTTTCATCATTCAAATGACGACTTAATGTTTATAAAATAGAACTAAAATCATGCTCAATAATATCTTCTAAAATAAATTGGTTGTCACTATACGTGTATTTAAACAACGAACAGTTTTGAATTTTGACATTTTTTTTAACTGGACTTGTGTGTTCCCAGTGACGATAAAAGTTCGCAATTGCAGCACCATGGGAAACAATCAAACTATTTGTTGCATGACTTTTTTCAATAATTTTTTTTATCGTTGAACTGATTCTTGCTTCTACTTCCTCTTGGGATTCGCCACCAAATTGCACAAAGTAATCATTGTATGGAAGTGGGGGATTTAAATGTTCCCCTTCTCCTTCATAGGAACCAAAATTCCATTCTCGTAGATCTTTGATACGTTCATAGGGAAGATCCGTCAGCAGTTCAAGCGTATCAATGGCTCTTTCAGAGGTGGAAGTATACGCCTCATCAAACTGAATGCCTTCCTTTTCCAAATGCGCTCGTGCCATCTTAGCTTGTTTAATTCCTAGTTCAGTTAAAGGGGAGTCACAAAATCCTTGTATTTTGTGTTGAGCGTTGAATAGAGTTTGTCCATGTCTCACTAAATAGAGTGTTGTCATTTATTTACCTCTTTTCATAGGATTTAATTGATTTTTCGTTTTGGAGAGTGCCTTTTTTAGAAAAACTTTTAGATAGCTTCGTTTCACGAGTTGCCCTCCATTTAATCATAGTAAGTAGGGTTGGAACTTGTACTCCATCTGCTAACCTTATTTTTTCATAATTAACTCCCCTCCTAGTTTTCTTTATAAGTTTAGTATAAACTATGGAGTCTACTCCAGTACAATTACTTTGTGTTTAGCTCCCATAATTTCCCACTTTTTTTACCCTATCAAATAAAAATCTTGCCTCCCGCTAACAAAAAAAGTTGCCTAGATACCCCTCAGAAGAAAGGTACCCAGACAACTTTTTTAATTTAAATCTTGATTCCTAAACCTTCTGCAACACGTGCGCCATATTCAGGATCTGCTTTTAAGAAATGCCCAATTTGGCGAATCTTGATTTGCTCGTCCTTCACTGGGCTCATCGCTGCCACAATATTTTCTATCAAACGAGTCTTCTCATCTGCAGGTAAAAGACGGTAAAGATCACCCGCTTGCGTGTAATGATCGTCGTCGTCATAAGGAACTGCATCTGCTACGCCATGAATTTCAAAGCTTGCTTGTTTATTTTCTGGTGTTTCTGTTGGTCCACCTAAGCTATTAGGCTCGTAATATGCGGAACCACCTCCATTGGCATCACTTCGCATAGCACCATCTCGATGATAGTTGTTTACGTCATTTTTAGAACGGTTGATTGGCAACAAATGACTATTTGCTCCAACACGATGACGGTGAGCATCACCATATGCAAATAAACGACCTTGAAGTAATTTATCTGGTGAAAAATCAATTCCTGGTACAATATTTCCAGGTGAAAAAGTCACTTGTTCTACTTCAGCAAAATAATTTGCCGGGTTTTCATTTAAAACCATACGACCTAGTTCAATTAATGGATAATCTTTTTGTGACCATACTTTAGTCACGTCAAATGGATTGAATCGGTAGTGGTCAGCGTCTGCTAATGGCATTAATTGGACACATACTTTCCACGCTGGGAAGTCTCCATTTTCAATAGCATTGAATAGATCTTCGGTATGATGATCTGGATTTTCACCGGCAATTTGCTCCGCCACATCAGCCGTTAAATTTTTGATTCCTTGTTCTGTTTTAAAGTGGTATTTCACCCAAACGCTTTCTCCTTCCGCATTCGTCCACTTAAAGGTATGACTACCAAAACCATGCATATGACGGAAAGTAGCTGGAATGCCTCGGTCAGACATTAAAATCGTTACTTGATGAAGTGCTTCTGGTGATAATGACCAAAAATCCCAAACAGCATTTGGATTTTTTAAATGAGTCTGTGGATCACGTTTTTGAGTATGAATAAAATCTGGGAATTTGATTGCATCTCGAATGAAAAATACGGGTGTATTGTTCCCTACAATATCGTAATTGCCTTCTTCTGTGTAAAACTTCAATGCAAACCCACGAGGGTCACGAAGCGTATCTGCTGAACCACTTTCGCCAGCTACCGTTGAAAAACGAGCAAACATCGGCGTTTTTTTGCCTACTTTTGAAAATAAATCAGCTTTCGTATAATGGCTTAAATCATTGGTTACTTCAAAATAACCATGAGCTCCTGCTCCTTTTGCATGTACCACACGCTCAGGAATTCGTTCACGGTTAAAGTGTGCTAATTTTTCTAATAAGGCGACGTCTTGTATTAAAACAGGTCCTCGTACGCCAGCTGTCATTGAATTTTGATTGTCGCCAACTGGAGCTCCCTGATCGGTTGTTAAGTTTGATTTTGTTGGATCTAAATTTTTAGTCATTCTTTTTCCCCTATCCATCTTTATTTATTATCATTCTAAAAACAGAACGATTACAATAAGGATAACGTTAAAAAAACTGCCGGTCAATCTATCTGCTCTTATCTAATTATCGATTCGGAATAATATAACACAGCTACATCAACAAATGCTTTTATTGAAAAAGAAGAAACTCGTTTATATAACAATTATTCTCTCATTTTTTATTTTAAACTACGCTTTCAACGTAGAATTGTTTTAGATCAAATAAAATATTATCTACAGTTTTGGTGTGATAGTCTAATTTAGAAAATTGGAAAACCGGCTTTCCATTTAATTCTTTCGTTTTATATTTACTATTTACAAAAGGAGTCACAATGTAAAACTTATAGTCAGTATTTTTATTTTCATCGTCATCAAGGAGTATTTCAATATTAATTTCGGATTTTTTTAGTTCTTTATTTAATATATTTTTAATCTTATTTGCTTTAGAGTAATCAAGGTACGTAAATCCAGTATCACCAGATGCTCCTACACCTAGTGAAGATATAAATATTAATAATCCTTTTTTCATGTCTAACACTCCAATCTAATCTGATAAGTAAAAAGCAAGAAAAATACTAATAATTTTGTTTTTTTTAGATATTAATCAATATAAAAATGCTGTTGTACATAATCACCAATTAACCCAAGTATCCCGTCCCCCAACCGATTCCCAACGAAAGATTGTGAAACGCAATTGGTCTAGTTTAAGAACGTTGAGAAATCAATCTTTAGAGAAAGGGAATTCTTGTGAAAATTAGAAAATAATAGTTAAGTTAAATAACGCTAATTGGATTTATTTGTTTTTGTTATAATTTCTAAGGATTTATTATACTCTTCTTCAGTGATTTCATTACTTAGCAGCATGAATTTACGATTCATGTTGTTAAGAGTTTCCTCTAAATCTTGTAAATCTCCAATTATATTTACTAACCCCATACTTAAATTAACGACTCCTAATGTATATAAGCTATCCTTTGAAGAAGTAAGCTCTTCAAAATTTAACTTTTCAAATTCTGCAAGTCCTTTTTTTAAATATTCAAAGTCCATTTCTAGACAATCTATAACATTCTCCTTTAAATCTCTTAGTTCACTTGCATCTATTAATTTGTTATCAAAGTTTTTGTTCAATTTATCGTAAATATTATAAATAGATTCAATTTCACTTTTCATTATTTTATTGTCCTTCCCATAGCATTTTTAAATTTTTGCGGATTAGAAGTTCCATCTAAGTTCAATACGTCTTTTATATTTCCACGTTTATCAAATACTTCAATGTGATCTTTATGCAGCCCATCTAAATAAAATTGATCCCCTTTTTTTAAACCAGGTATGTTCGTTTTTTCAGTGACAGTATAGACGCTCTGTCCATCTACCATTTTACTTGTCTTGTTACTACAATCTTTAAGCTTCTTCCCAAATTTACTCTTAAAGAATTCACTCATGTTACCTACTGGTTGGACTCTTCCGCCACCAGAACTTTGCATTTGCTGAATGTTATCCATGCCGTTCTGAATCGTGTTACTAAACACAAGCCCACCGTGAGCCAGTGCTCCAGCTCCAACTGTGGCTCCAGCTCCAGCAATTGCTCCAGCTCCTGGTGCAAGAGCTCCACCACTCATAACAGTTGCTCCAGCTATTCCTTGAAGACCTTTAATCGCCATATTAGCGCCTTGATACATTTCAGTCAGTGATTGAATTCCTGTTAATCCTGTTCCAAATAGCTTTCCATAGTGATAATTTTGATTGTTTTGAAACTTTTGATTTACTTTTTTGGCTTTTTCTCCAGTATTATTTTCAACAACTGCAATTCCAGCACCTTGTAAAAAGTCTAGTGCTCCAGTCATTGTTTTTTCCCACCAGGGAATTTTTTCTTTTTTCTTCTTCGGTTTATCTTTTTTAGCTTGTTCTTTCAGACGTTCCTCCCAAGCTTGATCAATTGCTTGCGCCCATTCCATGTTTAACCCAGTTGTCGAAAAGGTTCCTGTAGTCCCATTCCAGGCTTTTCCTTCCGCAATCATTGTAACACCCGTTTCTAGGTTCTGTAACTGTTGTTCTAAGTCATCAAAAATAGAAACAGATGTGTGATTGAATTCTCTCAATTTATCTAATTTTTTCGCTGTTTTTTCTTTAGCACTCTGTAAATTATCAACAATATTTTGAGTGAAAACCTTTGGAATCGCAATCGAATCTAAGGCGCTAGACATAGAATCTAAGCGTGAAATTTGAGAAATGAGGACGTCTTCTTGTAGGCTATTGGCGTCCACGTTGGATTTGTAGTCGCTGATAAACTGCTGATTGGCACGAATTGCTGTTTCGCAAACTAGAATAAAGCCTCGTGTTGCTGGGAGATAAGCCGTTTGGAAATAACCTTTCGCAGAATCATATGTATTTCCCTTCAGGGAAGGTTCTAAGATGATTTTACTTAAAGCCGTTTGGACGTGTGTCATGCCACTAATCACGCTGTTGCAGTAGCTTTTAATGGCCTTCGTTTGTGTGTTCATTTCGCCGACAAACAGATTAATGCTCATGTGTTTGCTCCTCACGGCTCAGATTCAATTTTTGATAATAGAGTTCATCTTCTTTATCCATAAGAGCATGTTTTTTCTTTTGTAACTTCTCGTAATCCTCTTCGCTTTCATAGAGATACCCCTGTTGCTGATACACCGTTTCTTGTTGTAATTCTGCAATTTGGGCACTCATTTCACCCTCTTGCCAGGTCTCACGCATTTCATTAAAAAGCTGTTGGATCTTTTGAAAAATAGACTGGACGTCTTCTGTATTTCGTTCCAGCTTATGGAAAGATGTTTCTGCTTGGTAGCGATCTTCCGTTACAACCTTTAATTGTTCTTGTAGCCCTTCAATAGTTGGTTGTTGCTCCAATCCTCATTCCTCCAAACGTTAGTTTAAGTTTAATAAGGATTTTTCTAGTTTTTGATCCATCGCTTCAAAATCCGTCGCAATACTTTGGATATTTTGGCTGTCGCGTTGTAAAGCACCTAGAAAGCTCGTCAACAATGATTGAGATTGATCAATCGTCAGACTTGCTTTTTGGTTGCCAGATACGGTCGTAGCTGAAGCTTTTGAAATTGAACTAGAGTGAGAGAAGGCTTGTGTTGCATTACTTAATTCTGTAGCTAAAGAACTTGCTTGATTAAAATTACTTTGAACCACTCCCATTTTAAAATCCCCCTTTGTTTTAATAGTGGAACATTTACTATAAATAAAAACCAATGTTCTTTATTATTAAAACATACAGTTATTAAAAAATAAATGGCAAAACAGAAAATTATATAGTTTTCGTTTTTTTTATTGAGTAAGTGAGCCAAAAACCTTTTAGTTTCTTCCAGAGAATTTTCTTTCTGAATGGCCTTTTAATATTTTTGGGAGCTGTTTTATTTATTTATCTTTTATTTCAAACTGCAAATTTTTCAACATCAAACCGCTCTTAAAAAGTCTTATTTATTTTTTATTGCTCCAATTTCTTGCAACCCAATTTGAATGCCATTTTTTTCTGGGCTTTCTGTAATCTTATCTGCTACTTGTTTTAATTCTTCTCGTCCATTTCCCATTGCAATACCTGTTCCAACCAATTTCAACATTTCTATATCATTTAACCCATCGCCAAAAGCAGCTGATGCTTCAATGGGAATGTGTAAGTGTTCTAGTAGTTTAATGATTCCGACCGCCTTTGAACCGCCTTCTGGACAGACATCAACTGAATAAGGATTCCATCGCATAAAATTACAGTCTGGAAATTCTTTTGCGTAGTAGGCATCGTATTTTTCAGTTGCATGTAACATACACTGGTAAATAACCCGATTTTCATAATATTCTTTTAAAATGGGTTTTTTGCTTTTATCTCCATATTTAAAAATTAAGTTCACGATAAAGTGAGGCGGTGTAAAGGGGAGATGGTTGCTGATTTTTTTCTTCCAGCCTTTACTGCTGGCACTTACCAATGAATTGCCTAAAATTTTGTCTGAACCACAAAAGGCAACTGTTTGATTGTTTAATTCAGCTGCTTTTGCAATTCGCTTAACAGCTCCTTTTTTCATGGGGTTCTGATAAATAACTTCATTTTGATGAACAACGTATTGACCGTTCAAGCTCACATAGGTTTCAATCTCTAGTTCTGCTAAGATTTCGTGAATCCTAAAAGGCGGTCTACCTGTTGCAATTGCAGGAATAATTCCGGCTTCCTTTAATTCTGCAATTGCTTTTTTTGCTGATTCTGGAATGCGCTTCTTGCCATTTAAAAGAGTGCCATCAATATCAAAAAAGATGATTTTATACATAACTAGCTCCTTTTTAAAACTGATTTGATTTAAGTTTATTGTACTCTATTTGATAGCAAAATAAAAAGGTTGGGTATTAGTTTTTATCTGTAGAACTGAATAAGGTAGCAGCAAACTGTACCTTATTCAGTAATTGCTTCTATTTTCTTTTGTTTAATTTAAGTCAATTTGATTTTTTATTTTCTTTAAAAATAGTTCATATTTACTTGCATGCTCTTTCATGTCCAAATACTCGAAAATTTCAATTGATTTTTTTGCCCTCTCCTCACCTTTCCTATCACCTGTACTTAATCTATAAATTCCCTCAAGAAAGTTAATGACATTTTTTTCATACAAATTTTTTTCATCTAGATTTTGAGATTTTAATAAGTTCAGAAAATAGTGACTATCATTTATTTTATCTGATTCTAAACAAATAACAGTTAAATTTATAAGAGCACCATTCATAAAATGAGCATAATCTTGATTTTTTGAGTAGTTACGCAATGTTTTCAATATTTTTTCTGACAAAATAAGAAGAATATCAAAATTAAATACATCCATAGTTGAAATAAATAAACTTATTTCGTGCTTTGTCCAACTTTCTATCGATATTAGATATGTACAAATTTCATTAACTACCTTTTCTTTAGGTGGGATTCCTTTAATTCTACAACTCACTACATGAGCAATTTGTGAAAGTTGATAAAATTGTATATTTTTTGTTTTCTTATAGTCGAGAGACAGAGAATTTATCAGTAATTCTAAACTGTTTGAATCTGATAAGTAGTAAAAACTATATATTTTATACCAGTAATTATCATAGATACTTTTTGAGTAATTATTATGTATAAAGAAAAATTCATCAAAATCTACATTTAATCTATTGAGTATTTTAAAAAACAATTCAATAGTTAAAGAATTTTTGTCATTTTCTATCTTATTGTAGAAACTTAATGACAGAATATCTTCCGAAACTTCTTTTTGTGTTAAATTTTTGGCTTCTCTTATTTTTTTTAAAGTACCACCAATATTCATATATAATTAATCACTCCTTTTTTGATATATATGAACATTTTATATCAAATATGGGTTTTTTGCAATAAATTAAAATCTCATGTGTTAATATAAAATTATAATACGTATTAATAAAACTTGAAAGGAGTAGGTTAATATGATTGAGTTTGAACCAACAATTTTAGAGTTAGTTAGATTAATCCCCTATGGTAAATTATGAAAAACAAGAAAATTTTTACATTTTTTTCAGTTATAACTATTTTATTAATTGTTTTTTTTGGTATCTTCATATTAAACAATAAAACTAGTTTTAATTACACTCTAAAAACATTGAGCTTAACAAAAATTAATACCAATGAATTTGAATCTTTGATTAAAAAAAAAGAAAGACGTTTTATTTATGTTGGTAGAAAAACATGTCCTGATTGTCTCAACCTTATCTCTAAAACGAATAAAGTCATGCACAGTGCCAAAAAATACGGAGAAGTTTACTATTATGACACAGACTATGCTAGGGACGATTTAGGATTTGAAAAATTTACTGATAAAGTTGGAATTTCTTTTGTTCCTACAATCATTGAACTAGAAGATGGAGAAATTAAAAGACAATTTTCTAGTGAAGAAATCAATAATTACAAAAAAATCACTAACTACATTGAGGAGGAAACACAATGAAAAAATTATTCAAATTAACTTTAATTTTAGGTATCGTCTTAAGTTTTATTGCTATGCCTTTCATAAGTAGCGCAGCTAGCGTGAATTCCACAAATTCAAATAATATGTCTAAAATGATTAAAGAAATCAATTTTGAGACTGATCAAAAACAATTCTCAAAGTATCTGAATTTAGCTAAGGTGGGAATGCTTGATAAAAGTATTGATTTAAAAACAACTATATCTAATTTAGATTTTGAAGCAAGTAAATTGACAGAATACGACGGTTTTATGTTGTTAACTATTCCTTTTAAAGAAGACAGTCATTTCAATGTCTTAAGTAATATCACGATTGCATTTAAAAATGATAAAGTCGTTAACTACTCGGAACAGCAATTGACAAAATCAGAAAACAATACATTTTGGATTAATCAATTCATTGATGGAAAACAAGCTCGTAATGAAGATTTAGCTATTGACTATGTTTCAAATGAAGAAACAAAAACTGCTATTAAAGAAATTCAACAATTAAGTACCCAACGAGGTCTAAATATGTCTTGTTTTGCAGCGGTTGTTGGAGCTTCTGGTGGTGTTATTGGAGTTATTCTTAAACTATGTGGAGCTCCTTGCTCGCTAGCTCCTCCAATCTGTGCTGGATGCCTAGCAGGAATTGTTGTAGTTGGAGGCGGTGGCATTATAGGTGCCGTAGTTACATGTTGGAAATGAAATTTATTAAACATCTACTTTTCAGCATCATAGGCTTCATTCTCTTACTGTTATTGCCTTTCGATTTAAAAATTGGATTACTCATATACATCATTTACTTTTTAATCATATGGTTGCCTGTTTGCTTGTTAAATTTTAAAAATAAAAAATAGAAAAAATCCCATGTAAAAACCCTCCATAGTGGTTATTTCATGGGATTTCTTATTTTTTATTTTTTCAACCACGTTTCTTCAATTTCATCATAAGGAATCGGCTTACTAAAGTAATAACCTTGAATTAAAAAATTCCCCATATGATTTAAAGTTGCTAACTGTTCTTTGGTTTCAACGCCTTCAACTATAATTTGTAAATCAAGTTTTTGGGCTAGTTGAATAATTGTTTCTGTCACGATAAATACTTTTTTATCAATATTCATCGCTTCGGTAAAGCTTCGATCAATTTTCAAGCTTTGAATAGGGAATTCCATTAAATAGCGTAATGAACTGTAGCCTGTTCCAAAATCATCCACACTTAAATGGACGCCTAGTCGATGCAAACGCCATAGAATATTTTTTGATTCCGTTACGTCTTCCATTAAGACCGTTTCCGTAATTTCTAACTCGAGTAAATAGGGTGGAATTTGATATTTTTTTAGCAATTCTTCAATTAGTGCAACCAACTCATCTTCTTGAAAATGTTCAGCGGAAACATTGACAGAAATAGGAACTTCATAGCCTTTTGTAAGCCAACATTTTATTTGTTTCACACTCATTTCCACTAACTGCTTGGTTAACTCTAAAATATGTCCCGTCTTTTCACTTAAGGGGATAAATTCATCTGGATAACGCAACCGATCTTCACCAGTGACTTGCCAGCGAATCAAGCCTTCTACCCCATAAAAACGACCGCTATCTGCATATACTTTAGGCTGGTAGTGTAAAATAAATTCCTGATTTTCAATACCTTGAATCAATTCTAATTCTTTTTGATAATCATTTTTCAACTGCACTTGATAGTCAGAATACGAAACAATCATCGTTTTCCCTGAATTTTTCACTTCTTGCTTAGCTGAAAACATCGCAATATCTGCTTTTTTTAGCAACTCTTCTAATTCAGACCCATCTTCAAAGGCTTTTACAACGCCAATACTTGCGGTTGGATTCAATACCATTTTTTCAACAATAAGAGGTTCGTCAAAGGCTCTTAAAAGATTTTCAGTTACTTCTCTTGTTTCTGCTTCATTTTTTTCAATGTAAATTAATGCAAATTCATCGCCACCAGTGCGCGCAAGAAAGTAGTGGTGACCGATATAGTCACGCATCCGTTTTGCAATGTTTTCTAAATATGCGTCCCCAATATGGTGACCAAGTGTATCATTGACTTTCTTTAATTCGTTCAAATCAATATAGAAAATAACGAAAGAATTCTTTTTAGTACAATCATAATTTTTTTCAAAAATCTCAAGTTCTTGATGAACAAATTCATTCATATAATAACGATTGGGAAGATTGGTTAAGCTATCATGGTAAGCAATTTGACGAATTTGACGCTTCATCTCATTTTCTTCGGTTACGTCAATAGCAATAATAAAGACTTCCATTACAATATGATTGTCAGGAACTACCGGGATCATTTTAATTTTAAATTCACGATATTCATTGGTTTTTAGTTTTATTTGTTCTTCTAAATGCATGCTTGTTCCCGCTTCAATTACTTCTTGAAAACATTGAACCGCGTTTGTATAATCCTCATCTCGCATAAATTGACGAACTGGATGTTCTCTATCTTTTTCTAAATTTAATTGAAAAGAATCAATTGCAACTTCATTTGCGGTCACCAATTCTCCATTTGTATTTAGTAGAAAAACAGGATCGGGATTGCTTTTTAATAGTGCTAAACTGGTATCCTTTAATTTACTGATTTCTAGTCTGTTTGTATCAAAAATGTAACTGATTAAGCTACTAAAGATTAATAGTACCTCTGCTAAAACAACCATTGAGCTTAAGCTGACTGATAAAAAAGCTAAGTTCGCATGATTTTCTCCAACACTATGAGGCGTCATCATTCCAAACATTCCTAAATAGTGAAACAAAAAAATACCTACTGCCAAAATCAATACTTGTTTAAGATCTTTGATTATTTTAAAAGAGTGATGTTCAATTCGAATCGCTTTCATGGTTAAATAAGCTGAGACGTATCCGATGATCAGTGAAACCAACAAAACAATCGGATGTTTTTCTAGCTCTAAAGGCATCATTGCAGCCATTCCGATATAATGCATCAAGATGAGTCCAGTCCCAAACATAACCGTTCCTTTTGTTAAATCGTTGGATTTGAATTTTGGTGAGCAAATTTCCAAAAACGATCCGTATGTTCCAATAAAAACAACCAGTCCAGATAAAATAACTAATTGAGTATTGTAAGAATCAAAAACTGCGTGTTGAAACGAGATCATGCTGATAAAATGCATTCCCCAAATACCAAAACTAACACCTAGTGCTTTTAATACTATCCATACATGCCAATTAACTTTCTTTTTTCTACTCAAAAAATAATCCATACTGACAGCATTGTAAGAAGTAAAAATGGCGATCATAAATGAAATTGCCATTAACAACGGAGTTAAATAATTAAATTTCACGAATCACTCCACCTTTTCTGATTTGTTATTTAACATCAAAAAAATTGATTGAAATACTCACAATACTATCATAGCTCAATTTTATTTTTGATACATTAAAATAGACTTAAATTATGTTATTTATCCAAATTTAGTCCTAATTTATAAAAAAGAAGACAACTTTGTATTCTCATACTAAGTTGTCTTCTTTAGATTGTTTTTTAAACATCGTACTCCAATTCTTTAATCGCCGCTTCGACAAAGTCATAGGGTGTATGAATCGTCTCTTTATCAAATTGTGCAGCTCCTGCTTGAATTACAAGATCAACTGTGTGAAGATCTGAAAATTCTTTTGCTGACTTTTCAAAGAATTCTTTAATTCGATCGGTTACAATTTTGCTGCCGTCTTGATCTGTAAATAATAATAAGCCCCAAGTTAAATGTTCACGATCCAATACATAAAGAACATCATTGTCTCTTATCGCTTCTTTAGTCGATCTTGTGACGCGTTTAATCACTTCTGAAATTTGTTCATCATCCAACATTCGTTGCAGTTCATTCCAATACTTTACTTGAATCACAACCATTGAAACAGGCAAATTAAAACGTCTTGACGTCGACATGAATACCAACGCATCTTCTTTGTAAGCGGTCATCGTGCGTAATCTTGTTTCTTCATCAAGCGTTCCTAATTGTCGCGTTTTGCGCTCTAGTTGGTGGTTTTCTGCCTGTAGCTCTTTAGTATGATAGCTAAACAGATAGACCATCACTGAAAATAAGGGAGTCATCACTAACCAAAAATACAAATTCAAGCTGACTGATTGACTGTTAGTGGTTGCTAGAAATAACGCATAACTCCCTTGACCAAAAATAAACAATAAATTTAGGACAAGTCCCATTGTAATAGTGGTGAAATACGTGATAATCGCTAAAATCATCGCGATATTCATAAAAATAATATTTTGCGCAAAACGTTCAGGGTTCATTCCGACAAAAATGGCGACGATAAAGTTTAGTAACAGAAAACCTAATAAAGATAAATCTGATAATAATTGATTATTTTTCATCATAATCCCCCTTCATTTTGCGATTTTTACGGAAGGCTAAGAATAAGCCCACAATCACTGAAATTCCAACTAAGGTAACCGCTAGTAAATAAATGGTTATGGTTGAATTTTTCTGAACTTTTTCAACAAAGGTTTTCTTTTCGCCAATATCTTCTGATTTTTTAAAGCGATATGCGTAGCTGTTTTTATCCTTATCAATCACAAACGCATCGCCACTGTGTTTACTTACGCTTGTTTGACTTGCCATTTCTTTTGAAGCTAGATAAACAGATTCAGATGTTGCTCCTGTTAATATCAAGGCTCCAGATCCTTCATTATACGGCGAATGAATCAACTGACCCGTTCCAATTTGTTTGCCATAATCAGACTCAATACTAAGTTTTTCATTTGAGACAAACCCATTTCCAGCTTTATCGTATTGGAAATACAATTCCTTATTGAGTGATTTGATGACTGGATTATCTTTTGGAGAACCCATCAAAATAAGGTTATAGTTTTTCAAATCGGCTTTAGTTGCAGTCGTTGGGAAGAATTTTACTATCCCTGTATTGTCTTCTGCATAGTTCCCTAATAAATTAATGACGTTGGTTAAGCTCTGATAATAATTTTGATCCATTTTATCAGGTAACACAATACCGATTTGATTGTAGCTTCCATCTTGCAAAAATGGGAATGGGTAATTTTGAAACAATAAATCTGTTCGGTCTTGTGTATTAATCAATAACGTTGATTCTGGTGCAATATAAGCCCACGGCGTTTGACTGCTGTCAGCAACACAAGGAACTGACTTCATCTCTAAATCAAAGCTGACTGTGACGGTATAATTTCCAACAACGGATAAATCTGCTGGCATTTTAAAAGAAACCGTATCTGAATCCGCATATTCTTTATTTAGTTTTTTACTTCCAATTGGAATATCATTGATAGAAACCGTAACTAATGAACGATCAAAATCTAGATTTTTAGCGTATCTAAAGGCTAAATTCACTTCACTATTTTCAGCGATTGAGCGATTTGCTGGCAAACTCATAAAATATTTTTTCTCTTGATGCCCTGCTCCTCGCACTTCATCTCCTGTTTTTGTTAATGCAAGTTCATCGTTGATTTTTAAGGGTTGGCTAGCCGTTTCAGTAGTCGTTGTGACTACTTTTTGGTCACTAGAAATTTGAGACATTAATTCATCATTTGCTACAAAACGCCCTGCTTTAATGAGTGCTTTTGGGTCATTTGACGTTACAATTAATACCGCTTTATTTTCGATTTTAAGCAATTGAATCACTGCATCTTTTTCCACTTTTTCAGCATCGATTTTACTTTGATATTCAGTTGGTAAATTTTTATATTCAGCTACCACTATTGTATAAGGCAGACCCATTGATGACGTATCTGAAAATGTACTAACAGGAATAGTTGCTCCATCTGTTTCATTTTTCTTTGCGTAACCAGACAACGCGTACACCGCGCTTTGTAGCTCTGTTTCATTGGCTTTATCTGGGACTAAGACTGCTACTTTTTTCTGAATCGTCGTGTCCATGCCACCAAAATAACTGTTGAACTGTTGAATAGTCGTTGACATAGGCTGTTTTGTATAAGCAACCCCTACATTTGAACCGTTATAAATGTGCAACCAATCAGCTGCAGATTGTGTAACACTACAAACATCTTGGGTTTCTTTGGTTACAATGACACCTTCAACTTTCAGTTCATTTTCACCTTTCCTCAAAAGGTCTTTGGGTATTTCCAATGTTAGACTCTGTCTTTCTTGTGTTGATTCCGTTGGTCTAAATGAATAAAATTTCGTCCCGTTCACTGAAATCGTGATGCTTGACGCTTCATTTTTTGTTAACTGTGACACATTGTAATCTAAATTAAGCGTCACTTGATCAACATCCCAATAATCTAATAATTTAAAATAAAGGTTACTTGTAGGTGCACTTCCAACTAAGGAGCTTTTCGTACTTTGAAAATTTGTAATAAAGGTTTCTTTATCTGCTGCCGCCTCTTCGCCCTCAGCGTGGGCTAACATTGGTACACTCATTGATAAAAATGCTAAAATCAATCCCATTTTAATCCACTGCTTCATATAACAGTCACTCCTTTTCTATTTTTCATTTAAAATCGTTCGGTTTTGTACCATTTAGCTTCACGTTTCAAAACGGATTCTTTGATAAACATCACCATACCGTACGCCGCAACAAACAACCACATTTGACTATAAGTGACATACATCAACATAATAATGCCCACATTTCCTAGCGTCATCTCGCCTTTTTCAGTGGTGATGGTAATAAAGGTCCCTACAATAAATAACAAAATGGCTAAGAGCCATAATAGTCCACTAAAACCAGCTAAGGTTGTTGTGAGGTAACCCATTAAATTCATCACTAATAAAGTATCTGAAACTACTAAAGAGGTCATTAGTAAAAAGTAAATCGATAAAAAATACAAAATATCAAAACGAATTTTCCTAGCTTTACGGTCAAATAATAACGGTGTATTTTTAACAATCACATAAATATTGCCTTTTACCCATCTCGTCCGTTGTCTAAACCATACTTTCAGCGTTTGAGGCTCTTGCTCCCAAGTAACAGCTTTTGGTTGAAATTTAATGCGATAGCCCATCATGTAAATTCGAAAACTAATTTCTGTATCTTCAGCTAATGCCTTTTCATCCCAACCCCCAATTGCCTCAATGATCGAGCGTCTGACAATAAAATTCGTACCTGGAATGGTACACAACCCAAATAATTGCCAACGGCCTGCTTGTGCCATCCATTGAAAGGATAACGTTTCGATATTGATAAAACGAGTCAGCAAGCTGGCATCACGATTTCGGGTTCTAAATTTGCCAATTACCCCACCAAGGCGTTCATCATTTGTCAATTCTGCTACTAAATAGCGCAAGGCTGTTTTTTCTGGTGTGTTATCAGCATCATATATTGCAATGACCTCTCCTTTTGCTTGTTTAAAGCCAATATTCAACGCATTGGATTTTCCTTTTCCACCAGTCTCTGCATCTGTATTTACGATGTGCAATTGTCTAGTTGGATTTTTTCGTTGAATCGCAGCTAATAATTCGGCACTGTTGTCAGAAGAATTATCATTGATGACAATAATTTCATATCGTTCATGTGGATAATCAAAACGCAGTAACGCTTCGACTGTTTTTACAATTACGATTCCCTCATTGTGGGCAGGCACCATAATTGAAACAAATGGTATTTCGCCTTGAATTTGTGGAACTGCTTTTTTTTCTGTCTTTATATAGTAAATATACCCCGCAATAATCAGGACAACGTTTACTAATAGTAAACTCCATATTGAAATCGTTGAAATGAGTAAAAGATAGTCTGCTATTGTCATCACTATTCCCTCCTTACTTTTTAGTGCGATATTTACCACGATACAAGTTATAACCAACAATAAAGAATAAAACTAAAATAAAGAGTGTTCCAACAATAATAATCGTTAACACTTTATCTTGAAAAGCAAAAAAGCCAGCCAAACTCCCTTTATCTGTTGCTTGCTTTTGAACTACTTTCTTACTTTCTTGAGGCAATGTGTGCAAATGTTTTAACTCGCCATTAACACGTACTTGACCATTTTTTACATCAATCACACTTGCCGAAGTTGCAACATGGTGTTCACTTTTCCGGATATCTCTTGCCATCATCGGCAGATTGTCTATTTTTTTTAACATGCTGTTAAGTTTTTTTAATGTATCTGGAAAATCATACGTAATGGCAGTTGGAGATGAAAATTTATACCCTAAAGCAGTATCGGTCCATTCAATTCCATCTAAATTTTCTGCTGGCAAAGCGTAATAGGCCTTTTGATAAACACCACTTTTTTCTGCTACAACACGTTTTGCTATTGTTTGAGGATTCGGCAACAATAATACACTATCACTTAAACCTAAGGCGTCTTCTTGATAGCCTTGGTCTTGATTCCAATAAGCTGGTGTCGCGATCCCGATGGGGTATACTTCATGCTCAACCAATTTATCAATCGTTGTATTCATAATCTCTTTTAACTCACTATCATCTTGTTTATTCGCTTGTGAAGCTACTGGCGTTTGCAATAAAATGGAGCCATTTCGAAATTGCAAGTATTGCAACGTATCCACATATTTATCGTAAGCCTTTAAATCTGTATTTTGCCAAACACTAGTTGCACTAACTGCAAAGGGTATTCCTTCTTTAAAGAGTTGATCCCCCATATATTCCAATAGAGCCAAATCGGAGAATGGTGTGACACCGGTAATCACCAATACCGGTTGACTTTGATAGGTGATATTCAACCATTTCTGTAACAGCTTTACCATTAATTCTTGACTTAAACCCGTTGCATGAAAATAGGGTAGATAGGCAATTTTACCTTTCAACGTCCCGTAGGAATACGTTGTCTGTTGGTTTTCAAATGAAATCAACCCCAGATCAGTTGTTGCATCCGTTGCATTTACTGTAACTTCTGCTGGTTCCAAAATCAGTTCTCTCGCCTCTAACTCTTGACTGCTCAGTTTAAAACGTTGCTTTGGAATTTTTTTCAATTGAATGCCCATTTCTTCTTGCCAACTAACTGGTAAGTTATCGCCAATATGAAGCTTCAAACCTTGGTAATCGTCTCGGTCTGCTAAAAACTCTTTATTTTGAATCTCTAAATCAGGAGCATTCATTAATTCAATCATGCCGTCAAACTCTTGAAGTTGATTTTTTTGATAATGATCGATGCTGACTGTGAAAACAGCGATATTCAAGCTTGTTAACAAACGTTGTAGACTTTCAATTGATTTTTCACCTGATCCTGACACATCTAAACTATCATAGACAAATAAAATCGTTTTATGTGGATGATCAATCGTTTCAGCCTTTGTATTTTCCGCTCCAATTACTAATGAAACGAATAAAAAGAAAAAGAGACACATCATTTTTTGAATTCGATTCATTTCATTAGCGCCCCTTTTCATCCTTTAATAAGTTGCCTTCATCCGACCATAAATGATTCGTTAAAACATCCGTAATCGTCATTAACGTCAATCCATCAAAAATAACGGCTACTAGGAAAAGATGTTTGGCTAAATCTGCATCTCCATCTCCAATAATAGAAATCAATAGAATTCCTGGAACCATCGTGATTAAGGCAATAATAAACCCATAACGCACAAGCCCACGATAACGTTTTTCTTTAAAATTTTGATACGCTGATACGCCGTATATTCCTAAATACACCAACATCCAAATAACAATAAAACCAATCGTCTTAGGATAAAACATTCTTTTAATCGAACTATAGCCTGTAAAATACGTTACTTGAGCTTGAGCTGGGCGTTTGGCAGAGGCTTCAAAGTTCCCCATTTCTCTTGGTTGCACTTCATGAATATCACGAGCCGCAATATCTAATAGGGTAAACAGTTCATCTGGATGAAAGAGATAATGTTTTAAAATCCAACCAAATCCATATTCATTATAAAAATGCTTAAACAAATATGGACTGTTTACATCAATTGCCTTGTATTTTTGAAAAAAAGTATTGCCTTTTAACAACGCGTATTGTTCACTCACATCCCCATCTGCTAAAGCCGCTTCGGGTTCTTTTGATTCTAATAAAACGCCTCGCGTCAATGATTGGTATTGGTTGATTTTTTCAAATTCAGAAGTGATTAGTTTGTATGTAGCCACACCAGAAATTAAAACGAGAACCAATCCAGCAGCTACTCCAATTCGATAAAAACGTTCCTTGCGAACAAACCAAAATGCGATATAAAGAAAAGCCAAACAAATTGCTAGTGGTGCATTTTGCTGCTTAACCGTTACTAAAATAATCGAACTGACTGTCACCAAGGTCACCATTGCTGTGTCATTATAGCGATGACGGTATAGTAATAATGTCCCACTGATGATATAGAGCATCGCTATAAATATAATGGGTTCACTGTACAGTGAGTTGAAATAAACTGTATACGCAGTATCTCCGAAAATAAATACCGTGATCAACCCAATCAAGTAAGCTTTATTACTCGCTACACGATACGTTAATCCTTCTACTAATAAATAAATACCACCTAAATAGAACACATAATAAATCAATCCCATAAATCGTAGGTCAAAAATTGTTTGACTATAAAAAAGCTTGTTTACAAAAATCGCTAATTTAATAAATAATGGTTGCGAAGAAAAAATCGTCGCTATATTTTCATTGTAATACTGCATAATTCCTAACTTTTTAACAACATCTACAAAATAATGATCTGAATAGCCTGGTAAATGATACAGACCATTACTATAAATCATCCTAAAAAAATCACCATTATCTGCAATTCCGTTATAAGGAGGAACAAACAAAACGATTCCTGCAATAATCGCTACTAAACACGCACTGAATACCGCGGGCGAAATAAAACGATCAAGAAAGTTAACCGCTTTTGTATATTCGTTACTAATCACTCGTAATCCTTTTTTCAAAAAGTCACCCTCTTATCCTTATTTCAGTGTGATTTAATATTGATACGCTAATAATGCAATTAAATTGTTAAATGAATAGACTTGGTTTGTCTCTGTATCCCCGTAACCGCCATATAACGGGCTTGCTTCATCCATAATTTGATAAGTTTCCATTTTATTCATCGCCGTTAAATAAAATTCTTCATCTCCAGCTTCTGAGGCAATCATTGCCGCAATGCCATATGCCGCTGGTGATTGGTTTAAATCAATTGGCTTGCCTTTGCTATCGTAACGATTCGATAAGGTACCGTCATTTACTTGTTCTTTTAAATAATCAATACTCGCTTGCTCTTGTAAACCCACTTCGCTTAGATGTAGAATCGCTAATAATGACTCAATGACATTGATTTCAGCACTATCTTGATAATCATTTTTTGAATAATTAAAGCGAGTTTTATAAAATGGGAAGGTATCTCCTAGATAGCCATTTTGAAGAATAGTTGTCTGATTTTCTAGCAACTTTGTTTGATTGCCTGGTAACAGACTGATTGTTTTTAAATCGATATAACATAACGTAATAAAATCATTATTCATCTTTGTTTTGCTGTCATAAAAATCATAAAGTTCATTCTCTTTAATGGATGTTTTGATGAAGCGATTAGCATATTTTTCAAAATCTTTTTCGTACTCAATATCATGAAATTTACTCCCTGCTTCTTTCAAACTACGCAAAATACGCAAATCATCCACCGACGCGTTCACGTCATATCGTTTGGCTAACTTAGGACTGTATCGATAACTAAATTGAGTTCCATCATCGACTGTTTTAAGGGTTAAATTCCATTCATTGCCAAATTCTTTTTTCTGGCCAGTTAAAGCTAAATAACGCAACATTAAGCCTGCAGATTCACTTAAAATCTCATGACCAGTTGCGGTTTCCGCTACTTGATCGGTATCTATATAATTGGTAACAATCCCATACTCACTTGTCATTTTAGTTTGTATAAACTGATTCAGTGCTTGCTCATGTTGATTGTCCTTTGTTCCAAAATGATTTTTAGGTTTAATTGTCTGCTCTTCTTTCATGATGATTGAGGCCTCACTTGAGGAATTATTTTGTTGTGAAGGAGATGATTTAGGTAATAGAACTAATAAAATAAGGCCAATCACTAAAAAAATTATTAACAAACCGCTAATCAGAAAATAATGACTCTTTTTCATAGTTATTGCTCCTCTTTTTTATAACGTTGCTTCATTTTTTAAGAAAGCTTCAATTTTTGCTTGATCTTTATACTCTGCTAATTTTTTGATAACAACACCGTTTTTTACCACAATTACCACCGGAACAGAAGAAATACTAGTTGCTTTAATAATTCTTTCAAATGCTACATTGTCTTCTTTTTTAGCTTCATCCGTATTATAGTAGAAAATCTGTTTATTAGTCGCTTCTAACGCTTCTTCCAATTTAGGTTGAAAGGCCTGACAATGAGCGCAGGTTGGACGTCCAATATAAAAAATCCCACTTTTTTTAGTATCAACTACATTTAAAAAGGCTTGATTATTGATAGTGACTAACTTCTCTTCACTTTTCTGATTTGTTTTAAATACCATCATGCCTACTATTCCTAACAAAACAAGTCCAATTATCAAAAATCCCAACCATTTTTTCATATTTTCTGCCCCCATGTTATCTTAATAGTAAAAGTTTATCATAGATACTTAAAAATGTGGATTTAAAGCATTTTTGATTCCTTTACTCCTAAAAATGCACAAAGTTTTACAGTACATCTTAACATAAAAAGAACCTGATATTATTATCAGTTTTTATTGATGCCCAGTAGAAAACTGATAATCTTTCACTTGAAACGCTTTCCTTTTAAAGAGGATTATTTCCTAGGAAATAATTCCCTGCCTTTCTTTTCAATTTCCATAAAGTTGCGTTACAATAATAGTAAGAATCCAATAAAATAGGGGGTATTTTATGATTACCATTGGTTTAACGGGTTGGGGAGACCACGAAACATTGATTTTAAACAAACAACAAAAATTGGAAAACTACGCGTCTCATTTCCCATTTGTAGAATTGGATACAAGTTTTTACGCATTGCCCGCTATTTCGAGTATTGAAAGTTGGTTAGCAAAAACGCCTAACACTTTTCAATTCATACCTAAAGCACTGCAAACCATGACTAAACATCGTGACTGGAGTGATTTCTATCCGAGTGAGAAAAACATGTTCGACACTTACTTAGCTACTTTTGAACCCATGGTTTCAGCAAATCGGTTGAAAGCCGTTCTTTTTCAATTTCCACCGTATTTCGCCTGTACAAAAGAACATGTTGCCTACTTGAGAAACATTCGAATTTGGATGAAAGATTTGCCAGTTGCAATTGAATTCCGCAACAACACTTGGTATTCCATTGACTATCAGCAACAAACTCTTCAATTATTAAAGGAACTCAACTTTATTCACACAGTAGTTGATCAACCTCAAACACCAACAAACAGCGTTCCTAAAGTTTTATCAGTAACCAACTCTGCCTTAACTTTATATCGTCTTCATGGTCGTAATTTTGATGGCTGGTTGAATGCCTCTGGACCTGATTGGCGAAAGAAAAGGACTCTTTACAACTATAATTTAGCAGAACTAGAAGGTATTAAACAGGATATTTTGACGCTTACAGAAGAATCAAATGAAGTTGCTGTTATCTTTAATAACAACTCGGGAGGGCACGCAGCAAGCAACGGGAAAAGCTTGCAAAAATTAATGAATGTAACATTCATTGGACTCTTGCCTCAACAGCTGGATTTAGAATTATTTTAACAATCTTATTGCTTTATTAAGAAAAGATTCACGATTCCTTTGAAAAACATATGCTACACTAAATAGGAATGACAAAAAGAAAAGAAGGTTTAATTATGTCTTATCGAACACCACCCTTTATAACACCATTTGCAATTGTTTCAATCGTTATCGGGCTAAGTGCGACGAACACGATTGTAAACCGGGTTAGCCCTCCGGCACCAAGGCAAGAACAAAAAGAGAGTCAAGAAACACCTACTCAAAAAGACTCTTCTACAATAGACAGCGCTACTTCTGAAAAGAATGAGTCTGAAAATTCTTCTAGTTCAACAGAAACTAAAAGCTCAGAAGAACCTACGAAAAAGGACTCCACAGAAGATGGTAAAACTTCTGACAGCACAGCGGATTCTAGTCAAAAAGAGCCTGCAACAAGTGACACAAGTACAAGTGAGTCTGCTCCCACTGATAGCTCGACTGACTCTAGTCAATCTAATCAAACGCCGAATACACAAAAAGATACAACTCAGCAACAAACAAATACGACAAATCCAACAGCTAATCAATAGAAAGGAGATGAATGTTCATGTTTAGTTTATTTGATGCTATCAATCATTATTTAGGTTTTTTTAACTTTAATCTTAAGTTGAAAAATCAGATTTATACGATAATGGGATTTATTGGGAATTGGTATTTGTTGCATTTAGCGATTCAATTATTTAAAAATCAGCTTTACTTGCGTGGCTTTTTATTTGCACTGATTTTTCTCGTGCTTCTTTATTTTTCAATTTTAAATCTTGTTTACTACTTTACATCCAAAACGGTTAAAGGAGACATTTCTCCCCATATTGAAAAAATATTTGGTGGAAAACCTAAAGATGCCGATATTTCAGCACCCATTTCTCCTAATCCTTTTCATACACAACCGGGGACTCCTGTTATGTATGACCCTGTTGGAATTTATGATCAGAACAATCTGATTTCTGCAACGCTAACTAGTACCGATGCTCAACGAGAAGTCCTCAAACATATCGCGGATCATTTGCTTGAAACCCATCACATTCAAGAAAATTATCAAGGGCTAAATGATCAACAAGTAACCGATTTCCTAAAAAAAAGCAATCTAATTGCATTTGATGCTATCGGAACTCACGCCTTAATTCCTTCTTATAAAATAGTGACAGAGGAAAATCAACTGCACGTTTACGCCGGATTAAATATCCTAGATCAACAACTTATCGGCAGCATTGAAACTGTCGGAACCTTTGATATTCATGACTTGCAAGAAAATTATCAGCTTTTACCTGTCAGTTGCATCCTTCATGGGGGCAAATGTAAAACAATTGGGCGCTCGGGGCTCATTGAAAGTATTGAACCTTATTTTGTTGAAATGAAAATTGCCTATCAAAGAAAAACGAATGAACCTAAAAATACCAACTAAGTAAAATTTATTTACTTAGTTGGTATTTTTTATATCATTTCTTTCGCTAATAATCGATACGTGTTTAACCGCTTTTCTTGGCTATGAGTAATACTCACAATCATCGCTTCATCAAAACCATACGTTGTTCCTTCTTGAAGTAATTTATCAGCAACGACAGCCGGTGTTCCTACTAAGTGGATTTTGCGATTTTCTTGGATTTTCATTCGATCTAGCTCTGTTAAAGGCAAGCTTTTTGCTGCTTCAGGTGTTAAAATAACTGGTTTTTCACCTTTAGCCATCATCAAACGTTGAATATCGGCTGGTGCTGCCTCATACTCTGCTTCTTCCAAACTTTCTGCAACCGTTGCTAAATAAGCAACATTGATTTCTGGTTTTTCCATAAAATCAGACGGCTGAAATCTTGATTTGTACAAATCCAGTATTTCTTTTGATAAAGACCCCATAAAAAATTGAGCAAAAGAATAGCCAACACCCATTCTAGCAGCTTCTCTAGCGCTGTCTCCACTTGATCCTAATAGCCACGCTTCGGGTAATACTATTTGACTTGGAGAAGCGATTGTTTCTTGATACAGCGAATCACTAGGAAGCGCATCTTTAATTAACTCTAAGGTTGTTTCTAATTTTTTATATAGATAACGCAACTCAGGACGTGCACCTTCTGATAATGCATAAATAGCCTTCATATCTCCACCTGGCGCTCTTCCAACACCAAAATCAATTTTCCCTGGATTCAATGCACTTAGTGTTTTAAATACTTCTGCCATTTTTAGTGGTGAATAGTGCATCATCATCGTTCCACCTGTCCCTAATCTGAGGTTTTTAGTCAAACTAGATAAATATGCAATGATAATCTCAGGAGCTGAACTTGCGAAGGTTGTTGTGTTGTGATGTTCTGCTAACCACATGCGATGATATCCTAATTCATCTGCTAGTAACGCTAATTCCACGGCTTTTATAATTGCCCCCGCACTTTGATTCCCTGCAGTTACAGGAGCTTGGTCTAAGACACTTAATTTCATTTTTTGTTCCTCCTACCTTCACTGATACACTACTTTTAGTATACTGCTCTTATACATAAAAAGCTGACTTTTTGCTTTAACTAAAAAAGCCAGTAACTGAATAACGATCAGCTACTGGCTTTCAATTGTTTTATTTTACAACACGAACTGCAAATGAAGGTGCATATCCGCTGATACTTTGGTATTTCACAACGTCTCCTGTTTGTGGAGCATGAATGTATTGTCCACCACCTGCATAAATTGCAACGTGATGAGTAGCTCCACGAGGTCCCCAGAACAACAAATCTCCAGCTTGTAAAGCGCCCATTGACACTTGAACACCTGATGATTCTTGAGGAACTGTATAACCACCGATTGATTTTCCTAGAACACGACTAAATGCATAGCCTGTTAAACCAGAACAATCAAATCCTGCAGGACTTTTCCCACCCCATACGTAAGGAACGCCTAGATAACGTGCTGCTTCAGCAACAACTGCTGCTCCTTCGGCTGCTGAAATAGTATTTCCAGAAACGCTACCTGCGCCTGGATCAACTGCAGGTGCATTATTGGTATTTGCTGTTTCTGTTTTTGATGTTTCGGTTGAAGTTGGAACTGCTTTTGGAGCTTTAGCAGCAGCTTCTTGTTGTGCTTTTAGGTCAGCTGCTTTTTTCTCAGCATCTGCTTTTTCAGCTAAGAATTGATCACGTTCGCCTTCTGCTGTAGCTTTACTTGCTGCAAGAGTTGCAACTGCTGATTCTTGTGCGATTTTTTTCGTTTCTAACTCACCTTTTAACTTTTCTAATTCACCAGAAACTTGACGTTGTTCTTCGATTTTAGAATCTGTCTCTGCTTTTTTACTTTCTACTGCTTTTTTATCGTCTGCTTGTGCTTTAACTAATTCACGATTTGCTGAAACCATTTGGCTAACAACATCAACGCGGCCAATTACATCAGATAAAGATTCAGCTGAGATAATGAAATCTATGTAGCTATCTCCATCATTTACTTGTACTGATCTTGCTTGTTTTTTCAATTGTTCTGTTCTTTGGTCAATTTTAGCAGTTAAATCATTGATTTCTGCTTCTAATTTCTCTTTTTCTTTTTGAGTCGCTTCACTTTGTGCAACCAATGTTTTTGCTTTTTCTTCTGCTACTACGATTTCTTTTGTAACAGCTTCTAAACTTGTTGTTGCTTCTTTTTGTTGACCTGATAAGTCACTAATTTTTGAATTTTGTTGTTCAATTTTTTCAGATAAGTCGTCTGCTAATGCGCTAATTGGTGCTGCTAAAGCTGATAATGTCAACGTTCCTGCTAATACAAAGGTCATGATTCTGTTTTTCACACTAAATTCCTCCAAATGTCGTTGTTTTTATAGGTATATTTTTTAAGTTTATGTTTAAATTTTAGCGGTTATTTAACCTTAAAATATTGTATCATACCCTCACCTCAACGCCTAGCAATTCTCAAAGATGACTCACAAATGTAATATTTTTAAAATAGGACTAAAGGATGAATTATGTTTTGATGGGTTTTAGCCCTTTTCAATGGATGGATTGTTACAGATGCGTAACATAGGTACAGCTTTTGTATGTGTTTAATTTTAAGTTTTCAAACCAAATAGAGTGACTAAAAAAACCACACTGAATTAAAATCCAGTATGGTTTTACTTTTAGTATGCTTTTACTTTACTTCACTATCTAAAACAAATTTCCCAACAACAGCAGCTAATACACCACCAACAATTGGTCCCACAATAAAGACCCAAAGTTGCGACAATGCTTCGCCGCCAGCAAAAATTGCAGGAGCAATACTTCTAGCTGGGTTAACGGATGTTCCTGTTAATGGAATACCTAGCAAGTGAATCAATACAAGTGTTAAACCAATTACCAATCCAGCAAATTCTGGGTTGCCTTTTTTACCCGTTACCATCACGATTACCAGTACAAAAACAAAAGTTAAGATACATTCAACTAGAAAAGCACCCATTGCGTTTAAGTTACCAAAGCCGTTTTGACCTAAGTTTGAAACAGATAAATCAGATGCTACTAAAATACTTTTTAATACTGCAGTTGCAACGATTGCACCTAGTACTTGACCAACAAGGTAGTACACAAGCTCCATTGCTGAAATACGTTTATTAACAAACAAACCGATTGAAACAGCTGGATTAACGTGACAGCCTGAAATGGTTCCAATACTGTAAGCCATTGCTACAATCGATAAACCAAATGCCATTGCAATGGCTAACGTACCAACACCTTCAATTCCTCCACCTAAAACGGCCGTTCCTGTACCAAATAATACCAAAACGAACGTTCCGATAAATTCAGCAATTCCTTTTTTTATCAATTACAATTCCTCCTTAAGGATACAAATAAGAGCATTTTCTTACAGAATTTTATTTTAACATATTCAATGAGCGTTCTGCCTAAATTTGATCAAAGACAATTTTCATAATTCCTTAAGAAAACCTACTTTTTTTATAATCCTTTTCGTCCAATAACTGGGAAGAATTTTGCTGTTTTTTTAGCGTATTCGATAAAATCAGGACGATCTTTGTATTTTTTTTCTAATAGTGGAACACCAGATACATATAATAACAACAAGGTAATGATAATTGGTCCAATAATTCCCCACAAGTTAGCTACTGTTGTTAGTGTGATAACATAAATCCCCCACCAACTAAGAGCTTCGCCAAAATAATTGGGATGACGAGTCAATGACCATAGCCCAGTTGTCAATAACTGTCCATGATTTTCAGCATGCTGTTTAAATTTTGTTAATTGCCAATCACCTACAACTTCAAAGAAGAAACCAATTCCCCAAATCGCAATCCCCACTGTATTCCACCAATAAAAAGAATCAACTTTTGTCGTATTTATCAATAAAATAGGCAGTGAAACGATGTAAAGCAACACACCTTGTAAAACAAAAACGTTTAAATACGCTTTTAATCGCGGAAAATGATTTCCCCAGCGTTTGCGCATATTAACATAACGATAATCTTCCGGCTTCCCAATATTACGACGAGCTAGGTGATAAAACAATCGCATCCCCCAAATCAAGACTAACAGAGTTACCCACATTCCAGCAAAGGTTGGCGTTCCAGTTGAAAAATAAGATGCTAACGCCACAATAATAAAACCCGGTCCCCATGCCAAATCAACAATTGAATTATTATTTAATAGCTGGGCAATAATAAACAATATCGTAAAATAAATAACTAATAAAACACCACTTAACACATAAGCATTTCCCATTTAAATCTCCTCCATTTCCCTATCTTCCATCGACAAAGCGATAGCAATACATTCTTCCCCTGCACTCATTGCAACTACTGTAGAAATCTCCATTAAATAGTGAGGTTCAAATCCTAGTTCAGCTTTCACTTGATTAGCAAACCGTTTTGCCCGTTTTTCATCATTTGCGTGAATGATCGCATAGCGTTTAATTGAATGGTGTCGTTGCATTTTTTTTACTTCCTTCAATAAACGTTTTTCATTTGACTTTGTGCTAAAAGTCACACCTTCCACAGATCCGCCACCTTCTTCATTCAAGCTGACAATTGGTTTTAAGTGAACTTTTTGAGCAATTTTCCCGACAATACCAGGTAACCTTCCCGATTGAATCATAGCATCCAATTGATTCACACTCACTAAAATTTTAGTAGTAGCACGTGCATCAACTACCCTGGCAACAATTGTATCAAAGGATTCTCCTTTTGCAATCCACTCCGCTGCCTCCATCACCAATAACCCTTCTGCAGCCGAATTTTGCTTAGAATCAATAATAGCTATCTTGGTTCCTTTTTTCTGAAACTTCTTTGCGCCTTCTTTGATTGAAGAATAAGTTCCACTCAGAGCACTCGCAACTGTGACAACAATAATTTCTTGATACCTTGTTTCTAAATAAGAAAAAAGATTTTCAATCGCTTTAAGACTCGGTTGGGAGGAACTTGCAGTGCCATTTTCGACGCGGTTCATTTCATAAAATTCCGTTGGCTGAATGGTGAGTTTATCCAAATAATTAACATCGTTAATAATCAAGTTCATAGGCAATACATGGATTTGTTCTTTTAAAACGAACTCTGCTGGTAAATCAGCAATTGAATCCGTTACAAGGGCAATTGGATATTTTTGATTGGTATTCACTTCAAATTGCAACAGCATATCATCCGCTTTTTGCTGCAAAATACGCCCCATCTTGCGTAGACGGCGCATCACTTCTGCAGGTTGATTGGAATGAATATGAATACGTGCTTTTTTAGACCCAGTTGCTACTACCATCGAATCTCCCAAATCTTGAAGTAACGCTTTTATTTCTTCCTGTACAAGATCTTCTCCTTCGATTAAAACCTCAGTGCAATACCGATTTAGTGGAACGCTATCAAATTGGTGATGCGACTGACTTACATCTACACTCAACTGTTCTTGAATAAGAGCTGAATCAATGATTGATTCTGTTTCTCCTTGTCGACAAATCATCTCCGTAAAACCTTCGAGAAACAAAACAAAACCTTTTGCTCCAGCATCTACAACATTATTTTTTTGTAAAATTTTTAACTGCTTTGGAGTTTCCTTTAATGCGTATCGCGCGTTGTCTAACCCTCTACTTAATGTTATTTTCAAGTCCGCTTCTTTTGCATCAAGTGATTCTGCCCAAGCTCGAATAACCGTAATCATCGTGCCTTCCATTGGATTTTCAATCGCGGCATACGCATCTTTAACAGCCGCCTTTGCACTTTCTACAAAATTCAATGAAGAAAATAACGCTTCTTTTTCAATTTGTTTTGCAAATCCATTCAAATATTGGGCAAAAATAATACCCGAATTTCCCCTAGCACTCACTAATGCAGCTTCTGCAACAGCATCAAAAACTTCCTTAATAGACTGGAATTGTTGTCCAGTTTCTTCAATAATCCCCTGCATTAAAGAAGCCAGATTGCTTCCGGTATCCCCATCTGCTACTGGAAATACATTCATATCATTGAGTGACTTTTTTTTATTAATAACAGAAATAGCTCCTTGCTGAAAAGCTAATCTTAGTTGTTCTTTATCAATTACTCTATTAGATTCCATTAGTTCCCCCATCTTTACTCCCTGCCTTAATTATTCTAATGCCATTGAAAATGTTTTGCTATCAAATAAACAACCCCAGCTGTGGCACTATTTAAAACCGTACCCCAAATCAAATCAAGGATCGTAACTAGTGTCGACCAATCTTTCAACGTCGCCAAATTGGTTAAATCATATGTTCCATAACAAATTAAGCCGAAAAAACCACCTGTAATGAGCGCTGTGAGTAAGGAACCTTTTTCTAGTGACGGATTGATTACAAAGAAAATCAATCCTGCAATAAATAACAAATAAAAAATAGCTGCTGGTAGTACTTTAGTTTGACCCATCAAATGACCAATTTCTTTTTGGTAGACATTTTTAGCAATAAATAGTAACCAAATTAAATCAATAATCAAAAAAACAAAAACTGTTGTGAGATAAATTTTAGCGTAATAACCCATAGTTCTCTCCTCCTATTCATTCTTAAAAATATTACTTATTATAACAAACCTGCACTTTAATTAGCGAATACTTTGATTTCAGTTTAATTGATTGACAGGTTTATGCTTTAGTTGTATGATGAATAAAAGCTTACTATTTGTAAGTTATAAACTTTTAATTAAAGGAGTATCTCTACTATGAAAATTGATATTTGGTCAGACTTTGTATGTCCATTTTGTTATATCGGAAAACGCCATTTAGAAGCAGCTCTTGGAGATGAAAAAGATGTTGAAATTATTTTTCACAGCTTTGAACTTGATCCAAACACCGCTATCCATCACGATGAAGACATTCACCAATTGATTGCCACAAAATACGGGATTAGTTACGATCAATCCAAAGCAAATAACGCTCACATTCAACAAATGGCTGCAAACGTTGGGTTAGATTATGACTTTGACAATATGCAGTCAACGAACAGCTTCACCATCCATCGTTTAGCACAATTTGCTAAAGAACAAGGACTTGGAAATGAATTTGTTGAAGCAGGTATGCATGCTTACTTTACCGAAGCCGCTTTTTTGAATGACGAAGAAACATTAGTTGCTATCGCTAAAAAAGTGGGATTGGACGAAGCTAGAACTCGTGAAATCATCCATTCAACAGAATATACAGCGCCTGTTCGGGTCGACGAAACCAAAGCAATGGAATTGGGCATTCAAAGTGTTCCTTTCTTTTTAATTGATGACCAATACGCTTTAAGTGGTGCTCAACCAATTGAAACCTTTAAATCTGTTTTGGCTCAAATTAAAGAAAAATCAGCAACTTCAGCACCCATCGCTTCTACTGATGCTAATTGTGAAGGAGATTCTTGTAAAATTTAACTAAAAAGCAGTTTCCTGAATATTTTTCGCCATCTGACTCATTATCGGATGGTTTTTTATTTTTTTCTATTGCTATTCTTTTAAATACTTGTTTAAATTAAAAGAAAACCTTTACAAAAAGAAGGAGGCATTTCCATGTTAAAAAAAATCCATACCGATTCAGCACCAGCAGCGATTGGACCCTATTCTCAAGCGATTGCTGTCGACGACACACTCTACACATCTGGCCAAATCCCAGTTGATCCTACCACTGGAAAAGTTGTCGCAGCTACAATTTCCCAGCAAACTGAACAAGTCATGAAAAACCTAGCTGCTGTTTTAAATGAAGGCAACAGTGATTTACAACACGTTATCAAAACAACTTGCTTCTTAGCAAATATGTCAGACTTTGCTGAATTCAATCAAGTTTATGAGTTCTCCTTTGACGAACACAAACCCGCTCGCTCTTGCGTAGCAGTAAAAGATTTACCTCTTGGGGTTTTAGTTGAAATAGAAGCAATTGCTATCATCAATTAATTGAAACAAAAAACGATCTATTCCCAACTAAACATCATTAGTTAAGAATAGATCGTTTTTCATTTCGATTCCATTTCATCAGAGATTTTAAATACATAGTTGTCTAATTCAAATAGCTCCCTTAAAATTTCTTCCACTTGGTTAAATAATTGATTGACTTCATTGATTTTATTCGAACATTCGATTGTTTTATGTCCTTCGTAAATGAATTGATCGTACGCTTCAATTAATTTTACTTGTTGCACGCCTTTAGTAAATAAGGTGAATTCTTCCATCATCTGAACTTCAAAACTCTGTTTCCACCCCTCCGTTAAGACAATCGTCATTACAACAGTATTGACTGACAGGCCATCTAATGCTATTTCTCTGCCATTTACCAATAACGTATAGCAAACACTTTTCACAATCCCACAAGCATTGCATCCACCTTCAGTTAAATCAACAGACTTGCTAAGAACAATCTCTTTCATTTTTTACCTCCACTTACAATGACTTATATTAGTTAAATTATACTACTTTTTAGTGACAAGAACACTTTAATTATTCATCATTTAGCATTCTTATCACAATCACGTTTTATATTCGTTCTTTTAATCCAAATGTAGCGAACAATCAAATATCCATGTTAATTTTTTGGGTACATCGCCACATGGAACATGCTAAAATCGGTTTATACTATTCAATGAAAGGAAGGGCTCCAGATGATAACAAATCAAGCAAAAATCGACCTCTATTACCAAATGCTCCTTGAAAAAAATTCAACTTTCGAAGGTGTCTTTTACGCTGGAATCAAAACAACTGGCATTTTTTGTCGCCCTACTTGTCCCGCGCGAAAACCTAAGAAAGAAAACTGTGAATTTTTCGAAACTGCCAAAGAGGCAACCTTAGCTTCTTATCGCCCTTGCAAAAGATGCTTGCCTCTTTCAAATCCAAGTCACTTATCCCCTGAAGTAAAAAAATTGGTCCGCGCAATTGAAGAAAATCCAGAACGAAAATGGACAGATAGAGATTTCGATGCGCTTTCCATCAGTGCAAACACTGCTCGCAGACAATTTAAAAAGCAATTTGGTATGACCTTTATTGAATATGCTCGTTCAAGAAGGTTAGGGTTTGCTTTTGAACACATTCGTAAAGGAACCTCCTTTATCGACGCACAACTTAATACTGGTTACGAATCAAGCAATGGCTTTCGAGACGCCTTCACACGAACAATGGGCACCGTTCCAACAAAATCTGCTGATATTAAATTGCTCACTGCTCATTGGATTGAAACACCTCTTGGATCGATGCTAGCAATCGCTGATGAAAATGCGCTTTATTTGTTGGAATTTGTTGACCGTAGGGGCTTGGAAACTGAAATTGAAAAATTACGAAAACGAGCACATGCTGCTATTATTCCAGGAGCCAATTCCATTATCCAACAGATTTCCTCCGATTTAACCAACTATTTCAATGGCACACTAACCCAATTTACGACTCCCATCCACTACCTAGGATCTGATTTTCAAAAAAGTGTTTGGGACGAACTTCAAAAAATACCAGCTGGCACGACTCTTTCCTATAAAGAACTTGCTGAAAAAATAAACAATCCAAAAGGCTACCGTGCCGTTGCCCGTGCAAATGGTACAAATCAGCTTTCTTTAATTGTCCCTTGTCACCGCGTTATCAATACAACTGGCGCCTTAGGAGGCTATGGCGGAGGCGTAGATCGTAAGGAATGGTTATTAAAACATGAAATAAAACACTACAACAGAAAAAGCAACTAGGAAAAATTCCCAGTTGCTTCTTCTTATTTTTCAGATTTTTTCATAAATCCAACCAAAACGGTAAATAAAGGTGTCAAATAACAGAAAAACGCAAAAGGTAAATACTGCAACGTACCAATTCCAAGCGTCCCTGCAATAAATACACCACTCACGCCCCATGGAATTAGTGGATTGAAGGTTGCTCCCGCATCTGACAAGGTTCTAGATAGATACTTATCAGGTAAATCAATTTTACGATAATTCTCTTTATAAGCCTTACCTGGCAAAATAATAGAGAGATATTGTTCGCCAATCAATAAATTGACCCCAATTGAACTTAAAGCCGTCATTAAAATCAAACACCCTTTTGTCTTCATCAAATCCTCTACCTGTTGCAAAATCGTTTCTATAATACGCAATTTCACTAACAGTCCACCAAGCGACAGGGCTAAAATAATCAATGAAACCGACCACATCATGCTTTGCATCCCACCACGAGTCAATAGCGTATCGACATTTTCAACCCCTGTTTTCGATACAAACCCATCTTGAATCCAAGAACCAACAGAAGCAATTGTAGTAGATGGATGATAAATGTAACGCACCACAATTGACAGTACAATACTCGTTAAAAGAGTAGGAATCGCAGGCACTTTACGCCATGCGGCAATAAATAAAACTAAAACAGGAAGTAACGTAATTGGAGAAATCGTATAAAACTGATGCAGCGTATCTGTGATAACTTGTAAATCATCACCAGCTGCACCTTTTACTGGATGAAAACCAAGAGAAATAAACGCAATAAGAGAAAGAACGAAGGCTGGAAAAACCGTCCACAACTCATTTTTAATATGCTCAAATAGATCAACTTCAGCAATTGCTGCTGAAAGATTTGCTGTATCCGATAAAGGAGAAATACTGTTCCCTAGAAAAGCTCCGGAAACAATTGCTCCAGTTGTAATAGCTGGATTAAATCCCATGATTTGTCCCATTCCAAAAAAGGCAATCCCCACTGTTGAAATCGTCGTAAAGGAACTTCCTACCGTTGCACCAACAACTCCACAAATAATAAAAACTGTTGGCAAAAAGAATTTAACAGACAAGACGCTAAATCCATACACCATAATCGTGGGAATCGTTCCTGCAGCAATCCAAACACTGATTAACGCACCAATCAAAATGAAAATAATAATCGGAACCAAACCTGGCGTAATCCCTTCCTGAATGCCCTCATGAATTGTCTTCCAAGATACTTCTTTCACTGCAGCAAATAAAATGACCAATGCTAAGGCAAATAAAATCGCCACATGAGCTGGCAGTTTAAAGCCAATAATACAAGTTCCAATCATTGCTAATAAAACAACTAAAAGAAACATTGCTTCTTTAATCGTTACATCCTTCTTCATCTTTTGCGCTTCCTTTCTTCTCTTTTCATTCACCTAATAAATTAACGTCTTGAGTACGCTCCGTGCCAAACTGGACCAATAAATTGGTTTAAGGCAAATCCTTCTTCAATGCCACAATAAACAAAGTCTTTTGCTTTTATCACAGCCTCTTTTGCCGATAAACCATTGGCTAAACCAGCAGTTACAGCAGCTGCAAAGGTACAGCCTGCACCATGATTGTGATTCCCTTCAATTTTAGGTGATTTTAGGAGCATAAATTCTTCCCCATCATAAAATAAATCAATCGCTTCTTGACTAGTTAACCCTTTTCCGCCCTTAATGACAACATTTTTGGCTCCTAAAGCAATAATTTTAGCAGCGGCTACTTTCATATCTTCCACTGTTTCAAGTGGTTTCATTTCTGCTAACTGACTGGCTTCAAATAAATTTGGCGTTGTAATGGTTGCTTTGGGAATCAATAATTGACGCATACTGCTAACATTTTCAGGCTGTAAAACCTCTGCTTCACCTTTACAAACCATTACTGGATCAATCACGATTTGTTCAATTGCACCTGTTTCTAACATTTGACTCACCTGTTCAATGGTTTCAACCGTTCCAAGCATACCTGTTTTCATTGCTTTAAATGGCCCACACGCTAATGCCGTTGCCAATTCTTTTTCAATGATTGATTCTGCTATTGGAAAAACGTCATGATGCCAAAAATTCGCTGGGTCCATTGTCACAATCGATGTGACCACACTAATACCGTAAGTGCCATATTCTTCAAATGTTTTTAAGTCCGCTTGCAGGCCTGCTCCGCCACTTGTGTCAGAACCTGCAACTGTCAATACTCTTTGAATTTCCATCTAATCCCCATCTTTCCTCCAAATTTAGTTGCTTGTTATACAAAGAAATGTATAGCAGAATGCGCTCCACTATACATTACTGTAAACCAGTCTTTGCTTTTTTTCTTGCGCAGACAGTAGTTCTATTCAGAAAATCCAAGCCAACTTGGAATCAGTTGAATACCGATTTCAAGTCAGCTAAGACTTACATTTTCGTTCAATTAGTTTTCTTCAGCATAGATTGCTTCTAATTTACTTTGAATTGCTGCTTCAATTTTAGCTGCATATTCGTCAAATACTTCTTTATCATTCATATATGGTGACATTGCAGAAGCACGTAAGATGGTTACTTTGTCAGCACGTTCCCATTCTTTACGTGAGAAACCTAAACCATTTACAAATTCAAATGGGCTGTGTCCATATTCTTCAATCGCAAAGTCAGTATGTGAAGTGATAAATTCATTGTTGTATAAACCACCTTTTGCATATGAAGCATAATCATAGAAATCATGGTTTAATTTGTTCATTTTCACTAAGTCAGTGTTGCCTTTTTCGTTGAATACATAATCTACCATGTTGAAATCTGGTTTTGTTAATGCATGCAATTCAATTGTTTTGTCGCCAACTTTGAATTCTTTGCCGTCGATAAAGTGATAGAAGTGATAAGCTCCTTCAATGCTTGCACCCATTAATTTACCGTAACCAGTTACGTTTAATGGCAATACTTTGTGTGCAGTCCATACAGCAGCTGCAGTTGCGCCGGCTTTTGAACCTTCAAGAATATATGCACCTAATAAGGCTGGAATATCAGCGCCTTTTTCAAATACATACGTTGCAAAGTAAGAAATAACGTCACGCATGCGGATATCTTTAATTACAACACCACCTGCAGAGTAAGGGATATAACCCATTTTATGAGGATCGATTGTAACAGATTCAGCTAAGCTGATTGCTTTGAATGATTCATAAACTTCTCTTGTTAACCAATCATTTTTTTCCATGAAGATGCCGTTTTTAGCGTAAACAGCTTCGATTTGATCCCATTCAATAAATTCATCGTTTTCATCTAAGAAGATTGAACGTCCATAACCACCGTATGCAGCATCAACGTGTACATAGAAGTAAATACCTTCTGCAGCTAATTTATCGCGTAATGCAATAATTTGGTCGATACGGTCGATTTGACCTTCTTCAGTTGAACCAACAACACCTACTACCCCAAGAGTTGGAATACCTTGTGCAGCTAAATCACGAATTTGTGCTTCCAATTTATCAATATCCATACGGTATTCACTGTTTACTTCACCAGCGATCACTTGGTCTAAACCAATACCGATAATATCAGCAGCTTTTAACCATGAATAATGTTTTGTTTGTGGCACAATCCATTTACCTAATTTTTCTAAGTTTTTACCACTACGCGCTGAACGTGCTTTAATTTCGTCAAATTGATCTTGAAGTTGGTCTAAAATGTTTAGAACTTCTTCAGTAGACATATTTAATAATTCCCATTCAGATTTACCTGCAACCATTTCTGGTGCTACTTCTTGGATAGCAAATGGCAATGATTTCATGTTACGTGCATACCATAATCCTTCTAAGTTAGCGATTGAACCATCAGCTGCGATGTGTCCCCAACCATTTTTATAACCCATCAATGTTGCAAATTCCATTCCGACTTCTTCTTCCATTTGAGAAGTTGCTGGAGATGATTCGTAAGCCACGTTGTTTCCGTTCCAAAGCATTGCAGTTGTATAAGCAATAATGGCTGGCATTAATGTTTCAGAGTTCATATGACCCCAGAAACGACCTGCTGAGTGCCATGGAAGTGATTCAGTACGTAAACGTGAAGACAATACGTTAAATACGCTTCTCATGTTATCTGCTGTTGCTTGGAATTCTTTTGAACTTCTGTCTTGTGGAGTAATCACTGGTAAATCTTGAGGCATGTAGTTTTGTCTCCAACCAACGTGTTCGTCGATCATTTTGTTTAAAATTTCTTTGAATAAATCAACGTTTTCGCCTTTGTCGCCAAGGAATAAAGCTTTTAAATTAGTATCATCTGTATTAAATGTGTTTTTCATGATGTGTTCCTCCTGTAAAGTTGTTTTTGAGTGAAAGCAAGGACATTTGTATAGGATGTCAGATGCTTGTTATTTTTTATTGATTAATCTTGTTTTTTCCATTCTGGTTTTTTAAATTTGAAGATTAGTAACGCAATCACTACCATAATCACCGTTGCTGCTACTTGATAGATAATATAACCGATATGACCACTTTCAGAAATTGAAGATGGTGGAATCAAACTTACTAGAATTGTTACGATAACACTTAAGATTGAAAGTCCTGCAACAAACCACATTAAGCCATTGCCTTTACTTCCTAATCTAAATGGACGTTCTACTTCTGGCATTTTGTAACGTAATTTAATTGCTGAAATGGCAATCAATAGATAAACGATGCAATAAAGAATCGTTGTTGTAATCGTAATAATTAAGAACGCTGCACTAATATCTGGAATTACTACATATAAGAAAGATACAAGAGAGATAACGATTGCTTGGATCATGACAAATGTAATTGGAATTCCTTTAGCATTACGTTTTTGGAAGAATGGAGGAAGATTTCCTTCATCTGCCACTTTAATCATTGATTTACTTGGGCCTAAGACCCATGCACTTAATTGAACCAATACCCCAACTAAAATCATTAGTGAAATAATGTTATTGAAAATTGATGGAATCCCTAAGTCTTGCGTCATAATTACAAATGGTTGTGTAATATTTGCTAATTCCATTTTTCCTGCTGGTACGCTATCTGCCACACTTAAACCTGCTACTAAGTTGAAAACAACTAATAATAGAACAGATGCGATTACTGCGATTGGATAGTTGCGTTTTGGATTGTCGATATTATTTGCATGAACAGAAGAAATTTCAACCCCTGCAAAGATAAAGATAATTCCTGTTAATGTTGGTAAGCTTCCTAAATCACTGAAATCAGGTAATAGTTTACCAGCTTCAAAATGACCTAAATAGCTATCTGCATTAATTCCGTGTTTTGCCATATATAGCACGCCTAGAATCACTAGTGCTAAGAATGGGATATAAACACCGATAATTGCACCCCAGTCACCTGCGATTTTAACCATGTCAAATTTCAAGTTCAATAACGTAATTCCCCAATAAGAAATTAAAATCATCACGAAGATGAAAATATTGTTTGTACCAAGTTCTGGACGGTTAATAACATAACCTAGTAATACTCCAACTGTTGAAGCAACCATTACCATTCCAAAGAACATTTGCACCCATAATAACCAAGAAGTAACAAAACCCCATTTTTCGCCAAGTGCGTTACGCACCCAAACTTGAGGTCCTCCTTCTTCTGGCCAACCCGTTGATAACTCAGCTGACATTAACGCAATTGGTAATGCGAAGACACAGGCTGCTAATAACATATAGAAGATTTGCGACCATCCTGTTGAAGCTAACGTTGGAACACTACGAACCGTTCCAAAGAAGGCCATTGTAATTCCAATTAAACCAAATAATGATAATTTTTTAGATTTTCCCATAATAGCTTTACCACTCCTTTTTTAGTTTAGGAGTTTTCTGAGGTAATTGACTAATTGATAGCGCCAATAAAAATTCAATTAGTACCTTAAGTCAAAAAACTTCTATTAAATGTTGTTTTCGATTTATTTCACAATTCAAAAAACAAATATACTAATGTTTCGATAACTTTATATAGTAATTTATACATTTTAAATTTGATTTTCAAATTCCAAATAAAATCGATAAACAATTGCTAACTTGTTAATACATGCGTTAGTTTAGTCCTCAAAAAGAAGTTTGTCAACAAGCTAAAAACCCTTTATATTAAAAGAAAATTAGACTTTTACCAACTTCTTTGTTAAGGGTTTTCGTTAAAGCTTCAACTCGTTAACGCATTAAAGAAACAGCGTGCAAAAGTATTTTCATCTATTTATTTTTATGCATTTTTATCTAATTATACATAAATTTATCAATTCGAATAAAAACAAAAAAACAACTTAAATATAATTTTTTCACAAAAAGAAGCTTCATTAAAGACTTTTCAAGTCCCTAATTAAGAAAATCCCCAAATTTGCGATTACGATTAAAAAAGACACGAATTCGACATTATCGAATTTTATACACAAACTTTCTTTCTATTTTTTTCGATTAAAAATTAACACATGCTACCATCATCACTTTTGTTCATTTCAACATGAAAAAAAAAGAAGTTAAAAATGAGAAAACATCTCTTTTTACTCATTTTAATTCTCATCATTTTTTTAGTATTTTTAGTTAAAATAACACTTTGTTTTTTTAGAACAATCTGCCTCCAACAAAAAAAGCCCTAACTAAGTTCTGAAACTAGTTAAAGCCTTGCTCTTATTCTTCATCATTATTTGTTTGATCATTCTTTTCCAATTCAATTCGTTTAAACAACATATCATAAGAATTGTTCCCGTCAAAAAGGGAACGCTTCACTCGAGCAATTGTTGCTGTACTTGCGTGAGTCTCTTTTTCAATGACACTATATGTTTTCTTTTCATATAGCATTTTCGCAACTTGATAACGTTGCACCATCGTTTTAATCTCATTCAATGTTAGTAAGTCATCAAAAAAAGCAAAACATTCTTCTTTTGATTCCAATGCTAAAATACCATCAAAAAATTCATCTAGCATTTGATCGCGTATTTTATCTATCTGCAAAATCAAAACTCCTTTCACAAACTTATCTTGATTCCTTTTTTAATAGTATGCTCTTGACTGATTATATCAAATTATTCACTAAAAGTCATGAAGTTATGTTAAGGAAAATAAAATGAAATTCTTTATTGAAATCAACTTTAGCAAAAATCACTTTTACTAAGTAAAAATAAAAAACTATTTTAAAAAAAGAATAAGCTTATTTTAATCTGTTTTCACTTCACTTTCATGCTCATATTTTTACTATTTAATAATTTGCTTGTTGACAAAGTTTTTTTCTTGGACTATACTTTGGTCAATCTCATAAATAACTTACTTTGAAAGAGCGCAGTAGCATGTTATCCCTGTTTGTAGAGAGCTAGAGGTCGGTGAAATCTAGTACAAATAACTTTTGCGAAGTACACTCTGGAGTTTCTTGACTAACCTCAAGCGTTTTACGAACGTTATCTAGTAAATGAGTGACATTTACAACTTTGCTTTTGAGTTGTTTATGTAATTTGGGTGGTAACACGGTTAATTCGTCCCTATTAAACTGAAACTTTATGTTTCGGTTTGGTAGGGACTTTTTTATATTTCTAACTAATTTGAAGGAGTGAAGAACACATGAACATTATTGATGAATTACAATGGCGCGATGCCATCAACCAACAAACTGACGCTGAGGGCTTAAGAGAACTTGTAGAGACGAAAAATATTTCATTGTACTGTGGAGTAGATCCAACTGGAGATAGTATGCATATTGGACATTTAATTCCATTTATGATGATGAAACGATTCCAACTGGCTGGACATCACCCTTACATTTTAATTGGTGGGGCAACTGGTACAATTGGCGATCCAAGTGGTCGTACATCCGAACGCCAACTGCAAACAATGGAACAAGTTCAAGCAAACGTAGACGCCTTAACTGCACAAATGCAAAGCCTATTCGACTTTGGTGGAAATGACGACGTGACAATGGTGAACAACTTTGACTGGACACATGATTTGACATTACTTGATTTCTTACGTGACTACGGTAAAAACTTTAACATCAACACAATGTTAGCTAAAGATATCGTTTCAAGTCGTTTAGAAACTGGAATCTCATTCACTGAGTTCACCTACCAAATTCTTCAATCAATGGATTACCTTCACCTATTCAAGCACCATGATGTTCAATTACAAATTGGTGGCGCGGATCAATGGGGCAATATTACTGCTGGTTTAGATTTAATTCGTAAAAAAGAAGGCGCTGAAGCGAAAGCCTTCGGTTTGACAATTCCATTGATGTTAAAAGCGGATGGTACTAAATTTGGTAAAACTGCTGGTGGCGCAATCTGGTTAGATTCTAAGAAAACAACACCATTTGAGTTTTTCCAATTCTGGTTAAACCAAGATGATCGTGACGTTGTGAGATACTTGAAATTCTTCACTTTCTTAACAAAAGAAGAAATTGATGACCTTGCAAACAAAGTGGCAACAGAACCACATAAACGTGAAGCTCAAAAAACGTTAGCTAAAGAAATGACCAACTTTGTTCATGGTGCTGACGCATTAGCAGAAGCAGAAAAAATTACAGCTGCTTTATTCTCAGGTGACGTTAAAAATCTAAATGCGGATGAAATCGAAGAAGGCTTTAAAAATATGCCAACTTTCGAAGCAGCTAAAGAAGAAAAAAACATTGTGGACTGGTTAGTTGATCTTGGAATCGAGCCTTCAAAACGCCAAGCCCGTGAAGATATTAACAACGGCGCAATTTCAATGAATGGGGAGAAAGTTGAAAGTGTGGATGCTGTCGCTTCTCCAAGCAACTCATTTGACGAACGTTTCATCTTAATTCGTAAAGGCAAGAAAAATTACTCATTAGTTAAACTAGTTTAATTTTAAAAAGGGATAAATTCGGTTTTATCCCTTTTTAATTACCTCATAAAAAGGAGCTCAGATGATGATCCATTTAATTTCAGCAACTTCAAAAGAAGACGCCTTACTCTTAAACCAATTAGCTACTAAAATTTGGCAAGAACACTACATTCCAATCATCGGCGCGGATCAAGTTTCTTATATGCTGACCCACTTACAATCGGCTGATAAAATGTTCCAAGACATCCAAAGTGGGATGACCTACTATTTAATCCAAGTTATAAAAGCCGACGGTACAAAAGAATGGGCTGGTTACGCAGGATTTGAAATCAAAGCGGACCACTTATTTCTAAGCAAACTTTATGTATTAGCTGATTTTAGACAACACGGCATCGGCTCTTTTGTTTTCCAACACATTCTCAAAGAAGCAAAATCAAGCAACTTACCTGCCATCCAATTAACAGTCAACAAATACAACGACAAGTCAATTGCAGCCTATCAAAAAATGGGTTTTACAACCATTAAAGAACAAGTGGCTGATATTGGTGGCGGCTATGTACTGGATGATTACGTGATGGAATATCGTATCTCATAGAAGCACTCAACTATCAAAAAAACCTGATGCATTTCAACCTTTTTATGGCTGAAATGTATCAGGTTTTTCTTATTTTAAAATGCATACGTCAGCAATAATATCGCTGCTAAACCACCAATAACTGAAAGTCCCATCGACTTTGTTTTATAAGCAACTGCCATCACGATTACTGCCGCAATAATTTTCAAATTACTAAATAACGAAAAATCGCCATCTACAATAAAAACATCTTTAAAGAACAAGGCCGCAAACAACGCAGCTGGAACATATTTCATCCATTCATGAAACCATTCAGGAATATCACGCTTAGAAAAATACATCATCGGAATCACTCTTGGCAAATACGAAACAAATGCCATTCCTAAGATCAATAAGATAAATTGACTATTCATGTGGTGTCGTTGCCTCCGTCTCTAACGGTTGTCGTGTTTTTTCTTTAAACTTTAGTTTGCCAGCAAGATTCCGTTTCTTTAATTGCTTTTCAATCATATAACCAGTAAAAGAAGCAATAATTGTGGCTAAAATCAAACCAATCGTACTTTTTAAAATCAACATCGTCATAATTGACAATAATCCTGAAAAAAGACCTACAAAAATAATTAATTTATTTTGCAACTGCATCGTAAACATATAAATAAACATCGCAGTTAAAGCAAAATCAACAATATGAACATCTAATGGAAGCACTGACCCTAACATTGTACCTGCAACGGTACTCACTAACCAAGATGCTAACGAATAACGATTGACCATCAGAGCCTTATGGGCATTCCAACTTGAATCAGTGGAAAACTTCAAATAATTAACTGCATAATTTTCATCATTAATACTTTTAGTAAACAAAGCTATAAAGCCGCGCTTTTCTTTTTTGATAAATGTCGATAAACTAGAACTAAGCAATATGTAGCGCAATTCTAAAAATAGCGTCATCATGATAATCGAGAGAATTGGAGCTGAATCTACTAACATAGCTGCGGCCAGAAATTGAGCACCACCAGAAAAGACTAAAAACGAGATAAGTGCGGTATACAACCCATTAAATCCAACTTTTTGTAACAATACGCCACAAGCAAGACCAACAGGAATATAACTTAAGCAAAGTGGCATCGCAACTTTTAACGTTTCTTGCCAGACTGCTTGATTCTTCTTTAACATGAGACAATCCTCCATTTTACGTAGGTAAACAATGTGTCAATTATAACATAAAAAAATAAAAAATGATGCTCCTTTTTTCTGATAGACCAATAAGCTCTTTTGAATAAGAATTCATCCACAACCAAAATAAAAAAAAAGCTATTTAATTAGGCTTTTCAGTTATTTGGTTAATAAAGACTCATACTAAACTCATGTATTTCTTAGATTAAAAACAATGAAAAAACGATTCCAACTGCATCTACAGACTTTAGTTACCTTCCATATAACGCTTCAAGACGTGCTTTAAAGCTGTCCCGATTGTCTGTAAATTCAACAAAATAGTCTAGCTGCCATTTTTGTGTTACTTGGGCTTGTTTGCTAGTTGGAGAATCCCAACTTGGATAAACCCGCATGGCCATTTTCCCTTTTTGTGAATCTGTCCGTAAAATATGTTGCTCTATCAAAACACCTTTAGGAAAGACAAATTGACCTATTCTCTCTCCAAGAAAAGTTGTCACTACTAACAAATCTGGACTTTCCTTTTCATGAAAAGCTTGATTTTTATTTAAAGGATCTTTCTCCCAAAATGCAACAAACTGTCCAATTTTTGTTGGAGTGATTTTAGCAACCCGAAAACGAATCGATAGTTGATTTAATTGGAAAACGCCACCAGCATACTCCCTATTCTGCACTTCTTCAGCTAAGTTTTTCACCACAAATTGATTCGGACAATAGAAAATCGAATCGATTTGCAACATACACTCTTTAAAGTAATCCAATTCCACACTTCCTTTTTGATCTATTATAACATTTTTTGATAAAATAAGAGTTGACTCTTACACAATGGGAAGGTTTACAATAAACCTATAACCATTCTATATAGGAGGTACACAATGAAAAACTATGAAACAAAACAAGACTTACTCGATGAAATCAAAAAAAAACACGTAAAATACGATTCCGAATTCGACGCTATTCCCGAAACTTTAAAAAACACCCGAATTGAAGAAGTTGACCGCACCCCTTCCGAAAATTTATCTTATCAAATTGGTTGGATTCAGCTCCTTCTTAGCTGGGAAACAGCAGAGCAAAAAGGTCTCCACGTAACCACTCCAACTCCTGATTATAAATGGAATAATTTAGGCGGACTTTATCAATCTTTTTATGATAAATATGGGAACCTGCCCTTGACTATGCAAAGAAAATTATTACAAGATTCATTAAACGAACTTTACACACTTATAGAATCCTTTTCTGATGATGAACTATTCTTACCTAATCAGCGTTCTTGGGCAACTACTAAAGCGATGTGGCCTGTTTGGAAATGGATTCATATTAACACAGTAGCTCCTTTTACAAACTTTAGAACAAAAATTCGCAAGTGGAAAAAAAGCGTTTTAATTGAAAAAACATTAGACAACTAATTGTCTAATGTTTTTCTTTTTTTTAAAGAACGATCCTAATAAACTAGCAAAAATAATTCGAACAAAGAATAACAGAACCGCACCTGCTACTGCACCACTAGCTAAGGCTAGGTAAAAGGTATCCAAGCGACTTTTATTTTCATTGAAAACGATCGTTACTAAAAATGCAACAAAATAAAGCATTAAATTAAAGATCGCTAAGTACGTAATGATATCTAAAACGGAATAACCAATAATACTTAAAATAGCCATGATTGCTGTTACAATAATTGAACCATTCAATAAATTAAAGAAATACAATGAAAATGTTTTCCACTCCATCTCATTTTTCATCACTAAATGATTAAACCCATAGGATACACCTGCTAGTAACGATAATTGAATCCCTGTTGCAATAAAAATTTTAAAGAATATTCCTAGTGTTCCCATCATGTTACTATCAGAAAAAAGTCCACTGTATGGAGAAGCTGAAACTAATCGTGCCATACAAAATGCTGTAAATAATGAAATCAATCCAACTGAAACCAGACCATACCACCATTGACCTGCATTGTCTTTTTTTAATGGTGTTTTCAAGGTTTGACGTAAATACGACCAGTAATGATGAGCATGTTCTTTAATAACTGCTGAATCAACATTTCCTGTATCGGGCTCATCTGCTCCTTTTTCTGAAACAATCTCTTCTTGTAACAAATCTGTCCTCTCTTTGTCTTCACTACAATTTGGACAAACATCCTGCTCTTCAGTTAATTCGGTTTGACATTTTTCACATTGTTTCATCGATTAAAATCCCCCTTTGTTCATTAGGCATAATTGCCCTTTTAATAGTTTGACATAGCTTTTTATAAACATCAATAACATTGATTATTTATAATTCCAAAAAAAACACTCTTATTAAAAAAGTGTTATTTCGAAGCTACTGTTTCCCGTTCAATAATTTCATGAGGAATAATCATTTTTACAAACGGTGCTTCTTTTTCTTCAATTTTATCAATCAATTTCAGTGCGACTTGTTGACCAAGTTGCGGAACATTAATATCAATCGAAGTTAATTTAGGATAGGCCATTTTGGCAAAAATCGAGTTATTGAAACTAATAATTGAAACATCCATCGGAACTTGGTAGCCTAACATTAATAACCGTTGCATCACTGTTACCGCAAGCATATCATCGCTAACTACTAAAGCCGTCGGTGCCGTTTTTTGATGTTCAAATAACTTTTCTAATGGCTGTGTAACAGTTGCATTGTCAGAATCTGTCATTAAAATAGATTGTTGTGGATTAATAGCGATTCCTGCTTCTTGCAACGCATCTCGAAAACCCGCCATCCGTTCAATCGTAACTACTTGATCCAAATCATCCCCCACATACCCAATTTGAGTGTGTCCCTTTTGAAGCAAGTAATTTGTCGCGTCTTTTCCAGACAATCTATTATCGTTATCTACATACAATGTTTCATTTTCAAAGAGATACGGGCGACCAACCATTGCATAGATCAAGTTCGCTTCATGTAAATATTCAATAATTTGATCTTCCCACGTAGAATACAAAACAATAAAACCATCAACCGTTCCACGACGTGCCATCATTTTAATGCTCTCTAATAATTCACCAGTATCTTTTCCTGAAGCAAGAGACACCATGTAGTGTTTTTCGTTACACACTTTGCTAATTTCACGAATTACTTCTAAAAAGAATGGATTTTGAAATGCAACACCGTCTGAAACTGGCATAATTACTCCAATCGTTTTAGTCGTCTTACTAGCTAAACTTTGAGCTGAAAAATTTGGCACATACCCCAAATCCGCCATCGCCTGACGAACTTTTATTTTTGTTTTTTCGCTAATACTACTGTGATCTTGAATCGTTCTGGAAACAGTAGATGTAGCAACGCCAGCTTTTTTTGCAACGTCTTTGATTGTAACTGCCATTTTTTTAACTCCTTTTTATTATTCGTCTATCAAACCAAATTGATAAATCGTCTGATGTTTTTTAGGAATACCTGGCTGTAATAGAATCGATTGGAAATTTGAATGATGAACAGCATCGGGTAATCCTTGTGGTTCAATCGCAATCCCTAAGTGACTAGACATCTTTTGATTGCAAACAACGTAATTCTCGTCCATATTTGTTGTTGTAAATACTACAACACTTTCTTCACTGGTGGTGATTTCCATTTTCCGTTTGCTCTTTGGATCCGCCAAGTAAAGCTGAGGTTGCCCCTCTTTATGTTTTAGTTTAAACGCATCGTCATAGCCCTGTGGCTGTTTAAAAAATTGCCTAGCTAACAGCTTTGGCGATTGAAAATCAAAATTAGTACCTTCAACATCCATAAGACGTCCTGTAGGAATTTTTTCATGATCCAACTCAGCTACTTGATCACTAGCTATTTGCAAAATATGCGTTGAAATTTTTTCTTTTCCATTTCCACTTAAATTGAAGTACGCATGATTGGTTGGATTAAATAACGTTTCTTGATTGCTACTTCCTACCATTTCTAGCTTCAGTTCTTGATTTTTCGTAATCGTATACGTAGCACGTAATTGCAACTCTCCTGGATAACCATCTGTTCCGTCAGGTAAAACCAAGCTTAACTGAATACCACATTCTTCCTCTGTTACAAAAGGAACACTATGCCAAATTTGTTGGTGAAAACCTGCTCCTCCTCCATGGATATGATGTGGAAATTGATTTTGTGTAAGCTGGTGTGCCTTCCATTTTCCATTTCGGATGCGCCCAGCAACCGGGCCAACAAGTGCACCAAAATAAGCTTGATCCGCTAGATAACCGTCAATATTTTCTAAATTCAACACAACATTTTCACTGAATCCATCTCGGTCTGGAACATTGATGGCCGTTAGACGACCACCGTAGTTCAACAGCGTTACAGAAAAACCAGCTTCATTATCAAGCGTATACGATTCAATTTTACCTTTTGGATGAAGCAAAATGGTTTCTGTATTAACCTTCATTCCGGTAGTCCTGCCATGTTTTTTCTAATAAAGGATACGTCAATAAATCCGTTGTAGGAACAACCTTCGTTGCTTCTTTTAATTGCACTGCATCTCCTACACCAACTGCCGCCATATTTGCTGCACAAATCGCCGATACTCCCGCAATAGCATCTTCCACTCCTACACAATCAACCGGAGCAATCGCTAGCTGTTTTGCACCTTGAATAAAGATATCTGGTGCAGGCTTCCCTGCTTTTAAAGTTGTTGGATCAACGATTGTATCAAATAAATCGGCAATATTTAATTTTGCTAAGATAAACGGACCATTTTGACTTGCTGAAGCTAAACCTATTTTCAACTGCTTTTCTTTTAAATCAAGCAACAACTCTTGAATGCCTGGTAAAAGATCATTTGGCGTCATTTCTTCAATCATTTTTTGGTAGACATCATTTTTTTTGGTAGTCAATTCATTTTTTTCAGTTTGAGTATATTTAGTTGTCAAATTCCCTTTTTCAAGAATTTTTTCAAGAGATTCTGAGCGGCTAATTCCTTTTAACTCTTCATTAAAAGCTTCATCTACCACCACGCCAATTTCTTCCCCTAACCAGCGCCATGCTTTGTAATGATAATGGGCGGTATCTGTAATGACACCATCTAAATCAAATAATACTGCTTTCATACTAGTTCATCCTATTCTATCATTTATTTTCCACAAGTAAAATGCTTTTAGACTTGATAAGTTGGAACTGTTAATTTAGTCACTAATTCAACCACTTCATCGTATAAGTTTAATGTCAACGGCTCGCCGGATAGTAATGTCAAACTGGTTTCAGTTTGGTTCACTTCAATAAAGATTAAACGACCACGATAATTGATATGGAAACGATAGTAGTCCCAATCTGCTGGTACAAACGGTTTAAAGGAAAGCGTGTCTGCAAATGTTCGCATTCCTGCAAAGCCTTCAACAATCGTTAACCAGCTTCCTGTCATCGAGGTAATGTGTAGACCATCTTCCGTATCATTATTGTAGTTATCTAGATCTAGGCGTGCAGTTCGCGCGTATAGTTCAACTGCCTTTTCAGACATTTCTAATTCTGCTGCTAAAATAGCATGAACAGATGGTGACAAGCTTGACTCATGAACCGTCATTGGCTCGTAAAAATCAAAATTCCGTTGCTTTTCAGCTTTAGTAAATTGGTTATTAAAGAAATAAATTCCTTGTAAAACATCTGCTTGCTTAATAAAACATGAACGTAAAATTTTATCCCACGACCAGTTTTGATTGATTGGCAAATCTGTTTTTGCTAATTGACTAACTGGCATTAATTCCTTATCTAAAAACGTATCATGTTGAACAAAAACATCTCTTTCTGCATCATAAGGATAGTACATTTTCTCAATGATATCTTGCCATTTTTGTTTTTCTTCTTCTGTTACATTCGTACGATTTACTGCCTCTTTATCTGCAGTTTGTAATTTTTCTAGTGTGTAAGCTAACGTCCAAGTGGCTAACTTATTTGTATACCAATTATTATTGATATTATTTTCATATTCATTTGGTCCCGTCACACCGTGAATCATATACTGTTTTTTAGTTGCTGAAAAATGAACGCGATCTGCCCAAAAACGACTGATTCCAACTAAAACATCCATGCCTTCATTTGCTACATAGCTATGGTCTCCTGTGTAATTAGTATAGTTATAAATGGCATAAGCAATCGCACCGTTACGATGAATTTCTTCGAATGTAATTTCCCATTCATTGTGGCACTCGATTCCTGTAAAAGTAACCATTGGATACAACGCACCTGCTAAGCCTTGTTGTTTTGCATTATGGTACGCACCAGGTAACTGTTCATAGCGGTATTTCAAGAGATTTTTACTAACGGATGGGTCTGCTAATGCTAAATACAACGGTACAGCATACGCTTCAGTATCCCAGTAAGTAGCACCGCCATATTTTTCACCAGTAAAGCCTTTAGGTCCAATATTTAAACGCATATCTTCACCATAATAGGTAGAAAACAGTTGGAATAAGTTAAAACGAATTCCCTGTTGCTGTGCATCATCGCCGCCAATTTCAACGTCACTTAACTTCCATCTATCTGCCCAGATTTTTTCATGCGCTGTTTTTAGCTCTTCAAATGAGTGAGGGACGATACTCTCTTCCATTAACGCTTCCCCTGCTTTTAAAACAGCCTCTTTATCGTAGTCTCTTGATGTAGTGACAATAATGTTCTTTGTCAAACTAGCTTTTTGATTCGTTTCTAATTTTCCCGAAAAACATTCAGAAACCGTTAATTCTTCAATTTTTTCAGTCGTCTTTACTAAACCTTCAACCGTATTGCTCATTGTAGCAGCAACGGTAAATTGCTCAATTCCAAAATCATTTGGCTTTGTTTCTACTACTAAACGATTCGAAGCTGCTTCAACAGGTAACCAAAACATTTCATCGTAGTTGCTATCTTGATTTCGGACATCCCCATTTAATTGTGACTGAATCTCAATCTTGGCTGGTTCACCTAAATTTGTTACGATAACTTGAATGCTACATAACTCTTTAACTGCTAAACTTAAAAAACGTTGAAATTCAAATTTAATACGTTTTCCATTTTTACTCACGATAAAGCTTCGGCGTAACACACCTTTTTCCATATCTAATTCTAATAAAAAGTCTTCTATTTGATCGGTAAATAAATCAATTGCATTGCCGTCAATCAAAATATCCATTGCAATAATGTTAATTGAATTAATTACTTTCCCAAAATACTCTGGGTAGCCATTTTTCCACCAACCTACACGTGTTTTATCTGGATACCAAACGCCTGCAATGTAATTCCCTTCATGATGATCTCCTGAATAGCTTTCTTCAAAGTTGCCTCGCATCCCCATGTATCCGTTTCCTAAACTTGTCAAACTTTCTTGTAACCGGCGATTTTCTTTATCTAGTGTATTTGTTTTTACCTTCCAAGCATCAATATCAAATAAACGTTCAATTGTCATGTTGATTCCTCCATTATCTTTGTATTTATCTTTTTTGGTCTTACAACACCCTTATCATAAACGCAACCGGTTGCGTTTGTCAATTCCTTTTATTTTATTTATTCATCAGACAACAAATTTATCTCTTGCAATTTGCTAACAGTTCAGTTTATAATCAAAGCAACCGGTTGCACAAAATATTCATAAATTTTACTTATATAAAAAATTCCCATCTACAAAGAAGGAGCGAACAATAAAATGAAAAAGATGTTCTCGTTTGAATTTTGGCAAAAATTTGGTAAAGCTTTAATGGTTGTTATTGCGGTAATGCCAGCCGCTGGATTAATGATTAGTATTGGTAAGATTATCGCATTGGCAGGAGGGGATATTCATCTCGTACTCACAATTGGAAGCGTTGTAGAAAATTTAGGATGGGCAGTCATTACAAACTTGCATATCCTTTTTGCCGCAGCTATCGGAGGTTCGTGGGCAAAAGAAAAAGCAGGTGGTGCCTTTGCAGCACTATTAGCATTTATTCTAATTAATATTACAACCGGTTCCATTTTTGGTGTAACAAGCGATATGTTGCTTGAACCAGATGCAACTACACACACTCTTTTTGGCACTAAGATTTTAGTAAACGGATACTTTACTTCTGTACTAGGCTCTCCCGCTTTAAATATGGGGGTCTTTATCGGAATCATTTCGGGATTTGTTGGAGCGATTGTTTACAATAAGTATTACAACTATCGCAAATTACCAGATGCTTTAGCGTTCTTTAATGGAAAGCGCTTCGTTCCTTTTGTCGTAATCATGTGGTCAGTAATCATCGCTATTATTTTAGCCATCGTTTGGCCAGTTATCCAAACAGGAATCAACCAGTTTGGGTTATGGATTGCAACCAGCAGTGAAACCGCTCCCGTGTTAGCACCCTTTATCTATGGAACTCTTGAACGCTTATTGCTTCCATTCGGACTGCACCATATGTTAACAATTCCAATCAATTACACCGCACTTGGGGGAACATATACTATTATGTCAGGCGTAAATGCAGGGAAAGAAGTTTTTGGTCAAGACCCTCTATGGCTTGCATGGGCAAGTGATTTAGTGAATTTTAAAAATGCTGGCGATACTTCTGCTTATCAACAGTTGTTAACAACTGTTACTCCTGCTCGTTTTAAAGTCGGACAAATGATTGGTTCTTCTGGAACCTTGATGGGTATTGCCTTTGCAATGTACCGTCGTGTTGATTTAGACAAACGTGCAAAATATAAAACTATTTTCTTATCTGCAGCAATCGCTGTCTTTTTAACTGGCGTTACCGAACCTTTAGAATTTATGTTTATGTTTGCAGCACCTGCTTTATACGCTGTTTACGCTGTTATACAAGGTGCTTCATTCGCTTTAGCCGACTTAATTCACTTACGTGTGCATTCTTTTGGTAATCTAGAATTCATCACTCGCTTGCCACTTTCAGTAAAAGCAGGGTTAACGGGGGATGTTATCAATTATGTGATTAGTTGTTTAGTATTCTTTGCCATTTCATATTTTGTTGCTTACTATTTAATTGGACGTTTCAAAATGGCAACTCCTGGACGTAATGGAAATTACATTGACGATAGCAACGGATCTACGGATGGCGAATCTCAACCAAATATCTCTGAGGACCAACAAGTTCAAGGAATTATCAGTGCTTTGGGTGGGGTAGAAAATATTGTCGATGTAGATGCTTGTATGACGCGGCTTCGTGTCACTGTCAAAGATCCAACTTTAGTTGGGACAGAAGCAGAATGGACGATGTTAGGGGCATTGGGTTTAATTAAAAAAGATACTGGAATTCAAGCTGTTTACGGACCAAAAGCAGATGTTTTAAAATCAGATATCAATGACGTGCTAGGTAAGTAATGATGAAAATGTTGACACTTAATACACACAGCTGGCTAGAAGAACATGCTCTTGAAAAATTAGAGCTACTTGTTGAAACGTTAATTCAGAAAAAATATGACGTTATTGCCTTGCAAGAAGTAAACCAATCAATTAACGCTCTTCCTCTTGAAAAAAAGAATCATTTTCATCAGGTTGATAACCAAAAAATACTCCGTCAGGACAATTTTGCTGCCGTACTACAAGAACAATTGGCTAAAAAAGGGCTCCAATATGATTGGACTTGGGTAGCCAATCATATTGGGTATGATCGATTTGATGAAGGCGTCGCCTTACTAAGCTTAACACCAATTGAAGCAACGACTTCTTTTACTATTTCTAATGAAACGGATTATACAAACTATCAAACTAGAAAAGTTATTGGCATCAAAACAACTTTAAACAATCAAACCGCTTGGTTTTATAGCGTTCACTTTGGCTGGTGGAATGACAATAAGAATCCTTTCAAAGAACAATGGGCTACTTTGTTAACAGCCATGCCAGAGCCTAACACACGAACTTTCTTAATGGGAGATTTTAACAGTCCTGCTACAGTCAAAAATGAAGGCTATGACTTAATTTTACATGAAAATTGGCTTGACACTTTTCAACAGGCTAAGGAAAAAGATAGCGGAATAACGGTTCCAGCGGCAATTGATGGTTGGAAAAGTGCCACTGATGCCTTACGAATTGATTATATATTTACAAATCAACCTATCGAAATTAGCTCTTCCGTGGTTATTTTTAACGGAATCAATCAACCTGTAGTATCTGATCACTTCGGCGTTGAAGTTCAATTTAATTTTTAAAACAAAAAAAGTCCGTCTTTCTAATTAAATGGGAAAGACGGTCTTTTCTTTTACAATAGTCTATGGTTTAATTAAAGAACAACCTATTTTTAAAGGAGTTTGCACTATGAGAAATAAATTATGGCCCGCTTGGATTCTCGTTTTAATAATCTATGGCCAACAAGAACTTTCTGTCTTTAAAGAAGAGCGAGCACAACCTATTGAAATAACTTCGGCCACCACCAATGAAGATTCTATAGAATCAAACGATAGTAGTAACTATTCAGAAAAACTTGAGGACACCACACAAAAAACGACACTTCTAGCCGTTCAAAAAATGAAAATCGACTACCGATCCCATCACCAAAAGTTAAAACTGAGTTATCAAGTTCAAAACAATGAAGTGAAAGCTAAAATACAGCAAAATCATGAAAAATCTAAAGGGATAAGAGCTCAAAATAAAATCGAAGATCTTTTCCAATCAACTGACTTTTCTGCCGCAACAGCAGACTCGCTTCTTAAAACTCTTCAAATTGCCTATCAATTACCTGACTACACCAACTATCAAATTGAACTTACTTTACAAGATGGCACTCAGCTTGAATTTGAAAATGACGATTAATCCATGAAAAAAAAGCATTCATTTAAAAATGAATGCTTTTTTATTAAATCAACGCTCAAATAACATTTTGTTTAGCGTTGTTTGCGAATCATATCATATCTTTTAACAGGCGTTGTCACTTTCGTTTTCACAATCATCATCGCATTTGGTGCGCGATCAATCGCTTCATCGTCTTCATTCCATAAAACCTCGATTTTTTGATGACTATGAGTAAAACCAGGACCGTAGAATTCAACGTCGTCCCCAACCCCAAAGTTATTCCGTTGTTGAATGGTCGCAATTTTAGTTTCAGGATCATAGGCTAAGACTTGTCCAATAAACCCATAAGCTGGAATTTTACGACGTTTGCCAAATAGTTGCTCATCTTCGGTTGGAACACCGTAATAAAAACCAGTCGATAATTCTCTTTGCGCGACTTTCCATAATTCATCTTCCCACTCTTGCTTGAAGACATAGTTATCCGGATCCGCGCAATACGTATCAATCGCCTGACGGTAAACATTAGATACTGTCGAAACATAGTGAATTGATTTCATCCGTCCTTCAATTTTCAAACTATCTACGCCGTTTTCTACTAATTCAGGAATATGATGAATCATTGACATATCCACTGCACTCATTGAAAATTCTTCTAAAGGTTGTCCACCTACCAACGATTCACGCTCACCTGAAATCGGCATATCAAATAAATCATATTTCCAGCGACATGATTGCGAACACCCTCCACGATTGGCATCTCGTTGTGACATGTGATTCGATAACACACATCGTCCAGAATACGAAATACACATCGCACCATGAATAAACGCTTCAATCTCAACCTTTGTTTTTGAACGAATTTCTTTTACTTCCTCCATACCAACTTCACGAGCTAAAACTACACGTTCTAGACCTTCTTCACGCCAAAATTCTAACGTTTGGTAGTTCGTTGCAGAAGCTTGAGTAGATAAATGAATCGGCAGGCCCGGCGCTTCTGTCGCACAAATTTCAATCAACGCTGGATCTGAAACAATCACTGCACTAATGCCAATGTCTCGTAACGTTCTAAAAAACTCTCCAGCACCTTTCTCATCGCCTTCATGTGTCACCATATTCGCTGCAACATATACTTTTGCCTTGTATTTTTTGGCAAATTCAACCCCTTCACGCATCTCATCAAAGGTAAAATTACCTGCTCGACTTCTCAAACCATAAGCATCTCCACCAATATAAACGGCATCTGCTCCATAATAAATCGCTGTTTTTAACTTTTCAAGTGTACCTGCGGGGGCAAGAACTTCAGGTTTCTTTTCAATTATTCTCATTTTCATTAGCTCCTTATTATTTCACTTCATTAGGATCTTTTACAAAAAATCCTTCATCTAATTCTCGGTCTGCTGGATGGTGTGTAAGAATTTGCTGATTTAATTCTTCCATTAATGTAGGTGTCCATTGCCCTTTTTCAAAAGCCTCTTTTGCCTTCACAAAAATTTTCGCAATTTCAACAAAAGCTTCACCTTTAGTAAAAATACCGTCAAGCTTCCATTGGGTCATCCCGATATCAACTAGTTTATCCAATTCAGGCAGTAAATTAATATCATTTGTAGCAAAAATATGGGTTCCATTTATATCTTCATAAATAGAATAGTGGGTATCTTTTTTTTTAGGTTCTGAAATAAACAAGCCACGCTCTTTTGACGTATCTTCGTCTTTTTTTATAAAATTAAAGTAGTTTTCTACTAATGGTCGCTTAGATTGATGAATACAAGTAGCGCCATAAACAAGCATCTCAGTCGGTACCGTTACTTGTGGAGCAATTATTTTCAATTCTTCATAGGTAACTTCTCTTGCCAAAACTGCGCCAACTGCGCCCCGCTGTACCCAAAAATTAATTTGTTTGGCACTCGTTACTAAGATTTGGGCATCGTACACATATGGCAACTTAATGTCTTTTGTTTTTAAAATATGAATAATCCCAGGATCGCCTACTGCAATACGGTCTACCCCAATATCCGCTAGAAAGCTTAAATAATCCGGCACAAAATCAATGCGGTCATTATGCATAATCGCGTTCACTGCTACACAAACTTTCACATTATCCTTGTGAGCTAATCGGACTATTTCGCTTAATTCTTCTTTTTTAAATGAGGTCGGCAAACGTAATCCATAAAAATCCTCTCCTACATATAACGTGTTGATTCCCGCTACTATTAGTTCACGAGCTTGCTGGATTGATTCCACTGTTGCAATCAGTTCAATCATTCTTCTTCCTCCTTCAATTTAAATCGTTCTTCCTAAGAAGCCTTATTAAATTGTCTATTTCACGAATTTAAATAGACTAGTCAAAAACTGATGCGCTCGCTATTTATTGAGCAAAAGCTCTATCTAGTCATTATTAAAAATTCACAAAGTTTTCTTATCCTCTAAAAGCCTACCACAGGATTCATTTTCTGCCAACTCTTCTAATCAAAAAAACCTATTTTCTTGTCTGTTCTGTGACATTTTTTTTGTAAAAAAGACTATTAAAATAAGTAGAACTCCTAGTGAAGGAATCCTACTTATTTTAAACTGCTGCTTATTGTTCATGTTCGTCAAATTTTAACTCAATGGTTTTAACGGTATGGTTTTCCAATTCAACTACTTTGAAATGCAAACCTTGATAAGTAAATTCATCACCTATCTCAACGTCATATTTCTGACTTAAAATCCAACCACCAATAGTGTTAACTGAACTTTCATCATCTATTTTTACTTTCGTGATTTTTTCAATCGTTTCAAGTAAAACTTTTCCAGCAACCACATAATGAGAAGCCGTTATTTTTTGAATGTCTGGAATTTCATCAATATCGAATTCATCTCGAATTTCGCCCACTAATTCTTCGAGAATATCTTCAGCAGTTACAAGACCTTCTGTTCCGCCGTATTCATCAAGTAAAATCGCTAAGTGACGATGTTCTTTTTTCATTTTTTCAAGCAAATCACTGATTGGAACAGTTTCCATCACTTGAATAATCGGCTGAATCAGACTTTCAATTGTATCTGTAGGCTTGACATTTTTTTTAACATACGCATGAAATAAGTCCCTTGTATTTAAGACTCCTACAATATCATCCTTTGAATCCTTAATGACAGGATAACGTGTATATTGCTCATTTAATGAAAATTCCGCTGCTTCTTCAATCGTCATTTCACAATTCATTACAACCATTTCTTGTCTAGTAATCATGACTTCATTAGCTAAACGATTGTCAAAATCAAAAACACGGTTTAAATAGTTCAGTTCAGATTGATTAATATCGCCATGCTTGTAGCTTTCTGATGCGATTAAGCGTAATTCTTCCTCACTGTGAGATTCATCGCCTTCACCAGTAAATTCAAATCCTAACATTCTTGATACAGCTCCCGCTGAATGATTTAATCCCCAAATAAATGGATACATCAATTTATAGAAAAAATGCAACGGACGAACAACGAACAAGACAACTTGCTCGGTCTTTGAAATGGCAAATGACTTTGGAACTAATTCTCCTACCACTACATGTAAAAATGTAATAATTGAAAATGAAATAGCAAAAGCTACGACTTTCGTAACAGCGCCTGGAATATTTAAATAAACGAAAATTGGATGAATCGCTGCTTCAACCGTCGACTCCCCAATCCAACCTAATGCCAAAGAAGTCAATGTAATTCCTAATTGACAGGCAGACAGGTACGCATCTAAATGACTGTGTACTTTTTTTGCTAACGGTGCATTTTTAACACCTTCCGTTACCATTTGATCCAAACGACTGGCTCTCATTTTTACTAAAGCGAATTCTGCTGCCACAAAAATTGCAGTTGCTGCAATCAGCAACACAATACCTAAAAATCGAATTGTTAATATCATATTGGGTATAAAACCCCACACCTCCATAAAATTATCTGTAGCTCTATTGTACTATATAAATTCCTGTAAATAAAATTTAATTCCATTCTTATTTTAGCAGTTTTTTCTTTTTTATTTTATTTTTACATTTTCAATTACGTTTTAAAGTTCTATCTATGGTATACTCAAATCCTTAGGTATCGTTTAATTAAATCAATCATTTAGAGGTGGAACTGTTATGTTGCTCATCGGCAATCAAATTATTATTAATTTGGCACTAATTGTCAGCACCGTTTTAACTTGTTATTTCGTAGCATTAAAATTTTCTGGAAATAGTCGCATCTTCAATCAAATTGACCTCACCAATACGCCTTTCTGGGTTATTTTTTTATTTGGTTTTTTTATTGGTCTATCCAGTTTAATTCTGTCAAATAATGAGATTGTGATTTTTAATAGTTTTAAAGTTGATATGCGTTATGTATTTATTTTTTTCTCTGTCATGTATGGGAGTATTCAGCTTGGAGAAATCACAACATGTGTGGTGGTCTTTGGAAAAACCTTACAATACCTTTTAAGTGGTACCGGCGGTTTGTCTTTTTATCTAAATAACATTTTATTAACGTTTTTATTACTCGCTGTTTGTATTTTAGCTAAAAAACAGCAATATTCCTGGAAAAAATCACTTATTGTTTTTTTAAGTTTTTTCATTATTTTACGAATTTTTATTTTTTCTTTTGTCTATGCCCCTCTCTTGCAACCACAAAAACTCCTAAATCTATTTTTCTATTTCCTAATTTTTAGCAGCATTTTCCTTATTACTTACGTCATTATTAATATGGCTGTTTCCGTTACTAATACCATGAATCATTATAAAGCACGAGCTTCGACGGATCATTTAACCGGTCTGTACAATCGTCGTATTTTTAGTGCTGACTTAAGTGATACGTATATTTTAAGTAAAAAATCAAAACAAGCCTTTGCCCTTGGCATTCTTGATATTGATAACTTTAAAATGATTAATGACACGTATGGCCATCAAACAGGAGACCTAGTATTAAAGTATTTAGCAAAACAGATGAATGAAGTTACCCAAAGAAAAGATGTTTACATTTATCGCGTTGGGGGCGAAGAATTTGCGATTTTAACGAGTCTTTCAAAAAAAGAAACCACTCAAATCTTAGCAGAATTTCGTCAGCAATTAATTACTCATCCTTTTATTGAAAATGAGCTTCCTCTTCCTATTACGGTTTCCATTGGCATGACGGAATTTAATTATTTATCTGACACTGATTCCTATGAGGGCAGTGATATTCTATATGTTCGTGCGGACAAAGCTCTTTACGAAGCGAAACGGGCGGGAAAAGATAGATTAGTATGGTTTTAATCAAAAAAAGCCTACTCGAATCATAAATGATTCGAGTAGGCTTTTTCAAGTGAATTATTTTACGATTGAAATCGTTGCTACTGAACGTCCTAAGCTTAACGCTTCAGAAGGTGATCCAACTAAAATATCGATTTTATTTCCTTTGATAGCACCACCTGTATCACACACTTTAGCCATAAAGCTTTCGCCATTGCTTGTTGTAATTGATACAATTGTGTTTAATGGTAATACGCTTGGATCAGCTGCGATAATACGGTAACCATCAGCAGTTGTTGTTTGTCCGCCACGTACATCCGTACCATTCGCCGTAACGCCTGATTGTGAACCATCAAATGCAGTATAATAACTTGCATTAAATGTTCCTGCAGCAACACCTGTTGCTACCGGCGCTTGTGCGACAGTTGTTGCTTCAGTAGTAGTTTCTTCTACCACAGGAGTAGTTGCAACTGCAGGTGTTGAAGTAAGACTCCCACCGTTTATGATTAATTCAGAACCAATTTGTAAAGTTAATGGGTTAATGTTGTTGTTATTAGTGATTAAAGTTTGAACAGATACTCCTGTTTTTTCGCTAACATGAGATAAAGTATCATTCTTTTCGATTTGCCAGTTGCCATTAGGAAGTGCTGCTGCGTCTGCTTGATTTGCTGTTACATATAAACCTGTTACTGCCAAGCTTAATGCTGCTACCGTCGTTACTACTGTTTTCTTGAAATTCATTGAATAAATTCCTCCATCTATTATCTAGTTTCTAGTGTTGTTATTTTTTCGAGAAACATTTGCGTTGCTCGACTCCAATAAGATTAACGTATTCCTTGGGGCTTAAGGTTAACAATCCGTTACAACTCTATGACGACAGTTGATTAAAAGAGGGAAATCCAAACATAATCGTTATTAAACTGAATTTTCTGATAATTTATATATTCATTTTATTTGCATATTAACTAGTCTAAAGCCTTTCATTAAAGTACTTTTCTTATTTTTATTTTTCCATAAAATTTCAACCGTTTTTTTAATACCTTCTTTTTTTTATGTAATATTTTAATGAAAAAAAGAGGATTATTTTTTGAGAAAAATGAAATTCTCCTTTTACCTATAAAAACACTACCTAATATTACATTTATATTACAAAAATTTCGTATAAAAAAGCGATTTCTACTATTTTTCTAACGTTTATGATAATATTTCTAGCATATTTGGTAGGTTTCTATTTATACTATCGAATAAATAGCTCCTCTATTTTTTTTCAGTTATAATAGAAGGAAATGAAACGAAAGGATCGATTCACTTTGACTATTTTTATCGACGGCGACGCTTGTCCAGTCAAATCTATTATTATTGACGAAGGAACTGAACAACATTTTCAAATTACTATTGTCACTAGTATTTCTCATTTTTCAACCGTTCAACAACCACCTAATGTCAATACAATTTATGTAGACAACGGGGCTGAAGCTGCTGATTATCGGATTATGCAACTTGTAAAAAAAGACGATGTACTCATCACGCAAGACTACGGCTTAGCTTCATTAGCCTTAGCTAAAGGATGTATCGTTCTACACCATACCGGATTTCAATATACCATGGACAACATCGATCAGTTATTACAATCTCGTTATTTAAGTGCAATGGTTCGAAAAAGTGGCAAGCGAACCAAAGGACCTAAACCTTTTACGAAAGAAGATGCTTCGAATTTCAGAGAAAACTTCTTGGTTATTTTATCAAGACAATCAAATAACTAGTAACGTTATTGAATAGAGCGATTGGCTCCCCACTTTAAAACAAAGCAATTTTATTGTATGATTAGTTTACTTATCTTATGAGGAGTCAATTAAATGTTTACTATTTTTAAAGTTATCATCTCAGACTTTTCAATCTTAATAACTGCTTCTTATCTTTTTTCAAAGTTAACTAAAAAAGGTGTTAATTCTGAACTAAAATTTTTTAAGAAAATCCAATTTGGTATCTATAGTGGTATTACCGGAATTTTATTACTAGTTTTTTCAATCTTCTTTAATAATGAATTTATGATTGACTTGCGCCTAGTTCCAATTGTAATATGTAGTTTTTGGGTAGGAGGAATTTCTCCTTTTGTAGCCAGTGTCATTATTGGATCTGGTCGTTATTTTTATGATTTTTCTGATAAAGGTTTTCGTTTTTTTATTTTGTATCTCTTAATTGGCATTAGCCAAATTTTTATTAGTCATTTATTTAAAGAGTATTCTCCAGCTAAACGACTCTTCTTAATTTTTGCTACTATTCAAATACCTGTTATTTTAAACTTTCTTTCCTACTCAGGTAATTCTTGGGCTAATTGGCTGCTTATTCTTGCTTCGGTCAGCTACAATACCATTGGAATTATTCTGAACAATCAATTTTTAAAAGATATGGAAGATCGAAAAGTATCCTATCAAAAATTGGAAAAAGCTTCTACTATTGACTATTTAACTAAAATTCCAAATCGCTTTTCTTTTGATAATCAATTAAAAAAAGATTTAAGTGAACAAGAATCGACTATTTTATTTCTTTTAGATATTAATAACTTTAAAAAAATCAATGATCTCTATGGCCATGCGACTGGGGATGAAGTTTTAATTCATTTTTCAGCAATTTTAAATGAACATCCACAAATTAATAGTCGTATTTATCGTCTAGGTGGCGATGAGTTTGCGATTTTACTTCCCAAACGTGATCTTCACGCTTCAATTGAAGATTTTCGTTTCTTAATCAAATCATTGATACAAGAGAACCCTTATGTTGAAGAGGGGTATGAATTAATTCCTTTATCTACTTCAGTTGGAATCGGTGTATCTGATGTGGAAAGTAACAGCGGTTTGTTGTATATTTCTGCAGATAAAGACTTGTATCATGACAAAGCACAACATAAAATTTAATTGGAGGAATCGCTATGATTACGAATATTGGTCAAATAATGCTTTACGTTGAAGATCAAAAAGCAGTTGCTGAATTTTGGGTAAACAAAATTGGGTTTATTATCTTAGCAGAGGAAAAAGCAGATAATGGCTTTTATTGGATTGAAATTGCGCCTACAAAAGAAGCAACCACAAGCTTAGTGCTACACAATAAGGAAATGATTGCAAAAATGCAACCTGAACTAAACTTAGCGACTCCTTCTCTACTATTTGATTCGTTTAATCTTGATGAGACCTATCAACAGTTTAAAGAAAAGGGTGTTACTGTAGGTGAGTTGGTTTCAATGCCTGGGCGCCGTGCGTTTAACTTTTCTGATAACGAAGGCAATTATTTTGCAATTCAAGAGACGTAAAAAAAGCTATTAAACATAAGAAATGTAAAATTTCTTTGTTTAATAGCTTTTTCTTTAGCTTATCAGCCTCATATAACTGTTTGGACTAGTTTGTTGCTGATAATAATTCAAATTTACTGTAATCTTGCATTTTTAAGTTTGCAACAAAATCAGCATTGCTTGAATCTACAGAAGCCGTTGCACCTTTATTAACACTAAATGATGAACCTTTGATATTCCATGTTGTTTGTACGGCACCTTGACGGTCGTAAACACGTACTCTACTTGGTTTATCAATTGCTACAGTTGTTTTCAATGATGTTTTTGTAAATAGTGGTGCTGCAAGATTAGTATTTTCAATCACAACTGATTTAGAACGATCAATGTTGAACGCTGTATCCGTTGCACTTGAAATGACGCCAGTTTTAGCTGCACCCACAACATTGAATGTTGCACCTCTAGAAAGGTTCACTTGTGATCCACCTTTTGGTAAAGTTAACGTTTGTTTTGTAGCACTTGTTGATTGGAAATCGACAACTGCTTTTGAACCTGCATTAATTTCTGCTACTTCGCCTTTAAGAGATTTTGTCATTGTTGCTACAGGACCTTCTGCTACAATTTTAACTGAAGCATTGTCTTCAACCATAATTTTATTGATGTAACCGCCAAATACAGGGTGAAGTTTGTTTTTTACTTCTAAATCAACAACTGCACCATTTTTTACAATTGCTTGTCCATCTGCTACTTTAAATTTGAAGGCAGCACGGTCATGTACACTGTTTGATGCCACACCTGTTACTTTAGAGTTTTCAGCAAAAACTACATTTTTTACCCAACCAATTTCATCTTCTGTATCAAATGAATTTTCGCCTTCGAATGTCAAAGTTCCTTTGTCTAATTGAACAAATGTTTCTCCATTAAAAACATTATCTTTTGACACGAAATCCCAGCCAAGACATCCTTTAAAGAATGTTCCTAATGAGCGTTTTGTTACACTAACATCTGCTCCTGTTAACGTAAATGTTGCTGAATTTTTTGAAGAAATTGCTGCTGAGATGTAATACTTGTTTAAATTGATGGTCACTCCTGGATTTGAATACATCTGAATATCACGCATTGGAACACCTGTAATTGCTCCTGTAAATTCAATATTATCTGCAACTTCAATTGCTGTAACTGAAGCATTTTTTAAAGCTGCTTTTAGTTCAGCAAAATTGGTTACAACTGTTGCACCTTCAACTTTAACAACCTCTTCAGTTGCTACGCCCTCTGCTTGTGCTGCTTGTTGCGCTAACACTGCCCCTGCAGTTGTTGCTAGCATTGCAATCAATGCTACTTTTGTAAATCCTTTTCTCAAATGAATCTTTTTCACTACTATTCTCCCCTTTTCTTTGTATATTAAAGTACTTTGAAACCATAATATAACACGTATTTCTGAATTTGAATTTTAAATATTTGTTGGTTTTTAACAAAAAAAATAAAGCTCATTTTCATCGATTTACAGTTCTTCGATAAAATGACTTTATAAGACTCTTATTGGTTAACCTCTACCAACCTTTTCTTTTATTCTATAGTCAAATAAATAATAAGACCACTTAACACGACTAGTATAAATACAATAACTAGTAACTGCCGATAGAATTTTTTTGTTTCAGTTTGATAAGACTCATAGGTATAATGTGCAATTATTTTTTGGTTTTCACTCTTTTCTTCAATTTCGTATTCAATTGGGAGATTCTCGGAAAATACAGTATTTGATACTGTAAAAAAAGCGACGATTGCAAATACAGTCAGCCATTTCTTCATTTGTTCTCATTCCCATCCCTAATTCGTTTATTAGTTTCTTCCTTTTATTAAAGCATTCTAATTTTATTGTTTCAATAGAAGAAGGACGCTTTCCTTTTTCTGTTAATTCCCAATACTTAGGAAAAATAAAAAAACTTCAACCAACATGCTGTTGATTGAAGCTCATAAGTTAATTTAATCCATGTAATTTTTGATACAAGTCTTTTGCATAACTATCCGTCATCCCACAAATAAAGTCGGTAATCAGTAGCAGGCGCAAATACAGTTTAGTCGTATCATCTTGCCCTTCCGCATTTTTGAAGTAACAACCAATATAGTTATCTGAAATCAACGCCATTAATCGTTTGCTTTTCATTGTTTCCAAATGACTATTTTTGCTATCATAATAAATCGCTGCTGGTACAAACATATCTAATAGCGAGCTAATGATTTCACTTCCTGCTAACTCTGTTTCCAGTACTCCTTTATCTTGGTAAAGATACTTTCTTGATAACTGCTGTAAAATTTGAACAAGTTGTTTTGCTTCCGAAGCATCTATTAATGACTCATTAAAGGTACCTTCCATAATTTCAAAATAATGCTCATAAAAAACTTCCAATGAACGATTAATCAGTTGACCTCTTAGACTTGATGCAATCCACTGCTGACCAGTAAAACTGTCGTCATGATCCTTATAACGTTCGCTTCGCTTAATAAGTTCTTGGTGAACAGTAGCGGTCACTCTGTTAGGCTCTTCTACCGCTTCGAACTCTTCTAACATTTGAGCAACTGTTACGATTCCTTTTTTCATGCCGTCTTCTAAATCTGCATTTAAATATGCAATATCATCTGCTACTTCTAGCAAATAAGTTAATGGGTGTCTTTTACTTCTAGCACCTGTTGAATTCGTCACATCTTCAAACAATTCTTGATCTGCATAAAAATACCCCATTTTTTTACTTCTTATCTCTTTTTTAGAAATCTCTAACGAAGAAACTGGGTACTTCATAATACTGTTCAAGGTTGCATAGGTTAAATTCATACCATAATCATCGAATTGATAGTGCAACTTAGAAACTACTCGTAGCACTTGTGCATTCCCTTCAAAGTTGAAAAAATCTTGTTGCATTTGTGGCTCTAAAATATCTGAAATAAAATGATCTCCATAAGCTAATTGATCCATATTTAACTGGAACCATTCTCGAATTGATTCTTCACCAAAATGACCAAATGGCGGATTGCCCATATCATGCAATAAACCTGCACAAGATAGTACTTCCGGTATCTTTTCAGCATGTTCTTTTGTGAGTTCTGGATCTAACCCTGTTTCTAATAAGTGATAAGCTACCATACTTCCCATTGACTTCGCAATCGTTGAAACTTCTATTGAATGTGTTAATCGAGTCCGTATGAAATCACTTTTTTCTAAAGGGAATACTTGTGTTTTATCTTGCAATCGTCTAAATGAAGCACTCATTACAATTCGTTGATAATCATTTTCAAATGCGCTTCGCACATCTTTTGACTTTGCGTAATTGACGTTCGTTTTTCTACGACGCTCGTCATCTAATAGTTGATCCCAATTCATTTTCACTTGGTTCACTCCTTTTTCGCTCTCTTGAATTATATCATAATTTTTGTAAAAAAAAATAAAGCTTTTGGATGGGCAATACACAAGCGAATATAAATCATATTATTTAAAAAATCAGATATTTTTAAAAATGATTCTATTGTATTCAATTTGAATTTTCTAAATAACAGTAAAATTTAAATAACGACATTATTTATAAAACGTGTTATACTAATTTTTTAGAGGTTTCACAAGCATATTAAAAGGGCTCCCTATACTTATTTCATTCCTTATAAAGGCTCCACGTAGTCATTAGTCTTATCCAAAGTTTATTCTAGCAACATTTTCGAAAGGTGATTTTATGATTTATCTACTGTTCTTTTACCCTATTTTTATGAGTTTAATTTGGATTGTTTTTTCGATTGTTTTTTTTATCAAAAGTGAAGTTAGTTTTAAAAAGAAGACTACTTCTAAGCCATTTATATCTATTTTAATCCCTTGCTACAATGAGGAGGCACATATTGATAAGACGATCAATCAATTATTAACTACCATTGACTATCCAAACTACGAGATTATCACGATCAACGATGGCTCTTCTGACAATACATTGAAACATTTAATCAATTTAACGAATCAGTATCAAAATATTCGTGTTTGTAATGTTGAAACCAATTTAGGAAAAGCACATGCCTTGATTCAAGGAGCTATTTTTAGCAAAGCTGAATTTTTACTTTGTTTAGATGCTGATGCAACAGTTGATAAACATGCACTTCACGCAATGGTTCAAAATTTTTTAGGGAAATCGAATCAGGATGTTGGTGCTGTGACGGGAAATCCTATTGTCAAAAATCGAAAAACATTTATTGGAAAAATCCAAACCGTAGAATTTCTTTCAATTATTGGTCTTATTAAGCGAGCACAATCAATTTTTGGTACGTTAAATACCGTTTCGGGTGTCTGTGTCATGTTTCGTAAAGGAGCATTGCTTGATGTTGGTTGGTGGGATCAAGAATGCATTACTGAAGATATTTCCATTACTTGGCGATTGCAGCGTAAACATTGGCGGATTCTATTTGAACCAGATGCCGTTTGTTGGATGCTTGTTCCAGAAAAACTAAGCAGCCTGTTTAAACAACGACTTCGTTGGTCTCAAGGTGGAATTGAAGTGCTATTGAAAAATGCGGATATCTTTTTAGAGCGTCAGTTTAATTTTGGTTTGATTGTGTTGTATTTAGAGCAACTTTCCAGCATTATTTGGTCGATTTTATGGTATAGCTTATTACCTGTTATTTTGGCAAAAGGGATTATTTTTCGAGATATTCAAATGATTACATTGATTTTAACTGTGATTATTACTGTATTCTCTATTTTTCAATACCTATTGTCGATTTTTATTAATTTGAAGTATGATTTTAAACTGTTAGGAACCTCTTTTTTTGCTATTTGGTACATTTTATTGTATTGGGTTATTAATCCGATTACGTTGTTAATCGCCATTCCGTACGGGATTCGAACGTACTTGAAAGGTGGACAAGCAGTTTGGGAAAGTCCTGACCGAGGAGGTGGAAATGGATGAAGAGTCGAAGAAGCTTGAGTTTTATTATGCAAGTCGGTAGCTCTGTTGCTCTTTATTGGGTGATTTTGAAGATTTGTAAAGTTCCTTTTGCTGTTTTTAATTACTATTTTATTGGAAAAAACAGTTATCTTACACAAGTACCCGCAATTAAGCTTGAGGATTTACTCTTTTCTGTTACAATTTTACAACTTATTTTTACTCTTATAAAATTTATTTTCTTTCTTGGATGCTACTTTCCATTAATGAATTTTATAAAACGGACATTCCTAAGTCCTAAAAAAAGACCGATGGTACCTACAACTAGTAACGCAGATATGGGGGCATTCTTTGCGAAATCACATACTTATTTTAGTACCATGAAACAACAAAAACGCTACACTATTCCTCAAAAGGACGAGCTGCCTAATGAGAAAATGCACGTATTAACTGAAAAAAAACAAGTAGCTTGATAACTACTATAGGGGAGTTTTATTTTATGAAAAAAAAGATTTTTGTTTTACTAATGTTAAGCCTATGCTTTATCCTTTCATTTGCTATTATTCGAAATTACGTAAATGCAATCGACCGCGATACGGTTGAAAAAAATTACCAAAACTACCAATTTTCAAAATTCATTGACGATATCAGCTTTAAAAACAACGAAATAAGTAAAGAGTATCGTTTATCAGACATGGTGAAATTACAATATACTTGGAGCCTAACTGACCAGAAAAAAGGAGATGAGTTAGTTTACACTATTCCTAAAGAAATGTATATTGTCAACGATTTAAATTTCAGTTTGCTTACAAATAAGGGAGAAAAAATTGGTGAAATTTATTTATTTAGTGAAACAAATCAATTAAAAATCAAATTCACAGATCCTGATAACTTGATGGAAACTAAGAATAAAATGAAAGGAATTTTCTACTTTACCGTTAAGCTATCTCCTGAGTCTTGGAATAAAGTCAACGAAAAAACAATTGAATTTCCTATGGGAGAAAACGAAAAAAAATTAACAATTAAAATCAAAAAAGAAGATACTCCTCTTAAAAACGAGTTGATAAACGGTTGGGGCATGTACAATAAACAAGAAAAATTAGTCGATTGGAATCTTCGGATCAATTATGCTGAAAAAGTAATGCCCGACGCTTCGATTAAGATTATGATCGGCAACAAAAATGAAATTGATACTGATAGTTTCCAATTATTTGAAATTAAAAACAATGATTTAGTTAAAACATCCAAAGAAATCAAACAATCGGTTGTTGATGGTAAACTTATACTATCTATTAAAGACGTAACAAAACCTTATCTAATTGCTTTTAAAGCAAGCAACAGCACTAACCAAGCAACCTTATCTGCTACACTTTCAAATTATTCTAATCAACTTGCTGAAACTGGAGAATTAACTGCTTTTTATCCGACCGGTGCTAGCATTTTAAACGACGCTTCATGAGTACATCTAAAATTATCAAAAGTTTTTTACTCTACGATTTTTATATTTTTGCTTCCTATGTATTAACAAAAACCGTCTTCAACGAATTTTATACTGAATTCCCAAAAAACAATGTCTTCTTTTCATTGTTTTTTGGGATGGTTTTTACTAGCATCATTCTCTTAACCAATAAAAAATTAAATCCAATTCGAAAAGAATTATTCCCTGTTTTAATAGTAATTTATTTTTCTTTTCTACTATATAACAGTTTTTTTAGAGCTGATGAGCTTCTCCATAGATCCCTTCACCTAAGTGAGTGGCTAATTGAAACACTTTTTTTTATTCCACTTGGCGGTTTTTTTTATCGAGGAAACTCTATTTCTATTTTTATAAAAATGCTTTTTTTAATTTTTATTATGTTTCTAGGATGGGCTCTTCAATTTGAATTTTCAACCCTTCACTCTCTTTACTTGATACTCTTTGCACGTTTTTTAGGAATGGTAATTGGATATATTAGTACAAAATTAATTTCCGCCATAAATTGACTACCCTATGATTGGAGCTTATTGATGATATCTTCTATTAAACAACATCGCAATCGTAACCTCGATTTATTACGTATTCTTTCGATGTTTATGATTGTCTTGTTACACTCACAAACTTTCGGCATTTTCCATTATGGTTTGCCCTCAGGAATTCAGTTATTTACATTGTATTTATTTCGAAATTTAGCCATTGTCGCTTCAAATTGTTATGTTTTAATCAGTGGCTATTTTTTAATAAAAAAAGGATTTAAACGTAAAAAAATAGCGTACTTTGCATTTGAAGTGAGCTTTTATTCAGCTTTTATTTATTTGATGATTGTTCTCTTTACGCCACTTACCTTTTCAATCCAAGATTTCTTTCATTGGATATTCGTTCTTTTTTGGGGAAATTACTGGTTTGCAACCTTATACCTTGTGTTGTATCTTCTTTCTCCTTTTTTAAATTTATTTTTAAACCAACTAACTCAAAAGCAATTTCAACAGGTACTAATAGGAAGCATTGCAATTTTTTCATTCTGGGCTACATTTTCTCACTTACCGATTTTAGGGATGAATGAAGGCTATAGTATCTCAACTTTCCTCTTACTTTATACTTTAGGCGCATATTTCCAATTGTATCAATTGCCTTTCAAATGGAAGTCTGGTTGGTATCTATTCCATTATTTTAATATTGCAGTAGGATTAACAGTGTATTTCTTTTTAATTGACTACAAAGATTGGATGACTGACTACCATTCCCCTTTTGTTTTACTTTCTTCCGTATTGCTTTTCCTTTTCTTTAAAGAAACTCATTTTAAGAAAACTTGGGGAAATAAAATAATCCCTTTTATCTTTGGTATTTACTTAATTCACGAACATCCTTTGATTCGCACCCTTTTATGGGAAGAATGGATTCCTATTCATCAAATTATTCAACAACCATTAATGAATCTTATTTTATTAGGATTAAGTACGCTTATTTTTATTGTTTGCTTACTCCTTTCATTCCCCCTTCATAAACTTAGTAAAAGGATATTTGAGATCTTACTGACCAAATTAAATTAAAACCTGAACTCAATGCTGAATGCATTGAGTTTTTTTATTCTTTTCTTTCACATTTCCTTTTTGAGATTATAATCTCAAAAATAATTTAAATAGAAATTGTTTTTTTTTATTCACATTTAAGTTATTTGTCTTTCTTAAAGATAAATAATGTCGCCTCCCATATGATAATCTTATTATTGTAGTGCTATTATCATACTTATGAGATAGAATACAAAAAAATATTAGGGGGAAATAAAAATGAAAAAATTAGTAATTGCAAGTTTATCATTAGGAGTTTTAGGATTAGTAGGTGCTCCTTTCGCATCAGCTGCAGATTTAGAAACAAAAGGAACTACTGGTCAAGTTGAATTTACTGAAGGTAAAATTACCATCGAAGATGGTGAAAGTACTTTTGGTGGTGGATTACCATCAAATTTAGATTTTGGTAAACATGCAATCCAAAATGAAGCAGATGAAGAATGGTCTGCTACAACAGATGGAACAACTGTTACTACTGGTTCATTAAATGTTTCAGACAAACGCGGTTCTTCAGCTGGTTGGACTATTAAAGCTAAGCAAAATGCACAATTTAGCATTAATTCTGTAGAATTAGAAGCTGCTGCTCTAACAATTAAAACTGGCGATGCTACTAACGTAGGTGGCGTTTTGCCAACTGTTGGTGCCATTAATGTTGATAAAGAATTACCTATCAATGCTGATGTGGACTTCTTTGGAGCTAAAGTTAACACTGGCGCTGGAGATTCACACTTAGCATTAAATGAATTTAGATTAGCTGTACCTGCTACTTCTGAAAAAAGAATGGGTGTTTACAAAACTTCTATCACTTGGACTTTATCAGATACACCTGTAAACTAATTAAAAATCAAGAAATATAAATAGTCATTTATTTTGGCTATCTATATTCACTTTTGAAAGGATGCCCTATAAAAATGAAAAAAAGGTTACTTATTTTTTTTGCTTGTTTTCTAGGATCGCTTTTCCCTATCTTGAATGTACAAGCGGATGAAACTAGCGACCCAAATAAATTAGCAAATTTCACAACAGAGGCTGCATTACCAGAAAATCAGTTTAATAAAAATGTTACGTATTATGATTTAATGGTTGAACCAGGTTCTAAACAAGACTTAACTGTCATTATTAAAAATACATCTAATGAGAAAATGACAATCAGCCCTTCTATTAATCGTGCACATACTAACCTTGTTGGCGTTGTTACTTACTCAACTAAGAGCAAAGAGAAGGCTCCAAACCTAAAATACAATATTGAAGACATCGTAACACTCGATCAAACTACAATTGAAATTGAACCGAATGAAAGCTACAGCCTTCCTATCCATATCAACACACCAAATGAAAAATTTGATGGCGTATTGGCAGGAGGTTTATATTTATTTAAAGAAGATAAAACCAAAAATAAAGGCAATGTTAAAAATTACTTTGCTAGAGAAATTGCGATCTTACTGAGATCTGACCCTAGTAGCACTGAGCTATCAGGTAATTTAAAGGTAATTAAAGCTAGTGCTGGACAAGAAAATTATCGGAATGTAACTCAAGTTCTATTCGAAAATAATCAGCCAGCTTTTTTAAGCAACTTTTCAATTGATGCAAGAGTTTCTAAAAAAGGAACTTCTGAAACTTTATATGAAGTCAGCACTAACGGTTTATCGATGGCACCTAATAGTTCCTTTAATTTTCAAGTCCCATTAAATGGTGCTTCTTATGAAGCTGGAACGTATACCGTTAAAGGAACCTACAGCCACAATGATCAAAAAGAAAAATTTGAAAAAGAATTTACTGTTTCTAAAGAGGAAGAAAAAAAATACAACGAAAAAGATGTAACAATCGATCGTAGTAGTATTTTTGACAGTAAACTTGTCATTGCGCTTTTCGTTTTATTAAGTGCTCTGATGCTTGTAATTCTACTCATTCTTTTTATCTATCTAAAAAATAAAAAGAAAAGAAAAAAAGCAGCACAACGCAGAAGAATCGCTCAACAAAGAAAAAAAAGAAAGAAAAAAAAACCATCTGATATTGAGTAATCGTTTCTAATATAATGAAATCAATTAAGTAACTACTGCTTTGTTAATTTCAAGTAGTTACCCCCAAAATACAGTATTATACGATACTACACTTTCAGAAAGGAGCTTTTACTTTGAAAAAAATATTTTTAAATGTCTTACTATATATGACTTTACTTTCGACAGTTGCTCCCATGAGCACCATTGTTCAAGCGGAGTCACCAAGTCCTACAGAACCTGTGACTGTACAAGATCCTCTTGTGCAAAATCCACTTACAGAATTAGATGCACTGACTAGAAACACAGAGGAAGTAATCGAACAAAAAGAAAACCCAATTGTGTCTGAACAGCTACTAGAAGAAACACATTCTATACCAGATAAACCAACCTTAGAAAATAAATTAGACACCATTATTCCTTCACCCAATGTTGGAACTTCTAATTTATTAAATCCATCAGCTAAATTGGAAAATTATGCTATAAATCAGTATTATGATTCAGTTACTATGGAACGTATTGTTGGAGATACAACTAGTCCTGTAAAAAATGGAGATAAAATTGATTATTATGATCAATTTAACATTTCATTTAGTTGGTCTGTTCCTAATTCAGCTAATTTAGTAGCTGGTGATGTCATAAAATCAACTCTACCTCGTGAGCTAAATCCGCTCAGAACAGGTCCACTAAATGTTACAAATAACAAAGGTATAGTTGTTGGTTCGTGGAAAATAATAGTCTCTCCAACTGGAGAAAAAACATTAGAATTCACAATTAACGAAGCATTTGTATCCTTAACAAACCGATCTGGTACCATTAATTTTACAGCCCAGTTAGATTTTAGCCAGGTACAAAATCAAGATCAAAGGATTCAATTAAATTTTGATACAAAAGCTCAAGAGTCAATTAATCTTGATGTAAAAAAAGCTTCTTCCGTTGATCCTAACGAACGTTTATATAAATTTGGTCAAGTAGATACTTCTAATCCTGAAATCGTTATTTGGAGTATTCGAGTAAATTATTCAGGTGTCAAAAGTAACCGCACAACAATAGTGGATTTACCCGTTGATCAAGAGTATATGCCTGATCGTATTTGGGCAAGTTGGGGAGAATACAATAAAGACACTGGAGAATATACTCAAATTGAACCTGTTCCAAATTCTTCAATTTATGGACGTGTCGGCGGAGGTTTCGAAGTTGAATTTGGAGATATCGGAGAGGGAACAAATAGACCTTCAGGTATTATTAACGTTGCTATGAAAGCTAATGATGGCGGCACTGCAGGGAGGTACTTCAACCGTATTCTTTCCTATTCTTCAGGTAGCCAAATCCGAGATTTAACTGTCTCCACACCAAAATCTGGTGGTGGCGGTGATGGTGATGGAAATTCAGTTCTTACGGTACGTTTAGTTGACTCTACAGATCCTTCGATCAACCTTGATGGCGGAAAGTTTTCCGTATTCGAGGATGGTAAAAATTTAGGTCTCCACAATGCTGTTGCTGGAGCCTTTAAAATAGCTGCAAAACCTGGAAGTAAATACAATATTGTACAAACGCAGGTCGGTACAAGAAGTGGTTATGTAGTTTATGACCTAGACGAATCTTTTAAAGATGTTACAATAACTGGAGATACCGAAGTTATTTTTTCTAATACACCTCTCAAAGGTAGCATTAAGCTAACAAAAGTTGATGCCGATGATCCATCTATTGTATTGCCTGGAGCCAAATTCGAGATAATTGACCCTATGACTAACGAAGTGATGATAGAAAACCTGGTTACCGATGAAAACGGGGAAATTATTGTTAGTAATTTAGATCCTAGGAATTATTTATTTTCCGAAACAGAACCGCCTCCTGGTTATGAATTGAATCCTTTATATCTGCCTCTATCTCTTACAAATCAACACGTTAGCAGACCTGGTACTGAACAATTTTTTAATTTTATGAATTCTGGAAAATTTTCCAATAAAAAAGCTGCTAAAGAGATTTCCTTAATCAAAAAAGACAAAGAAAATCCAAGTATCGTTCTTCCCGATGCACATTTTGATCTTTATAAGGAAGGTGAATCTGTACCTATTAAAACAGATTTAATTACAGATGCTAGCGGTATAATTAACATTGCTCTAGATTATGGCGATTACTATTTCCAAGAAACAATCCCACCTACTGGGTACGTTTTAGATGAAACGAAACAGCACTTTACAGTGAGTTCTACTGAGCAAACACCACTCGTTGTTTTTAATGAAAAACAACGAGTAACCATGATTGATAGTCAATTCCCAAGTGACTTAAACTTCGGAACACATTCAATTCAAAATAGTTCGGATGAAAAATGGCTTGCTACAGTAGATGGAAATCAAACCAGTAAAACCATTACTAGCACTTTAAAAGTTGACGATAACCGTACAACAACAAGTGGCTGGAAATTAAAAGCCAAACAATTGGAACAATTCAAAAATGGTGCCACCGAATTAACAGGCGCACACTTACTCATAACAGCAGGTACTGTAAATAGTAATGCAAATGTGATTCCATCTAATGGAATTCAAGGAACCACTGCAACTTTAATTCCAAATGAAGAAAAAACTATTTTTGGTGCAAAAGCAAATGAAGGAACGGGAATTTCGACGTTAGAACTATCTAAGTTTGAATTAAGTGTCCCTAAAACTGCCGCAAAAAAAGTTGTAAAGTATTCCAGTTCAATTGTATGGACACTATCTGATACACCTTAGTAAGAAAGGAGATCTAAATGAAAAATAAGAAACCAATCTTCATTGCGTCGCTACTTTCAATTTTGATATGTCTTAGTATTCCAACACAAGCTTTGGCAGATGATAACATTTATGAAACGACTGGAACCGTTGAGTTTTACTATTCAGATTCATCTTCCGTAGTACCGCCAATCAAAGAAAAACCTCAAGATCCTATTGAGAAACCAGCACCCTCAATTAAAGAATCGAATCTTAACAAACTTCCTCAAACAGGTGAGGAAAAATTAGCTCTTTATTTTAAGATTGGTGCACTAAGTGCTATCGTTGGTCTACTTGTTTTATATAAAACAAAAAAGAAAACTAAATGTAGCAATCTTCAATAGGTACTACCCTAACCCTTAATGAAGTAGTCCATACTAGTTGTTTGTTGGGCTACATTAAAAAGAACACTAGGAGGTAGCTGATGACTATTGAACAATATTGGAATGATGTCACCATTTATTATGTTGTATTTCAAACTCATACTAACTTAGAAATCAGCAAAACGTTGGTTTTTCCAACAGAATGGTCCCAAGAAAAAGTAAAAACTAGTATTTCGAACTGCTTTAATAACGTAAAAAAAATTATAGTCATTGAAGAAGATGCAGAAGGTCTAGCTTTGAAGCTATAATTCTTCTATAAAAAAAGGGAATTTTGACTGTTAGTCAAAATTCCCTTTTTTTTCGATTTCATCATTCGTAAACTTCACGTTTTACAATTCCAATGTAAGGCAAATTGCGATATTTTTCAGCATAATCAATTCCATACCCTACAACAAATTCATTAGGTACTGGGAACCCTACATAATCTGCGGTAATATCCACTACTCTACCTTCTGGTTTATCAAGCAATGTTACCAATTTCACTGAATTCGCTTTACGGTATTTAAATAAGTTGACTAGATATTCCAATGTACGCCCACTATCGATGATATCTTCCACAATTAAAATATCGCGCCCTTCAGCATTCGTGCTCAAGTCTTTAATGATTTTTACTTCACCTGTAGAAACAGTTGCATTTCCATAGCTAGAAACATCCATAAAATCTAACTCAACGTCAATATCCATTTCCTTCACTAAATCAGTGATAAAAAAAATAGCGCCTTTTAAAATTCCAACGACCAAAGGATTTTTTCCTTCGTAATCTTTTGACAGCTGCTTTCCTAATTCGGCGGCTTTTGCTCGTAACTCTTGCTCCGAGTAAAGAATCTCTTGAATATCTTTATGCATTTGATTGGTAAACTCCTTTAAGTTTTCTCAATTTGATTAAAACAGTACGTCTTGCATTTTAGCAGTTTCCAAGGAAAGAAACAATCACTTATTACTTAAAAGTAACGTTTCTTTTTGAATTAAAAACTTATCTACTTGTTTAAAATCGATAGCCACACCTATTCCAAACCCATTTGGCACGGACATTTTTCCTTCCTTGAATGAAAAATCTGACGTTACAATATCTGATTCAAAATAACGGCTCGTTTGTGAAATATCTCCAGGAAAACGAAATTCTGAACGAGAAGCCAAAGCCAAATTGTGAGCTCGTCCTACGCCCGCTTCAAGCATGCCTCCGCACCAGACTAATAGGTCTTCTTGGTCACAATACGAAATGATTTCTAACGCTTCAGTTAATCCACCCACTCTCGAAAATTTTAAATTAACTGCCTTGCAACTGCCTAATGCCACTGCTAATTGGACATCAGACAATGAGCGAATATTTTCATCTAGGCAGATTCTGGTTTGAACTTGCTTTTGCAACCAAGCATGATCTAAGAAATCTCGGACACCAAAAGGTTGTTCAATCATGGCTAACTGATAGTGGTCCAATTCTTTTATCAATTTGATATCAGATCTCGTATATGCTGAATTGGCATCTGCCATTAATACTAAAGTTGGATATTTTTCTCGAATAGCTTGAATGGGTTCTTTATCGAATCCTGGTTTAATTTTCAATTTCACTCGTGTATAGCCTGCATCTACATATTTTGAAACAAGTTCTAACAGTGTGTCTGTATTTTCTTGAATTCCAATACTTACACCGACATCAATTATTTGACGACTTCCTCCAAGTAAACTTGCTAAAGAACGGTGTTTACATTTTCCATATAAATCCCAAACAGCTGATTCAACGGCTGCCTTTGCCATTTCATTTCCTCTAATGCTTGAAAACCGTTCTTTTATTTCACGTGGATGTTGAATGTCCTCACCTTTTAACAACGGAAGCAAATGATGTTTTAAAATCAGATAAGCGGTCTCACTCGTTTCTTCTGTATAATCAGGTACTGCAAAAGCTTCCAGCTCTCCGTAACCTTTTTGACCATTCTCCTCAACTACTTCCACCAAATAAAATGGCTTTTCTTTCATCACACCATAACTCGTAACAAATGGTGTCACTAAAGGCATAGCTAACTGATACAGGTTTACTTGGCTAAGTTTCATAGGTCTCACCTTCTACTGTCTAAGTTTTTTAATGCTACAGAAAATTCTGCTGGCGCTTCTAGATGAACGGCATGCCCTACTTCAGAAAATGTAACAATGGATCCCTTTTTTAAGTGGGGATTTATTTGAGCTGCAAGTTGACAAAATTTAGTATCTAATGCTCCTACAAAAAGAAAAACAGGACAACTGATAGCGGATAATTGATTCCAGTAACTAGGCTGACTTCCTGTTCCCATACCAAGCAAACTTTTTTGCAGCCCTTCTACATCTTGACTAAGGCGTTCTTTGCGAATCGCTTCTTGTGTAGCAAGTGGCAATTTTTTTTGCGATGAAAATAAGGCGAGATTTTCCCAATCGTTTACAAATGAGACAAGGCCTTTTTCCATGACTTTATCGGCTAATGCTTGATCTTGAATTTGACGTAGTTGTTGCTCTTCTTGCGTTTTCAATCCCGGTGAACTACTTTCTAAAACCAATTTCTCTACTCTTTCTGGATAATATAACGTAAAGGCTAATGCCAATCGCCCTCCCATTGAATAGCCGAGTAGCGAGACTTTTGGAACCTCTAGTTGATCTAATAAGTCTGCTAAATCCTTACATTGCTCCTCAATTGCATAGCGGGAAAAGTCCGCTTGGCTTGTTGTGTTGCCGTGACCCAACAAATCAAGCGTCAAAACCGTGTCTTCTTCTAAGACTGGCAGGATTTGACGAAAAGTGTTCTTCGTCCCTGTAAATCCATGTAGCAACAACCAGGTTGTCTTTGACTGTCCTTGGGAAAGAACATAATCATAGCTCAGCCCTCTTAGCTTAATTTTCATAACCATAACCATGATCCTTTAAGGCTTTTGACACTGCTTGATAAAGCTCACGATGGCTTGCTACATTTTCATATCGATTGGTTTTGATTTCAATAATATCTAGCCCTTTATGAAAACTAGCTAAATCCATTGCTTCATGAAATTCTTCTTGTGTTTTAGGCGCTTGGTAATTACCTTGGTACAATTCTGCAATCGTTTCAAAATTCAAAGCTAGTTCCGTTCCAAAAAGTGTCTCAAAATGTTTTGGTAACGTTGCTTGCGGTAAAAATGAAAAAATGCCGCCACCGCTATTATTGACTAGAATAATTGTTAAATTTAAGCCATATTTTTGAGCCATTGCCAAACCATTCATATCATGATAAAAAGATAAGTCTCCAATTACCAAATACATAGGCTGAATTACGGTTCCACTACCTAAGGCACTCGAGATGACTCCGTCAATTCCATTAGCTCCACGATTAGCTAATAATTTGATTGATTTATTTGTTTTATTAAAGAAGGTATCCACATCTCGAATTGGCATACTGTTCCCAATAAACAATCCTGATTTTGTTGGTAAATATTCTCTAATCCAGCGAATCAATTGTCCCTCATTTGCTTCTGTTAAGGTGGTCAAATACTCGTTAACAACCGTTTCTGTTGCCTTATTGAAATGTTGCCAACTTTGCAACCAATCTGAACTGGTTGCTTTTTTAAAGTCTTTTGCTAAAGCATCTACTAAAAAGCGTTCATCGCAGTGAATGATATCCGTTGCTTGCTTCGTTGGGTCTTTCCACTCATTACCAGAATCCACCAAGTAATACAAACTATCTTCAAATTGTTCAATCCATTTCATTAAAGATTTAGAAACGGGCATTGCTCCAAATCGAATAATGACTTCTGGAATCAACTCCGTCACTAAATCTTGCTCTCTTAAAAAGGTGTCGTATTGGTCAATAACCGTGTTGTCAGTATCGCCATATGTTCTTAATCCTGACAACGGATCTGCTAAAATAGGCCATTTGATTTGCTTGGCAAACGCCGCAAGTGGTTCGGCAAATTCTTTCTTACTATTTGGTCCTACAATAATCATTCCCTTTTTACCTTCACAACTAGCAATAATTTGTTGAATAAGTTCTGGTTGAATCACTTGATGCGCGTAATAAATATGGGTATGACGAATTGCTTTTTCTTGTGTGAATGGAGAGGGGTCTAAAATTGGAACAAGTGGTTCTCTTAATGGAAAGTTCAAATGAACGGGACCACGTGGCGCTGTCATTGCAATATCAACTGCTTTGCTCCCTTGCCATTTTGCATAGCGTAGCATTTCGACTGAGTTTTCTGGGAGTGCCATATCCGTAAAATATTTCACATGAGTACTGTATAAGTGAACCTGATCCATTGCTTGAGGAGCGCCGACATTTCGTAGTTCGTGAGGTCGGTCCGCAGTTAATACTAATAAAGGAATTTCTGACAATTTTGCTTCCGCTACTGCTGGCATATAATTAGCTGCTGCTGTCCCTGATGTACATAATAAAACGACGGGACGTTTCCCTGCTTTAGCAATCCCTAACGCAAAAAAACCTGCTGAACGTTCATCGACGTCAACATAAATTTTTAAAGCTGGATGCTCTGCCATCAAAATAGCCAACGGAGTAGAACGTGAACCGGGGCTAATTATGGCTTCTTTGACGCCTGCTTGAATCAATTCTTCAATAAATGTCGCTAAATAATCGGTCATTGCTACTTGGTAGTTACTCATGATCTAATCCTCCTAAAGCTCTTAACATCGGTTGAAATTTTATTCTTGTTTCAATTAATTCTTCTGCTGATTTTGAACCGGCTACTAAGCCACAACCTGCAAATAATATACTTTGCTTTTCCATTAGTAAGGCTGAACGAATAGCTACAGCAAATTCTCCCTCGTCATCTTGGTTTAGCCAACCAATTGGTGCTCCATAAAACCCACGATGATAAGGCTCCTTTTCACGAATAACTGCTAACGCCTCGTTTCTTGGTAAACCACCTAATGCTGGAGTTGGATGCATGGCTTTAACTGCCATTAGAAATGGAACAGTCGCCTGTCTTTTTCCTTCAACTGTCACAAATAAATGCTGAATATCTCGATTTTTTAAAAGTGTTGGATTTCCAGAAACATTCAAATCCAGCGTCAATGTTCGTAGGGTTTCAGAAATCATTTCAACAACTAAATGGTGTTCATGTGTATTTTTATGATCCTTCAATAATGCCTCTCCAATGACTTGATCTTCTGCTTTCGTTTTCCCTCTTGGGGCAGATCCAGCTACACAAGCTGAATAATAATGCTGATTCTCTGCTGCAAGTAATTGTTCTGGCGTTGCACCAATAAAAGCTTTCTCTTTATTTTCTAAAACAAAAAAATAACTATTTTGTTGCGTCATCATCAGCCGCTCTAAAACATCTTCAACGTCTACAACTGAATCGTGTTCAACCAATAATTGCCTAGATAATACCACTTTTTGTAACGTCGTGGATTGTTTAATCAATTCAACTGTTTCGTCAACGGCTTGTATCCATTCTGTTGTTGCTAATTCAGTTTTGTTGGTAACAACTGCTTTGGCTGCTTTAGGTACTATTTGTTCTTCAAGAAGTTCTTCCCATTTCCCAAAAAATTCGTTAGCCTTCTGATGTAAGTCTGTTTGAGAATCTACGTAAAAATTAATAGTTAAGTAGGTTTCTTCTGAAAGTACAGTTACTAAATACGTTGGCAAATAAAAAAATGCCGATTGAAAATCTTGCCATTCTTTAGATTCTCCACGTTCAGGGTCGAAGTCAAAGCCACCAAATAAAAGGGCACCCGTTGCGCGCCTTTTTTGATTCGTTGCCGTTTGTTTTTTTAATTGCTGATTAAATTCGTGGACACCTTGATAACTCGTTATTCCTTTATTTGAGCAAAATTGATTTGTACTTCCTAATCCCACTAGCGTTACCTTTTTTGAAGGATTTTGCCAAAAAAAGCGTTTTGTTGAATATACTCCTTTTCCTTGTTTAAAAATCATCAATAGGTTCAACGACTCTATTTTTGTTACCCAGCTGACTAAAACTTTTTCTTGTTTGGTTAATAATTCTTCTACTTGCGCTACTAGACCCACTGGTAATTCTACCATTTTGATTCGCTCCTTAATTCTCTTAATCACTTCTTAGTATAACAAAAACCAAACAAAAATACAGATTCATTGATTGAATAATAGGGAAATTTAATCGTTTTATTGGCTGCTTCTGCTTATTAAAAACGAAACCCCAAATTCAATGAAAATGAACTTGGGGTTTTGATTGTTTATTCTATTGAGCTGATTCTAATGCCGTTACGATTTCTTCTAAGGTTTTAGCTCCGAAAATCACTTGCTGATGATCCATAATCATCGCTGGAACGCTCATAATTTTCTTCTCTTTTTTCAAATCAGGGAATAGGGCTGTATCAATCATTTCTGCTTCTACCTTATGATTAAGAGAGGCAATGCGTTGACAAGCTGCTACTACATCTGGGCAATAATGACAGGTTAAAGAGACACAAATTTCAATTTTTGAAGCAGGTAATTTTTGAATCCGTTGAACTAATGCATCTTCAATCGGTTGGCCCGCACTTCCCACGTTGTATATCGCTAAGACTAATGAATTTAATTCATGTCCACTTGGAACGCCACTAAATTTAATTCCTGTGTATTCTCCTTGATCATTCAATAAGACAGCTGTGGGCGTTCTTGTTAAATTGATTTTCTTTTCAAATGCATCGTCTTGGCCCAACATGCGGTTTTCAAATTGAATATGTTCACTTAAAGGCTCAATTTGCTGTAAAAAGGCTTGCAATTCAATTGATTTTGCATCATTTTGGTCAAATAGATTCACTAAGGTTACATTCGTTGTCAGTTTACTAAAAATACCCTTTAACTGCTCTTTCATCGTTTCTGGGAACCACTCATTTGAAGCAGTAGTTTTTGACTTTTCAGCTTTTTTAACAGACTCTGCTTTATGTTCTTTCACTTCTTTTTTCAACATTTTCTCACTAACGGCTGGCAATCCAAGACGTTCTTTTTCATTTGTAACGTATTTTTCAGCAACTGTTGCTGAAATTCCACCATCTGCTACAGCTGTAACGATTTGTCTCAATTCTTTAACACGTAAATCACCTGCTGCATAAACACCCGTCACACTCGTCTCCATGAGCTCATTCGTAGGAATAAATCCTTGCGGCGTTAACTCAATTTTGCCTTCAAAGATTTCGGTACTTGGCTGATTCCCAGCGAATACAAACATCCCAAATGCGCCATCTTCTGCAGAAGCTTCATAAGTAAACGTTTCCCCCGTTTCATTGTTTAAGAAAACAGCTTTTTTCATGAAATCATCACCTGTTACTTCTTTGACTTCGGTATTATAAATAATTTTAATATTTGGATTGTTTTTTGCTTGATCTGCAGTCATTTTAGCACAGGTGAAATCTGGCTCTCGGATGATCATTGTAACACTTTTTCCATAACGTGTTAAAAAGACCGCTTCTTCTGCCGCAGCATAACCTCCACCAATCACAAAAATATCTAAGCCACTGAAAAATTCACCATCACAGGTTGAACAATACGCAATTCCTCGACCTGTAAATTCTGTTTCTCCTGGAAATCCAATCTTACGTGCCGATGCACCCGTTGCGATGATCACTGCTCTGGTTTTATAAGTTGTCGTAGCTGTTTTGATAATCTTAACTTCTTGTTCCAATCCAACTTCACTAATTTCGCCCGTCGCAAATTCCACGCCAAAATCTTGTGCTTGTAAGTACATTTCTTCCGTCAATCCTGCACCAGTTGATTTTCGAACCCCTGGATAATTCACAATTTCAGAAGTCGTTGTCACTTGTCCACCAATTTTTTCTTTTTCAATAATCAGGGTGTCCAACATTGCCCGCCCTGCATAAATGCCTGCAGACAAGCCTGCCGGTCCACCACCAATAATAATCAAATCATATATCTGTTCTGTCATCGTTTCAAAACTCCTTTTTATTTGTCTTCTAAAAAAAGCTCCATTCCATCCATTATGGAACAGAGCTTCTATTTATTTCATGTTAAATTTTACCAACTAAGTCTAGGCTTGGTGCAATTGTATCTGCTCCTGGCTTCCAGTTTGCAGGACAAACTTGATCGCCATGTTCTTCCACGAATTGAGCAGCTTCTAATTTTCTAACTAGTTCATCGGCATTACGACCAATTCCCATATCATGGATTTCGTAAGCTTTGATTTCGCCTCTTGGATTTACGACGAATGAACCACGGTATGCTTGACCAGCTTCTTCATCCATCACGCCAAAGAAACGTGAGATTTTTCCAGTTGGATCAGCAATCATTGGATATTGAATTTTTCCAATTGTATCCGTCGCATCCGCCCACGCTTTATGTACAAAGTGGCTGTCGGTTGAAACTGAATAAACTTCGCAATCAATCGCTTGTAATGCTGCATAGTGATCTTGAACGTCTCCTAATTCAGTTGGACAAACAAATGAGAAATCTGCTGGGTAAAAGAAGAAAATACTCCATTTTCCTAAAACATCATCGGTTGTTACTTTAATAAATTCACCATTTTGGTACGCATCTGCTTCAAATTCCATTAATTTAGTATTGATTAAATTCATTATTTCCACTCCTTTTTAGTAGTTCGTTTTACTAGTTTAATTGTAACAAACGATAATTATTACGTCAAACGAATTATTATAATCTGGCGCTTATATTCGCATTATCAACGCAAAAAAGACCAAAAATAGATTCATTTTTGATCTTTTGAATAGTAGGCTCAATCCTTATTCTTAATGGACTAACTGGTACGACTCTAAAACTTGTTTTTTTAATATTTTTTTCGTTGTTTCATCTGCAAAACTAGCTTGAATGCCATTAAGTGTTAATTCTTCCATTCCTTTATAGCCAATTTGATACAAACGGTCTAATGTCATAAATTCTTTTGTTAAATTAGTATTAGAAACAGCTCGATTATCTGTACTAACAGCCAATTTCAATCCAGCTTTTTGAAATTCTTCAAAGGGGTAGTTTTCCCATTTGTCTACCGTTTTTGTTTGCAAGTTACTGTTTGGACAAATTTCAACGGTAATCCCTTTTGAAATACAATAATTTAAAATCTCTGGATCATCTTTTAGAGCAATCCCATGGCCAATTCGAGTAGCTCCTAAATCGACTGAATCTTGCACATTTGTTGCACAACCACATTCACCTGCATGAAGGGTTATGGGTAAATCATACTCTACTGCTAACTTAATTATTTTTTTATACTCTTTTGGCGGATAATTGGCTTCGTCACCTGCTAAATCAATCCCTACAATCCCTTGACCTAAAAATTCTTTCGTCAATTCAACAATCTCTAGGTTGTCTTTTTCCTGATGCCCTCGCATCATACATAAAATTCCGTTACTTTTAACACCAAAATCTCGTTCACCTTTTTTTAATCCTTCTACTACCGATTGGATGACGCGTTCTGCAGATAACCCTTTACGCGTTGAAAGCATGGGTGCAAAACGAACTTCTATATAGGTCACATTTTCTTTTGCAACGTCCCCAGTCAATTCATACGCAACTTCTTCAAGAGCTGACTCTACTTGTAAGCAATCTAAAACCGTCTCAAATTTCCCAATATATTCCAACAAACTTTGACAGCCTTCACCCGCTTCTACTAAGGTGCATAGGGCTTCTTCATTTTCAGGAAGTTCATAACCCTGCTCATTAGCAATGTTGCGAAGTGTTTTTTTACTTACAGATCCATCTAAGTGACAATGTAATTCTACTTTTGGCAAATTTTCAACTGTTTTTTGTTCCAATCGTGTCATCTCCTTTTTAAAGTAACGAAATAGTTAATTGATGATAACGGATTTTCATGAAAAATGAAAGCTTTTTTATAAAAAATGAAAAACTTTTCATAAAAAAAGCTAAATTGAAATCCCTTACTTCTAAAAAACGTTCGTCTTTAAACTGAGAAGTCTAGTTACTTTTGCTTGTAAAAAAACTAGCCATCTTGCGCTTTTTAAGATACTATTAGTGAGTATGAATGCTTAGAAATCCATTTAATTAAAGGAGGTTTTCTCTTGTCAAAAGCCTATACAGACTTATTATTAGATACTTGTCTTTTAGCAGGTAAAATTATGATGGAGAGTGGCGCTGAGATGTATCGGGTAGAAGATACGATGAATCGAATCGCGACTGTTGAAAGTGGTAAAAAAGGGATTAGTTTTGTAACTCCAACGGGTATTTTTATGGCAATAGAAGGCGGAAGCTCTGTTAAATTACAACAAATTCCCAGCCGTTCAATCAATCTTGAACGTGTATCCAAAGTAAATGATTTATCTCGAGAATTTTCCGCTCAAAAAATTGATCTCCCAACACTTTCCACACATCTTAAACAGGTGGAAAGTGAAAATGATTTTTTTCCTATTTGGTTACAAATTATCGCAGCCGCTGTGGTTAGTGGTACCTTAATGATTCTATTTGGTGGTGCATGGCCTGACTTTATTCAATCCTGCATTATTGGAGCCATTGGTTTTGCTGTTTATTACTATAGTAATGAATTTTTAAAAGTTAAATTTTTAGCTGAATTTTTTGCTGCTTTTGTGATTGGATTGCTTGCTATTACAACGGTCTCAATTGGATGGGGTGTCAGTGTAGATGGAATGATTATCGGAAGCGTCATGCCTTTAGTTCCTGGCGTACCGATTACCAATTCAGTTCGTGATTTATTAGCAGGGCATTTATTGTCTGGTATGGCACGGGGTACAGAAGCATTGATTACTGCTTGTATGATTGGAATCGGAATCGCTGTCGTCTTCCAAATGTTCTATTAAACAGAAAGGAGCTCTACCACTATGTTTGACTTAACTATTCAATTAGCCTTTAGTTTTTTAACAACGGCTGCTTTTGCCATTATTACAAATGTACCAAAACGTTCTTTAATAAGCTGTGGTTTAACAGGGATGCTAGGGTGGATTGTTTATTGGGGAACAGGTCAATTTGGTGTTAGTACTGTTTTAGCAACCTTTTTAGGCGCGTTCACCGTAGCTATTTTCAGTAATCTCTTTTCCAGAATAAAAAAACTGCCTGTGACTATTTTTAACATTCCAGGTATTGTTCCATTGGTTCCTGGTGCCTTGGCTTATCAAGCAGTTCGTAATCTTGTTTTAGGAGACTATGTAGCCGCCGTCTCATTTAGCGTAAAGGTTCTGTTAGTTGCTGGCGCTATCGCATCTGGCTTAGTCATTTCTGAAGTATTTAACCACAATATTCGTAATTTCCGTGAAAAAAAAGAACACTTTTAATCTAAAAAACGCAGTCTAAGAAACTTTCTCTTAAACTGCGTTTTTCAATCTACTTATTTTTAGTTTTTTAAAATCAAAGCGGAGTATAATTCATCTACATAAGTCACTTCTATAATATGATCAAATTTTTCCAAAATAAGGACTTTAATTTCTAGTTCAGAAAGAGTCATAGGCAACACTATTGTTTGATGAATTTCTTTTTGATTGATTTCTCCGTTTTTCAAATGAATTTGCGCCATAAATCCGATATTATAAATTACACCATCATCCCAATTTTTTTCAATCATTTTATTATTTCGCTCCTTTTCAAATACCGGCTTATTCTTCTTAATAGTAGCATATTAAGATGAAACTTTTATTGAAATTTTTTCTTAAAAAAAAGAAATTTTTAATCTCATCCTTGCTAGCGCGCTTATTTTGTGCAGCTTTTACGAAACTATTAAGTCTTTTTTGTGCATTACGCCATACCAAATGAAACCGTTTTCTAATATACTTGATTTAACAACAAAATAAATAGAATGTGGGATGATATCATGGTAGAGATTGCTTTAAATAACATTTATAAAAAATATGACAATGCTGAAAACTTTTCAGTTACAGATTTTAATTTAACTATTCAAGATCGTGAATTTATTGTCTTCGTTGGACCCTCTGGTTGCGGAAAATCAACTACATTGAGAATGATTGCTGGACTAGAAGATATCAGCGAAGGAGAACTTTTCATCGGCGATACTTTAATGAATGATGTAGCACCTAAAGATCGTGACATTGCGATGGTTTTCCAAAACTATGCTCTTTATCCGCATATGACTGTATACGACAATATGGCTTTTGGTTTAAAATTACGTAAATACGATAAAGCCGAAATTAAAAAAAGAGTAGAAGAAGCAGGTGAAATTCTTGGTTTAACAGAATACTTACAACGCAAACCAGCTGCTTTATCCGGTGGACAACGTCAACGTGTAGCTTTAGGACGTGCAATTGTTCGTGACGCTAAAGTTTTCTTGATGGATGAACCACTATCCAACTTAGATGCAAAACTAAGAGTTGCCATGCGTGCTGAAATTGCGAAATTACATCGTCGTTTGGAAACTACTACTATCTATGTAACCCATGACCAAACAGAAGCTATGACAATGGCCGATCGAATCGTCATCATGAAAGATGGCTTTGTTCAACAAATTGGATCACCTAAAGAAGTATACGACACACCTAAAAATGTCTTTGTAGCCGGCTTTATTGGTTCCCCAGCTATGAATTTCTTCGAGGTCACGTTAACAGGCAATGTTATTTCTAATGGTTTAGGACTAAAATTAGTAATTCCAGAAGGAAAACGTAAATTACTAGAAGGAAAAGGATACGAAGGCAAAAAATTAATCTTTGGTATCCGTCCAGAAGATATTCATAGTGAGCAAATCACCCTTGATTCAAATCCAGAAAGTGTTGTTCATGCTGAAGTTGTCGTTTCGGAATTACTAGGTGCCGAAACAATGTTGTATACTCGTATTGATAACACCGAATTTATCTCTAAAGTAGATGCAAGAGATTTCCATAATCCAGGCGAATTTGTTGACCTAGCCTTTAATTTAAATAAAGGCCATTTCTTTGATCCTGAAACAGAAGATGTCATTCGTTAACCTGTAAAAAATCATTCCATTATGAAAATAATGTTTTTGATAAATAAATAATCCCTTTTTCGACATCCTTAAAATAAATTAAGGATGTCTTTTTTTTCTTCTCGTTTTAAAAAAAGGCTATTCTTTTAGTGTTTCAAAATAATTCACGTTTTTGTAAAAATAAAACTAAACTATTTAACTACTTTTTTCAACTTTAATCTTGTTCTTTTATTTAGATAACATAATAATGAAACCCTTATATAATTAAGGAAAACTAGTAAATATTAAACGAGGATATTCGCTTACAAGTTATTTTTTATTTTTTCCCTTTTCTGAGACGAAAATACGCAAAAAAAAACAACGATAATTTTCCATAAATCAGTTGACTTCCCTCCTTTAAAATTGGACTATTATAGGTAGTGAAGTTTTATATTACAAGTGATTTAATGCAACTAATCGATAGTATAAACTAGCCTGATAAATTTGAAAAAATAAAGGAGATCAATATGAAAATTATTGTAGTAGATCCAGGTAAAAATGAAGTAAAAAGCTTTTGTTTTTCAAACAATGGCACTCTAGAATACGTGAACTCATTTCCTTCAAAATCTAACGAGATTATCGAAGAACGATTTTTAGAAGAAGACAGCTCTTTACGTCAATACCGTATGGAACTAAATGGCCATAACTATATGGTAGGTGAAGGTGTGGATACCACTTATAACACAGAATTAACAAAAAATACATTGCACCACAAATTATGTATTTATGCAACCGTGGCAGACTTTTTAACTGAAGAAGATCACGACGAAGAAGTATTACTTGTTTTAGGCTATCCTTCAACAGATTTCCAAAACAACTTCCGTCGCGAAGATTACCAACGTCTGATTTATGGTGATAAAGATGGTCATATTGAATTCGTACAAAATGGCAAAGACGTTTCTTTCCAATTAACAAATGTCATCGTCTTACCAGAAGGACAAGCAATGTTACCAAGAATGACTGAAGTAGAAGATTATTATTCACTTTACGTGTTAGATATTGGTGGACAAAATGTAAACTTCCGTGAATTCGACAATAAAGGCAACGCGAAAACAGCTTTCTCAATCGATGCAGCTGGAGTGAATTATTTAGAAACCACTCTTGAAGCCGAATTGAGAAGAGCAATCGAAAATCCTAACGTGAACTTCCGTGGTATTGATTACAATGAAGCGATCTTAACTGGTAAAATTTTCGACATCGGTGCTATCGAAGGATTCTCTGATTCAACTGCTTTCATTAATAATGTTGTTCAAAACTTTATTAAAAAAGAAATCGTTAGTGAATTAGCATCTCGTGGATACAACATTAATGTTCAAGGTCAACACATCATCTTTACTGGTGGGGGAAGCTTGTTGTTACAACCTTATTTAGAAAACTTATTACAAGGAAACAAGTCAAACTTAATTTTCTCAAAATCTGCTAAATGGGATAACTGCTTGTCTTATACAATCAAAGCATTCCAAGAACAATTTACAACAAATGAGCAGTTTACAAGTTTCATCAAACCTTTATACACTGAATTAATGAAAAATGGTTACGCAAACTTCTATAAAGGCCTAACACCATCTGCTACACAAGATGATGATACAATGGACTTTAATCGCGTTCTATAAACGATAACTATTAAACCAAGTTAAAGATACAGCCGGTTTGGTTGTATCTTTAATTTTAGTCTGAACATCTAGGGGAAAAATAAAAAAGATAAAACTACAAAAAGGAGTACACCTATGAAACTTCATGATTTTTTAGATAAAAAAAATGCGTTGATGGATGCTTTATCTTCAGATGAAGTCAGTTCTAAACCAACAACTGATTCTAAAAAAGATGATCCGTTTAAAAGCGAATTAGTTTTTAATCAAATCAAATCAGAAGAACAATCTACTGATAACATTAATCAACGTAACGCTACCGTTTTACCAAATAAAACTGCTTTTCAAAAAAGCCCACGCTCAAATAATACAATTCAATTTAAAAGCATTGACAACAATCGCAACATTGAAAAAAATACTGAGCTAGAAGCAAATTATGAAAAACGTTTAACTGAATTAGAAGCTGCTTTTGAAATAAAACAAGCTAAATTAGAAGCTGATTACCAAGAAAAAGCAAACCGGATTGAAACAAAGCAGCAATTAGTTGCTAGTGAGTTGGAAAGTAATTTTAATCAACAACTCGAACAATTAAAAGAACAACAACTAACTGAACAAAAAGAACTTGAATCACAATACAATCATAAAGTGGCTGAAATCGAACGTCTTTCTGAAGAAAAACAAAAAGATATTGAAACAAAATACCACGAAAAAATGAAAATGCTTGAAGGAATCTATACAGATCAACAAGAATTAAACGAACAAAAATATTTAGCCAAAGAAATCGCTATTGAAAATGCTCGTAAAGAAGAAGAAGCAGCATTCAATAAAAAATATGAAACAAAATTAGCTGAACTCGAAAAACAAGCACAGACTAAAAAAGAGCTTGATGAAAAAAATTATCAAGAAAAACTAGCTCAATTAACTAAAAAACACGAAGATCAAGAACAAGAGTATGAGCGTAAATACTTAGAAAAAATTGAAAAACTTGATTTATTCTATCAAGAAAGACAAAATACCCTAGAGCTTGATCTTAAAGCCCGTGAAAAAGAAATTATTCAACAAGCTGAAAAGATTGCTGAAGAAAAAATTGATTTAGCCGGTCGTGAAGCACAACAATTATTGAATGACATCAAAGAAAAAGCTGAGAACCAAAATAAACAAATTGATCTTCAAAATCAAGAACTTGAGCTACAAAACAAAAAATTAATTGAAGATGCCAAAAAAATGGCAAGTAATATTATTAACAGTGCAAATGGTGAAGCTAAAAAGAAAAGTGAAATCGCTGCTGAACAAGCTGAAACAGCTTTGAAAAGCGCGCGTAGTGATGCTCAAATTCTGATTGAAAATACGCAAAATGAAGCTGAAAATATGCTAAAACTTGCTAAAGCTAATATCTTCGCATTAAAAGAAGAAGCTGAAAAAGCGATTGTATTAGAAAAAGCACAACATGAAAATACAATTGCAGATGAACGTTATCAGCTTAAGGCTGAGCGCGAATCCTTCTTAGTTTATAAAGAAGAATTCCAACAACATAAAGCTGCCATTGAAAAAAGCTTAGCTCATAAAGAGCATATTTTGGCGACTAAAACACAAGAAGATATTGCTTATTTAGAAGATAAAGCGATCGAACTAGACAATAAGCTAGATGTACGTATTCAACATAGTGAGAAACAATATAAATTAATTCACTACTCTACAATGCTGTTAAGTATTGTGACCTTGATTTTCTTTATTCTTTCGGTTTATTCTCAAACTTCTTATCCACAAATTGGATTATCTTTTATTTCTGTAGTAATCAGCATGTACCTTTTTTGTACTGCATACCTGAACCATAGACATATTGATGAGGTATCTGATGATGATGACGAATTTGATGACGACGATGAGTTCGATGATGATGACGAATTTGACGACGACGATGAGTTCGATGATGATGACGAATTTGATGACGACGATGAATTCGATGATGATGATGAATTTGATGACGACGATGAATTCGATGATGATGACGAATTTGATGACGACGATGAATTCGATGATGATGACGAATTTGATGACGACGATGAATTCGATGATGGTGACGAATTTGATGACGACGATGAATTCGATGATGGTGACGAATTTGATGACGACGATGAATTCGATGATGATGACGAATTTGATGACGACGATGAGTTCGATGATGATGACGAATTTGATGACGACGATGAGTTCGATGATGATGACGAATTTGATGAGAAAAAAAAGAAACGATTTAGTATTCTGAAAAGAAACAACTAAATAAACATTAAACTAGCAGTCTTCTGCTAGTTTTTTTTTATAAAAAAAGAAGATAGCGCATTCGCCATCTTCTTTGATTATTTATTTATTTTCATTTTCAGCCAATGTTTTTAACTCATCTACTTGAGTACGCACATCTGTAAATAAGCCATTTAATTTCAATCTTGTTTGATCTAGCTCGTAATAAATTTCATTGATGTCATTTGATAACGACTTACGTTGTGCTTGAATTTGAGTTTGATATACATTCGCTTCATTGCTTGCTTGAGTAATGATATCTTTCGCCATCTCTTTAGCATTTAAGACCGCATCAGCTAAATCAATTTTTACATTTGTTAACTGTGTTTTCAATTCAATATTTTCTTTTTCTAGAACATTATATTTCGCTAATTTTTTCTCTGTGTCTAGGACATCAAAGCTATACGTATTGATTTTTTCAAGCTGTTTTTTTAATAGTTGATTTTCTTCGTTCACTTGAGTGTATAATTCAATCGTATCATTTAATTGTTTTTTCGTACTTTGTTGACTAAAGTCCGTACCTTGTTGCATGGTTTCAATACGGTCATGCAATTGTTGTTTTTCAATTGCAGTCATTTTTAACTCTTCTTCTGCCATTACCAATTTTTTCTTCAAACGTTCATTGTCTTTAAATAAGCGAGCATTTTCTCGTTCAAATTTACCAGCAATTGCTTCATAATCATATTTTGTACGATCCTCTTCTTCTTCTTCATCGTCGTCATAATCTTCATCATCATAATCTTCGTAATCATCGTCATCGAATTCTTCATCATATTCTTCATCGTACTCATCATAATCATCGTGTTTCTTTTTCTTAAACCAAGCAAACGGTAACATATACTTTCCTCCAATACTTTTATAGTTTAATTGTCCTGAATACAGGCTTCTTGCGATTTTTATTTTGAATTTTCAATTTGATTTTCCTGTACCCTAAACTCCCTTTTATATGGTAAAATGGTACTAGTATTTTAATAAATTGAAAAAATCACTCTTATCAATTCTCAAACATCGTTCATTTTGAAAGGAGAACACTGATGCCACACACAAGTTACTATCTTACGTTAACAGTACTCATGTTTTATTATACCATTATAGTAACATTTCGTGTACTCATTCAACAAGGTTTTCTTAGTAAACCATTCTTTGTTTTCCCAAATTTTAGCCATTCTGTCAAAAAAACAACTCCGAAAACAACTAAAAAAAAGGTAAAAAAACGTCACAATCCCTCTACTATCAAGAAATCAAAACTACCTATTCAAAAGAAAAAACAACCGAAAAAAAAATCGATCATTTTACAAATTAAAAATAAATTCGCAATCATTGGCAAACCAAGTAGAAATCAGTTAATCATTATCAGCATTATCAGTTTCACTGCTTATTTTATTAGCAACAGTATGGAAACACTCATCATTACTTTTTTATACCTTTGCTTGATTTATACAGTTTCATTAATCTACCTTGCTTATGTGGAAACAAAAGAAGAAAATGAACGTTTAAAACAAGAAGTTCTAAACGCTCGCAAACGACGTAAAAAGAAAAAACAACTAAAAAAGACGAACTGATTTTTAATATGAGAAAATCAGTTTTTTTTTATTCCTCAAATAAAGAACGTTGATATTTTTTAGTGATCGTCATTAAATCTTTAAAGAAACAAGATGCGTAAGGCTTATAGCTTGGGTCTTTCAATCGACTTACTGCTCGTTCAATGACGACAATCTCTCGACTTTCATCAAAAATTGGTAGATTATTTTTTTGTTTAATATTTCCAATTTCAGTAACCAATTCCATTCTTTTTTCGAATAAAGCAACTAATTGCTTATCTAGTTCATCAATTTCATTTCGCTGTTTTTCTAACATTTCACTATCGCCCATTTCTTTTTGTTGAATTTATTCTGTAATTTCAATTAAATTCCCTTCAGGATCTTCTATTACACTTTCATAATAACCATCTCCAGTTATTCGGGGACCATTTTGACAGACAAAGCCGTCTTCTATTAGTCGACGGGTTAACTCATCTACATTGACCCGATTTCCAACTGAAAAGGCAAGATGTGCCCAGCCTAAATGCTTGTTATCAACGCGCTGTGTAACCGTTGCTTGTTGCATAATTTCCAAGCGTGTTTTATCTTGAAAAGTTAAAAAATAAGACTTAAATTGATTTTTCGGATTCTCATAAAGACCACTTACTTCTGCTTCAAAATAATGTTCATAAAACTTTCTCATCACATCAATATTTTCAACCCAAATAGCTACATGCTCAATTCTCATCCATTTTCTCCCTTTCTATTTATTATTATTTTGGCTCAATAATTTTAATGATTTTTGCTGGGTTTCCTGCAATTACTGCATCTTTAGGAAATGATTTTGTTACTACTGCTCCTGCTCCTACAACCACATTATCCCCCAACGTAACACCTGGAACAATAATCGCCGAGCCACCTACCCAAACATTATCACCAATTGTTATTGGTTTGCCAAGTTCTAAGCCATTATTACGCTCTGTAGGATCAAGTGGATGGGTTGCTGAATAAAGCTGCACACCAGGTGCAAACATGACATTGTTCCCAATTTTAATCGGACAAATATCTAAAAATGTGCAATCAAAATTTGCATAAAAATTATCTCCTACTTCAATATTGTATCCATAATCTACCCGAATATTAGGCTCAATAAAAACATTCTCGCCTACTTTACCAAGCAATTTTTCTAAAATAAGCTTTCCTTTTTCTCGGTGGTCATTTTGATTGTATTCTTTCACTAGTTTACGAGCGTTCCGTCTGCCTATTCTTAATTCAGCATCTCCTGGATTGTAAAATTCCCCAGCAATCATTTTTTCTTTTTCAGTTTTCATCTTTCTCCCCCTCATGTAAACGTTATTACTTCTATTATCTAATACTTCGCTTATTTTTACCACTTATTTATCAAGAAATTAAGAACTTTTTCAAGCTTGCAAAATAGAAAAAAGTGACCTACACTTAAAGATAACAGAAACTATCTATGGGAGGGAATTACATGAAAGAAAAAGAATTCAAAGGACACCCTTTAAAATTAAAAAGTTTAGTTAACGTTCGTGACTACGGAGGCTACCAAACAAAATCTGGTACGATTTTACCAAAAAAGGTCTTACGTGGTGCTGAGTTATATGGTCTAGATTCTGGCGATCAAGACATTTTAATGAAGGAATATCAGTTAAAGCAGGTAATCGATTTTAGAACAACTGTTGAAGATCAAGCACGTCCTGACCCCAAACTCCCAAATGTTCAAAATCACTTCATTAATATTTTAGGAGACGATTCCCCAGTTTCTGCAGACCCCGCAGAAATTATGAAGGAAATGAGTCAAACAGGAGCAGAGCCAGAATCTTATTTGTTAGAAATTTATCGTGACTTTGTAACAAGTTCCCATGCACACCAAGGCTATCAACAGTTTTTCAACTTATTGCTTCAAGAAAAAAAGGGCGCTACTTATTTCCATTGTACTGCCGGAAAAGATCGCACTGGTTTTGGTGGAGCCTTATTTTTAAGTGCGTTAGATGCGGATAACGACTTGATTATGGCTGATTTTCTATTAAGTAATACTTACCGGAAAGCTTACAATCAACAAGTTTTAGCTCAGTTAAAATCGGCTAACGCTCCAATTCAACAAATCAATATGGCTAAGGTAGCACTCGAAGTCCGACCAGAGTATTTAGAAGCCTCTTATCAAACAATGTTAAAAGAATTCGGTTCTGCGGATAATTATTTAAAAGAAGCGCTAGATTTAACAGATGACAAGCGAGAGTTGTTAAAAGAATTGTACTTAACTAACCGCTAATAACCGCTTGTATTTGTAAACGGATATTTTTTTCGCATAAACCTAAACATTCATCTTCAGTTAAGTATCTCAATTGGCGATAATAATGATTGAGAGACAACTTTGTTACCATTTTGTCTTTAGGATACATTTTTTGCAAAATTTTCTGCTGAAAATCAAGTTCTGTTAAAGAACCTTTTTCCTTAGGTATCCTAAAAAGCGAAAAGGGAGTCGAAGGATTTGCTGCTGTCTTCATTATATAAAGATAGATGTCTGTAACTGGACTTACAAGATGTGTTGGAATGACTGCTACACTATGAGAAGGTGGCAGTTTAGTTTCACCTGTCTCCTCTAAATATATTTTTTCAACTGTTGCTAGGAATTTTAAAACAAGAAAGGCTAACTGTTGATTGCTAGCATCCGTTATATTTAAGGGGTATTCATTGTAGTTAGTCGATTCTGGATCGTTATTTTTGTAGTTGATTAGTTTCATTGTTAGCCTCTCCTTTTTAAATTATGTATGAAAAGGATCTTCTATTATAGAAGATCCTTTTCTTATTTGTTAATGAGCTTCAATATAAGCATTTTTATACGTGTATTTCGCTCCTACTTGATGATTGTAAACATCTTTTACATAAGATTTTTGCAAGGTTGCTCCTGCTCGTTGGAACATCGGTGAGATGCCTGCTTCATCTAACAGGATTTTTTCTGCTGCTAGTAAATCATTCCAACGTGCTTCTGGATCCGTTGCGTGAATCGTTTTTGAATCTTCTAACAATTGATCATACTTCGCATTACTGTAGCTTGCACGATTGTACGGGCTGTTTGTTTGTTGTAAATCAATAAAGTTTACTGGGTCTGCAAAATCCGCTCCCCATCCGCCTTGTTGTAAATCATAGTCCTGATTTGTCGCCATTTCTAAACGAACCTTGAATGGCAATGAACGGATTTTGATTGTGACACCTGGTAAGCTTGTTTCAATTTGATCTTTTAAGAACGCGCTGATTTTCTTATTCGTTTCATCATCGTCTGCAATTAAGTCAATTTCAAATTTTTCTGTGCCTAATTCTTTTTTAGCAGCATCAAAATATTTTTTCGCTGCTTTTTTATCATATGGCAAGTAGTTCCCTGACTCTTTTCAGAAATCCTCATCTGTCTTAGGATTTGAAGCAAGACTAGGTGGAACAAAACCTGTTAATGCTTTTGAACCATTTGCTAGAATTTCTTCAGTTAAAAGCTTTTTATCGTAGGAAGCCGCAATTGCTTGACGCATATTTTCATTTGCTAATGGCGTTTTTTGGCCGTTGCGTAATTGATTGTATTGCATATACGCTGATCGTGCTTCTGTTTCAACGTCATATTCACTGTCTCCTTGATACTGTTTTGCATATTCACCCGTTAATAGAACACGATCTAATTTATCTGCATCGTATAAATTCAAAGCCGTTGCGGTTTCTTTAATAACTTCTACATTGATAGTATCTAAGTAGACATTTTTCTTATCCCAATAAGTTGGATTTTTTTCATACTTCCATGATAAATTCGTTCCTTCCCAGCCTTTGAAAACAAACGGGCCGTTCGAAAGCATGGCATCACTTGAAGTCCCATACTTATCTTTTTGTTCCGTAACAAATTTTTCATTTTGTGGGAAAAATGTTGGAAAAGCCATTAATGAAACAAAATAAGGAACCGGTGTTTCCATTGTTACCTTAAACTCGAAATCATTCACTGCTTCGACACCTAAAGTAGCAGGATCTGCTCCTTCTTCCATAATACTTTTAGCATTTTTGATTCCTTCAAATAGGTACGCATATGGTGCTGATGTTTTTGGATCAACGACTCGCTTCCATGCAAAAACAAAATCATTTGCTGTTACTTTATCGCCATTTGACCATACAGAATCGTCTCTTAATTTAAAAGTATAGGTCAATCCATCTTCACTTGTGGTCACTTTTTCTTTTGCAAGTGCCGGAACTGGATGATTTTTCTTATCTAAACGATACAAACCTTCCATTACTTGATTGAATACGGTAAAACTAACCGTATCTGTTGCAAGTGCTGTATCTCCTGTAGGCAATTCTGCTATTTCTACTAAATTTAAAACCTGCTCATCTGCTAAGTTTTTACCTGATTGATCCTTTTTAGTGCTATTTTTACTTTTATCGTCTGCTGTATTGGAACAACCCACAGCCAGTACTACTGAAAATAAAAGTATTCCCAAACCTACTTTTTTTAATTTCATTATGTGCACCCCTTATCTCTTATCCTTCACTTTTAAATCCCCTTTTTAAAAGTGATTGTTATTAATATAACTGATAAATGAGAAAGAAGCAAGATAATTATGAATATTCTGATAATTTACCATTAGACAACTCTCATAAATCGCATTTATGAAAGAAATCAATTAATTTAATTTCACTGAATTGGGTATACAGCATAACAACCAAATACCTTCACTACACCACCTAATAATTCAATTTCTTCAATTGCATGCTGAATTAAGGTTTGTTGATTGTTTACATATAAATCAATTAAGAAAAAATACTCACCTAATACCGTTTTTAGCGGTCTTGATTCAATCTTACATAAATCAATTTGGCGCCAGCTAAAAGCTGCTAGTACTTTATGAAGTGCTCCTGGAACATTATCTGGTAATGTCACGCTCATCGATATTTTTTCTTTATGACTGATTCTAGGCAACTCAACATTCTGATGACTCAGCAAAACAAAACGTGTTTGATTGTTTTCCAACTCTTGAATATTTTCAGCTACAATGGTGAGTTGGTATTCGTCTGCAGATACTTTTGAGGCTACGGCTACAAGATTTTGCTCAGGATGTTGTGAAATAAACTCAGCAGCATACGCCGTTGAAGGTGTTGACTCCACAACGGCTTTGGAAATTTCTGTTGTCAAAAAATGCTGACTTTGAGCTAATGCTTGTGGATGAGAAAGTACCTTAGTTGCTTTTTTCCACTCAGATACATGTCTTGGGTGAACCATTAGATGCTGATGAATTGGTAAAACAAGTTCGGCTTGAATCGACAAATTCGATTGATGATATAAATAATCTAAGGTGACATTTACGGGACCTTCTATTGTATTTTCAATCGGAACAACAGCTACATCTACGCTGCGCTCTTCAGCTGCTTGAATACAGGCAGGAATCGTTGGGTAAGGAATCAACTCTGCATTAGGAAAGGCTAATTGAGTTGCTAAGTAAGTAAATGAAGCGCTAGGACCTAAATAGGCAATTTTCATCATTAAACTCCTCCTCACTTTCCACTTTCTAATGCTGCTAAAATAGCTTGAGCTACCTGTATTTGCGTTAACTGGTCTGTTTTAATAATCAAGTCTGCTGTTTCTTCATAAAGCTTGATCCGTGGTTCAAAAATAGCTCGTATTTCAGTGGGCGTTTTTTCTTGAACTAACGGTCTAGTTGTATCTCCCTTTAAACGTTCTAAAAAGATAGCTGGATCTGTTTTCAAATAGACAACTGGATATTCTTCTGCTAAAATACGACGATTTTCAGGTTTTAAAATAATCCCTCCACCTGTTGAAATAATGGCCTCTTTTGCTACAACTTCTTTTAATTTTTGATGTTCTAAGTCACGAAATCCTTGTTCGCCATAAGTTTCAAATAATTCCGTAACAGACATTCCTTGCTCTTCCATGATTTCGCTGTCAATATCTGCGTGTTCACTGGCTGTTAATTTTGCCAATAGCTGACCAACGGTAGTTTTTCCTGCACCCATAAATCCGGTTAATATGATTTTCCTCATTTAGGCGACCCTCCATTTATTGACATAATGACGCGACATCCTCGAAGAAATTAGGATACGAAACGGAAACCGCTTCTGATCGTTCTAATTCTACTTCTCCTGTCGTTACTAGCAAGGCTGCAATTTGCAGCATCATTCCAATCCGATGATCGCCGTAACTCGTTACGTTTCCTCCGTGAAGAGGCGTTTGCCCTTCAATAATCATGCCATCATCTGTAGCTGTAATCACAGCTCCTAATGTGGTCAATTCTTTCACGACTGCGTCAATTCGATTGGTTTCTTTCACTTTTAATTCAGCTGCATCTTTAATGATGGTTTTTCCAGTAGCTTGAGTGGCAAGTAAGGCAATAATTGGCAGCTCATCAATTAAACGCGGAATCATTTCACCACTTATCTCAGTTCCGACTAATTCACTTGTCGAAACAGTAACCGTTCCTGCCAACTTACCTGTTTCTCTGCTTTCATCAGTAATAGTTAGCTGACCATTCATCGCTTTGATAACGTCAATGATTCCCGTTCTTGTTGGATTTAAACCCACATTTTCTAATCGTATTTCACTATTAGGAAGAATTAAGCCTGCCACCATAAAGAACGCTGCAGAAGAAATATCTCCTGGCACAACCATCTTTTGTCCTGTAAACTCTTGCTTTCCTTTTAATCGGATCGTCAACCCATCTACTTCAATATCCCCACCAAATTGACGAATCATATGTTCTGTGTGATCTCTGGTTTTTTCCTTTTCAACAATCGTCGTTTCGCCTTCTGCTTGTAAAGCAGCAAACAAAACTGCGCTTTTCACTTGAGCGCTTGCCACTGGCATTTCGTAATGAATGGCTTGTAAGCTTGTTGATCCTTTGACTGTAACTGGCGGAAATTCAGTACCTTCCTTGCCTTTGCAGTCTGCTCCCATTTGATTTAAAGGCAACATCACTCGATTCATTGGACGCTTTGCTATCGATTCATCTCCAAAAACAGTAGTTGAAAAATCACGTCCTGCAAGAATCCCCATCAGTAAACGAATCGTTGTTCCTGAATTGCCAATATTAATCGCTTGAGAAGGTTGTTTTAATGCATCCCAGCCTTTGCCGTGTACGATAATTTCTTCTGGCATTTCATCAATTTGGACACCTAGTTGACGAAATGCGTTAATCGTACTTAAACAATCGTCTGCTCTTAAAAAATGCTGAATCCGTGTTTCACCTGTGGCAATAGCTCCAAACATAATGCTACGATGTGACATGGACTTGTCTCCTGGAACTTTGATGGTACCGGTTAAATTGGTCTTATTTGTCATTAATTTCATTGAATGTCGTCCTTTCACTTGTTGTAACAATGGTAGCTACTGTTTTTTTGAATGCAAGATTTAGCTTGTTTTAAGTCTTCTTGGTTTTGGAAAGTTAGCTGCAAAATCCCATTAATTTCTTCTCTTGTTTCTAAAATTTTCAAATTGATTACACTAATTTTTTCTTGTGCCAAGTAACCTGTTACCTCTGAAATAACACCTGGGTAATCCGGTACATCAATAAATAAATCAAAAAATGCTGGCAAGGCGCCTTCTTTGTGAATCGGCATGGCATCTCTTGTTTCTTTTGCTTGATCAAAAAAATGATAAATAGCCTTGCTGTCGTTCGATTCAAGCATCTCAAGTAGTTGACTCATTTCATCTCGCCAATTTGTTACTAGCTGAATCAATACTTGATTATTTGATAATAAAATATCTGTCCACATCGTTGGATCAGATGATGCTATGCGCGTCATATCTCGAAAACCACCTGCAGCTAATCGTTTCGCTAGCGGGTACTTTACGCTAAAATCCGTCGTCTGATTGACTAAAGAAGCCGCAATAATATGTGGAAGATGGCTCAACATTCCTGTAATCTGATCGTGTTCTGCAGGGCTTAAAATTAAAAATTTGCTTGCTGTTCCATCAAACCACTGTTTAAATTCTTCCACTACTGCCTGACTATCTGGTTGATTATCTGCTGGCGTAATCAAATAGTAGGCATTTTCAAATAAATCAACTTTTGCCGCTTGTACACCTGATTTATGTGAACCTGCCATTGGATGCGCACCAATAAAGTGAATCCCTTTGGCTAAAAGTCCTGCTGCTGCATCCATAATAGAGCCTTTTGTACTTCCTGTATCCGTTACTAAAACAGTCGGCTTTAGCGACCAACTAACCATTTGAGTTAAAAAGGTTTCTGTCGCCTTAACTGGGCAACTAAATACTATTAAATCCGCATTTTCAGCTTCTTTTTTGATTTCATTACTCGCTTCATCAATAATTCCTAATGCGCAAGCTATTTTCAGCTGTTTTTGGTCTAAATCAATTCCAATAATCGTTACAGCTGGGTGCTTTTTACGGATTGCTAGAGCAATTGAGCCGCCAATTAAACCTAATCCAATAATTACTACTCTTTTTTTCTCCATCCAATCCTCCTTAGCTTTCTACGAATTAAAAATTCTTGATGTATTCACGGTATTCAGCTAATTCTTCTTTTAGACGCTTAAATGAATCTCCGTCAAATTTATCTAATAATGCTTCTGCAACTTCCCATGCCACAACGGCTTCTGCGACAACACTCGCAGCTGGAACTGCACAACTATCTGAACGTTCAATATCTGCTTTAAAGGTTTCTTTTGAATCAATATCGACACTTGGTAATGGTTTATATAAGGTAGGAATTGGCTTCATTACACCACGTACCACAATTGGCATACCGTTGGTCATACCTCCTTCAAATCCGCCCAAGTTATTCGTCGTTCTTGTATAGCCTGTTTTTTCATCCCATTCAATTGCATCCATCACTTGGCTGCCTGGTCTTCTTGCAGCTTCAAAGCCCACACCAAATTCTGCACCTTTAAATGCGTTGATACTCACTACGGCACGCGCAATTTTAGCGTCTAATTTTTTATCCCATTGTACATAGCTTCCTAACCCTGCTGGCACACCACCAACAACGACTTCAACAACGCCACCGATTGTGTCTCCCGCTTTTTTAGCTTCGTCAATTTTCGTCATCATTTGTTGTTCTACCTCTTTATCTAAACAACGCACTGGTGAATTCTCTGATAGCTCTTTGATTTCAGCTGTTGTATAGCTCTTTCCAAGCTCTGCACGAACGCCACCAATTTCTAGCACATGTCCAACGACTTCGATACCAAGTTCATGCAATAATTTTTTTGCAATCGCACCTACTGCTACTCGAACAGTGGTTTCTCTAGCGCTTGATCGCTCTAATACATTTCGTAAATCGCGGTGTCCATATTTCATGCCACCAACCAAATCTGCATGTCCTGGACGGGGTTTTGATACACGACGCATGCCCACTTTTTTTTCGTCAATTGGTTCAATGCTCATAACGGTTTCCCAGTGTTTCCAATCTTTATTTTCAACGGCTAATGAAACAGGCGAGCCCATAGTTCGTCCATGTCTGATACCAGCAGTGATTCTTGCTTGATCCTTTTCAATTTTCATTCGTCCGCCACGTCCGTACCCTTGTTGACGACGTTTTAATTCTTTATCAATATCTTCTTTTAAAAGCGGCATTCCGGCTGGCAAGCCTTCAATAATAGCTGTTAGTTCTGGTCCGTGTGATTCCCCTGCTGTTAAATATCTCATTTTCTGTCACTCCCCTTTGATTAAATAAGCTGATAATTCATTTGTTGAAATGCGCTTCAAACTGGCTTTTCCAATCTCTTCTAAATAGATAATCCGTAAAGTATCGCCTGTTGCTTTTTTATCGTGGTTCATTGCTTTTAATAATTTTTCAGGCTCCCACGGTTCCCAGCTAAGTGGCAAATGAAATTTATCCAACATATCCTTTAATTGCTGCGTTGTGCCAACTGCTGTGAGTCCTTTTTTTTCGGTAATGGTGTTCATTTGAACCATTCCAATAGCAACGGCTTCTCCATGTGTGCAGATGCCATACCCTGCAACTTGCTCAATGCCATGGCCAATCGTGTGCCCAAAGTTTAGTAACAAACGATTTCCAGTATCAAATTCGTCTTCTTCTACTACTTTTCGCTTGATTTCACAACACGCAGCAATAACTTCTACGCTGTGAGCAACTAGCTCTGCCTCATCTTTTAGACTCGCTAGTAGTGTCCAAAGTTCATAATCCGCTATCGCAGCCATTTTCACTATTTCAGCAATGCCTTCACGAATTCGGCGTGGCTCTAAAGTATTCAATGTCATGGGATCAATTAAAACCCCATCAGGTTGAGCAAAGGTGCCGATCAAATTTTTCCCCTGAGGTAGATTAACCGCGGTTTTGCCTCCAATGCTGCTATCGACTTGTGCTAATAGCGTCGTTGGAATTTGCATAAAATGCACCCCTCGCAAGTAAGTAGACGCAACGAAACCTGTTAAATCTCCAATTACTCCACCGCCCAACGCAATCACACCATCGGTACGGGTTAGTCCAGCATCTAGAAACGCACCATATAATGCTTCTGCTACAGTTAAGCTTTTACTCGTTTCTCCCGGTTGTACAACGGCTAAATGAGCTTTAAAACCTGCTTTAGTTAAGCTCGTGATTACCGTTTCTCCATATAATGCCTCAACGGTTTCATCTGTCACCACCACAATACGTTGCGGCTGCCATTTTTTTTTGACCCAATTGCCAACATCTTGTAGCAAGCCCTTTTCAATGGTAAGTGTGTAGCGATGGTCGGGTAAATTTACATTGATTTCCATGAGTTGTCCACTTCCTATTCGTCGATTTCTTTCATGAACGCTGTTAATTTTGTTACTTTTTTCATCATTTTTTCGTAGTTTTCAGGAGTTAGCGACTGCGGCCCATCAGATAATGCGTTAGCTGGATCTGGATGAATTTCCACAATCAAAGCATCGGCTCCAGCAGCTATTCCAGCTAATGACATTGACTCTATCATTTCCCAGCGACCTGTTCCGTGACTTGGATCTACCATAATTGGAAAATGACTTAATTTTTTAATCGCTGGCACTGCACTTAAGTCAAAGGTATTTCGAGTGTAAGTTTCGTATGAACGAATGCCACGTTCAACAAACAGAATATTAAAGTTTCCTTCATTGGCAATGTATTCAGCCGCATGAATCCACTCATCTATCGTACCTGAAATGCCACGTTTTAGCGCGATAGGCATTCCCGTTTTTCCTACAGCACGTAACAATTGGAAATTTTGCATATTTCGGGCACCAATTTGAAGCATATCTGCGTATTTTGCTACTAATGGTAAATTTTCAATATCCATTACTTCGGTAATTACTTTTAATCCAGTTAAATCTGCAGCTTCACGCATGTATTTCAAGCCTTCTTCTTCTAGCCCTTGGAAGGCATATGGCGATGTTCTTGGTTTAAAGGCACCTCCACGTAAAAATTGAGCGCCTCCTGCTTTAGCAATTTTTGCAGTTTCGATAATTTGCTCTCTAGATTCTACCGAACAAGGACCTGCCATTGTAACAAAATGACCATCTCCAATTTTAATACCGTCAACGTCAATTACGGTTGAACTTGGGTGGAATTCACGGCTTGTTAATTTGTAAGTGGATGAAATTTTCTCTGCATTTTCAACACCATCGCAGGCTTCAAATAGTGCTTCTTGAATTTTCGTTGTGTCACCAATAACGCTGATAACAAGTTTTTCTAACCCTTCATTCAGTTGAATTGCTAAGCCTTCTTCTTCAACTTTTTTAATCACCGCTTGAATCTCTTCTTGTGTTGCTTCTGCTTTCATTGTAATAATCATTATCTGTTCCTCCATTAATTGTTTTTAGTTAAAATAATAACTCTTTGATTTCAGCAACCGGCATTTCTTTTCCTGTCCATAATTGAAATGCTGCAGCTCCTTGCCAAAGCAACATCCCTAAACCGTTTAACGTTTGGCAACCCGCCTCTCTTGCTTGCTTAAGCATTATGGTTTCTCTTGGAGTATAGATAACATCTACCACCACTAAATCTTTTCTAAATACACTTGTATCATGAATGGGGGTTTCATTTTCTAATGGCTTCATGCCTACGTTTGTAGCATTGACCAAAATTGCACTGTTTCTCACTTCAATGTGTAATTTATCCGAATCTGCTAAGTCATAAATCTGAATAGTACAATTCGTTTCTTTTTTGATAGTCGCAATTTTTTCTTTATATTTTTCTGGATAACGGTCAAAGATTGCAATTGATGACACACCGTCTAACGCTGCTTGAATGCAGATAGCAGTTGCCGCACCTCCTGCTCCAAGTAGAGTCATTTTTTTCCCTATAATTTGAATTCCTTCTTGTAGCAAACCACTCATAAAACCTGTTCCATCGGTTATATGTCCTGTTAATACTCCATTGTCGTTGACAATTGTATTGATTGCTCCCGCCAGTTTTGCTGCTGGGGAAAGATAATCCATATAGTGACATGCCAGTTGCTTATTTGGCATTGATAAGTTAGCGCCTCTCATTCCGAGTGTTTTGATAGATTGAATTGCGGATGGAAGTTGTTCTTGTCCAACTTCAAAAGCTAGATACGCATAATCCAACTGTAAACGTTGAAAAGCTTCATTATGCATTTGCGGAGAAATACTATGACGAATCGGTGTTGCAAATAAGCCAATTAGTTCTGTTTTTCCTGTGATTCTTTCTGCCATTTAGTGCTCCTCCTTTGGATAAGTTTTCTTGAATTCAGTTTGGATTAGTGATTTTTAGATCAAAATGCCAATAAAAAAGCATCCACTTTAGATTTGTCAAAAATCTAAAGTGGATGCTAACGGATGAACAGAATCGTCATCACTGAACTATTAAAGCCACATAGATTTTTTCGAAATCTATGTGGCGAATTTGGTCAACTTAAAATTCTCTAGCCATCATAGATACAAACAAGTTTGCGTTGTCTGCACCCATGAGTTTCATGACTACAAACTTATCTAAAATAGCTAAAGTAACGATTATTTAATTGTTTATTAGTATTGTTAGTTAAACTCATGTCACTCACTCCATAACTAAATTTTTGAATTGTTACAAGTATAGAAAAGATTTTTAGGTTTGTCAACTGTTAATTGAAAAAGCTTTTTTATTAGGACTTAATCTAATTGATTATAGTCCTAATAAAGGTGCTGGGTTGACAACATTTCCCATTCCGCCATTTTGCGCTGTGCGGATTTCAAAATGTAAATGTGGTCCATCAACTTGTCCCGTTGCGCCAGTTGCACCAATAACTTGTCCTTTTGTGACACGATCACCTACACGAACTGATTGAGAAGATTGGTGAGCATACAGCGTCCATGTCCCGTTGTCGTGTTTGATAACTGTTGCGATACCATAACCTGATACAGGCATTCCGTCTTGTTGTGCAATGACAACCACTCCATCTAATGAGGCGTGGACTGGAGTTCCAACTGGGCTTGCAAAATCAATTCCTTTGTGGAAACCGTTTTGGTCGTAACCAGAACGAGGTCCATAAGACGATGACACTGGGCTATTAACAGGCATTCCATATGCTCCGCCACCAACAGGCGTTGAAGATGAGCCTTGGTTGTTGTTATTCGTAGTTGTATTTGTTGGTGCTGCTACAGCCGGTGTTTTAACATTTGCTTTTGCAGCTTCTTCAGCAACAGCTTTTTGAGCTGCGGCATTTTCTTGCGCTTGTTTGTCGGCTGCTAATTTAGCAATTCTAAAGTCCTCGGCTTGTTTTTCAGCTGCAACTTTTTGAGCTAAGAAGGTTTGTTTATCCCCTTCGGCAGTTGATGTATCAGCTGCTAATTGAGCTACGATTGTTTCTTTTTCTAATTTTTGTTGTTGCAACTTGCTTTGTGTTTCTGATAATTCTTGCGCTAATGTTTTTTGCTCATTCACTTTTTTTGACTCTTCTTTTTCTTGAGCTGCAACTTTAGCTTTATCTTCAGCTTGTTGTTTTACCATATTGCGATTCGCTGAAACGACTTGGCTTACCACGTCAATTCGTCCAATAACATCCGATAAAGACTCGGCTGAAATCACAAATTCAATGTAATTTTCAGATGCGCCATTGACTTGAACAGAGCGGGCTTGCTCTTTTAATTGATCGTTGCGTTGCTCAATTTTTTTAGTTAGCTTCATATTTTCTTTGGCTAAACGATCCACATCATTTTGTGTATTTTGGATATCTGTTAAAATTTGTTTTGATTTGTCTTCATTTTTTGATACAGTATCTTCTATTTTCACTAAATCATCTTGAGTTAATTTTGTTTGACTTTTTAATGTATCGATTTTTTTATCTTGTTCTTCGATTTTTGTATCAATTGTTTCTGCATGAACTGCAATAGTTGAAACAACTGGGCTAGCTAATAGCACTGTTAAAACGGCTAATTGGGTCATTTTTTTATTCACTGCTGTTTCCTCCGCTTTTCTCTTCATATCTATATTTTTTTTATTCATAATGTTTGTTTTGTATGAACTGAGTATAGCACAAAAAAGCAGCTTAATAATTTTCGTTTCAGTGACAAAAAAATTACTTACTGTAATATAGTAAATAGTTACACTATACCAATAACGTATATAGCATGGGATTTTTATTAATTGAAAGATACGACGAATCAAAACTTCTTACACGTTCCTCGAGTTCAGAAGCGTCACTCTTCTCTTTTAAGAGAATTCCGATGATAACAGGACCACTTCCTCGATTTACTTTTTTCGTGTATTCAAATTTTGTAATATCATCATTTGGTCCTAGTACAACGTTCACAAATTCTTTCAAGGCACCTGGTCTTTGTGGGAAATTCACTAAAAAGTAATGCTTTAGTCCTTCAAATAACAATGACCGCTCTTCAATCTCTTGCATTCGATTAATGTCATTGTTCCCTCCACTAATCACACAAACCACTGTTTTACCAACTAGTTCTTCCTTCATCGCTTCTAATGCTGCAACCGATAATGCTCCTGCCGGCTCCGCAACAATCGCTTGCTTTGTATATAAATCTAAAATCGTTGAACAGACTGCACCTTCTTCAACGCTTATCATTTTATAAATCCATTTTTTACAATGTTGGTAATTTAACTGCCCTACTTTTCCAACTGCTGCGCCATCTACGAACTTATCGATTTCTGATAAAGTCGTAACACTCCCTTGAGCTAATGATAGCTCCATTGAAGCAGCACCGGAAGGTTCAACTCCAATGACTTTAGTAGTTGAGCTTACCTCTTTAAAGTAACTGAGCAGACCTGAAATAAGGCCTCCTCCACCAACTGCAGCCAATAAATAATCGGCTTTGATTCCAGCTTTATCTAAATCTGTATTGATTTCCACCCCCACTGTTCCTTGACCTGCTATAATCGCTGGATCATCAAATGGATGAATAAATACAGACCCTTTTTCTTTTGAAAAAGCGCTCGCTGCAAAGGCTGATTCATCGAATGTATCTCCTGTTAACACAACTTTTACCATTTCTCCACCAAAAAATTCTACTTGGGAAATTTTCTGAGCTGAAGTCGTTGTAGGCATAAAAATAGTTGCTGGTATTGCTAATGTAGCACAAGTATAAGCGACTCCTTGTGCATGATTTCCAGCACTCGCACAGGTTACACCTTGTTTCATCTGCTCTTTTGAGAGTTGAGAAATGGCATAATAAGCACCTCGTAATTTAAATGAACGGACCCATTGTAAGTCTTCTCTTTTTAAGTAAACATTGCAATTGTATTTTTTTGAAAGATACAGATCTTTTTCTAACGGTGTCTGTTTTACAATTGGCTTTAAGACTTGATAAGCTTTCTCGATTTCTGTTTTTGTAACAAATTTCTCCACAAAGTAACCTCCTTCTATTGATAATTAAAGTCAACTTGCTTTTCATAATTCGTTAATGCTTCTTGATGGCTTCCTAGGGTCACTGCAATATCGTCTAAGCCATGAATCAGTTTGTGTTTCCAAACGGGGTCAATCGTAAAGGAGTACTCTCCAACGGGACTCTTCACTAGTTGTTGTTGTAAATTAATTTCAATTTTTTGATGACCTTTTAATGTAGCTAATGCTTGTCTTGCTTTTTTAGGCAGTTCAATCGGTAAGATGCCATTTTTTGTACAATTCATATAAAAAATATCACTATAACCTCCCGCAATAATGACGCGAAAATGGTAATCTAACAATGCCCATGCTGCGTGTTCTCGAGAAGATCCACATCCAAAGTTTTCCCCCGTAATTAAAATCGTTGCAGTTTGCCTATCTGGATCATTTAATGAAAAATCTTCATTTAGCGTTCTGTCAGGCAAATAGCGCCACTCATCAAATAAAAATTCTCCAAAGCCTGTTTTTTCAATTCGCTTTAAAAATGATTTGGGAATAATTTGATCGGTATCAATGTTATCATTCATTAAAGCAACCGTTGTGCCAAAATGTCTGTTAATTGGCTCCATCTTCATCACACCTCCTGTCTTATATCAATAAAATGTCCGTGAATAGCTGCTGCAGCTGCCATAGCGGGACTAACTAAGTGTGTTCGAGCTCCTTTTCCTTGCCGCCCTTCAAAATTCCGATTCGAAGTTGATGCACAATGTATCCCAGCAGGAACTTGATCTGGATTCATTCCTAAACACATGGAACATCCTGGCTCACGCCATTCAAAACCAGCTTTTTTAAAAATTTTATCCAACCCTATTTTTTCAGCTGCTCTTTTTACTTGTCTCGATCCCGGTACAACCAAGGCACGTATCTCCGCTTTCACTGTTTTTCCATCCACTAGTTTTGCGGCTTCTTTTAAGTCTGATAACCTTCCATTTGTACACGACCCTATAAACACGTAACCTAAAGGGATATCTTCTGCCTTTTGCCCTGGTTTTAACCCCATGTAATCGTACGCTCGTTCATGATTCATGGATTCACTTGCAGGAAAAGCAGTTCCAAAGGGCACGCCCATTTCTGGATTCGTTCCCCACGTCACGTAGGGTGCTAATTCACTCACATCTAGCTGTAGTAATGTATCAAAGTGTGCATCGGCATCAGTCGTTAACGTTTGCCAATCTGACACAGCTTTAGCAAAGTTTTTGGGTGCGTAGCTTCGACCTTCGAGGTAATCAAATGTGGTTTGATCTGGCGCCATCATCCCCATTTTTGCGCCACCTTCAATGGCCATATTGCAAATCGTCATGCGTTCTTCCATGGTCATTCCACGAACTGTTTCGCCAAAGTACTCTACTGCATACCCCGTTCCAAAAGCAACCCCGTATGTTGCGATTAAATGAAGAATGATATCCTTTGCATAGACGCCTTTAGCCAATTTCCCCGTAATTTCAATCCCCATTGATTTAGGTTTTTGCTGCCAAATTGCTTGCGTAGCCAACACATGTTCCACTTCACTACTTCCAATGCCAAAACCGATAGCACCAAAGGCTCCATGAGTTGCTGTATGGGAATCACCACACACGATTACCTTCCCTGGCTGTGTTAGACCCGTTTCTGGTCCAACCATATGCACAATCCCTTGATTTTCACTGCCGTTATCAGCCAACGTGATGCCAAATTCTCGACAATTATTTTGGAGGGCTTCAATTTGTTTCTTAGCAACTAAATCTTGGATATGATAAATATCCTCGGTTGGAACATTGTGATCCAATGTCCCATAAGTTTTATCTGGTCTTCTAACTCCTCGATTGGCCAAACGAAGACCTTCAAATCCTTGAGGAGACGTGACTTCATGAATTAAATGCAAATCAACATATAATAGTTGTGGCTCACCGATTTCTCCGTAAATCACATGTCGATCCCATAGCTTATCAAATAAGGTTTTCCCCATTAGTCGCTCCCTCCTTCACGAATTTTTTTACACAACTGTTTTGTAAAGTCAGTCGTTGTCGTACTTCCCCCTAAATCAGCTGTTAGATAACCGTTCCGCATAATTTGGTCCGCTGCTAGTTCAATTGCATTTGCTTCCTCATGTAACCCAAAGCTTTGTCGCAACATTAAGGCGACAGATAAAATCATCGACATGGGATTGGCACAATTCTTTCCTGCAATATCTGGGGCTGAACCGTGGATTGGCTCGTACAAAGAAGGGCCTGATACACTATGGCTCGCTGAAGGCAACATACCTAACGATCCTGTTAAAACCGAGGCTTCGTCACTTAAAATATCTCCAAATAAGTTTTCCGTTACCAACACATCAAATTCTGTAGGGCGTTGAATTAACAGCATGGAAGCAGCATCAACATATAAATGTTCCACCGTTACTTCTGGAAAATCAGTTCTTATTTCCTCCACCGTCTGACGCCATAATTTACTGGTGGCTAGTACGTTTGCCTTATCTACCGAAGTGATTTTTTTCCGTCTTGTCATCGCCAGTTCAAAAGCGTAGCGTACAATTCGATCAATCTCCTTTTTTGTATAGTGAAGCGTATCCACTGCATCAAATTCCCGAAGCTCCTTTGGCTCTCCAAAATACAAGCCCCCAGTTAATTCACGAACTACCACAAAGTCGCTTCCTGTCACTATTTCTGCTTTTAATGGCGACAAGTGAGCAACGCTGTTAGGAACTGTAATCGGGCGTAAATTTGCAAATAAGCGCAGTTCTTTTCGTAATCGCAACAGACCCATTTCTGGCGTATTTTCTGAATTTTGCCATTGTTCGCCACCAATTGCTCCTAATAAAATCGCATCTGCTTGCTGACAAGCGGTTACCGTTTCTGCTGGCAACGGATTTCCTTGTTCTTCAATGGCAATCCCTCCAAAGGGTTTTTCTTGAATTGTAAAACGGTGCTCAAATCGTTCGCCTATTTGGTTTAATACCTGCAAGCCACTCGCCATAAGCTCAGGACCAATACCGTCTCCTGACAAAGCTGTAATTTGGTATGCCACTAATTTATCCCCCTTTTTTCAGTTTGCTCTTTTACTTTGCTGCATGCTTGTAGATACGCTTTTGCGGATGCATTCAACACATCGAAATCAATACCTATTCCGTGATACAGCTCTCCATTTTGTGCTTTGACTGCAACGTGCACTTCTGCCTGCGCATCTTTCCCATTAGTGATTGACTGAATTCGATAGTCTGTCAATTCCACTTCTTGACCCAATAAACGGCTAATTGTATTATAGATTGCCTCAATGCTCCCAGATCCTGTAGCCGCATCTTCTAAGATGACCTTTTCATCGGTTACGATGGTTAAAACGGCTCCTTGAACGCCACCAGTAACGTACTGTAACTGCAAATGAGTCAGCTCGTATTTAGCTGATTTTTCTACTTCTTGACTCAGCACAAGAGCGTGAAGATCCTCTTCTGTAATGTTCTTTTTCATGTCGGCTAATTGTTTAAAGCGCTGAAAAGCTCCTTTTGCTTCGGATTTTTCTAAGTGATAACCAAGTTCTGCCAAACGCGTTAAGAATGCATGTCGGCCGGATAGTTTTCCAAGAGACAAGCTATTCTTTTCTACGCCTACTAGAGAAGGTGTGATAATTTCATAGGTGTCAGGATTTTTCAAAACACCATCTTGATGGATTCCTGACTCATGCGCATACGCATTCCCTCCAACTACAGCTTTATTTTTAGGTACCATCATGCCGGATAAACGACTAACCAACTCACTGGTTCGTTTGGTTTCATTTAAAACAATCGTCGAGTCAGCTTGATAGTAGTCCTTTCGAATATGCAATGCTACAGCGACTTCTTCTAAAGAGGTATTGCCTGCACGTTCTCCAATTCCATTGACAGTTCCCTCGACACGCCTTGCACCATTTTCAATTGCGGCAAGCGCATTGGCAACAGACATTCCTAAATCATCATGACAGTGGGTTGAAAAAATCACCTCATCAAATTGAAGAATCTGCTCTTTTAAATGACGAAAAAGAGCGCCAAATTCAGTCGGATTGGTATAGCCTACTGTATCAGGAATATTAATAATCGTAGCCCCTGCATCAATTGCCGTTTGAACTGCTTGGACTAAAAAGCCCCATTCCGTTCGAGTGGCATCTTCTGGAGAAAACTGTACAACTTCAAAACGCTCTTTTGCATAGCGAACGTGCTCTTGAATCGTTTCTAAAACTTCTGTTTGAGTCATTTTCAACTTATATTTTAAATGAATGTCACTGGTAGCTATAAAGATATGTATTTGTGAAGAAAAAGCTTCTTTAAGAGCTTCGTAGGCACAATCAATATCTTCCTTGACGCAACGAGCTAGTCCACAAACAGTCGCTTTTTTTAAAGCTCTAGCAATTGCTTGTACAGATTCAAAATCACCTTTTGAAGCAATTGGGAATCCTGCTTCAATCACATTTACGCCCCATTTTTCAAGTTGTTTTGCAATTTGAACTTTTTCGTTTTGGTCAAAATGAACACCTGGCGTTTGTTCGCCATCTCGCAAAGTCGTATCAAAAAATTGAATCTCTGTCATTTCCAATTCCTCCTCCGTTGTTTTTATAAAGGAGCACCCTTCTTCCTTAATTGAAAGAAAGGTGCTGCTATTTAGTTTAATTTTTTGGATTTACAAAAGGCATCATTTCACGTAATGTTGCCCCCACTGCTTCAATCTGATGACCCTTTTGTTTTTCACGCATCGCTTTAAATTCAGGAAATCCATTGGCGTTATCTGCTGTAAAGGCTTTTGCAAACGTTCCATTTTGAATATCTGCCAATACCTCTCCCATTGCTGTTTTCGCATCCTCCGTCACTACACGAGGGCCTGATACATAATCCCCGTATTCAGCCGTATTGGAAATCGAATGGCGCATCTTACCCATTCCACCTTCATACATCAAATCAACAATTAATTTCATCTCATGTAACACTTCAAAATAAGCTACTTCTGGTTGATAACCTGCCTCCACTAGTGTTTCAAAACCCGCTTGAATTAAACGCGTCACTCCGCCACAAAGAACGGCTTGTTCACCAAATAAATCCGTTTCAGTTTCTTCCTTAAAGGTGGTTTCTAAAACACCTGCTCTTGTTGCCCCAATTCCTTTTGCATAGGACAATGCTAAGTCACGTGCATTTCCGGTGGCATCTTGATAAACTGCAAACAATGCTGGAACAGCTGCTCCTTCTACAAAAGTTCGACGTACTAAATGTCCTGGACCTTTTGGTGCTACTAAGAAAACATCTACATCTGCTGGCGGTTCAATAACATCAAAATGAATATTAAAACCATGAGCAAAGACTAGCGCATCTCCTGCTTTTAAATTCGGTTTGATTTCAGCTTCATAAACACTTCCTTGATTTTCATCTGGTAATAAAATCATCACTACGTCACTTTGCTTCGTTGCTTCGGCAACTGAAAGCACCTCAAATCCATCTGCTCTCGCTTTATCTGCGGAATCCCCTTCGCGAATGCCAATTACAACTTCATGACCTGTATCTTGTAAATTTTGAGCATGAGCATGTCCTTGCGAACCGTATCCAATCACTGCAATTTTTTTACCTGTTAACGCATCTGTTGCTACTGAATTTTCATAATATATTTTTGCCATTTTTTGTACCTCCAAGTTTTTTAGTTTATTGGGTAGTGCTATAATTCCTGATTATTTTTAGGACTTCGTGTAAAACCAGCAACACCTGTTCGTGCAATTTGTTCAATACCGTAAGGAGTAATTAGTTCAATGAAGGCTTCTATTTTTTCACTTGTTCCTGCTAATTGAATGACGATGTTTTCTGTTCCAACATCAATCACGGTTCCACGGAAGGGTTCCATCAATGCGTTGATTTCAGCACGTTTTTTGAGTGGAGCGGTCACTTTCAATAAAACCAATTCCCGCTCGACATGAGAACAATCCGTAATATCTTTGACCTTTAAAACATCAATTTGTTTCTTAAGTTGTTGAACCACTTGTCTAGCATCTTCCTCCGTTGGAATCGCTGCGACAATGGTGATTCTTGAAATACCTGCTTCAATCGTTTTTCCAACAGCGATGCTTAATACATTGTATTGCCTTCTAGCAAATACACCTGTAAAGCGATTCATCACTCCGGTCATATCTTTAACTGTAGCTGTAATCAATCGTCGCATTTACTCCACTCCTTCCATACAATGATTGGGTTGACCTGCTGCTACCATTGGCAAAACCAACTCGTTGCTGTCTACAATAATATCGATGACCGCAGGACCCGTTTCATTAAAGATAGCCTTCAAATCTGCTTCTAAGGTTGTGGGGGCCGTTAGCTGAATTCCTTTAATACCATAGGCATCTGCTAGTTTTACAAAATTGGGTTGACTATTAAATATCGAATGAGAAAAGCGTTCGCCATGAAATTTTTCTTGCCATTGTTTCACCATTCCTAAAACGCCATTGTTTAAAATAATAAATTTAACATTTAACTGATAGTCGTTTAAAATAGCCAGTTCTTGATTGGTCATTTGAAACCCTCCATCGCCTACAAAGCAGACGACTAATTTTTCTGGATAGGCAAACTGTGCGCCAATTGCAGCTGGAATTCCAAAACCCATCGTTCCTAATCCACCACTTGTGACCAATTGATAACGTTCTTTAAATGGATAAAATTGTGCAACCCACATTTGATGTTGCCCTACATCAGTTGTAACAATTGCTTCACCATTTGTTATTTCTCCAATTAATTCAATCGCTTTTTGAGGTTTGATAATCTCAGTCGAATCTGTGTATTTATAAGGATAGTTTGTTTTTCTTAATTGACTTGTTCGAAGCCATTCTGCTTGAGGAAAAAGTGGTTCCTTCTGCATCGTTAGCAATTGAGTTAGGACTTCTTGACAATCACCATGAATCGGAACATCTGTCTGAATGACTTTTCCCAGTTCAGCTGGATCAATATCAACATGAACAATTGCAGCATTAGGTGCAAATTCAGTTGGCTTCGTTGCTAAACGATCGTCAAAACGGGCCCCAAAATTAAGCAACACATCGCATTCAGACAACGCCATATTAGCTGCATAAGAACCATGCATACCGCCCATTCCTAAAAATAATAGATCGTTATGGGGGATACTTCCTAGTCCTAATAAACTTGTTAAAACAGGGATTTGATGATACTGACTAAACTCTTGCAACGCCTCTACTGCTCCACTATGATGTATGCCCGCTCCAGCTAAAATCAAAGGTTTCTTCGCTTTTTTTAACAACTGGAACACTCGGCTTAGTTGATCCTCGTTAAAAGTAGATTCTGGATGATAACCTGGCAACTCTATGTCAATGGGATGAACGTTGGCTGTTGTTAAGATTCCAATATCCTTAGGAATGTCGATGACTACCGGACCTTTGCGACCGGTTGAAGCGATATAAAAAGCTTCATTGACAATTCTTGGCAATTCTTTTACATCGCGAATTTGATAGTTGTATTTAGTAATTGGTGTAGTTAAGCCGATCATATCTGCTTCTTGAAAGGCATCTTTTCCAATTCCCGGCTGATGAACTTGCCCTGTAAAGACAACTAAAGGAATCGAATCGCTCATTGCATCTGCAATTCCTGTCAAAGCATTCGTCGCTCCCGGACCACTCGTAACTACCACCACTCCAGGCTTTCCAGTTACACGTGCATAGCCTTCTGCTGCATGAACTGCGCCTTGCTCATGTCTGGTTAGGATATGGGGAATGTTACTTTTATAAAATTCATCGTAGAGAGGCAAAACGGCTCCGCCAGGATAACCAAAAATCAAATCTACGTGTTGGTTTTCTAAGGCCTCTACTAAAAGTTTTGCGCCACTTTTCATTGCTTGTTTATTCGATTCCATCGGATTCACCTCTCATTTAATCTAATAAGTCATCTGGAATTTTTAATACCCCACCGGTATGAGCAGAAGTGACTAAAGCCGTATATCTTGCTAAATAGCCGGTTTTTACTTTTGCCTTAAACTTTGGTACTCGTTTTTTCCGTTGCTCTAGCTCTTCATCTGAAACCGCCATATCAATTTTTCGTTGAACTAAATCAATGGTAATTTCATCGCCATCTTCAATTAAACTAATTGGTCCACCTGCTGCTGCTTCTGGCGAGATATGTCCCACCGCAATTCCTCTTGTTGCTCCTGAAAAACGACCATCTGTAATGAGAGCTACCTCTTTTCCTAAACCACGCCCAACAATAGATGAGGTAGGCGCCAACATTTCAGGCATTCCAGGACCGCCCTTTGGTCCTTCATAACGAATCACCACTACATGTCCTCGTGTAACGCGGTGATCGTCAATAGCTGCCACTGCTTCATCATGAGTGGAAAAACAAATGGCTTTTCCCTTAAAAACTTTGATAGAAGGATCAACGCCACCTACCTTGATAGTTGCGCCTTTTGGAGCAATATTGCCAAATAGCATGGACAAACCGCCAACTGGGCTGTAAGGATTTTCCTTTGGATGAATAACCTCCGTATTTAAAATCTTAGCGTTCGCTGCATTTTCTCGAAGTGTTTTTCCTGTTACTGTTATTCGATCGGGATGAATAGCCGTTTCTAAATCAATTAGCTCTTTGATAATCGCAGGTACGCCACCCGCTTCATGGACATCGTGCATTGAATAAGCAGAAGAGGGAGCAATTTTGGATAAATAAGGAACACGAGCTGCGATTTCATTGATTCGCTCTAGTTCATAGTCGATTTCTGCTTCATTGGCTAAGGCTAATGTGTGTAAAACAGTGTTAGTTGAGCCTCCCATTGCCATGTCTAAAGCAAAGGCGTCATCAATGGCATCTTTTGTAATGATGTCTCTCGGTTTGATATTATTTTTCACTAAATCCATCAAATGAAAAGCTGATTGCCTCACCAACTCACGACGCTCATCTGAAATGGCTAAGGCTGTTCCGTTAAAAGGGACTGCCATTCCAAGAATTTCCATCAGACAATTCATTGAATTAGCCGTAAACATTCCCGCACAAGAGCCACAGGTTGGACAAGCATTTGCCTCCATATCTAGAAATTCTTCTTTCGACATTTTGCCTTCTTTAAAGGTTCCTACCGCTTCAAAGACAGAAGAGAGTGTCAATGCTTTACCAGTTGCAGAAAGTCCTGCTTTCATGGGACCTCCTGAACAAAAAATAGCGGGTACATTCGTTCGAACAGCTGCTAATAGCATACCTGGCGTAATCTTGTCACAGTTTGGTATGTAAAAGACGCCGTCAAACCAATGGGCATTAATAACTGTTTCTGCAGCATCGGCAATAATTTCACGGCTTGGTAAGGAGTAACGCATCCCAATATGTCCCATCGCAATTCCGTCGTCTACTCCAATCGTATTAAATTCAAAAGGAATTCCTCCAGCTTCACGAATGGCTTCCTTTGCCAAATCTGCTAGTTCTCTTAGATGAACGTGACCTGGAACAATATCAATATAAGAATTACAAATTGCAATGAACGGTTTGTCCATATCCCCCGAACTTCTTATTTGACCTGTTGCATGCAATAAACTTCTTGCTGGAGCTTGTTCTACTCCTTTTTTGATCGTATCACTACGCATCCTTATCACTCCTTTTCTTTAAAATAAAAAAAGCATCCCTATACAATAAAGTAGGGATGCTTTTAGCGAAGAATCCCGTTTAGCAATCACAAACAGGACTCAAACTACTGATTTTTCAGTGTTCAAAGCCCTTCTAAAGTAATAAAATTGTAATGACTGAATGGAACATTGGCGTTTTTTGGTTAGCTTTAGTTGTTTGAGTCATCATCATTGTATTCTCCTTTTCGTTTGGGTTCTCCATTTATTTTTTAATTTATTTTTAATCTAATTCTTATTTACTAATCTAATTCTAATCTCATGGGATGTCAAGTATTATTTTTTAATTTCCAGACTATTTTTTAATAAAATAACATCAAAAAAAATTGAAGACACGCTAAAAATTCAACTATAAAACAAAATAAAAAGACCCAAGAAACCGGTATACTGATAGTTTCTTAAGTCTACTAAATCAATTAATTATTTTTCCACAACTCTTCTGTATTTATAATAACATGATCTGAATTTCTAACTGTATCTTTTCTGGTAGGGTTGTTTGGGAAACTTGCATTTCCATCAAACTCAATAATTTCTGTTGTATCATTGCCTTTAATAAATTGAGTGTAGCTTCCGCCAGTACCACTGATATTCGTAACATGAAAGGTTAGTTTATTTCCTGCAGTTTCAATATCTACTTCTCTCTTCAACCAACTGTTTAGCCAGCCTCATTTTCTTCAACAAATGCTTTTGTCCGCCACCCTCATGGCCATTGTAAGGATAACAAGTCATCGTTTTTTTTGATTGAATTCGATTGTAGGAAGCAAAATAATTTTTCGCAGGACAAACAGGGTCTTTCAATGCTACTGAGGCATAAACGGGGCAGGTAATCCATTCCGCTAAATTCATAGTATCAAAATAAGTTTGGACATCTAGCACAGCCGTTTCATTTTCTGGATTCATACGCAAATAGTCCGCAATGGCTTTGAAACTTCCTGTTTCTTCTTGAATACGTGTGGCTATATCTGAACTGCTAGGAACATCTGGAAAGGAAGCAAAAATTCGTTCTTTGCCTAGTGCAGCTGTGGCCATTACTAAGGCACCTCCTTGACTTGCTCCAGTAAGGCTGATGAACTTATTGTCAATTTCAGGCAAAGCTTCTGCTGCTTCGACACACCGTAACGCATCCGCGAAGAGTCTTCGTTGGTAATAAACTTCTCGATTGAGTAATCCATGAGTAATTGGCATTGGTAGTAATGGAACTGGGTATGGATGCGCATCTCCTGTTAACCCACCTTGTCCGCGAACATCCATGACAATAGTTGCAAATCCTAATGACGCCCAATGTAAATGGCCAATCGGCTCTCCAACAACTGATAAATACCCTAAATAGTCAATCATGCAAGGAACTTTCCCTTGTCGATTTTTGGGTAAAAGATACCATCCATTTAACACTTCTCCAAATAACCCTGTGAATTGAATGGAAAAAATCTCAATCGAGTCACTCGGGTATTCATAGGGGGTTAATTTTAAAGCCAGTTTTTCTGAAGCTAGTTCTTTTAAGGTTCGTTTCCAAAATTCTTCAAAATCCGGTTTGCGGGTCATTTCGGGTAAATAGTTTTCAAAAACCATTAATCTTGCACTCCTTCCACCGATTCCCCTCGAATCAAGGTTGTGTAAATTCGCTCACTTTTTGCAGGAGTACCCTCAAGCAACGCTAATATTTTTTCTGCCGCAACCGCGCCCCATTTGTACATCGAATAATCAACAGTAGCCAGTCTAGGCTGGATATAACGACTGACCTCCGAATGATCAAAACCAATAATTCGAATATCCTTCCCAATTTCTAGGTCGGTTTTTGCTAAATAATCATACATCCCGATGGCCATTTCGTCATTTAAACAAAAAACAGCGACGTTTTTTTCATTTTTTTCCGCAATCTTTTTAGCTGCCCGCATTCCAGATTCTTTTGTAAAGTTTCCTTCCAGCACCTCGTACTCAATATGTTCAAAGCGTTCCAGTTCTTGCTTGGCAATCGCTAACCGAATATTGCTGTCATATGTGTGGTCAGGTCCCGTTACAATATAGGTTTTCGTTGGACTTTGCGCTAACAAATAATCTAAAGCTAACGTCGTTCCTGCTTGATTATCTAACAAGACATGACAGACTTTTTCTGATTCTAGTTCGCGATCCAATACAACGATATTCAGCTCTCGCTCAGCATATTTTTCGATTTCAGCTGTTGGAAAAGTAGCATCTAAAATAATGGCTCCATCAATTAATTTTTCTGGTAAAAATAAATGGGACTTTGTTCCGGAACACACAATCATATCGTAACCGTGTCTCCCAAGAGTTTTAGTTACGCCTTCAAGGAGCGATCCATAAAATGAGCCTCCATAATTCGTTAAATAAACACCAATCAAATTCGTTTGTTGCCTTTTCAATGTCCGCCCTGCCATATTTGGAATGTAGTTCATCTCATCGGCAATTTTCATAATACGTGACCGTGTTTCTTCTTTTACTTTTGGACTATTGTTCAACGCATAGGAAACCGTTGAAATAGAGACTCCCGCTTGATTTGCAATGTCTTTAATTCCAACCAATTGTCATCCCTCCTTTAATTGTTCTAATTGTGTAACGATTTTTTTAAAGAAAATAAGTTGAAGTTGTGCTGTAACAGAAAAACCAAACAAGGTGACAAAGTAGAATGTCTGACGATAAAACACCGGCAAAATCACTAATAAGACAAGGCCGACTAAGAACATCATCATCACGTAAGGTAAAAAGCGAAACACAATCAACAGCGCATTTTTCATTGTTTCTTTCACACTATTTTTAAACTGACTTTGTAAGGCATAGGGTACGATAAAATAGAGAGCTAAAACTGAACCGATAATTGCCATCGGTAACGTAAAGACTGGAAATGAACGAATGACGTAGGCTGTTACACCAACATAAGGTAAAATCATCACTAAATGAATGCCCCACAACAAACTGCTTTGTTTAAAATTTTCTCGAAAAGCTTTAAAAAACTCCTTGGCAATGGCCAAATGGTCATCCTTATTCGAGCGATAAATCACACTAAATAGCGCTGTTATCGCCGCACCAATAGTAAAAATTGGGAGACACGCAAGGATAAACAAGACATTTAGAATTGCTAAGTTCGCGATTCGATTTAATAAGGTAAACAGCGGGCCATTTAATTTAAAGATATCATTCATGGTCAGTTTCCTTTCCTAGTTGAAAGAAGCCAAAAAGACGATTCTTTTTGGCTTCTCCCCTACTCTTAGTCTTTCGTTTCAAGTTTTTCTTTGTTTTCTTTCATTTTTTCATTTCTTACTTTTTCAATCTTATCCCAGTTGTTTTCTTTCAGGAATGTTTTGTAGTCTGCTAATTTTTTATCAAATCCTGCATCATCTTTTGAGCGAATCATTCCAACTAACGCTGTGCTCCATTTCGTTTTAATGCCGTCAAAGCTTCTAGCTTCTGGAGTACCCGCATCAGGATTGGTATTTTCGATAATGAAATGAGGTTTTAGTTTTCCCTTGCCCCACTCTTGCATTTGATTCACAGAAGCATCTGTTGAACCAACACCTAACGCATTGTTGCGGTCGTGGTTAAAGTATAAGAATTCGCTGATACGATATTTCTCACTATATTCAACTGGATTGTCTTCTTTTAGTTTTAATACTTCTGGTAAAAATTCAATTTTTCCGTCTTGGTTGTATTGATACGTTTCGCCTTCAACACCGTAACGAGTTAAAATTTGTCCTTTTTTATCTAATAAATAGGTGAATAATTGGATTGCTTTAGCAGGATCTTTAGCGTCTTTTGTAATATAGTTTACTAACCAACCAGAAATACCTGTTTGATTTAATGTAGGCTCATTGCCAAGTGTGCTCTTTGGTCCGTCAATCGCCATATACGCATTGCCTTTGTTGTTATTTGAGAAGGTTTGTAGTTGTGGCACAAGTCCACTGGTTCCATTGATAAATAAAGTTGCATACTTACCAGACTTGATTTTTTCATCAAAAGTTGGGCCATCATCAGCGAAGCTATCATCACTAATATTACCATCACGATAGACTTTATTCAATGTCTTCACCCAGCTTAGATAGTCTTTATCTAGGTTACGATCATAGAATTTTCCGTCTTTTTCTAGCGGTACACCTAACCAATCTTGTAAGGGTTCACCTAGCGAACCTGTGGTATCTCCTAATGGGCTAAATCCAAATGGTGTTAACTCTGGATATTTTTCTTTGATTTGGTTCATCACATTTTCAAATTCTGCTTGTGTCGCAACACTTGGTTTGCCTAATGCTTCATAGATATCTTGACGAATGATGAAATTGGTATTTACTGGAATCACACCACTATCATAGTCTTCTTGCGTGTTTGAGTAGTTTGGATAGCCGTATGTTTTCCCATCATCTAATTGATACCACTTGAAGGTTTGGTCATAGGTTACTGATTTGAAATAAGGATCGTATTTTTTAGCCAAATCATCTAATGGGTATGCCCATGTATTGGCTTTTTTTGCAGCTGAAGAGGTTGGATCAAATAACGTTACAATATCGGGCATATCGCCACCAGAAAACATCGTGTTTAATTTCGTATCATCACCTGTAATGAATTTAACGTCAATATTCAAGTCTTTTTTAATTTGCGCAGTCGTTACGTCATCTCCAAAAGGAATCGTTTTCCAATCAGAGTTTAAATACCAAGTAAGGGTTGTCGGCTCTTCCTTCTTATCTAATTCCCACGCTGGTTTCGTTTTGTCTAGCTTATAACGATCAGCAATCGAGAAATCTTTGCCTCCATCATTTTCTGCATTTTTCCCGCCGCACGCTCCTAATACTACTGCTGTCAATGCTACTAACGATACCCCTACTGCCAAACTTTTCATCTTAACCATTTTTATTGCCTCCTTTTATTCTTTAACTGCTCCAACCATCATTCCAGAAATAAAGTATTTTTGAAGTAATGGGTAAATAATCAAAATCGGAATGGTTGTAATCACAATCGTGGCGAGTTGTACACCCCTTGTAGTGGTTTCAACAATTGCACTTGCGCCCATATTGTCCATTCCCTGCATTTGAGACTGAACAATAATTTCATAGATTTTCATTTGTAAGGGATACAAGGCCTTATCGGTAATAAACATTTTCGTTGTCATAAAGTCATTCCATTGTGCTACCCCACTAAACAAGGTAATCGTTGCTAAAGCGGGTTTTGATAATGGTAAAAAGATTCTAAAAAAGACGGTCCAATCGTTTGCGCCATCTATCCTAGCTGATTCTTCCAGCGATACAGGAACTTCTCTGAAAAAATTCATTAATATAATCACGTCATAATAACTTAACAGACTCGGAATAATATACACCCAAAAGCTATTTAATAATCCTAATGAACGAATCAATAAATAGTAAGGAATCATGCCGCCTCCAAAGTAAAGCGTGATCACGCCAAACGTTGTATAAAAGCCACGTCCTACCAAACGCTTTTTACTTAAGGCATAAGCCATAATTGAACAAAATAAAACATGAGTTAATGCGCCTAAAACGGTTTTAGAAACAGAGATAAAGAACGCATTTAAAATCGAACCATCACTTAAAACACGCTTATAATTATCAAAGGTTAATTCTTTAGGCCATAACATCAAACCACCATCTGCCAATGCCTTTCCTGAACTAACAGAAGAGACAATTACATTCCAAATTGGAATAATAATGATTAGCGTAAAGAGAACAAGTAAAATCGTATTAATCAAATAGAAAGAACGACTTTCCTTCATTTGAGATTTCTTTTTAATGAGTGCCATCATGTAGCTCCTTTCTAGAAGATTACCGATTGGTTATCATTCATTTTTTTCGTTGCTTGATTTGCTACAAATAATAAAATAACTGATACAACTGAAATTCCTAATCCAACTGCGGTAGCATAAGAGAAATCGCCTTGCGCCAACCCCATTCGGTAAACATAGGAATTAATTACTTCTGATTTTGCTTGGTTTTGCGAGTTCATTAAAACTAATGTTTGATCTAAATTCGACCCTAGTAGACCGCTTACATTTAAAATTAAATTTAACGAAATAATAGGTTTTAACATTGGAATTGTAATGTACCAAATTTGTTTTAATTTATTTGCCCCATCCATTCGAGCCGCTTCATAAAAAGTCGGATCAATTCGAGACATTGTCGCCAAATAAAGAATTGTTCCCCATCCGGCTTCCTTCCAAATATCAGATAAAACCGCAATCCACCAATATTTATCGGCATCTAGCAAATAATTTGGCCCAGCTCCTGGTTCAATCATTCCAACGCCCTCTAAGACTTGATTCAATAGACCACTTGTTGACAGCCAACTAATCAGCATCCCACCAAGAATAATCCAAGATAAGAAATGGGGTAAGTAGGAAACGGTTTGAACAACACGTTTAAAAGGACCACTTTTCACTTCAAAAATCATAATCGCTAAAACAATGGGAATAAAAAAGCCACACAATAATTTCAATAAACTAATGCCTAGCGTATTCACCACTGATTCCCAAAAAAATTGGTCATTCATAATAATGCGGAAATTCTCTAATCCAACCCACGGTGCATCTTTAATTGTATCAACAACTGTATAGCTCTTAAACGCAATTATCAGTCCGTAAATAGGAATATAAGTAAAAATAAACATAAAAGCAATGCCTGGAAGAACCATGGATTGCAATTGCCACTGTGATATAAATGTTTTCAATCGATCTTTAAATTTTTTTCTAGATTTTCGAACGAAAGTTGGACTCCCTCCAGTATTTTGCAATTTTCATACTTCCTTTCTTAAAAAACCTTTTATCGAAACGTTTCTATAAATTATTCTAACACGATAAGTAACCGCTTGCAATCTTTTTATTTTTAAGAACGCAACTTATTAAATAAATCCATTAAAAACCATATAAACATTGAAAAATCAGCAATAAAAACATAATAATCTCTTATACTTAATTTGCTATTCTAATCTAATTTCATCAAATTTTTAAACAAAAATTAAGTGAAACGTTTAACTTGATACAATTTAAAATGAGCTCCTATATAAAAATGAATTTTATATAGGAGACTCTTTTAAATTATTACCTTGTTTTCATGGAGACAATCACTTGAATCGGACCCGTCGTATTCTTCACAATTTCCTGCATTTGATTCCCTTCAATTTTAAACCCACCTGTACGATAAGGATTTAACGTTCGTTTAAATGGAACCGATTGCTGATTAATAACAACACTATCCTCCGCTTCATGCCATCGATAAATCACCTTAAGCGGCATCGACAAGTAGGCAAAGTCAACCTTCACTTCCCCTAACTCGATGGGAAGCATAGGGTCTAAAATCAACGCTTGCTTTTCTACTTGAATCCCGATGAGATGAGTGAAAAATTGGTTCAAATAAATGCCTGGTCCACTAGAATAAATTCGCCATCCGCCTTTTACAAGACGATCTCCAGTTTTTAATTCAGAAAAATGAGTTGCTGCTTCATAGCGTGTATCAAACTTGCCATCAGAGCTGCTAAAGTATGCATTGCTTTGTCTGATTTCCGCATTTGCAACATAGTCCGTCAATAAAATAGGATTGATTGTTGAGAGCGCCTGCCACATTTTTTGACCTTCTCCAACTTTTGCTAAGGCTTCTGAATAACGAATATGCGCATGAACGTATTGCAACCCTATTTCTCGACCAAAGTTTGCAGCTTGTTCCGCACGTTTAAAGTATTGACTAACACCACCTTGGTAAGTCGCCGGTTGACTCATCAAATGAACACCATCTGGGAACAATAGATTGTCTTCAATTAGCGCCATATGGTGACGCATCTCTGTTGGAGTCAATAATTCACTAATCATACTTCTTGTCATTGGCAACAAACGATAATCAATCTGTGTTTTTTGATCCGTTGGATGCACAATGTAATCAAAACTTTCACCCTCTTTTAACACAAATCCAGGTAACGTTTGATCTTGTAGCATGTATTTTCGGTAATCTTTTTCGACATTTTGGGCCAGTTCCAGTAACTCTTTTGACCATTCTGGGTTTACTTTTTCTATTCCTGTTGCAAATGTTTTTAATGCTTGGTACGTCAACGCTACCGTCCACGTACTTGCCATATCTTCCTTCAAGCGACTATCGTAAGGCTGTAAGGTATCATCCCAATCGCCATCGCCATAACAAGATAGATACGTTCCCGGTAGAAAATGTGATGTAATATACGCCAATTCTTTTGCAATATGCTCCTTCACACTTTCCTTAAAGTCCGTTGCTTTTTTATCCTTGCGTGACATGTATGGAACTTCTACTTCCAAAATCGAAACATCCCCAGTTGCTACCAAGTAATCGCCAATTACTTTTAACGGCCAGACAATAATATCCCCGTGACTTTCATCTGCCATTACTTCCTCATAACGATCAAACATAAACCATTGAGGCCAGTTGCCATCCTCAACAAATTGATGTGCAAAAATCATCGTTAAAATTTCCCTTACCACATCAAAACGTTGCGTTGCCATAAAGAATTCGATTGGACCTTGACAGACGTCCCTTGTTCCCCAAGCGGCTCCACCAAACTGTTCCAACCCATGTGGAACCAAGTAGTGAATTAACATATTGTGGGTATACCACCAAACAATGGTATTGTATCGCTCTATTTCAGTGTTTGGCGTCTCTGATGTCAAATTAAAATGACGATGCAAATCTGCTAAATAAAGACGATACGCTTCTGTCGCTTCATTAAAAGACTCTGGTGAAACAGCGGTTAACTCACCTTCTAGGCTAGCTGAAATCGTAATACTAAGCTCGCTCACCTGTTCAAATAATAAACTTGTCACTGGAATCTGCACTTCTGCAAGCTCTTCTTCAAACCAAAAATCACTGGCAATCCATTTAGCGGTTCCATCACTTTCCCATTCCATTCGATACGTTAGATTCGGATATTTTTGATAAGCTAACGTTGCTTGATTAGGTTTTGCAATTAACTGATTTTCTGTAGCATTCACCTTTATATCAGGCGCATTATCAGTTGCGGTATCATTGACAATAATTTCTTGTGTTACAAGCACTTGATACTTTTTCCCTTGCTTAGAATGAACGGTTAGTGCAACTTCTGACTGAGTCGTTTTTGTATAAACTGTAATGGTAATTAAATCATCCACTAGTTGATAATGCCACCGGGCATAATTAAAGCCCATTTCATACGCAGAAGGAATCGCCAGTAATTGATAGCACCCATCTACTAGTAAATAAATACGTTGTCCGCTTGTTTTGAAGGTATTCAACGGATTTCTGGTGTTTGAAATAAAACGATTCATAAATGTATTGCCTGCCACAATTTGCGACTGAAAGACCCCGTACATATAAGAAGTAGTCGTTAACGTCTCTTCTTTTGCATCAACACTCTTACCACTCATTAAAATGTGTCCATTTGGTCGTTCCATTTCCAATTCTTTATTTGCAAGCACCACATGTTCATTAGACTCTGTAAAAAAGGAACTGATTTGGCCTGCTAAGAATTCTTCTAACTTTCTAGCGGGGAAAAGTTGGTCTAATTGCCCATTACTTAGCTCTTTTCCATTCAAAATTCCACTAATTTGAGAATTTTTAGTCGCTTTTTCAATTGGAACAAAACTCCCTTTAGTTTGCTGAATTTCTTGATATTTCTCTAAAATAAGTGCTTTATTTTCAATCGTTTCGATCTTTAAAGGATGATCCTCTAGTATCATGCCGTAAAAATTAACCTTTTGTTGCTGAAGCAAGACGATTGGGTTCGTTTGTAGCGCCACGTATGCAAACTCATATTGATACACACGATCTTCCAATTGTTCTTTTGCTAAAATAGCAGGAACATTCGTCCCTTTATAGCTTTTCCCAAAAAATTGAAACCCATCTGTTGAAAAATGCGCAGCTCCCGTTAAAGAACCTTGCTGTAGGTATGGATTTTGACCATTTTGAACTTGATTTTGCCTAGAAGCCACTACCACACCCAAATCATCAGATAACACACGGTGGTCAACGTATTGCGAAACATAAGCCTCGTTTGCCAGTAACGAATCAGGTGTAGCTAAGCCTATATCTTGTCCATAAACAACATCAACAACATGCCCGCTTCCTGAAAGCAAAATATCCCAAAACCAAATTCCAGCATCCGTCAATGAAAAAACGACTTCATAAGCAATATCTAAAATTGTGCCTTGCCATTTCAACTGATTTTCCCCAACGGACATGTGTCCTTTGGCAGCTCCTCCAATTAATGGAAAAGCTTGAATGGCTGTAAGATCATCTAAAATACGAAGGTAAATCCCATTCATTGATCCATCAATGACATTTCCTTTTACTTGATTTAACTGAATTCCTTGGTGCTTCACTTGATATAAATCCCCAGTTGGCAAAAAATTAAAAGTCGTTTTGCCATTTTTCAACACTCTATTTTCCACTACTTACACCTCAATTTTTTACTGTTATCGTTTTCGCTAGTACTTCTGAACTATTGCTTCCCACCATTACTACAAATTCACCAGCATCTGCTTTCTTTTCTAAGTTCACATGGATATATGCCAGTTCCTCTACTGAAATTTCCCATGTTACCAGCTTACTTTCACCTGCTGGAACAATGCATGTTTCAAAGCCTTTTAATTCCTTCATTGGACGAACAACTTCTCCGACAATGTCTCGGACATACCATTGAACCGTTTCCGTTACCGGTTGATTGCTATTGTTTTGAAGTGTGACACTTGCACTGATTTTGCCATCTAGCCCAATCGTTTCTTCTTGAATCACTAAATCTTGATAACTTACCTTATCGTAGCTTAAACCGTAACCAAAAGGATACAACGGTTCATTTGAAACATCTAAATATTTCGATACATATTTGTTATCAGCATCATTCGCATCAATGGGACGTCCCGTATTAAAATGATTGTAATAAACTGGAATTTGTCCAACATTTCGAGGGAAACTCATTGTCAATCTACCTGTTGGCGCGGTTTCACCAAATAAAATTTCCGTAACAGCTTGAGCTCCTTTGGTTCCCGGGAACCACGCCTCGACTAATCCATCAGATAACTCCGCTACTTCTGTCAAATCAAGTGGTCGGCCATTAAATGTCACTACAACAATTGGTTTTCCATGGATTTTCAGCTCACGTAACAACGTCAATTGAGCGGTTGGCAACTGAATATTTGTACGACTACTTGCCTCGCCACTCATATCAGCTGTTTCACCTAAGAAGAGGATTATTTTATCTGTTTTTTCTGCAGCTTTATGAGCAGCTGTTAACTCCTCATCCGTCAGCTCCCAAATGCCTGAAGTTGCAACAAATTCAATGGATTCCTTACGCTTGCTTGCCACTTCTTTAATGGTTTCGGTTTCGCTTGGATTCCCTTTCCAACTCCAGTTCCCTAAAAGATCATGATACTCTACAAAAGGTCCGACAAACGCTACTTTTTCTTGTTTTTGAAGAGGGAGTACATTCTGTTTATTTTCCAGTAAGACAATAGATTCTCTAGCTGCTTGTAGCGCAATCTCTTGATGTTCTTTACTAAAAACAAGAGCAGCTTCTTGCTCTTCATTTGCTCCACGATAGGGGTTTTCAAATAACCCTAAATCATTTTTCAGCTCTAAAATTCGTAAAACAGCCTCATCAATTAAATCCGTCGAAATTTTGCCTTCTGTTACTAATTCTTTTAAGAAATGTTGGTAACAAAATGCCATCATTTCAATATCAACACCTGCTTTAAGTGATAATGCGGCGGCTTCTTTTTCATTTGCTGCCACGCCATGTGCGACAACTTCTTTAGTTGCTGCCCAATCAGAAATTAAGACACCTTTAAAGCCAAATTCTTTACGTAAAATATCACGATTTAAATAGCGGTTAGCTGTCGCTGGAATGCCATCTACAGTATTAAAGGCTGTCATTACTAATTTACACCCTGCCTCAAGCGCTGCTTGATAAGCTGGCAAGTAGGACTCTCTTAACTGACGATCTGACATGTTAACGGTATTGTACTCACGCCCGCCTTCTGGTGCACCATACGCAGCAAAATGTTTGACACACGCCGCGATTGTTAATGGGTCATTAGCCAAGTCACCTTGATATCCTTCAACAAAGGCTTTCGCATACAATTGATTCAAGTAAGGATCTTCTCCCGTACTCTCCATGACACGTCCCCAACGTGGATCTCGAACTAAATCAACCATTGGTGAAAAAGTAACATGTAATCCTGAAACAGCTGATTCAACTGCTGCCACCTGTGCGGTTTTCTTAACTAATTTTGGATTCCAACTTGAAGCTAAGCCTAACGGAATTGGGAAAATTGTCCGATAACCATGAACAATATCTGCCATAAATAGCAATGGAATTTGCAGGCGATTTTTCGATAAATATTTTGACTGCGCTTCCATTGTTGCCTTTGCTCCAGACAATCCTAAAACAGATCCCGCCTCATAGACACTTTTTTCAGTTAATCCTACTTCGGTCATTGGTCCTGTAATTTCTGCTTCTTCTTCTGTATAAAAATTTCCTGTTAATTGTTGTAATTGTCCAATCTTCTCTTCTAATGATAACTGCGCCACTAAGTTTACTAATTCTGTTTGCTTCAAAAAAGTCATCTCCTTATTTTATCGAAACGTTTCGATTGAGTTTGATTCTATTGTAAATGGTTAACGATTTTATTGCAAGCCCTTTCTTTTTAATTTTAACTCAAAAAAAATAACCTTAGTCAGCTATCTTGCTACACTAAGGTTTTACTTATTTATCTAGTTTGAAAAATTTTTATTGTTAAATTTTTGACGATACTGGTCATTCGCCCACTGACACCACTCTAATTCTGCTAAATCCATATCATAACGACGTTTACAAATTAAATAACGTCCAAATGATGATTCCCAACCTTCACCTGTTAAATCAGCACCAAACTGTTCGTCAATTTCATCTAACGTTTTCTTATGAATTGTTGCTAACTTTTGAAAATAGGCTTGTCGTTCTTGGAAAAGCTCTTCAACACGCTTAGGATCAATAATCGAAATAGCGTATAACTTTCCTAAAAATTCATCTCTTGTAATTGGTTTAGCTGTTTTCCCTTGAATCCACTCTTGTAAGAATTCTTTTCCTTCATCTGTAATGGAATAGATTTTTTTATGAATTGGGTCATTTTCTGAAATATAGACAACATACCCTAATTTTTCGAGCTTATTTAAGAGCGGATAAATCTGACTGTGATGTGCCTGCCAAAATAATTCTAAGTATCCTTTTAATTCATAACCAGAGCATGGTTTACGAACTAGCATACTGAGTAATGTATAGCCTAATGAATTCATGATGACCCTCCTCTAATCCTTACACTTTTCTCTCTCTAGTATAACATGATTTTAAAAAAAGCAAACTATTATGTCAATATTTATATATGTAAATATTGACATATATATAAGAGTCTTCTATACTAATAAATAGATATACAAGGAGGAATACAAGTGGAAGAAAATCAAGATTATTTGAATGAATTAAATGAACTGCCTGTCGAAAAGCAGGAAAGTGTTTTAAAAGGGTTATTAAAACAACCGAAACCTGCTTGGGCTGTTGCCTTTGCTTGCGTTATTGCCTTTATGGGCATCGGTTTAGTTGATCCCATTTTAAAATCAATTTCAGAACAACTACATGCAACACCTGCACAAACGTCTTTATTATTTACCAGTTACATGCTTGTTACTGGTATTGTTATGCTTTTTTCTGGCTTTATCTCAAGTCGAATTGGTGCAAAGCGAACTTTATTATATGGTCTAGTCATTATTATTATCTTTGCAATTCTAGGTGGACTTTCTAATTCTGTTGGTCAACTTGTTGGCTTTCGTGCCGGCTGGGGATTAGGAAATGCTTTATTTATTTCAACTGCTTTATCTGCAATTGTTGGTGTAAGTGTTGGCGGAACCGAACAATCGATTATTATGTACGAAGCTGCAATGGGACTAGGAATGTCTGTTGGGCCTTTACTAGGAGGAATTTTAGGTAGTTTTTCTTGGCGTGCACCGTTCTTTGGCGTTGCAACCTTAATGACTGTCGCTTTTATTTCCGTAACCATTTTATTAGAAAAAATTCCAAAACCTGAGAAAAAAGTCGGTTTTTGGGATGCTTTACGCGCTTTAAAACATAAAGGTTTATTGATTACAGGAATTACTGCGCTTTTCTATAATTTCGGTTTCTTTACTTTATTGGCCTATTCACCTTTTAGAATGGAAAGTTACAGCGCGATGCAAGTAGGTTTCGTCTTCTTTGGCTGGGGACTTTGTTTAGCTATCTCCTCTGTTTTCCTAGCTCCAAAATTACAAGAAAAATTCGGCACTAAAAATATGATGTATACCGCATTACTATTATTTGCCTTTGATTTAATGATTATGGGCTTTGGTGCAAACAACAGTACTGTCATTTCCGTTTGCATCATTATTGCTGGTCTTTTCCAAGGGATTAACAACACTTTAATCACCACTGCAGTAATGGAAGTCGCACCCGTTGAACGTTCAATCGCATCTTCTGCTTACAGCTTTATTCGTTTTACAGGTGGCGCTTTGGCTCCTTGGTTAGCTGGAAAATTAGCTGACTGGTATAATCCTCACGTTACTTTCTGGTTTGCAGCAGCAGCCGTTGCTGTTGGCGCACTTGTCTTATTTGCTGGACGTCGTTATTTAGATAATATTGAATAGATTGGGGAAGATTTTATGAATTTATTAGTACCTATGGATATGGATGAAACATCAAAACATGCGTTGCAAGAAGCTATTACACTAGCAAAAAGCTTTAAAGAACAAGGAAAAATCACAATTTTACACGTTATCAATCGAGAAATTGCTCCTGATGCTGTTGAAACAACGGTTGACTTAGAGTCAAAACTTCACGAAGAAACAAATGCTTACTTAACTAAAGTTAAAAACGTAGTTGAAAAAGCTAATTTAGCGGTAGAAATCGTAGCTCTTGAAGGATTTGCAGCCACTAAAATTCTTGATTTTGAAAAAAAGAATCCCGTTGATTTTATCGTTATCGGTCATCATAATCGTAAAGGTTTGGATCGAATCGTTGTTGGAAGTGTTTCTAAAAAAATTATTCACGATGCAGCTTGTCCCGTTATCGTTGTAAAATAAAACTATTTAAAAAACGTCAAAGGATTTAAAATCCTTTGACATTTTTTAATGCTAGCTTTCGTTTTCATTCCCGGTCCAAATAAAAAATTCCAAATTTTCTTTTACACAATCTATCGCCGTCTCTATTTTTATATTTTTCTTCTTTGCTAAATAATTAAAAGTGTTCGTTAGCATCTCTACATAATTCCCCACTTGAATGTCTCGTTCTACCGCCCAGTTCATCGCCTCAATTCCGTCTGATTCAACAAGTAAACGGTTTAAGGGAACTTTTTCAACCACTTGTTTTACTGCGGCATCTGTTGCAAAAGAGGGACCGATTGAAAAATAACAATCTTGTTCTATATATGCATCTAGATGATCCATACTAGAATACCAATGAACCAAATAACGATTAGGGTACTCTTTTATTATTTCGGCAATTTCTTTTTCCATTCCTTTTGTATGGAGAATCACTGGCTTTTTATGTGTTACTCCATATGCCAACTGATGTTTAAAAATAGTCATTTGAACATCCATATCTACCTCACACCAAATAGAATCCAAGCCAATTTCACCGATAACGGCAACTTGTTGAAAGCATGTTTCCATCTCTTTCCAGTCATTTTCACCTGCCTTCCACGGGTGAATCCCAGCGCTTAGAATTACTTTTGAATCCTTACATAGTCGTTTTTGATGCTGATCAAATTCAGCTTTTGAGTCACAATTTAAGATTCCAAAAATAGATTCGTCTTTTAACAAGGAGTAAAAATCGGTTTGTTTTATATGAAAATGTGCATCACTTAACATTTTTACCTTACCGCCTTTTTAAATTGTGATAAATTTCAGCTCTTAACGCAAGATTTTCAGTACCCTCTTCATGGGTATCAGTAGATGCTTCGATGTTAAATTCTTTTCTTATTTTAGAAGGACTGCCTCCTACTATTAAAATTCGATCTGATAAATAAAGAGCCTCATCAATGTCATGAGTCACTAGAAGTACCGTTTTATTCACTGTTTGTCTTAAGGTACGCAACCACGCTTGCATTTCACCTCTCGTAATCACGTCTAACGCTCCAAAAGGTTCATCTAACAAGAGAATATCTGCATCACAACGCACTGTTCTTAAAAAAGCGACTCGTTGCCGCATCCCACCAGACAACTCACTAGGGTATGCATTCTCATAGCCTTTCAAACCAAACGCTTCAAGTTGTTGCATCACTTCTTCTTGATTGTATTTTTCTTTATGAATGCGCTGATATAAGCAGACATTTTGTAACACCGTCTCCCATTCTAATAAAAGGTCTTCTTGAGGCATATAGGAAAATTTTAAAGACAATCCCTCCACTACTTTCCCATCTACTAAAATGCGCCCATTTTGCTTTTCTGTTAGACCCGTTAACAACTTTAAAATAGTGGATTTCCCGCAGCCACTAGGTCCTAAAATTGTAACAAATTCTCCTTTATCAACTTGAAAGGAAAGCTCTTCAATAATTTTCTTCTTTGAATAAGCGAACGAAATAGATTCAACCCTTAATTTCATATCACTCACCCTCACTCAAAAATTGATTTGTGTACTGCTCATCTGCAGCAATTTTTTTAGGAATCAAGTTATTAACAAACAAAAAATCTGTATACCCCTCCCAAATTTCAGCCTTCATTTCTCCCCATTTTTCAGGATTTTCACAATAATTTTTTGACACAAAACGTTGCGATTTTTTTAAGAATTCACTATCATAATCACTCGCATATTCATGAAGAATTTCTGCTGAAGCATCTGGATGTTTAATCGCTTCCTGATATCCTTTTTTGGTGGCTGCTAAAAATGCTGTAACTGTAGCTGAATCTTCATCAATCATTTTTTTATTCGTTATGATGACGGGTGTGTAATAATCTAAACGCTTATCTAACGTTCGCAAAGGCAGATAGTTTAACTTTGCATTAGCCATTTCAGCCTTAACGTTATCCCAACCTTCGTAAAACCATTTGATGTCCACGTCTTTACCTAATGAATCAAATCCACCACCAGAATCTCCTACTAATGTCAGTTTGTTGAAATCTGCACCAACATTGTTCATAACTGCTTTGATGGTCGCTTCTTCACTTGGCGCTTGCCAACCAGAATAGACTTTTCCTTCAAAATCTTTCGGACTTTTAATGTCACTATTTTTAGCACTCGCAAAGCCGGAAGTGTTGTGTTCCATAATCGTAGCAATCGTCTTAATCGGTAATTTATCCTCTGAAGTCAATGCATAAGTAACATCTTCTTGATAACTGATCCCAAATTGACCTTTTCCCGTTGCAACTAAAGTAGCTGAAGTATTTTCGTTACCAGGCTCAACAAATTGAACATTTAAACCCGCTTTTTTATAGTATCCCTTTTTCAAGGCTACATACATTCCCGTATGATTTGTATTTGGAACAAAATCTAAAATAACTGTCACATCTTTTAATTTTTTGGCTTCTTGACTTTTTTTCGACTCCTGACTACATCCAACTAAACTGCCGATGAAAATAAGTGCTATTATTGCTACTACTATTTTTTTCATATTCTTTTTCCCCTTTTTAAATAAACCAATTTTTCAAGTAATTTTACTACACCATTCATAAATAAACTCAATAAAATAATGACCACTACACAGGCAAATACCTTATCTAACATGTACCCATTTTTCACTCGAATCATGTAATAGCCCAAGCCTGCTGAAGCGTTTAGCCACTCTCCTATAATCGCACCACCAATGCAATATGTTGCTGCAACACGTAAGCCAGAAAAAAATCCGCCAATCGCTGCTGGGATTTTAACCAATCGATACAATTGTCCCTTACTTGCACCAAACGTTTTGAGTAAATTTAATTGCGCCACTTCAACTTTCCCTAAAGCATCTGAAAATGAAACGACCATTGGAAAAAAACACATCAAGATCACCATTACAATTTTAGGTGCCATACCAAAACCCAACCAAATCGAAAATAGCGGTCCTAAAATCATCACTGGAATGGTTTGGGAAACAACAAAATGTGGGTAGATTGAAAACTTAATCGTTTGAGAAGCATCCATTATTAGTGCCATTCCAAAAGCTAATATGCTGGCAATCACCAATCCAATCGTTGCCTCAGTCAATGTAACGACTCCATGCATCGCCAATATCGAACGGTTCTCAAACAATGTCTTTATAATCTTAGAGGGCGCTGGCAAAATATACAGCGGGATTCCGCCAATGGAAACTAGCATCTCCCAAATCATCAAAATTGCAAGAAATGTCACTAGCGGATAGACTAACGTTTTCTTTTTCATACTAACTCCTAACCAATAAAAAAACTGCGCCCACGGAAAGTAGGCACAGTAAAAGAACACGTTCACTCCCTACGATGGTACTAACCAACAGGTTCAACGGGTCTAAGCTCACAGCTTACTCTCAGGCCATTTATGACCTCCCCACGCTTTATATTAAGTTTATTTTAATTGACACAAGTGTACTATAAAAAAATTAAGAATACAATGGACAAAATAAATAACAACCGAAATCATTCCTGTGCTATACTTTAATGAGTGACTAGTCTAGTATTACAAACAATAGGGGGATTTAAAAAATGTTCTATCTTTTTTTATTTATTTTGTTAATAATTATTATTCCAAAACACACTAAAGTTGAAAAAGAAGCAAGCCATTTATTTATCGATATGTATAAAATACCTGTCAAAAAAGTGAAAAATCCAGTGAAACAGGTTTTTCTAATAGAAAAATATTTTAATATTAAAGGATTTCATTCTTATCAGATAACGACTCTTTGGATTATCTTTGGATCAATTATTGGTGGTGCTGTCTTAGCTCTATTGGGGGTCGCGATAGGTACCTCTATAAATAATCCCACTTTACTTGGTACCCTGGTTTTTTTAGGTCTATTCATTTTGATTGTGGGTGTAATATATAGTTGGATTCGCATCTTTAGAATGCATTCCAAAATTAGACCTCAATCTTGGATAAGATTATTTAATTACGTCGATCCAGAATTGGATACACAATTTATGCAAGAAAAAAAATGGCAAAAATTCTTATTATTAACTTTAATTGAAAATAAAAACTAACCAAGCAAAGAGTCACGGAACAGTCATTCCGTGACTCTTTATTTTTCTTCAGACCTTACTTTATCTGATTTAAATTCCAAATAATCCTTAAAATCTTCAATCAAATAAGCTTGTGTTTCTTCGGCTAATCCATGTGTTTTAAGTAAGATAAATTGGCTCAATTCCTCTATACATTCTTGTTCCTTTGAATAGTGGATATTATTTTCATTAATTAAGGTTGAAATGCTGACATTAAAGTAATCAGCAACCTTTTGCAAGCGGTCAACCGAAGGAGATTGGTGCTCCCATTTTCGAATCGTGCTATTTCCAAAATTCAAGGTGCGTTCTAATTCTGCAATTGAAATTTTTTTCTCTTTTGCTAATAATCTTATTTTTTCATAAATACTCATTTTATCAACCTCTCTAGCTTTACAAACTAAAAAAGTTTTAGCTAATAATCTAAAATATTTTGACTTTTAGAATATCAACCGTTATAATAAGTTTGTAAGCATAGTTTTATATAACTATTGTGTCTTGGCGGACAAAGTAATAACAAATAAAACAATAAATGGGTTATTTGAACCAATTGGTTATCATTACTATGCTTATACTATACCATAGGCCATTATCCAATTCAATATTCGAAGAATATAATATAAGACGATTAGCTTAACTAATCTTTTTGTTCTTTTTTCACTTTATCTGTTTTAAATTCCAAGTAGTCTTTAAAATCTTGAATCAAATAAGCTTGTAACTCTTCTTTTAAATCACTTGTTTGTAACAGTATAAAATGGCTTAATTCACTAGCATAGTTATCCTCTTGCTCATTTAGTAACATTGAAATAGACACATTAAAATAATTTGATACCTTATGTAAACGGTCAACTGATGGTGATTGTTTTTCCCATTTTCGAATGGTACTATTCCCAAAATGCAACGTTCGCTCTAGTTCTGCAATTGTTACTCCTCTTTGCTTTGATAAAAATTTAATTTTTTCATAGATATTCATTGGATCACCTTTCTGCTCGCTAAATCGCTTAAAAAATTGGTTTTTCAAGTGATTTACAAGCCTTGTTTATATAGTTTATTGTGTCTGGCGGACAAATTGTATTTAATTAACAGCAGTTATATTATAACATACCTTATGTTACCTTTCAAATAAATAAAAATGACATTAGATAGATTTCTCTACCCAATGTCATTTTTTCTAATCTAATTCAACGCCATTTGTTGCAATCACTTTTTTATACCAATAAAATGATTTTTTAGCTGAACGATCTAAGGTTCCATTTCCGTCATTGTCTTTATCAACATAAATAAAACCATAGCGTTTTTTCATTTCCCCTGTACCAGCACTGACTAAATCTATACAGCCCCATGGCGTATAACCCCAACATTCAACGCCATCCGCAATAGCTTCACCCATTTCACGAACGTGCTCACGTAAATAATCAATACGGTAATCATCATTGATACTTCCATCTGCTTCCACAGCATCAACGGCACCTAATCCATTTTCCACTACAAACAAAGGTTTTTGGTAACGATCATAAATCGCATTCATCGTCACTCTTAACCCAAGTGGGTCAATTTGCCAGCCCCATTCGCTTGCTTTTAAATAGGGGTTTTTTAATGTAGCAAATACATTGCCTTCCGTTTGACTGTTAACTTCTGGATCGGCACTTGTTAAGCGTGATGAGTAGTAACTGAAAGAAACATAATCGACTGTATTTTCTTTCAATACTTCTAAATCACCTGCTGCTATATCTAAAGAAATATTATTTTCTTTGAAGAAGCGTTTGCTATAGCTTGGATAATAACCACGAGCCTGAACATCAATAAAGAAATAACCTTCGCGATCTGCTTCAAGAGCTGCCCAAACATCTTTTGGATTACATGTATTTGGATAAGTGGTTCCCGCTGCCAACATGCAACCAATTTTATTTTCTGGATCAATTTCATGTCCTAATTTTGTTGCTTTAGCAGATGCTACTAATTGATGATGCGCTGCTTGATACTTAGCTTGCATTGGGTTTTCTTCACCACTAACATCCATACCGCCACCGAAAAATGGAATGTGTAAGATCATGTTGATTTCATTAAATGTCATCCAGTATTTTACTTTTCCTTTGTAGCGTTTAAAAATAACGTCACAATAATTTAAATAAAAATCAACTAATTGACGGTTTTTCCAACCACCATAATTTTCAAATAAAGCGACAGGTGTATCAAAGTGGTTAATTGTAACCAACGGTTCAATTCCATATTTATGACATTCATCAAATAAATCATCATAAAATTTCAATCCTGCTTCATTAGGCGTTTTTTCATCTCCATTTGGAAAAATACGTGCCCAACAAATCGATGTTCTAAACGTTTTAAAACCCATCTCGGCTAACATTTTTAAATCTTCTTTATAACGATGATAAAAATCGATTGATTGATGACTCGGATAAAAATCATACGTTGTTGCGATTGCTTCTTTTGGATTTGTCAACGCATCCCAACGACCATGAGCCGCATCAGGTAAAATATCAACGGGTGATAACCCTTTTCCATCTTCTAAATACGCACCTTCACATTGGTTAGCAGCAACTGCACCGCCCCATAAAAAATCTTTTGGAAAATTTGATTCAACTTTACTCATTTTAAATGCCCCCTTAATCTATTTACATGTCTCTGTTTAATTTTGTTTACGGTTTCATCCTATCATATGTAATGCATTACATGTCAAATTAGTTTTTTAAATAAAAAAACTAACAAGAAAAATCTCATTAGCTTTCTTAAACAACTATTTTATTTTGTGTAATATCCGGTAAAATCAATATTCGCGTCAAGCATTCCATCATATCCTTCTAACTGATAGTCACTTGCAAATTGCCACATACCGGTTAAAATTTCAGGTTTTTCATCCGCCCAATAAGCAACCCAATAATTTTTAGTTCTCAACTGTTCTGTATAAAAGCGAGTACCATACCATGATAGTGACGCATACATATCAATTTTCGGATACCCATTTTCAATCATTCGATCAAAGAAGGCATTGGCTTGATTTGTTAACGCTAGTGGATCTGTTGTCAAAACACTATTTTCTAAATCAAGTGCCATAACAGAGTCTTTCGGAACATTGTACTGATTCGCAATTTTAGTAAACCAATCTGCTTCTGCTTTTGCATTTTCAACACTGTTCATCCAGCTAAAGTGGTAAAAATTCACTTTTAAACCTGCAGCTGTTGCTTTTGATATCTGCTCCTTTGCTTCTGGACTATAATACGGAGCATCATCTTCCATACCTTCTGTTAGTTTGATAACAACCGCTTCAATTCCTTGCTCTTTCCATTTTTTAAAATCAATATCACTTGCTTTTTGATAACTTGAAATATCAATTACATTCGGTTGCCATTGAGTTGCTCTTTGACTAAAATTCACTTTTGGAATGCCATCCTCACTACTTGTTGCTTCAACTTGTAAATTTTTCATCCCACACAGCAAAACAACTAAGCCTAAAAGAACTGCTACTTTTTTCTTCATTTTTAACCCTCTTTTCTATTTTTATAAAAACAAACGAATTCATATACTTATTTTAATTTATATTTAAAGATTTAAAAAGTTATTTTTTTGCGTTCTAGTATGTAAAAAGGTCTTCCAATAAAAAAAAGATTGTCTAAGTAATAGACAATCCTTTTATTTAATATTTAAAAAACAACAACAGGAATACCTGCTTCAACCATATCATACAATTGAGTCATAATCGCCGGTGGTGTGTTAATACAACCATGTGATCCAACCGTTTGATACAATGTTCCACCATAAGCTGGTTGCCAAGGTGAATCATGAATTCCAACTCCTGTAGTGTCAATTGGCATCCAATGATCTACTGGTGTCGCATAATCTTCTCCACGCAATGTTGCATTTCGTTCTTTATTCCATACACTAAAAACACCGGGTGGTGTTGGTGTTGCTGGTTTTCCAGTAACAACATCCGTGTCTAACACTTTGGCACCATCTTTGTAATACCACATATGTTGACTAGCCAAATCAACTTCGATATAGGTATTTCCAATATCATCACGTCCATAGCCAGACCCACTTACAATTGGCTTACGATCGGTTAAGTTTTTTTCAGCTAAAATATCTTTTGCTAATGCTGGGGCTTCATCTTCTGCGTTGAGTGTCCATCCATAAATACCTGGTGGCACTTGGACTTCTCCTCGATTAGTACTTTTAAAAGTTCTGGTTTTTTTATACGTACTATATTGATTACTTAACTCAGTCACATATTTTTCCACTCCAGCTTCATCTACAGCAACCTCACCCTTGTCATTCTCATCTAGCCAGCTTAGCAAGGTTTCGTGGGGAACCGTTACTGATTGTCCACTGATATTGTAAGTAATGGTTAATTTACTTAACGATTCTAATTTTGCCAAACGATCTTTTAATGCTTTATCATTTGAATAAACAGTTGGTTTTTGATACGTGTCGTCTAAAGTAATGTCTGTCTTACCTTCATCGATACTTTTCTTCAACCAAGCTTTAACTTTAGCTTCATCAAAGGTATTTCCTAGAATTTCTTTTTTGATTGAAAAACCAGTTGCTGTTTTTTCAACTTTCGCATTCTCCGGTTTCACACGTTCAGAGCTTGTTAACGGTAGTTTTGCAAAATAAGCATCAAAGGTAGCCTCATTAAATGTGACATCCTTCATCTCTTCCTTATCACCCTTAGAACCCATCATTCGAACAGGCCATGACCAAGGATTTTGTTTCGATTTCAAATTTTTAAGATTTTTAGTAAAGTCATCTGTAATTCCTATTTCCTGACCCTTAAATGAAAATAATTCTTTTTCACCCTCTGTTACTTTAAATACTTTATCTTGATAATGACTTTTCAAAGCAGCGTTTGCTTCAGAAATTGTTTTATTTTCAATGGCAACACCATCAACAACTGTCTTTGGAAGAAACTTGGTTTGATACCCAATGCTCTTAAAACTATAAAAACCCACTATTAGAATAAGGATTGCTAAAATTATACCAATCGTCGTCTTCTTCATACTCATTGATTTCATTCCTTTTTTAGCAATTAGTGATTGCTTAATTTTCTATGCTACTAATTTTTTGTTAGCATGTATTTATTTTATCATTTTTTTGAAACATATTAAACAATTATAGCACATCTAGCGTTATCTTTTAACATTCTTAAGTAATTTGTCACTTTTATAACCTTCTACATTAGTCTATGAACTTTTTCAATCACTTGTTGCATTTCAATAAAGCTTGGAACTTTTGAAATCCAAATACATAAAAGTTCCTTTGGAAAATCAAGCTTTTGATTCGTAATAACTACATCAGGCTGTAACAAAATAATTTCATTGATTGCAGAAGGTTTGTCACAAAAATCAACAAATTCAATTGAGCGATTAAGATTAACCTCCAAATTTTCTCGAACAAATTGCAACCAAATAGGATAACTATTCACCGCGAGAACTACTATTTTTTTATCTTGTTGATGTTGTGACTGACAAGCGATTAATAATAAAGTTAGCTCTATCATCAAATCCTCAAAATAAGAAATTTCAGTTATCAAATCACTAGGAAGCAACTTGCTGTTTCCTTTTATCACATCTAACCAGTCGCCATAACTCGCTTCCACCTCTAAACTAATTCCCTCTTCAGTTTTTTGTAGTAATTTAGACACTTTCCCCAACACTACTTTTGTGTTTAACAATTGATAACAATGCTCTCCGTACTCTTTTTCAATTCCTTTTAAGCTTGTATTTCGGCATACTGCAGCTGAAAAATCCATACAGCATTCAAGCATTTTCCTCGTGGCATTATTAAAAATAGAAGGATGTTCATCCACAACCACTTCTGAAGACAACGATGCTTCTAAAAGAACAATAAATAAAAACTCCTGCTCTTCTCTGCATAAACTAATGTTATTTTCTAATTTTAAACTGTTCAATAGTTTATTTAATGGTTTCTCATATTTTAAAAACGATTCTTTATAAAATAACGATAAATCCGAATCCGAATACAAACCAATTTGAAGATCACACTCTAGTCTTTTTGCAATAATATAACTCCATGAAACGGCGAGATCAATCTGAAAACGTTGCTTCTCAAGAATTGCTTCAAAAAATTCTTGAAACAATCTAAAGGTCACACTATTTTCTTTTCGTACTGATACTATCTCTGAAGAACTAAACAACAAACGACTGTAAAAATAGCGAATATTGATCTCATCTCCTTCAATAATCAACTTGGAAGGATGAATCGTTAAATCAAACTCTAATAAAATAGTATTCAATTTTTTAAAATATTTTTTTGTAGTATCTTCACCAATATGTAAAACTTCCGACCATTCGCCGATAGAGCATTGTTTATTCACTAGTAAGCCCTTTAAAATTTCTACCATAGGAGATTGATTCAACACTTTTTCATATAAAATAGCCATCGGCTCATATGGGCATTTTTTTAAATAAAGTCCACTTTTTCGAGTTGTCTCAATTTCCCAATTTTCAGGAAGTAACCCTCTTATCTTTTCAAAATCATTTAAAACAGTACGTTTAGAACAATTTAATTTTATCGAAATCTCACCATAAGTTAGTCCGATTTTCCCTGATTCCAATAAACTAAGAATTGTTAATTGTCTTCTAATATCTTTTTCAATAATTAACTTTTCGATTGTTTTATTCATTTATAAAACTCCTTAAAATAACAAAACTATATTCGTTTAAGTTTTTATTATACTTTATTTACATTAAAAAAAAAGTAGATTTTAAAAAAACAAGTTATTTCAATTGTTATTTTTTCATCCATCACTGCAAAAAATCCTTTTTAAATGAACTCATAATTCCTATATACTAAAGTTAAATTAAAAAAGATTAAAAAATCGGTACCAAAAGGGAGAAAATGAAAATGAAATTAATGAAACCACTTATGCTAGTCGCAACAATTGGGGTAGGTTTAGTCGCTTTTAACCAAGAAAGTTTAGCTCATGGTTATATTTTACAACCTGAAAGTCGAGCATATAAAGGAACTGCCTCAGGCGGAAACTTAAACAAAGAAGTTGGTCGAGCACAATGGGAACCCCAAAGTATTGAAGCTCCTAAAGGCTTTCCAAGTGTCGCTAATAGTCCACAGGATGGTAAAATTGCTAGTGGTGGCGTTAGTGGATTTGAGCCGATGGATGTACAAAATACTAATTGGCATCAAACAGACATCAACACAGGCAAGTTAGATATCACTTGGCAATTAACAGCTCCTCATAGCACTCATAGCTGGAACTATTTCATTACAAAGCAAGGTTGGAATCCCAATGAACCACTAAAACGTGAGAATTTAGAAAAAATTTCAACAAAAAATGATTTTGGAAAAATTCCTGAAAAAATAGTTACACAACAAATAACTATTCCTTCAGATCGTACTGGATATCATGTTATTGTAGGTGCATGGGACATTTCAGATACTGACTTCGCTTTTTATCAAGTAATTGATGTAAATGTTAAAAATGGTCCAGTGGAAGAAGATACACAAGCTCCTACTAGCCCAACTGAATTAAAAGCAAACCATACAGCATTTAACCAAATTAAACTTTCGTGGAAATCTTCTACTGATAACGTTGGAATTTCAAAATATGAAATTTTACGTGATGGTAAAGTAATTGATTCAACAAAGGATACTGCCTTCGATGATTTAAACGTAACTGAAAAAACAACTTATCGCTATGAAATCCGAGCACTTGATGCTGCAGGAAATGTATCAAAAAATAGCAAAGCATTAACCGTTAAAACACCAGAAAAACCATTAATAGATACTGAGAAACCTTCAACACCAGAAGGTTTAATGGGACATATGACAACCGCCACCTCTACAATGTTACATTGGAATGCTTCAACTGATAATGTTGCAGTAACTGGTTATGAAATTTATCGTGATGGAAAATCAATCAAAGTAACAACAGATTTAATGTATACAGATAAAGAGCTTAAAGCAAATACAACTTATAAATATAGTATTGTTGCATTTGACGCAGCTGGCAATCGTTCAGCTAACAGCCAAATCATTTCTGTCACAACAAAAGAGCAAGAAAAACCAGATCCTTCAACAACTTGGAATGCTAATACTGTTTATCTATATAATGAAAAAGTAATGTATAATGGTCTAGAATATAAAGCAAGATGGTGGACACAAGGTGAGCAACCAGACATTTCAGATGTTTGGCAATTAATTACTCCTAACGCTTCAGTTGATTGGAACTCAAGCAAAGCATATACTGGTGGAGATAAAGTTGTTTATCAAGGAAATAACTACATCGCAAAATGGTGGAGTCAAAATAATCGTCCTGATCAAACTGACTCTTGGATGTTAGAAAAATAACGAATCTAAAAAGAATCCTTTAGCTAAAATAGCTAAAGGATTCTTTTTAGATTACTATTCAATTACTCACTATATACTTACTTAGCTTTTGCTCTCATCTTATTCTTAAGAGTCATACTGCTTTGAAAAGTAACCCGTTTAGTACTTGATAGATGCTTAAAAATCATTGTCACGTAACTGTACTAGGTAATAGCACTTGTAATAGATGGCTTTAGAATACCTCTAACGTATCTATATTTAGATTTACACCTCTAGCCATAACTTTATTCGCTTCTTATTTTGAAATTATGCTTTTAGCCCATTAGGTATCTTCTAAGCTATCTTTTGCTTTGTAATATACAAAAAAAAGCACCTAGTAAACTACTAGATGCTTAAATCAGTTGCGTGGCAACGTCCTACCCTCACAAGGGGAAACCCCTAACTACTATCGGCGCTGAGAAGCTTAACTTCTGTGTTCGGCATGGGAACAGGTGTATCCTTCTCGCTGTCGCCACCACACTTCTTATTTAGTTGAGACAACTTCGTTCTCTCAAAACTGGATATTGTAAGCGCAATTTACTTTTTGATTCATGTGTTCCACCATTTATTTGGTTAAGTCCTCGACCGATTAGTATTGGTCCGCTCCATACATCGCTGTACTTCCACTTCCAACCTATCTACCTGATCATCTCTCAGGGGTCTTACTTGCCGAAGCAATGGGAAATCTCATCTCGAGGGGGGCTTCACGCTTAGATGCTTTCAGCGTTTATCCCTTCCACACATAGCTACCCAGCGATGCTCTTGGCAGAACAACTGGTACACCAGCGGTGTGTCCATCCCGGTCCTCTCGTACTAAGGACAGCTCCTCTCAAATTTCCTACGCCCGCGACGGATAGGGACCGAACTGTCTCACGACGTTCTGAACCCAGCTCGCGTACCGCTTTAATGGGCGAACAGCCCAACCCTTGGGACCGACTACAGCCCCAGGATGCGATGAGCCGACATCGAGGTGCCAAACCTCCCCGTCGATGTGGACTCTTGGGGGAGATAAGCCTGTTATCCCCAGGGTAGCTTTTATCCGTTGAGCGATGGCCCTTCCATGCGGAACCACCGGATCACTAAGCCCGACTTTCGTCCCTGCTCGACTTGTAGGTCTCGCAGTCAAGCTCCCTTCTGCCTTTACACTCTACGAATGATTTCCAACCATTCTGAGGGAACCTTTGGGCGCCTCCGTTACTCTTTAGGAGGCGACCGCCCCAGTCAAACTGCCCGTCTGACACTGTCTCCCACCACGATTAGTGGTGAGGGTTAGAGTGGTCATACAGCAAGGGTAGTATCCCACCAATGCCTCCACCGAGACTGGCGTCCCGGCTTCTATGGCTCCTACCTATCCTGTACAAGCTGTACAAACACTCAATATCAAACTGCAGTAAAGCTCCATGGGGTCTTTCCGTCCTGTCGCGGGTAACCTGCATCTTCACAGGTACTATAATTTCACCGAGTCTCTCGTTGAGACAGTGCCCAGATCGTTACGCCTTTCGTGCGGGTCGGAACTTACCCGACAAGGAATTTCGCTACCTTAGGACCGTTATAGTTACGGCCGCCGTTTACTGGGGCTTCAATTCTGAGCTTCGCCGAAGCTAACCCATCCTCTTAACCTTCCAGCACCGGGCAGGCGTCAGCCCCTATACGTCATCTTACGATTTTGCAGAGACCTGTGTTTTTGATAAACAGTCGCCTGGGCCTATTCACTGCGGCTGACCAATTGGTCAGCACCCCTTCTCCCGAAGTTACGGGGTCATTTTGCCGAGTTCCTTAACGAGAGTTCTCTCGCACACCTTAGGATACTCTCCTCGACTACCTGTGTCGGTTTGCGGTACGGGCAGATTGTTTCTAACTAGAAGCTTTTCTTGGCAGTGTGACATCAGGAACTTCGGTACTATTAGTTCCCTCCCCATCACAACTTGTCCTTATAGTAGCAAGCATTTAACTCACTTCAAGACTTATTGCTTAGACGCGCATATCCAACAGCGCGCATTCCTTAGCCTACTGCGTCCCTCCATTGTTCAAACAAAACAAACTGGTACAGGAATATCAACCTGTTGTCCATCGCCTACGCCTATCGGCCTCGGCTTAGGTCCCGACTAACCCTGGGAGGACGAGCCTTCCCCAGGAAACCTTAGTCATACGGTGGACGGGATTCTCACCCGTCTTTCGCTACTCATACCGGCATTCTCACTTCTAAGCGCTCCACTAGTCCTCACGATCTAGCTTCAACGCCCTTAGAACGCTCTCCTACCATAGAACCCTAAGGTTCTATCCACAGCTTCGGTGTACTGTTTAGCCCCGGTAAATTTTCGGCGCAGGGTCACTCGACTAGTGAGCTATTACGCACTCTTTAAATGATGGCTGCTTCTGAGCCAACATCCTAGTTGTCTAAGCAACCCCACATCCTTTTCCACTTAACAGTAACTTTGGGACCTTAGCTGGTGGTCTGGGCTGTTTCCCTTTCGACTACGGATCTTATCACTCGCAGTCTGACTCCCGGATATAAATCAATGGCATTCGGAGTTTATCTGAATTCGGTAACCCTAGAAGGGCCCCTAGTCCAAACAGTGGCTCTACCTCCATGATTCTTAATTCCGAGGCTAGCCCTAAAGCTATTTCGGAGAGAACCAGCTATCTCCAAGTTCGATTGGAATTTCTCCGCTACCCACACCTCATCCCCGCATTTTTCAACATACGTGGGTTCGGTCCTCCAGTGCGTATTACCGCACCTTCAACCTGGACATGGGTAGGTCACTTGGTTTCGGGTCTACGACCACATACTCATTCGCCCTATTCAGACTCGCTTTCGCTGCGGCTCCGTCTTATCAACTTAACCTCGCATGTAATCGTAACTCGCCGGTTCATTCTACAAAAGGCACGCTATCACCCATTAACGGGCTCTAACTATTTGTAAGCACACGGTTTCAGGTACTCTTTCACTCCCCTTCCGGGGTTCTTTTCACCTTTCCCTCACGGTACTGGTTCACTATCGGTCACTAGGGAGTATTTAGCCTTGCGGGATGGTCCCCGCGGATTCCGACGGAATTTCTCGTGTTCCGCCGTACTCAGGATACACAACAGAGTGAACTTTGTTTCAAATACGGGGCTTTTACCCTCTTCGGCGGACCTTTCCAAGTCGCTTCTTCTACAAAATTCATTTATGACTCTTAATGTCGTGTCCTACAACCCCAAAGAGCAAGCTCTTTGGTTTGGGCTCTTCCCGTTTCGCTCGCCGCTACTCAGGGAATCGAATTTTCTTTCTCTTCCTGCAGGTACTTAGATGTTTCAGTTCTCTGCGTCTACCTCTACTAACCTATGTATTCAGTTAGTAGTAACATCCTATAAAAGATGCTGGGTTCCCCCATTCGGAAATCTTTGGATCAAAGCTTACTTACAGCTCCCCAAAGCATATCGGAGTTAGTCCCGTCCTTCTTCGGCTCCTAGTGCCAAGGCATCCACCGTGCGCCCTTATTAACTTAACCTATTTTGATTACTCAAAATTGTCGTTAATACGTTTTATCTTACGATAAGAACGTTAAAAAACTCATTTAAAACGCGGTGTATACATTGTTTCTTTTTTCATAAATTGCTTTCTTACAATATCCAGTTTTCAAAGAACAAATTTCAGTTGAGAAGATTAGACCTCTCAAAACTGAACAAAGTAATGACGAATGTGTGGGGTTTCCGTAATATTCCTTAGAAAGGAGGTGATCCAGCCGCACCTTCCGATACGGCTACCTTGTTACGACTTCACCCCAATTATCTATCCCACCTTAGACGGCTGGCTCCTAAAAGGTTACCTCACCGGCTTCGGGTGTTACAAACTCTCGTGGTGTGACGGGCGGTGTGTACAAGACCCGGGAACGTATTCACCGCGGCGTTCTGATCCGCGATTACTAGCGATTCCGGCTTCATGTAGGCGAGTTGCAGCCTACAATCCGAACTGAGAATGGCTTTAAGAGATTAGCTTGGCCTCACGACTTCGCGACTCGTTGTACCATCCATTGTAGCACGTGTGTAGCCCAGGTCATAAGGGGCATGATGATTTGACGTCATCCCCACCTTCCTCCGGTTTGTCACCGGCAGTCTCACTAGAGTGCCCAACTGAATGCTGGCAACTAGTAATAAGGGTTGCGCTCGTTGCGGGACTTAACCCAACATCTCACGACACGAGCTGACGACAACCATGCACCACCTGTCACTTTGTCCCCGAAGGGAAAGCTCGATCTCTCGAGTGGTCAAAGGATGTCAAGACCTGGTAAGGTTCTTCGCGTTGCTTCGAATTAAACCACATGCTCCACCGCTTGTGCGGGTCCCCGTCAATTCCTTTGAGTTTCAACCTTGCGGTCGTACTCCCCAGGCGGAGTGCTTAATGCGTTAGCTGCAGCACTGAAGGGCGGAAACCCTCCAACACTTAGCACTCATCGTTTACAGCGTGGACTACCAGGGTATCTAATCCTGTTTGCTCCCCACGCTTTCGAGCCTCAGCGTCAGTTACAGACCAGAGAGTCGCCTTCGCCACTGGTGTTCCTCCATATATCTACGCATTTCACCGCTACACATGGAATTCCACTCTCCTCTTCTGCACTCAAGTTCTCCAGTTTCCAATGACCCTCCCCGGTTGAGCCGGGGGCTTTCACATCAGACTTAAAGAACCGCCTGCGCTCGCTTTACGCCCAATAAATCCGGACAACGCTTGCCACCTACGTATTACCGCGGCTGCTGGCACGTAGTTAGCCGTGGCTTTCTGGTTAGATACCGTCAGGGGATGAGCAGTTACTCTCATCCTTGTTCTTCTCTAACAACAGAGTTTTACGATCCGAAAACCTTCTTCACTCACGCGGCATTGCTCCGTCAGACTTTCGTCCATTGCGGAAGATTCCCTACTGCTGCCTCCCGTAGGAGTCTGGGCCGTGTCTCAGTCCCAGTGTGGCCGATCACCCTCTCAGGTCGGCTATGCATCATGGTCTTGGTGAGCCATTACCTCACCAACTAACTAATGCACCGCGGGTCCATCCATAAGTGGTAGCCGAAGCCACCTTTCATCAAGCGACCATGCGGTCACTTGAAATATGCGGTATTAGCATCCGTTTCCGAATGTTATCCCCCTCTTATGGGCAGGTTACCCACGTGTTACTCACCCGTCCGCCACTCACTTGGTCGAAAAGCAAGCTTTTCAACTTCGTGCGTTCGACTTGCATGTATTAGGCATGCCGCCAGCGTTCGTCCTGAGCCAGGATCAAACTCTCATATAAAAGTTATGATTAAGACCGAAGTCTTATGCTCATTTTTGATTGCTAGCGAATAATTATTCACTATTTTGTTTGTTTCTCTTGACCTAGTCAAGAGACCCTACACATTTGGTTCGTCTTACTTTGTTCAGTTTTCAAAGGTCTAAGTTGTTTCATTGTTGTTTTGACAACTTCTATATATTAGCACGTTTAGAAGTTTGTGTCAACAACTTTTTTTATTTTCTTTTTCGCTAAGTTGTTGTTACGTCCTAGCGACATGTATAAATATAACAGGTATATCAAGGTTCGTCAACACTTTTTGTTAAAAAAATAAAAGAATTTCAAAAACATGAACAATTTAATCTATTCTATTTATTAGGTTATGATTTAGCAAGTTAAAACGAACTAAAGGTAAGCATACTCACGATATAGTTCGTCTTATCTCTCAGTTATTTTCTTTCTTTATTTATGAATAAAAATTGATTTCTATTTTTAAATATACATTTTAGCTTAAATGGTCTGTATCATCCCATTTTATCAAGGTTGTCGTTGTATTTTTAACTTCTAAAACAGAAATACTTGTATTACTCATTAGACCATTTGATCGGATATCTTTAATTTCTGCTCCTAAAAGGCTTTGGATGATTGCTGTTAATGTTACTCCATGAGCAACAAATAATAAATTTTCATCTGAATGTTCTTTCAATGCAGTATGAATTACATTTAAGCTACGTTCAATTAAGGCTGGATAAGTTTCGCCACCAAAATTAGCTGGGTTGTACTTTTCAGGCTGCTCTCTTAAATGATGGAACTCTTCTGGTTCAGTTTCTAAAGCATATGAAAAATGCTTGCCTTCCCATTCGCCAAAACCAAACTCTCTCAAGTCCTTTTCTTCTATTAAAGGGATCGCTTCTTCTCTTTCGGCTAAAATCAATTTGGCTGTATCCTTTGCACGCTTTTGTGGACTTACATAGATTTGTTTAAATTCTATATTTTTTAAGGCTTTTCCTGTTAAAGTCGCGTCTTTTAATGATTCTTCTAAAAGAGCTGAATCTCCGGTTCCTCCTTGGAAACGTCCGTCTAGATTCCATTCTGTTTTTCCATGTCTAACAAAATACAATTTTGTCATTTCATCACACTCCTATTTTCTACTCTTTAGTCTATCACAATTTTTCAATATCTTGAAATGAACTATATATAGAAGGAAAAATAAAAAGAAGATAATTAAATTATCTTCTTTACTACTTTATTTCCAGTTTTCCTCAAGAAATGGGCCTCGTCCTGAACCTTGTCGGTAGCCATTATAATGAGAGGGATTTTTTTTGTAATAGTCTTGATGGTATTCTTCAGCTGGATAGAATGGTTTAGCAGGTTCAATTGTTGTTACTATTGGCGCTTTAAAACGGCCACTTTCAGCTAGATCTTGTTTGGATGCTTCTGCAACCTTTCGTTGTTCTTCATTTAAATAAAATATGACAGGTCGATAGGATGAACCTCTATCTGCAAATTGACCGCTGGCATCTGTCGGATCGGTTTGTCTCCAATAAATTTCAACTAATTGCTGATAGCTAAAAATTGTCGGATCAAAGGTAATTTCAACAGCTTCTGTATGTCCTGTGGTTTCACTACAAACTTCTCGATAAGTCGGTGCAATCGTATGACCTCCTGTATAACCTGCCACCACAGAGATAATACCGGGCTCTGTATCAAAAGGTTTTATCATGCACCAGAAACAGCCTCCAGCAAATATTGCTTTTTCTAATTGTTTTTTACTCATTATACTACCCCTTTCTTCTATATAAATAACAATTTAAGTATAGCATCTTAAGAGTAAGTGACAATTAATTCGCCTTGGTAAAAATAAGTGACCTAAAAAAACTCCCTCTCCTTAAAAGGAAAGAGAGTCTTCGGTAATAATTATTTTGGTTTACGGATTTCTGTAACGCCACCCATATAAGGAACTAATACTTCTGGAATTTTGACTGATCCATCTGCTTGTTGGTAGTTTTCTAAAATTGCTGCAAATGTTCTTCCTACTGCTAAACCTGATCCGTTTAACGTATGAACATAGTCTGTTTTTCCTTCGTCATTGCGGTAACGAATCATCGCACGGCGCGCTTGGAAATCTTCACAGTTTGAACATGAGCTAATTTCACGGAAAGTTTCTTGCGCTGGGATCCAAACCTCTAAATCATACGTTTTAGCAGCTGAAAAACCCATGTCTCCTGTACATAAAGCCAATACTCGGTATGGCAAATTCAACTTTTGTAAAACTGTTTCGGCATCATGAGTCATTTTTTCTAATTCATCATATGACGTTTCAGGCTTACTGAATTTCACCATTTCAACCTTATTAAATTGGTGTAAACGAATCAAACCACGGGTGTCACGTCCTGCACTACCTGCTTCTGATCTAAATGCTGGGCTTAGGGCTGTGAAATAAACAGGTAATTGTTCTGTTGGGATAAATTCATCACGATAATAGTTTGTTAAAGTGATTTCTGCTGTTGAAATCATCGTTAAATCTTCATTTTCAATTTGGAAAACATCTTCTTTGAACTTTGGAAATTGACCAGTTCCATACATTGATCTGCTATTTGCTAAATAAGGTGTCAACATTTCTTGATAACCATGTTCCCCAGTGTGTAAATCTAGCATAAAATTATACAAGGCACGTTCCAGTCTTGCTCCTAACCCTTTGTAATATACAAAACGGCTTCCTGATACCTTCGCTCCTCGTTCAAAATCTAATATATCTAATTCTTCTGCAATATCCCAGTGAGCTTTTGGTTCAAAATCAAATGTAGCAGGTTCACTCCAACGACGTACTTCTACATTATCCTCTTCATCTTTACCGATTGGTACAGAATCATTAGGTAGATTCGGCAATCCTGCAGCAATTTCATTAATGCTTTCATCAATAGCTGCTAATTCTTCATCTAATCCTTTTATTTTATCGCCAACTTCACGCATTTCTGTAATTTTATCATCTGCATTTTCCTTGTTACGTTTTAACGTTGCAATCGCACCTGATACTTCATTACGGTATTTTTTTAAATTTTCAGTTTCGACAATTAATTCACGACGCTTATTGTCTAATACGACAAAATTTTCTAATAATTCTTTTTTTACACCTCTAGTTGCTAATTTTGCTTCTACGGTTGTAAAGTCACTTCTTAAACGTTTAATATCTAACATTGTTCATCTTCCTTTCTGTTTTTAATAAAAATAAAAAGAGCCCTTCCATCCACATATACTTATGGGACGAAATGGCTCGAAAATTCGCGGTACCACCCAAATTTAGACACACTACAACATGTATCTACACTCAATAACAGTTTGATAACGGACTGATTCCGAAACAATTTGGGCCAAATGGGTTCATTGTTTACTTCGCGTGAGGGATTCAAAAAAACAAACCATCAGTTTTCACCAACCACTGACTCTCTACTTGTATTTATTTGATTTACTATGTCACGCTACTGACGTTCGACTTTATTTACTTGCTGTGTTCTTATCATACCTAAGTAACGAGAAAAATGCAATCTAAAAATCTATTTTCAAAAAATTATCCTACCTAAACTTTTCCAATAAAAAAAAAGCAACCTTTTAACTGGTTGCTCCTTCTAATGGTTAAAATAAATTAGTGAAAAAAGATTTGATCTCACGACCTGTTAAAACAAAAAAATTAGCTTTTTCAACTTCTGATGCTGTTACTACTTTTACTTCTTGTCCTGTCGCACCGTTGATATAGCCTAAAGTATCGTTAGTTGGGGCTACTTGAGCTGTTCCAACTTCCATTCCTTTTTTAATAGGAGCTACTAATTCTTTATCGCTATTTAGTAAGCCTTCTTTTTCAGTATAGGTTACTTTTAAATTTTTAACTTCTGTATCTTTTTGAACGATTGCGTTTACGTTAGTATCCATTACTAATTTCACGCTATCTTCTTTTCCTTTTGCTACGTTAATAGCTTTTAAGGCTTTATTTGTGTCACCTTTTTTGACTAATTCTTTCATTTCAAAATTATCAAAAGCGTAATCCATCATTTTAGCTGTTTCTTCAAAACGAGCACCTTTATTTGTTTCGCCATCGCCTGCATTCATTACGACAGTGATAATTCTCATGCCATTTTCTTCAGCAGTTCCAGTAAAACATGCACCGGCAATATCTGTTGTTCCGGTTTTTAATCCGTCAACATTATCACGAGCGTAAATTAAGCCTGGCAGCATCCAGTTCCAGTTTTCCATATGAATTTCATCTGATGTTCCTTTTCTGAAATCGAGGGTTGGAATTTTCGCTGTTTCAAGAACTTCTGGAAAATCATTCAATAGATGTTGAGCAACCAGCGCCATATCACGAGCTGTCATCATATTTTCATCTGTTTCAGAACTTCCTGGATAGATATTGCCATTTAAATCAGAGTTTGTTAAACCTGTTGCATTTACTAAATGAATATCTTCTGCTTTTGCTCCCCATGAAATAACTTTTTCACGCATCGCATCCACAAATTGAGGCTCACTTCCTGAAACAGCCTGTGCCAAACTAATTGCTGCTGCGTTAGCTGAGTAAATCGCCATTGCTTCATATAATTCTTTTACGGTATATTGCTCACCTAAACGTAATGGAACATTTGACAATTCAGAATTCTGACTTGTTTTGTAGCTGTAGTCATCAATGGTGATTTTTTGATCCCATTTTAATTTCCCATCTTTAATAGCTTCTAAAACTAAGTATTCTGTAATCATTTTAGTCATTGATGCAATTCCTAATTTTTCATCACCATTTTTGTTCACTAATACTTTTCCTGTCTTCGCTTCAATTGCAAATGCAGCAGCTGCATTAATTTCTGGTGCTTCAGCTGCTGATGCTGTTTGAGCGCCCATCAAGAAAGATGGAAAAATAGTTCCTATCATTAACGCGACAGCAAAAATCACGCCGTATTTATTTAATTTTTTCATGTAATAAATTCTCCTCAATATCGTTTTTATTGACTTCTCTATGTTAGCGAAATTATCACTAAAAAACAAGTTTTTTTCTGAAATTAAAATGGTTCTTTTTATTCTTTAAAACAAATTAAAAAGCTAAGATTAATCCCTCTGTTCTCAGCTTTTTAAACTAAAATGATTCACGTGAAACATTATTTTGTTTCACTGTTTTGTACTTGCTTTAATGGTAAGTGCAGTACAAAACGTGTTAATTCTTTATCTGATTTCGCATAAATGTATCCCCCATGTAACGCGACGATACTTTGTGCAATCGCTAAGCCTAAGCCTGTTCCACCCGTTTCTTGTGAACGCGATTCTTCTACGCGGTAGAAACGATCGAATAATTGATTTAAAGAAGCTTCTGGAATTTCCGGCCCATCGTTGCTGACTGAAATAATGACTTCTTTACCAACTTTTTGCGCTTCAATCGTGATTTTTTTACCGCCAACACCATATTTTAAAGCATTGGAAATTAAATTATTAAAGACGCGCACAATTTTTTCTGTGTCTGCCTCCATCATAATTTCAGAATCTGGTTGAATCACTTCAATGACCATGTTCTTTTTCTTAGCATCTAATTCAAAATCAGCTGCTAGTTGCTCTAATAGCTTTACCATATCAAACTGTGTAAGGTTTAACGGTGTTGTATGTTGACGAACTTTTGTGTACTCGAATAAATCTTCAACTAATATTTTCATTTGTTTGGCTTTAATGTATGCCGTATGTGTGTATTTTAGTAGCTCTTCTTGACTTTGATATTGTTTATCCTCGATTAATCCCAAATAACCAATAATAGAAGTTAGAGGTGTGCGAATATCATGAGAGACATTCGTAATCAGCTCATCTTTCGATTGCTCAATCTTACGCTCTTCTTCCATTGCACTCACGGTACTGTCCACTAACACATGGATACTGTCGATAACTTTATTCATGTCGCCACTTAATTCAAAAGGAATGCGATGATCGTAATGACCTTCTGCAATGTAATGCAACTCGCTAATAACATGACGTAATTGCATTTGTTTGTAACGACGTTTTAAGCGCCAAAATAAAACAATCATTGCCACAATAACTAACAGAGTAACAAAAATCAATTTGTATGAGTGAACTTGGCGTTCTCCAATTGTAAATGAATTTTTAAAAATCCAAATATTATTGACTAGGTCTGGTGATGTGTACACAAAGCGTTCAAAAATGATTAAAACAGCTAAATAGAGTAAGTAAATCAACCCTACTGTAATAAATCCTTCAAATATCAATTCGCTTTTTTCTTTTCTAGTTAACTTCAACTTTTTGTTTCATCTCCTCAATCATAGAACTGGTTGCCAAGTACAAATTTTATCGATCTTCGATTTTATAACCTACGCCCCAAACAGTTTGTACGACTTTTTCGCCATCAGTTGCTTCTTCGATTTTGTCGCGCAAATGGCTCACATGAACCATGACTGTTTTAGCTGATACTAAGCTTTCTTGTTGCCAGACGCGTTCAAAAATTTCATCTGCACTAAAAACGCGATTTGGGTGGCTAGCTAGTAAATGTAGGATTCCAAATTCTAAAGCGGTTAATTGGATTGATTTTCCATGAATCGTTGTGACTTCATGTGAATCTTTTTGAATAATTAACGGACCGATTTCCAGAACATCTGGTTCGTCTTGTGTCACTTGATAATTGCTTCTTCTTAATAATGATTTGATACGTGCCATGACTTCCAGTGGATTAAAAGGTTTTGCTACGTAGTCATCTGCTCCAGTAATCAACCCTTGGATTTTATCCATATCCGTTGTTTTCGCACTTAACATTAAAACAGGCATTTGCGAGTCTTTACGTAATGCTTTAACTACTTCGATTCCATCCATTTTAGGCATCATCACATCCAATACCATTAAATCGATATCTGGTGTAGTCATAATTTTTGTCATTGCTTCTTTGCCATTATACGCTTTTTCAACTTCATAGCCTTCATTTTTTATATAGATACTTAATAATTCAACAATCTCTTTATCATCATCAACGACTAATATTTTCATAATAGTTCTCCTTGTATGGCGGTTTATTTTTAATTCTTTCTTCTATCATAACAGAAAGTACTAAAGTTTTTGTTAAATATCTACTGATTATTGGTTAAACTAACGAATCAAACCTTATCGAATAGAAACAACAACCCATTCATTTTTGATATCTTTAATAAATATCCAAGTTTGAGAAATCATTCCTTTTTCATAGCGACGACCTCTAATTAATTTGTCCGTAACTGTATCTACAGTGTAATCAATCAGACTGGCTTCAATTTTAACTGAAAACTTCCGATCTTTTTCAATCATTTTAAAATGATGCATTTTTTTAACTCTTACATTTAATACATAGTTTCGAAGATTCTCTTTTCTCATTTTCACCAACATTCGTTGATGGTCAAGGTATAAATCTTGTGAATAGTAACTCCTCGCTAACTCCAATTTATCTTTAGTCCACGCATTTTGAATCGAACAAAAAGCCTCTTCAATGCGCTTGCTGAGTGCATGTTCAATCGTTCCATCATTATTTTTTTGATTAGATTTGAATAAATAGGAAATCCCATATCCTATTATTAAGAGTATGGCTGCGCCTGCAGATAATTCTCCATCTGAAGAATTATCTGAATAATTAGTGTAATTTCCATTATAACTGTTTCCCCCATCATAGTATGTAGCATCTCCTCCACCAGCTACAGCCGAAGCCACTATCGGCATACTGATGAACAGACTTACACAGACAACTAAAAAGCTAAGTATTTTTTTCAAATTTGTTTCCCCCTCCTTATAAAACTTACATTCATTATAAAGTAACGGACGTTTTATTAAAAGCAAAAAAAATCTCTTTTAAATTCAAAGAGATTTTTTTGATTATTATTTATTGCACTGAATAGTTCGGTGCTTCTTTGGTAATTTGTACGTCATGTGGATGTGATTCACGTAAACCAGCACCACTCATACGAATAAATTGAGCTTCGTCTCTTAAATACTTAAGGTCAGCTGCGCCTACATAGCCCATTCCAGCTTTTAATCCGCCCATCATTTGGAAAATAATGTCGCTTGCGCTTCCTTTATAGGCAACGCGACCTTCAATACCTTCTGGAACTAATTTGTTAGCTTCGTTTGTACCGCCTTGGAAATAACGATCGCTTGATCCTTTTTCCATCGCGCCTAAGCTGCCCATTCCACGGTATGTTTTAAAACGACGACCTTGGAATATTTCAAATTCACCTGGTGACTCGTCTGTTCCTGCTAGCATACTTCCTAACATAACAACGTGTCCGCCTGCTGCAAGAGCTTTAACGATATCTCCTGAATATTTGATTCCGCCATCTGCAATAATCGTACGGCCGTATTCACGAGCAACTTCTGCTGCATCATAAATAGCTGTTAATTGAGGTACACCAACACCTGCAACGACACGTGTCGTACAAATTGAACCAGGTCCAATCCCAACTTTTACTACATCGACACCAACATCATATAAGGCACGAGTTGCTTCGCCTGTTGCAACATTTCCGGCAACTAATGTCGCTTCTGGGAACTGTTCACGAATTTCTTTGATCTTACGAATAACCCCTGCACTGTGTCCATGAGCAGTATCTATAATAATTGCGTCTGCACCGGCTTCTAATAACGCTTCTGCACGTTCAAACGTATCACTTGTCACTCCAACAGCTGCAGCTGCTAACAAGCGTCCATGCTCGTCTTTAGCGGCATTAGGGAACTCGATTACTTTTTCAATATCCTTGATGGTAATCAATCCACTTAAACGACCTTTTTCATCAACGATTGGTAATTTTTCAATTTTATGTTGTTGTAAGATTTTTTCAGCATCTTTTAATGAAGTTCCAACTGGAGCTGTCACAAGCTTATCTTTCGTCATGACTTCTTCAATTTTAATGCTGTAATCTGTTACGAAGCGTAAATCACGGTTGGTTAAAATTCCTACTAGAATTCGATCTTGCATATTATTGACAATTGGTACACCACTAATGCGGTAACGTCCCATCAACTCTTCTGCATCAGATACTAAATGAACGGGTGTTAAGAAAAACGGATCGATAATGACGCCACTTTCTGAACGTTTTACTTTGCGAACTTCATCTGCTTGTTCTTGGATACTCATATTTTTATGAATAACTCCCAAACCACCTTGACGCGCCATAGCAATCGCCATTTTTGAATCTGTTACAGTATCCATACTTGCACTCATCAACGGAATATTCAGCTTCAAATTCTTCGCAAGTTGAACACTCATATCCACATCATTTGGTAACACATGGCTTTCTGCTGGAACTAATAGTACATCATCAAATGTATAGCCTTCTTTAGCAAATTTCGTTTCCCAGTTAGACATCTTAAACAACCACTCCTTCGATTTTTTGATTCAATTTGAATTAGATTTTAATTACAAAAATAACAGAGAATTCGGCCTTCGTCAAGCCTTTATGGCTATGAATTCTCTTACAATTGAAAAAAATGTAAAATCACAGGGTTTTATGAAAGAAAGATGAGAAAACACTCCGCTTTTTAGGTTTCTTTCTGTCTTATTTCCAACTGTTTCAAGTTGTTTTTTTACTTAATAAATTCGTTGTGCCACGTTTCGAACAATTGGACCTGCAATAAAAACCTGCAAAATAAGAGCTACAACAAAATTACGAACAAGCGTAATAGCCAAAATTTGATACACTTCTATACCAGTAAAACCAAAATGCATAAACGTTGTTAGAGTCGTCATGCAAATACACATACCAAATACCATAAAAAATTGCATTGCAAAAACTTTCTTCATAATATGTGCATCGGGTTTCACCATTTTACTTTGCATTGCTTTAGCAAATTTTCCAATTACGAAGAGATCTAATAAAAACCCAATAATAAAAATAGGGATAAATCCTTTTAAAATAGTTGTAACAGCCGTCCAGTTGAATCCTACTTGTAAAATGATGTTAAATGCACTCATTAAAAACACCATAACTCCACACATTAATCCTGTAAAAATAAGCTTTTCTCTTGTGTTCTGATACATCGTTCGTTAACCTCCAATTTTTTACTTGCCTATCTAGTGTATCAGTTTCAATTTTTCTTCATAAGTTAAGATTTTCTTAAGATTACTAGTAGTTAGCTCCAACAAAAAAACCGCTAAGCAATCCCGTGAGTACGAGATCTTAGCGGTTTTAAAAATAATCTAGCGGTTAAAAGAACCCACCTTGGATATTCCATTTACGTTTAAAGTATAATTTTGCACCAAATGCTGCTGCTGCAACAATAAGATACCCAATTGGTGGCAGACTCATGTTAATTGACGCTGGTAAGAATGCCATTGAAGCTGTCATCAAGAACATCCACGCAAGCATGGCTACCCCAATAATTAAGATATAACGGAAAAATCCACCTTTTTTCTTCTCTTTCGCATAACGATTAGGTGCATTTTTAGAGATTAGTAAAATGACGATCCCCCCCGCAAGAAAGTTAATCAACAAAGTAATAATTCCCATCTCTGCTCCTTGTTGTGCTTTTCCCCAAAGGCTTGAAACTCCTGTAATTAAGGAAAGCAACGCAACCATCATTAACCCACCATCTAATGCAATCATCCAATCTTTTGATTGACCAACTGGTGCAGTCGCTTTTCTAGGTCCATCTAGTAAAGCTGACGTTTGTTCCGTCACTGTTCCATAAATTTGGCGTGCGGTTTGACCTGTTTTTTGACCTTCTACTAAATGTGGCAGCATTTCGCTGTAAATTTCTGTTTTGCGTTCCTCAGACAAGTTAGCTGCGGTTAAGGCTTTGTCTAACCCCATCATATATTGTTCATTACGCTTTGTTAATTTGGCTTGTAATGCTTCATTTTCTGCTTTTACGTTTACTAATTCTTCATGTTCCACTGTTTCGATAGCCCCTTTCAAGTCTTCCCTCACCTACTAGACGTTAAATAGAAACTCCATAACATCTCCATCTTGTACAATATAGCCTTTTCCTTCTGAACGTAAGCGTCCTGCTTCTTTGATTGCTTGCAGGCTTTCGTATTTGTCTAAATCTTCAAATGAATACGTTTCAGCACGGATAAAGCCTCGTTCAAAATCAGAATGGATAATTCCCGCTGTTTGCGGTGCTGTCATTCCTTGTTTAAAGGTCCAAGCACGAACTTCTTTTTCGCCTGCTGTAAAGTAAGTGGCTAGTCCTAATAAGTGGTAAGCGGTACGAATCAATTGGTCTAAACCAGATTCTGCAATACCCATTTCTTCTAAGAATTCTGCTTTTTCTTCGTCTTCTAACTCAGCGATTTCTTCCTCTGCTCTAGCACAGATAACAATAACATCTGAATTTTCACTTGCAGCAAATTCTTTTACTTGTTTAACGTATTCGTTATTTGATGGATCTGCAACGTCTTCTTCCCCAACGTTCGCTACGTATAAAACAGGTTTCGTTGTTAGTAAGAACAAGCTTTTTACTAGTGGCAATTCATCTTCTGAAAATTCAATGCTTCTTGCTGATTGGCCTGCTTCTAAAACGGGTTTGATTTTTTCTAGCACTGTTAATTCTGCAACAGCGTCCTTATCTTTTGTTCTTGCAACTTTTGCCACACGAGCAATCCGTTTTTCAACAGACTCTAAGTCTGCTAAGACTAATTCTAAGTTAATCGTTTCAATATCTGCTAGTGGGTCTACGCGGCCATCTACGTGAGTGATATTTTCATCATCAAACGAGCGTACAACGTGACAAATCGCGTCTACTTGACGAATATGACTTAAGAATTTATTTCCTAATCCTTCACCTTTACTAGCGCCTTTTACGATTCCTGCGATATCAGTAAATTCAAAAGTCGTTGGAATCGTCTTTTTAGGGGTAATCAATTGCGTAATACGGTCTAGGCGTTTATCTGGTACTTCAACCATGCCCACATTAGGGTCAATTGTCGCGAAGGGATAGTTTGCCGCTTCTGCTCCTGCTTTTGTAATTGCGTTAAATAGTGTTGATTTTCCTACGTTTGGTAAGCCTACAATTCCTGCTGTTAATGCCATTTTTAGTCACACATTCCTTTTCTTTAGTTAATTGTTTCTGCTGAAACGAGTATTTTTTTCATTTTCTTTTCAAATTCTCTTCGTGGCATTAAAACCATATGTCCACATTTTTCACACTTAATCCGAATATCCATGCCCATTCGAATAATTTGCCACCGATTGGTTCCACATGGATGTGGCTTTTTCATTTCGACAATATCGTTTAATTGATACATTTTCCCCCACCCACTCTATCTTAAAAATGATCTATTCGTCTTCAAATTGAATTTCTAAAATATCTAGAATTCTAGTTAAATCGTCAACAGAAAGGTATTCGATTTCGATTTTTCCTTTTTCACCTTTTTCGCTGATTTGAACAGCTGTACCGAATTTATCCATCAAGCGCTCTTCACTTTCTCGGATGTAATAAGGTTTTTTTTCAGCTTTTGGCTTGTCTTGAGCTTTTTCTTTTGGTTGATTCAATTGAATCACTAATTGCTCCAACTGGCGAACCGTTAAATTATCTCGAACAACTCGATTGGCAATTTTGCTGATTTGTTTTTTATCCTTTAAGCCTAGTAATGTTCTTGCTTGTCCCATTGAGATTTCTTCATTTTGAAGCATTTTTTTGACGCCATCAGGCAAACCTAGTAAGCGTAAGTAATTTGCAATATAAGGGCGACTCTTGCCTAGTCGTTTTGCCACTTCTTCTTGAGTTAATTTTAACTTTTTCATCAGCATATCATAAGCTTCTGCTTCTTCAAGAGAGGTCAAGTCTTCTCTTTGTAAGTTTTCCAACACCGCTACTTCCATCATTCGCTCTTCATCAAAGACACGAATAATCGCTGGAATGGTTGCTTTACCTGCTAATTTAGAGGCTCTAAAACGACGTTCGCCGGCAATGATTTCATAGCCTTTGACTGTTGATTCTCTTAAAATAATCGGTTGAAATACACCTGAAGAACGAATGGAATCGGCTAATTCATTCAATGCTTCTTCATCAAATATTTTTCTTGGTTGGTAAGGATTTGGTCTGATTTCTTCTAAGGAAATCTCTTTTACGACTTCACTGTTCACATCGATTTCTTCTAGCTCCGTGTAATCGCCAAAAAGCGCATCTATTCCGCGGCCTAAGCCTTTGCTATTTTTATTCGCCATTTGCTAACACTTCCTTTGCCAATTCTAGGTAAACCTCTGCTCCTCTTGAACGTGGATCGTAATCAATGATCGATAAGCCATGACTTGGTGCTTCTGATAAACGGATATTACGTGGCACAATTGTTTTATACACGCGCTCGCGGAAATATTTTTTCACTTCATCAACGACTTCATAGCCTAGGTTTGTTCTAGCATCCAGCATCGTTAACAACACGCCTTCAATTTTCAAATCAGGATTAAAATGTTTTTGGACAAGTCGGACTGTGTTTAAAAGTTGGCTTAATCCTTCTAATGCGTAATATTCACATTGAACAGGGATCAGAATTGAATCGCTGGCTGTAAATGCATTAATGGTTAAATGACCAAGTGAAGGTGGGCAATCAATTAAAATATAATCGTATTGATCTTTAACCTTTTGAATCGCTTGCTTCAATCGTGATTCTCTTGCCATTTGAGTCGTCAGTTCGATTTCTGCTCCTGCTAATTGAATGGTTGCCGGCACGATCCATAGATTTTCTCTTGATGTCGGCATCACAACGTCTTCGATGGGCGTCTCGTTGACTAAGATGTCATAGATATCTTTTTCAACATCCGCTTTTCGGACTCCTAAGCCACTGGTAGCATTTCCTTGTGCATCTATATCAATCAATAAGATTTTTTTGCCGTTATAAGCTAAACATGCACCTAAATTTACAGTAGTCGTCGTTTTGCCAACGCCACCTTTTTGATTTGCAACTGATATAATTCGTGCCATTGTTGTTCCTCCGTTTTTAGGCTCTCGTTAAATAGGAGACCCGATTTTTGTCCATTAAAAATAGGAGAATAAAAGAAAAGATGCCTTTATTCTCCTGCGCATCTTTTCAAAATGAAATGGTTCATTTATCGCTCTTTATTTATCTTTCTTTTTTGGAATTTCAATTGTGATTCGATAGACATCTTCTAAATCTTCTTCTTCTGTCTTCATTTTAATTCCTGTGTCATTCACCATAGTAATTGATTTTTTTATTGTATTTAACGCCAAGCGAATGTCTTTTGAAATGCCTTTTTTACGTTTTTTGGGCTTCGCGGGTGTTTTTTCTTCTTTGTCAGCTTTTATACTTTTAACTAAGGATTCAGTTTCTTTTACCGTTAATTTTTCTGAAATTATTGTAGCAACAACTTCTTTTTGCTCTTCTTCGTTTAAAGCAAGTAAGCTACGGCCATGTCGTTCTGAAATTTCTTTTGTTAAAAGTGCTTGTTGAACAGGTGTTGAGAGCTTTAGCAAGCGTAGCTTATTAGCAACAAATGACTGACTTTTTCCAATCCGTTGGGCTAAAGCTTCTTGAGTGATTTCATTTAATTCAATCAAACCTTGGTAGGCTTTTGCTTCTTCAATTGATGTCAACTCTTCACGTTGCAGATTTTCAATCAAAGCAACTGATGCTGTTTCTGGATCGGTCATTTCTTGGATAATCGCAGGAACTTCTTCCCACTCTAAAATTTGCATCGCTCTAAAACGTCGTTCCCCAGCAATAATCTCGTATTCTCCCGGTGCATACTCTCGTACAACGATGGGTTGAATTAAGCCATGAATATGAATCGTTCTGGACAATTCTTGCAGCTTTTCTTCATTAAAAATCTTTCTTGGTTGAAAACGATTTGGAACAATACGTGCAACGGGTAGTTTTTGAACAAGTTGTTGCTGCGCCTCTTCGCTTTCAATAGTTTCTAGGGCTACTTCCGGCACAACTTCATCACGTTTTTCAGTTTTCTTTTTTGCTTTTCCTGAACCAAATAAATCCGACAATGCCATTTTATTCTCTCCTTGTAGTTCCTTTGATACTATTGTAACAAAAAGTAGTTTAGTCTTGCAAAATTTTATGATGAAACCGATTCTCTTTTATTACGTTAAAGAGGTTTTCGGTTAGGTGTTCCTGGTTTTCTTGGATACGCCTTTGGTGTTTCTTTCTTTTTATCAATCAAAATAATGTGGCGTTCGCCAGCATCTCTTGGCAATTCACAAATAATATCTTCTCGAACTTTTCCGCCTAATAATGACAGTGCTCGTTCGCCTTCTTGCATTTCTGCGTGGCTGTTACTAGCTTTCAAAGCGATAAACAAACCGCCTTTTTTAACTAATGGCAAGCATAATTCAGACAAGACACTCATTCTTGCAACGGCTCTAGCCGTTACAAAATCAAAGGATTCACGGAACTGTTTATTTTGACCAAAGGTTTCTGCTCGATCATGATAGAAATGCACATCTTCTAATTCTAATTCAGTTGCTAATGTATTTAAAAATTGAATACGTTTATTTAATGAATCAACAATTGTCACCGATAATTTTGGGAAGACAATTTTTAGGGGGATGCTTGGAAACCCAGCACCAGCACCTACATCACATAAGCTTTGGACCCCGTTATTAAAATCCACATACACGCCAGCTAGAATCGAATCATAGAAATGCTTTAAGTACACTTCTTCTTCTTCAGTAATCGCTGTTAAATTGATCTTCTCATTCCATTCTTGGAGAAGGACCAGATATTGTTTAAATTGGTTCATTTGTTTTTCAGTTAGTGGAATTCCCTTTTCTTGTAAGGCTTCCTTAAATTCTTCTGGATTCATGAATTCACGCTCCTTTTTGATAACGTGAAACACAACTTTGTTTCACAACTCTATCTGTTTAACTTTAATACAAATGCCCAAGAAGTGCAATGATTATTTGCTGTTTTTTTTGATTTTTAATGTTTTGTTCGGTGGTATTTTTTTATTTATAAATGAAACGAGAATTCCAAGGCTTAAAACATCAGTTCTATTTTCTTGAAAAATCGTTAATCGGACTTTTTCCGTATGATTTAAACCCAATTATAAAATCGTTACCGTTTTATTTACGAACTATATTGTAGATAAATCTATTTAATGTTAAAATTCTACATGTTGAACCATAATAATTAAGGGGTTGGATTTGGAAATGAAAAAAGCAAGTCTTCTTTTTAGTAAGGTTGCATTGTTAGGTTTAGTTGTAACAAGTTTGGGGAGTTTTTCAGCAATTGTTTCTGCTGATGAAATAGGAGGAACCGACACGGGCGCAGTAACACAAGCCCCCACCGCCACTCTTCCAATTCAATTATTAGGCATTAATGATTTTCACGGTGCGTTAAGTACGACAGGAACAGCCTATATTAATGGAACACCATTTAGAAATGCAGGAAAAGCTGCTTTGCTTGCGACTTATTTAGACCAAGCAGAAGAGACCTTTAAAGAAACAAATGCAACAGGATCGACGATTCGAGTACAAGCCGGTGATATGGTTGGAGCTAGCCCTGCAAATTCAGGTTTATTACAAGATGAGCCTACCATCAAAGTCTTAAACCGCATGAATTTTCAAGTTGGGACATTAGGAAATCATGAATTTGATGAAGGTTTGGCTGAATACAATCGAATTTTAACTGGAACGGCTCCATTACCGGGTCAATTCAATCAGATTACACAAAATTATCAACGTGAAGCTACAAAAACGGATATTGTGATTGCAAATATGACGGATAAAGAAACTGGCGCCATTCCTTTTGATTGGAAACCTTATACAACGAAGTTAATTTCCCAAAATGGACAGTCCGTTGAAGTTGGCTTTATCGGAATCGTTACTACAGAAATCCCTAATTTAGTGTTGAAGAAGCACTATGAACAATATAATTTTTTAGATGAAGCTGAAACCGTTGCAAAATATTCAAAAGAGCTAAGAGATAAAGGTGTTAACGCAATTGTTGTGTTAGCTCATGTACCCGCAACGAGTACCGATGATGTGGCTGTTGGCGACGCTGCGACATTAATTAACAAGGTCAACGCCATTGATCCTGAAAACAGTGTGGATGCTCTTTTCGCAGGACACAATCACCAATTTACAAACGGATTGGCGAACAACACACGCATTGTCCAAAGTACCTCACAAGGAAAAGCCTTCGTTAATATGACTGGCGAACTAGATCCTGTGACGAAAGATTTTGTTAAAACTCCTGACGCTGTTGTGACTCCTGTCTTGACAAATGACGTAAACGGTACTCCGGTAGTTCCTGATTCTGCTGTCAGCCAAATTATTGAAGAGGCGGATAACTTGGTTACTCAAGTTACAAATGAAAAAGTTGGGACTGCGACTGAAGCTGGCACAATGTCTCGTGAAGTCAACGCTGCAAATGAATCGCCAGTAGGCAATTTGGTCACTGATGCGCAACGCATTGTGGCAAATTTAGATGGCAATCATGTTGATTTCGCCATGACAAATAACGGTGGAATTCGAGCAGATTTACTAGTCCAAGATGACAAAACCATTACATGGGGCGCCGCACAAAATGTTCAACCCTTTGGCAATATTTTGCAAATCGTGGAAATGACCGGTGCTCAAATTGAAAATGTATTAAATGAACAATACGATGAAGATGGAAAGTATTTCTTACAGCTATCAGGCTTACGTTATACCTATACGGAAACGGGTGATCCTACTGTCCCTTACAAAGTGCATCAAATAGTTAAAGAAAATGGCGAACCTCTTGATCCTAATGAAACATATCGTGTCGTAATTAACGATTTCTTATTTGGTGGCGGGGATGGCTTTAAAACTTTTACTGGAGCTAAATTAATCGGTGCAATTGATTCTGATACAGATACCTTTATTAACTATTTCAAAGCGCAAGAAGCTGCTGGAAAAACTATTTCAGCTGCCGTTGATGGACGTAAAACGTATCGTTCTCAAGCGGACATTGCTGCTGAAAATGAAAAAAATGCCCTTGCAGCAATTCATGCAGCGACTGTTTTAACCGATATTAAAGAAAAAGATACGCAACATACAGGTAAAACTCTTCCAAATGCAACGATAAACGTTCAAGTAAAAGAGGCGGTTCAAACACGTAGTTTAAATCCCGCAACAGCGATTGCCGATGCAAATGGTGATTTCACTGTTGATATCTCTTCGTTAGACGTGAAAAAAGATCAAGTTTTAGTAGTAACGGTAACCGATCAAAATGGATACAGGGTTCCATTTGAAAAGACCGTTTTAGCAATGGATGTCGTGACACCAAAGCCTGATGAAAATGGAGGAACGCCTCCCGTAACTCCAGAAAAACCTGGAAAGACAGATGAGGATAAACCTGTAACAACCGATAAGACTTCCTCTAAAAAAGATGGAAAGGACTTCCCTCAAACAGGAGAGAACGTCCAATTGATTAGCGCTATTGTTGGTGCTGGTTTGCTTGGCGGAGGAATTGTGTTGGTTTTAAGGAAGAAAAAAATCGTATAGGATAAAAAGAGAACCTCGTATGATACGAGGTTCTCTTTTTTGATATGAGTTACGCTTCTACTTTCGCAATCTTCCCTTGTTCAATATAAACCATCAAAATCGAAATATCGGCTGGATTTACTCCGCTGATTCGACTTGCTTGGGCAATGGTTTCTGGTTGGATTTTGATTAGTTTTTGTTTGGCTTCTGTTGCTAAACCGTTAATGGCTTCATAATCGATACGTTCTGGAATGCGTTTTGATTCCATTCGTTTCATTTTCGCCACTTTTTCAAAGGCTTTTTGAATGTAACCTTCGTATTTCACTTGAATTTCAACTTGCTCTGCAACCTCTTTCGCTACGGCGATTTCTGCTGGGGCAAATTGAACAACTTCTTGATAACTGATTTCTGGGCGACGTAAGAAGTCTGCTGCCAAAATTCCATCTTTTAATGGGGAAGAACCTTTTTCAACTAAAAATGCTTGAAGTTCAGCATGCGGTTTTAAACGAACCGAATTTAAACGTTTGATTTCAGCTTCGACAGCTGCTTTTTTAACCAAATAGTCTTGGTAACGTTCTTCATCTGCTAAACCTAATTCGTGTCCGATTTCTGTTAAACGGAAATCCGCATTGTCATGACGTAAAAGTAAACGATATTCCGCACGAGACGTCAATAAACGGTATGGTTCATTGGTTCCTTTTGTTACCAAATCGTCAATCATAACACCAATATAGCCGTCACTACGCTTCATAATAAAGGGTTCTTTTCCTTGGATTTTCAAGGCTGCATTAATCCCAGCCATCAATCCTTGACCTGCTGCTTCTTCATAGCCTGAAGTTCCATTCATTTGACCTGCAGTAAAGAGATTCTCAACGGTTTTCGTTTCTAAAGAGGGGCGCAGTTGATGAGGAACGACCACATCATATTCAATTGCATAACCTGTTCGCATCATTTCTGCATTTTCTAATCCTTCGATTGAACGGATCATTTCTAATTGAACATCCTCTGGTAAAGAGGTAGATAAACCTTGAACATAGACTTCCTCTGTATTACGACCTTCTGGTTCTAAAAATAGTTGATGTCTTGGTTTGTCACTAAAACGGACGATTTTATCTTCAATGGATGGACAATATCTTGCTCCTACGCCTTCTACGATTCCTGTAAACATTGGCGCACGGTGTAGATTCGCTTGAATAATTTCGTGAGTTTTTTCATTGCTATACGTTAACCAGCAAGACAATTGATCTTTTAAATAAAGACTGTCGGGTGTCTTATAGCTGAAATGATTTGGTTTTTCATCTCCCGGTTGTTCTTCCGTTACGCTGTAATCAATGGTTGAACCTTTTACCCGCGGCGGTGTTCCTGTTTTAAAACGTGCCAATTCAAAGCCATTTCTTAATAGGCTTTCAGATAACTTAATAGAAGGTTGTGAGTTGTTTGGACCAGAAGAATATTTTAACTCTCCAATAATAATTTGTCCTCTTGAAGAAGTTCCAGCAGTTAATACCACAGCTTTACTACGGTAAATAGCGCCTGTATTTGTAACGATTCCTTCACAAATTCCATTTTCAATAATTAGATCTTCGGCAATTCCTTGACGTAAAATCAAGTTATCCGTCTTTTCAATTGTATATTTCATTTCATTGGCGTAAAGAAATTTATCGGCTTGCGCCCGCAAAGCTCTCACGGCAGGGCCTTTCCCTGTATTTAACATTCTCATTTGAATGTACGTTTTATCAATGTTGCGTCCCATTTCGCCACCTAAAGCATCGATTTCACGAACTACAACGCCTTTTGCTGGACCTCCAACGGATGGATTACATGGCATAAATGCCACCATATCTAAATTGATGGTTAAAAGTAGTGTGCTTGCACCCATTCGTGCGCTTGCTAGCGCCGCTTCTGATCCTGCATGTCCTGCTCCAACTACGATAACATCAAATGTACCTGCTTCATATCGTTCCATTTTCTCATTCCCTTCCTATTTACCTAAACAGAATTGACTAAAGAGCTGCGTTAATAATTCATCTTGAACGCTGTCTCCTGTAATTTCACCTAATAAATCCCAACAACGAGTCATATCAATTTGAACTAAATCTACTGGCATGCCAGATTCAATTCCGTTGATAACTTCGTCCAATGCTGCTTCTGCGTCATGAAGTAAGGCAATATGACGAACATTTGATACATACGTAGCATCTCGTTCCCCAGTTGCTCCTGCAAAGAACAACGCAGCAATTTTATTTTCTAAGCTTTCAATACCAGATTTGGTTAAAATAGATGTTTTGACAATATTTTCTGGATCCACTAATGATTCCAATTCAGCTAAATCCAATTGGTTTGGCAAATCCATTTTATTTAAAATGACGATGCGATGATTGTCATTTGTCGCTTCAATCAACAATCGATCTTCATTTGTTAAAGGTTCATTTTGATTGAAAACCAGTAAGACTAAGTCCGCTTCGCTTAAAGCTTGACGGCTACGCTCCACACCGATACGCTCCACAATGTCTTCTGTTTCACGAATTCCGGCAGTATCGACTAGTTTTAATGGCACGCCTCGAACATTCACATATTCTTCGATAATATCTCGCGTTGTCCCAGCAATTTCAGTCACAATTGCCTTGTCTTCTTGTAAAAGGAAATTCAATAAGCTTGATTTCCCAACATTTGGACGACCAATAATCGCCGTTGCTAATCCCTCTCGAAGGATTTTCCCTTCGCTTGCTGTTTGTAAAAGTTGATTGATGCTCGCCTTTACTTGATAGGCTTTTTCAACTAAGAGTTTTGAAGTCAGAGTCTCTACGTCATCATATTCAGGATAATCAATATTCACTTCTACTTGCGCTAATGTGTCTAAAATTTCTGAACGAAGGTTGCGAATTAATTGCGAAAGATTGCCGTCTAACTGTTGCAAAGCTAAATACATCGCTTTATCCGTTTTGGCACGTATCAAATCCATCACGGCCTCTGCCTGTGACAAATCGATTCGACCATTTAGAAAAGCACGTTTCGTAAATTCGCCTGGTTCTGCCAAACGAGCGCCATTTTGCAAGACAAGTTGCAACACTTGATTGACTGACGTAATGCCTCCGTGACAATTAATCTCAACCACATCTTCTCTAGTAAAAGTTTTTGGCTCACGCATAACAGAAACCATCACTTCATCAATGACACCACTATTTTTCGGATCAATAATATGCCCATAATGAATCGTATGACTTGGCACTTCCGCTAATTGTTTTTTTCCAGCTTGATAAACTTTATCTGCAACTGCTAATGCTTCGTCGCCTGATAGGCGAACAATTCCAATCGCACCTTCACCTGGTGGCGTTGAAACAGCTGCAATTGTATCAAATTCTAATGACAACAGACTCACTCCTTCTTATTTTTTTGCACCAAAAAAGTGCCCACTCCACCCCTTGGCTATAAATAGCTAGGAATGGATAAAGCACTTTGACTACTTTTATCGCTAATAAATATTTCAATAAATGATTAAATTATAAGGTTAAAAACATCTTTTTTTAGATGTCAGTTGTTATGAATATAACGTTAAATCCATCATTTGTCAATCCTAAAACCGCAATTTTTCAATCACTTTTTTTGATTTTACGTGGTCGAATCCAATGATTGACCCCTAATGCAATACCAGTGCCAATAAAAGTATCCAAAACACGTTCCATCGCATATCCAAAGGACTCATTCTCAGGAATCATAAAGATGATCGTTAAAAAAGTTCCGCAAGCTCCTACTACACCTTCACGATGTCCAGTAGCTGAACAGCACGTAATCATCACCATCATCAAAAGTGGGATACAAACAAGCTGAACGATGACAACATTTCCAATCACTTCATATAATAAAATAACAATTACCGCAAAAATTGCTCCAAATGTATTTCCAACAATCCGGTGACGACCGAATTTTCGTGTATTTTCCATATCTTCTCTAAGTGCAAAAACAGCCGTTAACGTGGCAACTATTGGTGTTCCTCGATCAAAAATGGTGAAAATCAGCATACATAAAAAAACACTGATTCCTGTTTTAATTGTTCTCAAACCGATTTTAAACTTACTTAATTCAAACAGTTTCGTTCCCCATCCTTTATTAAATACTTCACATACCTACTTGCTAAAATATACCCCTATTCATTTTCTTTGTCAAACCGCCTTTCAACAATAAAAAATACTACTTTCATTCTCTCTTTTCGTCGCCATGTGCTAAAATAGAAATGTAGAAATAACTAAACAAATACAATTGAAACTATCTAAGAATGCGAGGATTAACTATGAATAAATTTTACGAAATTTATTTAGACTTAGAAAAAGCCATCCTAAATCAAACGTACCACGCAGGCACCCTGCTTCCAAGCGAAAATGATTTAGCAAAAGTCTATCATGTCTCACGAGAAACCATTCGAAAAGCCCTAGTACTACTACTGGAAAATGGCTATATTCAAAAAAAACAAGGCAAAGGCTCCATTGTTTTAAACGTCAATCGTTTTGATTTTCCGGTTTCTGGTTTAACAAGCTTTAAAGAGCTCCATGATTCACAAAATTTGAAAAGTGAGACCATTGTGACTAAAAATTGTATCGAAAAAATCTCAAAAAAGTTAGCGAACCACTTAAAAATCTCTCAAGAGACAGAAATTATTTATGTCGAACGTCAACGTAAATTTAATCAAGAAGTGGTAATTTTAGACAAAGATTATTTGCTTACTTCAATTATCCCAGAATTGCCAGCAGAGGCTGCTCAAAATTCGATTTACGATTATATTGAACATACCTTGGGATTAACAATCAGCTTTGCTCAAAAAGAAATTACCGTTGATCCGGCAACAAAAAAAGACCACGAATTAATGGACTTAAATGGAGATACTCATGTTGTCGTCGTTCGTAGCGATGTTTATTTAGAAGACACAACGCTATTCCAACATACAGAGTCTCGACATCGACTGGATCGTTTTCGTTTTGTTGAATTTGCGAGACGGAGAAGCCCGATGTAATCTTCATAAAAATAATAGAAAAAACTATTTCCCAGGAAATAGTTTTTTTACTATCATTATTTTTAAAATAAAGCTACTATCAAATTTCAGCACGATAATAATAGTTGACTTCTAAACCCGAATCGCTTTGAGTTATCTTAAACACATTTTGATTTTCTAAATTGTTATATGAATACTCTGAATCCCATTCTGTGTAGCTAAAATCTAAAAAATAGTTAGCAGGATCAAAAATACTCCCTTCTGGAAGATAATATATTTCCTTTTTATATAATCTATCAAAGTCTTGATACGGATCTACTAAATGATTTATTGTAATCTTTACTAGTTTATTAATTTCAATTTCAGCAAGATAATAATAATTAATTTCTAATCCTGAGTCTCCTTGGTAAAGCTCAAACGGTGATTGATTTTTTAAATCATTATAAGAATATTCTGGATTCCATTCTGTATAACTAAAATCTAGATAATACTGTTTGGGATCAAAAATACTATTTTTAGGTAAATACAATATTTCTTTTTTGTATAAAACATTAAAATCTTGATACGGGTCTACATAGTGGTTCATTGTAATTTCTATTAAATCTGTACTTTCAATTTCGGCAAGATAATAATAATTAATTTCTAAATGTGAATCTTCTTTGTGTACTTCAAAGGGCAATTCGTTATCTAAATCATTATAAGAATAGTTAGAATCCCACTCAGTATAACTAAAATCTAAATAGTACTGTTTGGGATCAAAAATACTTCCTTCATTCAAATAAATTATTTCTTTTTTAAATAATACATCGGTATCTTGGTATGGATTCACATAGTGATTAATCGTAACTTCAATTAAATTGTTTTCGTTTTGTGCTTGTACTTCCTGTGGTGTAAATAAAATAGATATGACGCAGAAAAATAATAATGCAAAGTATTTTTTCATAAGTAAACCTCCTAAATAATATAATTCACTCTAACATGAAAATTAGTTTATCGAGTTATTTATTTTTTCCAGTTTTTTTGCGATAAAATAAATTACTACCTAATCAAAAATAGCACCCGTTCTCCCTCATTATAGATATTGAAGAATAGGTGCTATTTTTAATAGTTATTATGTTGTTTCTCTATATAAAACGCAATCGTTTCATAAGGTTCCAAATGAATCTTACTTGTTAACTTCCGTTTCTTCCCATTTCCAATCAAGTAACGACTCTCTTGATCGATAAATTCCATTGGGATATCTACCGAAGTTGACTCGCCATAAAAATTATTCAATACAAGAACTTGTTCAGAATCCAATTCTCGGACATAGCCATAAACACTTGGATGCTCCATTAACAAGCTTCGGTAAGCTCCTTCTGAAATAACCTTCATCTCTTTACGCAATTGAATCAAGCTTTGATAATAATTGAAAATTTGGCCTTCTTCGCGTTCTTTTTTCACATTAATCAGTGAATAATTATCTGCTACTTTTAACCAAGGTTCTCCAGTACTAAATCCTGCATTTTCAGTGGAGTCCCATTGCATTGGCGTACGGCTCGTATCTCTAGATTTCTCTTGGATAATAGCCATAATTTCTGCCTCAGATAAGCCTTTTTCCTGTAATTCTTTGTATGCATTATGGGTTTCAATATCAACATAGTCCTTAATATCTGCAAAATCGGGATTCAACATTCCGATTTCTTCCCCTTGGTAAATATAAGGAGTTCCACGCAATAAGTGAATGGTTTGAGCTAACATTGTAGCTGTTTCAAAACGATAATGAATAGGATCACCAAAACGACTCAAGGCTCTTGGTTGATCGTGATTGTTCCAAAACAATGCATTCCAGCCATTTCCCTCTGACATTCCTTCTTGCCAATCATTCAAAATGGTTTTCAATTCCATAAAATCAAAAGGCATTAATGACCACTTTTCACCATCTAGATAATCTACTTTTAAATGGTGAAAGCTAAATGCCATCGACAATTCATTTCTATCTGGATTTGAGTACATCACACAATTGTCAATCGTTGTCGAAGACATTTCACCAACAGTTACGCTATCCTCTTCTTTACCAAAACTGGCCTTATTTAGCTCCATTAAATACTCATGAACAATTGGCTGATCTGTATAAAGTGATTTGCCATTTCCTGTCAAATCATCAACTAGTTCTAACGGTTTGCCAATCACATTCATTACGTCAAAACGGAAACCTTTCACGCCTTTTTCAAGCCAAAAATTCACTACAGCAAACAGTTCTTCACGAACTGTCGGATTGTGCCAATTTAAATCAGCCTGTGTTCGATCGTATAAATTCAAGAAGTACTTTCCTGTCTCACCAAAAGGAGTCCAGCTCGGTCCGCCAAATTTTGACTCCCAATTGGTTGGCAAGCTTCCATCAGCTTTAGGTTCACGAATATAATAGTAATCCTGATACTTTTTATCTCCCGCTAACGCCTTCTGGAACCACTCGTGTTCAACCGAGGTATGGTTTAAAACCATGTCTAGCATAATTTCAATCCCTAATTTTTGCGTTTCTCTAACGAGTTCTTCAAAATCAGCCATTGTTCCAAATAAAGGATCAATCGCCAGATAATTTGAAATATCATAGCCATTGTCATTTTGCGGTGAGCAAAAGAATGGATTTAACCAGATCATATCCACTCCTAAATCAGATAAATAAGGAATTTTTTCAATCACTCCTCTTAGATCTCCGACGCCATCTCCATTTGAATCTTTAAACGATTTTGGATAAATTTGATAAATTACTTTTTCATGAAAATTACTCATACTAAACTCCATTTCTAAAACAGTTTATTTCTACGCTACAATTTTACCCGTTTTTTCATCGATTGGATCTAATTTGTTAAAAACTCCATACTTACGAAAAGCAACGGTCAATCCAAATGGTACTACGATTGCAATCAACATACAAATGGCAAAAATTAGATAATACGGCGGTTGAATAGATAAGATACCCGGTAAACCACCAACGCCGATTGACAACGCCGTTACATTAAACAATGTCGAAATCAATCCGGCCACACCTGAACCAATCATTGCTGCGATAAACGGATACACGTATTTTAAATTGATCCCAAAAATAGCGGGTTCTGTTACACCTAGATAACATGAAATTGCTGCTGGAATCGAGATTTGTTCTTCTTCTTTATTGCCACGGTGTAAGAAAATAATTGCCAGTACAGCAGAACCTTGTGCAATATTTGAAAGTGCAATCATTGGCCAAAGGTTTGTTCCGCCAAAATCAGCTACCAACTGCAAATCAATCGCATTCGTCATATGATGTAAGCCTGTAATAACAAGTGGGGCATACAAGAAACCAAATAATGCACCGAACAACCAGTTAAAACTACTTGCTAAACCAGTGTTTACAATCATTGAAACAAAGCTACCAATTTTCCAACCGATTGGACCTAGTACAAGATGAGCCATTAGTACCGTTGGAACAAGTGAAAAGAATGGAACAAAAATCATCGAAACTGCTTGTGGAATAAATTTACGTAACCATATTTCAAGATACGCTAACATAAAACCAGCTAGCATTGCTGGAATAACTTGTGCTTGATAGCCAATCATATTCACTTGAGCAAAACCGAAGTCCCAGAATGGAATATCTTTAGCAGCCGTTTCTGCAACTGCATACGCATTTAATAGCTGTGGTGAAACCAATGTAATCCCTAATACAATCCCAAGAATTTGAGTGGTTCCCATCTTTTTAGCAATGCTCCACGTAATTCCTACTGGTAGGAAATGGAAAATCGCTTCACCAATCAACCATAGGAAACTATTCACACCATTCCAAAAGACCGAAGTCTCCACAATTGTTTTTCCATCTAAGAAGCCCATCGGTACTTCACCAATCACATTACGAAAACCTAAAATCAAACCACCTACAATAATTGCTGGAATGATTGGTGAAAATACCTCAGCTAATACCGCCATTGCTCGTTGGATAAGGTTCATATTTTGCTTAGCTGCACTTTTAACTTGATCTTTTGAAACGCCTTCATTTCCGGATAATTTAACAAATTCATTATAAAATGTTGGAACATCATTCCCAATTATTACTTGGAATTGACCAGCTTGAGTAAAGGTTCCTTTAACGGTTGCGATTTTTTCAATTTTCTCTTTATCTGCAAGTGCGGGGTCTACTAATACAAAACGCATTCTAGTTGCACAATGAGTGACTGCTGAAATATTTTCTTTTCCGCCAATATCTTCTAACAACAACTGGGCATCTTTTTTGTAATCTGCCATCTTTTCTCCTCCTTAAAATCTTTTTAACTTGTATATACAAGTTATTTTTATAGTTGAATTGTAACCCTTTTCTTTTTATTATGCAAGCGTTTTTCTTTCTTTTTTTGAATACTTTTAAATTTTGCTAAATTTGACTACCTTCTGGATGCAGTTTTTTCTCGAAAGCGTTATAATGAAGTTAACTATTACAAGGGACGGGGGATTCCATGCACGATTCGTTAATTACCAAAAAAGTAATTGCACATTCATTGAAAGAATTGATGGAAACCATACCTTTTCAAAAAATTTCAATTCGGGATATTATGACTCATTGTGATATTAGACGCCAGACTTTCTATTATCATTTTCAAGATAAGTATGAATTGCTTGCTTGGATTTACAATCAAGAAGCTAGTGAAAATATTGAGGATTATTTAGATTATGAGCATTGGACAAAGGTCATTACGAGACTTTTTGAATACTTAGCTGAAAATAAAACCTTTTACAATAATGCCTTAGCCATTACCGAACAAAACTCTTTCGACCGGTATTTTTTTGACCATACACAAAACTTACTACTTAAGATCATTACCGATATGATGACACAACAAAACATTGAGTTGCCTGAAGAGACATTAGCTTTTTTTAATGCTTTTTACAGTCATGCCTTTGTAGGAACTGCTAAAGATTGGTTGATGCACGGTTGCACTATTCCTCCGCTAGAACTTTCTGAAAACATTCAACTAATTGTGGAGGATTCTTTTCTATCAACATTAAAACGGTATAGTGAGCAAAAAAATAAATAATCACTAAATAGAAAGAAGGAATAGATATGATTGGATGCAGCAGCTTTACACTTAAAACATTAAATGGTACACAATTGCTCTCTCGTACGATGGATTTTGCAACTTATGTTGATAGTGGCGTTGTCGTTGTACCAAAAGGCTTCAAACTAAACTATAATCAAAACGAACAACAAGTGGTTCAACACCGCTTTCTAGGTATGGCTAATTTAACCACGTCTTCTCCTGCCTTTTATGATGGCGTAAATGAACACGGCTTAGCTGGAGCCACCTTGTATTATCCTGGATTTGCTACCTATCAAAAACAATCAACAAAAACGAGTATTAATCCTCTTCAGTTTATCTCCTACATGCTAGGGCAGGCAAAAAATATTGAAGAAGTTGAGATGATTCTTCCTTCAATTGATTTAATCAATGAAATCAACGACATTCTTCCTATCGTCCCACCGTTACATTTTATTTTTACAGATAAAAGTGGCAAAACATTAATTATTGAGCCTGATCAAAATCAATTGACTCTCCATAAAGATTCAATAGGGGTCATGACAAACAGTCCAAATTATCAGTGGCATGAAACCAACCTTAGAAACTACATTGGCATCAATCCGAATCAATTAAAATCAGTTGAATTGAATGGTAAAACATTCAAACCATTTGGTCAAGGAAGTGGTACAGTTGGTATGCCAGGCGATTATACTCCACCTGCTCGTTTTGTTCGGGTAGCCTATCTAAAAGAATATGCAAAGAAAGCTACTACTGAACTTGAAGGTGTTACAACAAGCTTTCATATCTTAGCTTCAGTTGATATTCCAAAAGGAATCGTCTTAAACGAGCAAGGTAATAGTGACTACACGGTCTACACAAGCTCAATGTCTACCGATTCTTCTAATTATTATTTTGCTTCTTATGATAATCGTCGTATTAATAAGGTCAACTTATTCAATGAAGATTTAACTGATGGCAAATTAAAAAAATACCCACTTCCAATGGAGCAAGACATTCATCACCTAAATTAAAAAACAGGTAAAAAACTCTAAAATCGAGTTTTTTTACCTGTTTTTTTGTTTACCATCCATAAACCTCAACGGGTTCATTCAACCAATCTAACCAATGCTCTTCCTCTATCTTCAAAAAGGTTAACGACAACCCTTTCATGTCATAAGAGGTCATATAATTTCCAACTTTTTTGAAAACAACCTTAATTCCTTCTAATTCCAATAGACGTCGGACATCATTCGTAAAAATATAGAGCTCCATTAAAGGCGTTCCGCCTAATCCATTAACCATCAACGCAAACTGATCTCCTTTTGCTAATTGGTAATGATTTTTTAATTTATTTACCAGTTCAATGGCTAAGCGTTCAGAGGAATGTAGTTTTTCAATACGATATCCCGGCTCTCCGTGGATTCCAACGCCAAAGGACAATTCATCTTCTGCCAAATGAAATTGAGCTTGATGTTCTTCTGATACCACAGCTGGTGATAAAGCTAGCCCTAATGTATTACTAGCTCGAACCACCTTTTTCCCTAATTCTGCTAATTCATCTAGAGTGCTACCGTTTTCTGCTGCTGCAGCTAAAATTTTATGCACGAATACTGTTCCAGCAACCCCACGGCGTCTTTTTTGAAAACTATTTTCTTCTAATGAACAATCATCATTCACAATGACATAGGCAACTTGATGTCCCTTATCTAGGGCTAAACGGCGTCCTTCCAAAAAACTTTCAACGTCTTTTTCAAAGTTTTTTATCACTAGTAAAACACCAAAACCTTGATCCGAAATGGCAATTCCTTGAAAAACTTCTTCCGGTGTTGGTGGAACAAAAATCGGACCACAAATAGCCGCTGCAAGCATACCTTTTCCAACAAATCCTGTATGAGCGGGTTCATGACCACTTCCTCCACCGCTTACAACCGCAACTTTACCTTTAGAGATAGCTTTACGATAAATTACACCTGTTCCTTTTATCCGTTCAAGCTTTTCATCATGAGCGTAAACGATTCCATTTAACATTTGTGTAACCATTTTTTCTGGTCGATTAACAATTTTTTTCATTTTAATCCTCTATTCTCGCTGTAACTTTTATTTTGAACGAGTAAACTATTCTAGACCATCTTATCACAAATCGTACTTTTTATAGAAGGCTTTTTCTGTATTTTTTAGGATTAAAAAGTTCATTTTCTATTTACAAAAATAAATTTGTTGGCGGTTGCGTACTTGCAACTACCAGCAAATTTATTTTATTCTATTTCAATTTGTTTTTAGTGATTTTTTTTGTAGTCGCTCCCAATTTTGTCTGCTGCAATAATTGCTGATGCGACATCATTGACAGTGATTGGGAATGGCATAGAATGGATAGACTCTTCAGGAATACATGCTTTTTCAGCAACTGAAATAGCTTCTTCCATTGTAATGGATTCAACTCCGATATCTGCTAAGCAAACAGGTAAGCCAATTGATAATGAGAAATCTAACACTTCATGTAGTTCTTCAATTGGTGCATTTTCTAATACTAATTGCGCAATTGCGCTAAAGGCCACTTTTTCACCATGGAAATAATGATGCGTTCCTTCTAAGGCAGTCAATCCGTCATGAATCGCATGAATCGCTGCTAAACCAGCACTTTCAAAGCCTAAGCCTGATAATAAAATGTTTGTTTCAACAATATTTTCTAAAGCAGGTGTTACAAGGTTATTGTCACAAGCAATTTTTGCATTGTAGCCATTTTCAAGTAGCATTTCATAACATAATTTTGCCATCATTAAAGCTGCATTTGTTCCTTTAGCTGGTGGGCATTCTCCTGTTCGTGCGCCACATGGCAAACCTGCATTTACATTTGAGAAGGAGTTTGACGTTGCACGTGCTTCAAAATAAGTAGAAAGTGCGTCTCCCATTCCGGCTACTAAAAAGCGTGTTGGGGCATTGGCAATAATTTTCGTATCTACCATGACTACGCTTGGGCTTTGTTTGAAGTATGCGTAATCGTCGAATTCGCCTTCTGGAGTATACAATACTGCGGAATGACTCGTTGGTGCATCTGTTGCCGCAATTGTTGGAACAATAATCAACGCTTCACCTTCCGCAACACATTTTGCAGTGTCAATTGCTTTACCGCCACCTAAACCAATCACACAATCACAGTTGTGTTCTTTAGCAAATTCTTGTAAGCGAGCTACTTCTTGTCTTGAACATTCGCCGTTAAAATGGCTTGGAATGATTTCAATGTTAAATTTTTCAGTTGTTTGGTCTAATTGTGCTTGTACACGGTTGATATCGTCTTGATGGGCAATTAATAGTGCTGATTTTCCGAAAGTAGAAACGAAATAGCCTAAATTAAGAATTTCGTCCTCTCCTTGTACATACTTTGTTGGTGAAATAAATGCTTTTCTCATTGTTCTTACCTCCATAGTTTTCATTTATTTAGGATGCGCCTCAATTGAGACGCAGTGTCTACAGTGTTTATTTAATTTTCATCGGATCAATTTGTTCTTTAATCATCTCTAAGGATGCATCGGCTTGAATCAAGGCTGCCGCCGTGTAGCTACTTTCTAGAAAAGCTGTATCAAATAGATGGACTTCTTTGTCTGTCATTTCCATTACCATTTCTAAATTCATTTTGGCACTACCTAAATCATAGAAAGCTAATAAAATTTCAGCTTCATTAGCGTCAAAAGCTGTTTGGATTTTTTCAAAGCTCGTTCCAACTTCATTCTCATCCGTTCCGCCAGCAGAGGTAATCGATACATCCTTTGCCACTTCTCGCATTAAGCGAACGACTCCTTCTGCAATTTGAGGAACATGTGAAACGACTACAACACCTAGTTTACTCATTGAAAAACACCTGCTTTCAACATTGCTTCAAATAAATATCCACTTGACATTGCTCCTGGATCAATATGCCCAATTGAACGATCGCCAAGATACGATGCGCGACCTTTTGTAGCTTTAATTTCTTTTGTCCCTTCAACAGCATCTTGAATAACTTTAGAAGTTAGTTCGTTTTTTTGTACTGCTTCAACAACAGGTTGCCAAACGTCTACCATTGTTTTTTCGCCAACTTCAGCCTTGCCACGTTTTTGAATTCCAGCTAAACCAGCAGCCAAGAGCTCCCCTAAATCGTCTGTTTCTCCAGCAGCTTTTGCCATACTGATGAACGCTGAACCATATAACGGACCTGATGCGCCACCCACTTTACTAACTAATGTCATACCCGTTAATTTGAAAATATCTACCAACGTTGTTGGATTTTTTTCAGCAATAACCTCTTTTACGGCCGTTGTACCACGAGCCATATTCATACCGTGGTCTCCGTCACCAATTGGGGTATCCAATTCACTTAAATACTCTTTGTTTTGATTAACCTCATCTGTAAATAAGTCTAACCAGGTTTTTACAGTTTCTACATTCATTTTTATTTCCTCCTACCAAGCAATTGTATTTGTTTTATAAGTTAAATTTTCTAGCCATTTAGAATCTTCTAATTTTACTAATGTTAACGATAAACCAGCCATATCGATTGCAGTCATGAAATCGCCCACTTTTTTAAATTCAACCACTATTCCTTCTTCATCTAGTAATTGGCGAACATCATTTGTAAAAATATATTGTTCCATTAAAGGTGTGCTGCCTAAGCCGTTAACTAATAGTGCGAAATGATCGCCTTTTTTCCAATCGAAGGCTGCTTTTAACTTCATTACTAATTCTTTTGCTAACTCTTTTGAAGGAGCGATTTTTTCTCTGCGGTAACCAGGTTCACCGTGGATACCCACACCAAATTCAATTTCATCATCTGCTAAAACAAAGCCTGGCTTACCTACCTCAGGAACAGTTGCACCTGTTAAGGCTACTCCAATGGTTTTGATTTGTGGAACCAATTTATCAGCCATTGCTTTAATTTCTGATAAACTTGCACCTTGATCAGCTGCAGCGCCTAAAATTTTATGAACTAAAACAGTCCCTGCAACTCCACGCTTTCCTGCCGTATAGGTACTATCTTCCACTGCAATGTCGTCATCTACAATAATAAAATCAACTTCAATATCTTCCATCTCAGCTAACTCTTTTGCCATATCGAAATTCATCACGTCACCAGAATAATTTTTAATGATTAAAAAGACGCCGGCTCCTTGATCAGCTGCTTTGATTCCTTCTAAAATTTGATCAGGAGTTGGGGATGTAAAAACTGCCCCACAAACTGCTGCTGATAACATTCCTTGACCGACAAAACCTGCATGTGCTGGTTCATGTCCGCTTCCGCCTCCACTAATTAACCCAACATGTCCCTTCGTTTGATTTTTCGCTACGATGATTCCGCTTTCATTGATACGTTCAACTAAATCTCCATGTGCATAAGTCAACCCGTCCAACATTTCGTCTACTACTGCTGTCGCGTCATTTATTATCTTTTTCATTATTTATCCGCACCCTTCGTTTGTTTTCTACATGCTTACTATATCGCGAAAACGTTTTCTTTTAAACGGACAAAATTTCTAATGTGTCCGTTTGTTCAGTTTATAACATTTTTAAACCTTCACAAAATAGACTTTTTTTATAGTATTATCTTTATTTGCTCACAATTTATCTTGCTTATTTAAAAGGATTCGACTATGATAATTGAGAACGATTATCAATTACATTCAAATGGAGTGACCTTATGGAACGAGATGAACTACATTCAATTAGTCAACTAATTCAAAGTAGAAGGACGATTCGAAAGATTTTACCCGATTCTATCCCTCGAGAACTAATTTATACTATTTTAGAAATAGCTTCTTTTGCACCTTTCCATTCAAAAAAAGAACCTTGGGAAGTTTTACTTATTTCAACAGAATCAGAACGCCAACTATTTTCAACAGCAATCCTTGAAAGTTACACACGTTTAGGGGTGTGGGATTCTTACAATCAATCAGACTTAGATAAAACAAAAAGCAAAGTCTATGACTATTTTGCTGAAGTGCCCGTCAGCATCGTTGTTTCTGTTCCATTAGAAGCTGATCAAAAGACTTCATTGGAAGCCATTTCTGCTACCGCTGCATTTATTCAAAATATCCAACTTGTCGCTTGGGATAAATCAATCGGCGTAACTTGGCGAACCACACCTAATATTTTTGACTCAAAATTCGCTGAAGAATTACGAATTGATTCCACCCGGCAAATTGTTGCAACTCTTCATTTAACTAAAATAAAAACAGCATCAACAAAAATAAAAGCAAAACGTACTCCTCTTAGCGAATGGGTGACTACTTTAGAAAGTGTGAAAAATAATGAAGCATAAAAACTATCTATTGATTCTGATTGCCTTGGTTGTAGCTATTTTTCTTTCTATTATCTACTCTACATCAATCGGTCAAGTTGACATTCCTTTCGACCAATCTTGGAACATCTTTATCTCTAAAATCTCAAATGGCTCCGTAGGATCATTAGATCATTTAGACAATCAATCTTACATTACAATTATTTGGCAATTGCGATTGCCTCGAGCATTATTTGCTTTATTAGTTGGAATGGGCTTAGCCGTTAGCGGAACGATTATGCAGGCTATTGTTCAAAACCCATTAGCAGACCCTTATATTTTAGGGATTTCGTCTGGTGCTTCTTTAGGAGCAACGTTTGTGATTCTTTTAGGAGTCGGAAGTGGCGCATTATTTGCACAGATTGGTGTTGCCTTTGGCGCCTTTATTGGAGCAGTTGTTGCCTCTTTTGGTGTTTTATTATTAGCTAGTTTTGGCGGACGTATCACATCAATCAAATTACTATTGTCAGGCATGGTCATTAGTTCGTTATTAAGTGCTTTTTCCAGTTTAATCGTTTATTTTGCAAACAACGCTGAAGGCATTAAGACCATCACCTTTTGGTCAATGGGCAGTCTTGCTTCTGCTAGTTGGGATAAATTACCCATTCTTTCTGTACCAGTACTGTTAAGCTGTCTCTTCTTTCTCTTCCAACATCGAATTTTAAATACTATGTTGCTTGGAGACGAGGCTGCCATTACACTTGGAATCGAGCTTGGAAAATATCGAAAAATCTATCTAGCTTTAGCTTCTCTTCTAACAGGGACGGTTGTTGCCTATTCTGGAATGATTGGCTTTGTAGGACTCATTATACCTCATTTAGCCAGAGGACTCTTTGGCGCAAATCATAAACATCTTTTGCCAATGGTTTTACTGATTGGAGCATTATTTATGATTTGGGCCGATATTCTTTCTAGAATTCTAATTAAAAATGTGGAAATTCCAATCGGAATCATTACTTCAGTCATTGGCGCACCTCTTTTTATCTATATTATTATCAAAAAAAATTATCAATTTGGAGGTTAAATACAATGACACAATTGGTCGCTCAGGACATATCCATTCAGATTGGTAAAAAAGACATCGTCAAAGACGTTACTCTTCAAGTAGAGCATCAACAATTTGTCGGCGTGATTGGGGCAAATGGTTGCGGTAAGTCAACTCTATTAAAAAGTCTCTATAAAAGCCTCAAACCTAAAAAAGGAGGCATCTTTTTAGATGAATTAGACGTTTTAACAGCTTCTAATAAAACCGTCGCAAAGCAATTGGCTGTAGTGAGTCAATTTAACGAAATGAGTTTTGATTTAAGTGTTGAACAAATCGTCCTTTTAGGACGTACTCCCCACAAAAAATTATTAGAGTCTGATACAAAAGCTGATTATCAAATCGTAGAAGAAGCTTTGTCGCAAACCAATCTGTTAAATTATCGAGAGCGTAGTTTTTTATCCTTATCTGGTGGCGAAAAACAGCGCGTCATTCTAGCCAGAGCAATCGCCCAGCAACCGCATTTTATTATTTTAGACGAGCCCACTAATCATTTAGATATTCGCTATCAATTAGAAATATTGAACAGCGTAAAAAAAATGAAAATTGGCGTTCTTGCAGCACTTCATGACTTAGAAATGGCTGCTGCTTACTGTGATTATCTATATGCCATGAAGGATGGCGAAGTCATCGCCAAAGGAACACCCGAAAAGCTCCTAACAGCTGAGCTGATTGAAGAGCTTTATCAAGTCAAATGCCAAACGTTTATCAATCCAATTACTAAAAAAATGGGATTTTCCTATTACAGCATATAAAACAGGAGGAAAAATAATGAAAAAAACCTTTTTAATCGGTTCAATTTTTGCACTAAGTTTATTCGTTTCAGCTTGTGGTGCTAAAGAAAATAATGCCCAAAGTGGAACACAATCAAATGGGAGCTACCCTGTTAAAATCAACAATTACACCAAAGCAGAAGGCTCGACAAAATGGGAGCCAAAAGAAGAAACCTTTCAAGAAGCACCTCACAAAATCATGGCCAATACGAAACCTGCTGCTGAACTTTTATTGCATCTAGGTTTAGAAGATAAAATTGTCGGTGTTGGGGCTGATTTTGGAGAACCTGATAAAGCTGTCGAAAAAGCTTATAGTAAGCTACCCATCTTATCAAAAGATTATGTAGGAAAAGAAGTAACCTTAGGAACCAATCCAGACTTTGTTTATGGACGTGCAGGTCTATTTGATAACAACGAATGGGGCGTTGGAACGGTAGATTCTTTAAATGATAGCGGCATTCGAACGTACCTTTTAGAATCCTCTGTAACGGGTGGTACATTTGACTCTATTTATCAAGATATTGACAACCTTGGAAAAATTTTCAATGTTGAAGACAAAGCAAAAAGTTTTGCTGCTGAAATAAAAGCGAAAGAAACAACGCTCACAACGTCATTGAAAAAAATCAATCAAAATCAAACATTTGCTTATATTCATACAATGGACCCAACTGAAATTGCCGTTTATCCCGCTCACGACGAAAGTTTCTTTAATGACATTTTTAAATTGATTAAATTAGACAATGTTTACAAAAATGAAAAGGGCGATGTTAGTATTGAAACCTTGCTTAAAACTGATCCTGATATTCTTATTTTCCCAATTTGGGAAGATGGCGCTGATATTGCTAAAATTAAAGCAGGTTTTTATGCAAATCCTAAACTTACAAACATGAAAGCCATCAAAAATAAACAAGTTTACGGTGTTGATTACAATTATCTATTTGGCTACGGCTATCAAAGTTTAGATGGTATTGAAAAATTAGCAACTGAAATTTATCCTGATTTATTCAACTAAATTAAAAAGCCACGACAACCAAGAAATTCTTGGTTGTCGCGGCTTTTTTGATTAAAATCGTTTCTTAACAGGTTCAACAACTAAATAGCGATGAGGTTCATTGCCTTCTGAATGCGTAGTAACTTGACCATCTTTGCTTAAATAAAAATGAATTTGCTTACGTTCAAAAGCTGGCATCGGTTCAAGAAAAACAGGTTGGTTCGTACGTAATACTTTTTCAGCCGTGCGTTCTGCTAGTTGTTTTAAAATCGTTTCACGGCGCTCACGGTAATCGCCAACGTTCACGATTGCGGTTAACTTACTCTTAGCATGTCGATGCACGAGAACTTGTGTCAACGCCTGTAGCGCATTTAAAACTTTACCATGTTTCCCAATGACTAAGCCTGGCTTTTCTGTTTTCACATGGAAGATAATTTTATCGTCAACACGTTCTTCTTCGACTGTTGCATCTGCACCAATTTGTGTCAAAATATCGACTAGATATTTTTTAGAAATATCAATCGCAACATCGTCATTTCGTTCATTTAATAGAACTTCTTTCAGAGAATTTTCTTCATTAAATACTTTTTCTTCTAAAAGAATTTCTTGCTCGACTTGATTCTTTGGTTCAAGTTTTGATGTAATTTCAACAATAGCGGCTTTTTTCCCAAAACCAAAAATACCTTTTTTGCCTTCTGAAATAATAGTAATGCTCGCATCATTCCGAGTAATCCCTAACTTATTCAATCCCGTTTCAATTGCTTTTTCTACGGTTTCTCCACTAGCCGTATACTGTTCCATCTGTTTTCCCTCCATTTCTTTTGTCGATTCCCTATTAAACAAACTAATTATCTTTTCTTATTTTTTTTCTTTTTCGGTTTTATTGCTTTTTCTAAGGCTTTTTGACGATCACGTTCTGCTTGTACTTTTTCATCACGTTCTTTTTTAATTTTAAATGGATTATTCAATAGTAAGGTTTGACCTACTGAAAAAGCATTTCCGACTACCCAGTAAAGAGATAACGCACTTGGTAGTGTAACCCCCATAAATAAAATCAACGCTGGCATCGTGTACAACATTGCGCTTGTCATTGAGTTTGATTCGGCTTGACTCATGGTTGAAAGCTTTGTTGTAGCAAATGTTAACACAGCTGCTAAGACCGGTAAAATAAAATACGGGTCACGTTCTCCTAAGTTCATCCATAAGAAATGACCGGCTTTTAAAACTTCAGTACGACTGATAGCTTGATATAATGCCATCAAAACAGGCATTTGAACCAACATTGGCAAACAACCCATCGCTGGATTTACGCCTGCTTCAGAGTACAATTTTTGTGTTTCTTCTCTTAATTTATTTTGTGTTTCAGTGTCTTTTGACGCGTATTGTTTTTGCAACGCTTTTAATCGCGGTTGCATATCACTCATTTTACGTGTACTTTTCATTTGGTGATGCATTAATGGTAATAAAATAATTCGAATCAGAATGGTAAATGAAATAATTCCTAAACCATAGCTTCCAAAGAATATATTTGATAATCCCGTAATTGCTCTTGAGAAATTCCAAACAATGTAATGGTCCCAAAATCCTGTACTATTTGCATCAATCGAACCTGTTTTCCCACACCCAGTTAAGACAGCCATTAAAAGCACTGAACTAACCAATATAAGTAATCGCTTACGTTTACTCACATCAATTCCCTCACTTCTATAGTAGATAGTTATTTTTTTAGTTTAACATTTTAGCTAGTTTTAGCACATGTGTTAAGCTCTTTTTGACTTCTTTTGTTGTCATTTTTGCAGCAGGAATCCGAGCAATTACAATAAAGTCTTTGTCTTGTTTTAAATTTGGCTTTAATTCTGTAATACTTTGTCTGATTTTACGCTTAACTGCATTTCTAGTCACTGCATTTCCAACTTTTTTTCCAACAGACAGCCCCACTCTAAAATGAGCTTGCTCTTTTTTTTCTAACACATAAATCACAAATTGGCGATTTGCTGTAGAAACGCCTTTATGAAAAACTTTTTGGAAATCAGCTTCCTTTTTGACACGATAGGTCTTTCTCATAAAACAACCTCTCATCTCTTGCATTTTTCTGAAAAAAAAAGATTTTTAGGTCTTTTTTTTAGATTTTTTATAAAATTTACTAAAGAAAAAAGACCACTGAGACGTTCAGTGATCTATGCAGACAATACGTTTCTTCCTTTACGGCGTCTACTTTGTAATACTCTACGTCCGTTTTTTGTACTCATACGTTTACGGAAACCGTGTACTTTTTGACGTTTACGTTTTTTAGGTTGGTAAGTTCTTTTCATTCGTGATACACCTCCTGTAAAAACTATCTCTTAGTTGCTTCTAAATTTTATATCATCACAAGACAGTCTTGAATATTATAACGAAGATAAAATAGCCTTGTCAAGTACAACATGCCTATTTTTATTAACTCACTCAAATATAATAGCATAAATAGGCGTAATAAGAAACCTATTTTTAGAATATTTGTTGTAAAGTTGTTCATTTTTTGTATTTCTCGATTCTTGGAGGATGATATTTTATTTAAAAAAGGCTTTTTTTATCTCTGAAATAAAATTTTACCCTCGAAAAAAGAATCCACAATTACGTTTTTTTATCCACAGTCATATAGAACAACTTTTTTTAAGTTTAAGTTACCTAAAAGATAGATTTAAGTTATCCACAATTCAACAACATGTGTATAGTCTTTTTAAACTTCCTTGTTAAATTTGTGGATAACCCGTGAAACAATTGGTATGTCTACACTAACAAACAATTTTTTATCCACAATTAAAATAAAATCGGAAATTAAAATAAGTTATCCACTGTCCACTTTCGACTTGTGGATAACTTTTAAACACCTTATGAATAAACTTTCAACAGATTTTAACTACTTGTGGAAAACTTTCCAATAAAATGCTAAAATAAAAAAGACACATTTATAAAGGAGGTTCATTTTGTGGATGACTTACAGAACCTATGGAGCTACTTAAAGGAAAAGTTTAAAGAATCACTTTCCAAAGTCAGTTATGATACATGGATTGAAAGTGCACATCCTATCCGTATCACTGACCAAAACATTATTATTGAAGTTCCTTCATCCTTACACAAAGAATATTGGGAAAATAATTTAGCCACTCGAATCGTTGAAAATATTTATGAATATTCGAGCCGTGAGATTTCACCATTATTTATCATTAAGAATGAACAAGATCCAAATGAAACAACTGTGCTTAGAAAAAGTGACTCTTTTGCTAAAAATTCGCCCGTGCGAAAAGATGCTCAATTAAATGATAAGTATACATTTGATACTTTCGTTATTGGAAAAGGCAATCAAATGGCCCACGCAGCTGCCCTTGTTGTCGCTGAAGAACCAGGTACTATTTATAATCCTTTATTTTTCTATGGTGGCGTCGGTTTAGGCAAAACCCATTTGATGCATGCGATTGGTCACCAAATGTTATTAATCAATCCAGATGCAAAAGTAAAGTATGTAAGTAGCGAGACCTTTGCCAACGATTTTATCAATTCCATCCAAACTAAATCACAAGAGAAGTTCAGAAATGAATACCGCAGTGTTGATTTATTATTAGTGGATGATATCCAGTTTTTTGCAGATAAAGAAGGAACACAAGAAGAATTTTTCCATACGTTTAATGCACTTTATGATGAACGTAAACAGATCGTTCTAACAAGTGATCGTTTGCCAAACGAAATTCCTAAATTACAAGAACGTCTTGTATCACGCTTTGCCTGGGGATTGTCAGTTGACATTACGCCACCTGATTTAGAAACACGAATCGCGATTTTACGCAAAAAAGCTAATGCAGAACGTTTAGAAATACCAGGAGATACATTAAGTTATATAGCTGGTCAAATCGATTCGAATATTCGCGAGCTTGAGGGAGCTTTAGTCCGCGTTCAAGCCTATGCGGCAATTGAAAGTCGCGATATTTCAACTAGTTTAGCTGCAGACGCGTTAAAGAGCATTATTCCTTCAGGTAAACCTGCAACTTTATCGATTTTAGAAATTCAAAGCACAGTTTGCAAATACTATCAAATTCCTTTAAGCGATTTAAAAGGGAAGAAACGAGTTAAGTCAATCGTTGTCCCTAGACAAATTGCAATGTATCTTTCAAGAGAACTCACTTCCAATTCACTTCCAAAAATTGGAGCCGAATTTGGTGGCAAGGATCACACAACCGTGATTCATGCTTATGAAAAAATTGAGCATGCATTAACGAAGGATGAAGAATTACGCCGCGATATTGAAGAAATCAAGAATAAGTTAAAATCCTAATTTTTATAAATGGTATAAAAAATTTTGAAATAACTAATTTTCTATAGTTGATATATCATTTTTTTTAGTAATTTTCACTCATTCGGTAAAAAAGACTTTGTGGACAACTTCTGAAGTTGTCTCGCTTTTTTCCACAACTTATACACATGTGGAAAACTTAGTGTCTCTAAGGCTCATTATTCTTTTCCACAGTATTAACAGGCCCTACTACTATTACTATCTTATTTATTAAATAAATTAAACTAATTTTGGAGGTACAATTAAAATGAAATTTTCAATTAAACGAAGTGAATTTTTAAAAAGTTTAGCTGATGTACAAAGAGCTATCTCATCAAGAACAACCATTCCAATTTTGACTGGAATTAAAATTCAAGCTTCTGAAGAAGGATTAACATTAACCGGAAGTGATTCAGATATTTCCATTGAAGCCTTTATTCCTGTCGAGGATGAAAAAAATAATTTAACCATCGATCAAGCAGGTAGCATTGTGTTGCAAGCTCGCTTCTTTAGTGAAATTGTAAAAAAACTTCCTGACGAAATGATGCAAATTGAAGTTCTTGACCATTTCCAAACGTTAATTACTTCTGCCAATGCTTCTTTTACTGTTAATGGATTAGATGCAAACAACTATCCTCATTTGCCAGTCATCGATACGCAAGAAACATTTTCGTTGCCAATTAATTTATTTAAACAAATTATTGGACAAACGGTTATTGCTATTTCAACTCATGAAAGTCGCCCTATTTTAACGGGAGTTAATATGGTCATTGAAAATGGCAAATTGCTAGCAGTTGCTACCGACAGTCATCGTTTAAGTCAACGAATTATTCCACTTGAAGTAAGCTCAGCATTAGCAGATCAAAAATACAACATTATCATTCCAGGGAAAAGTTTGATTGAATTATCAAGAACTTTAGATGAACGTCATGAAAATATTGAAATGATGATTACAGAAAATCAAGTTTTATTTAAAACTGAAAATATGTATTTCTATTCTCGTTTATTAGAAGGGTATTACCCAGATACAGCTCGTTTGATTCCTGAATCAGCTGCAACAGAAATTGTTTTTAACGCAAGTTCATTATTAGGTTCGATTGAACGCGCGTCATTGCTATCTCACGAAGGTAAAAATAACGTTGTTAAAATTTCAATTTCACCTGAATTAGTTGAGATTTCTGGAAATTCGCCAGATGTTGGGAATGTAAAAGAAGAATTAGCTTATATTTCAGTTGAAGGTGAGTCGATTGATTTATCGTTCAATCCAGATTATATGAAAGATGCTTTAAGAACTTTTGGTCAAACGGATATCCGAATTAAATTTACATCACCTGTTCGTCCCTTTATTTTGGTTCCAAGTGAAGACAATCAGAACTTTATCCAATTGATTACTCCAGTTCGTACATTTTAAAAATAATTAAAAATCTTCATTTTCTGAATTTTTATTTGGAAAATGGGGATTTTTTACATATCATCAATTAAAATACCCCTTATTTTTCGTTTTAAGCTTTTTTTGATGGTTTAAGGTCTTTTTGAGTTTTTCGAACAAAATGCGAATAACCTATGAAAATTCCCTAATTTATTTGTAAAGTCGTTAAAAAAAGAGTATAATGTTCTTATACAGATTAAAAAATTGCGTGGATTGGCAGACCATCCACGCTTATTTTATTGAAAAGCAGGTGAATCAAGTGAAACAAGCCGTTTTAATTGATAGTGAATTCATTACACTGGGTAAACTTTTAAAGCATATCGATGTAATTAGCAGTGGTGGGATGGCAAAGTGGTATTTAGCTGAGCACACTGTTTTATTGGATAATGAAATTGAAAATCGTCGAGGAAAGAAAATTTACCCAGGATCAGTAGTTGAAATTCCAGAAGTCGGCAGCTTTTTTGTACAATCAGAAAAAGAGACGACCGAGGAAGAACTGTAATGCATTTAGAAGAAATTAAATTAGCTAATTATCGCAATTATGAAACAGCTGATGTGTCCTTTTCAGAAGGAATCAATGTTTTTCTTGGAGAAAATGCCCAGGGAAAAACGAATTTGATGGAGGCCATCTATGTTTTAGCAATGACAAGAAGTCATCGGACTTCAAATGATAAAGAGTTAATTCATTGGCAAGAAGACTTTGCTCGTTTAACAGGGCGCATTCAAAAGAAAAATACTTCTTTTCCGTTAGAAATTACGATTTCAAGCAAAGGAAAAAAAGCCAAATTTAACCATTTAGAGCAAAAAAAACTCAGTGATTATATTGGGAAGTTAAACGTTATTTTATTTGCTCCAGAGGATTTGTCACTGGTAAAGGGATCGCCTTCTGTTCGTAGAAAATTTTTAGACATGGAAATGGGACAAATGAGCCCAATCTATTTACATCATTTGGTGAATTATCAGCATATCTTAAAACAACGAAACAATTACCTAAAACAATTGATGCTAAAAAAAGCGAAGGATTTAACCTTTCTTGAAGTGCTAACCGAGCAACTGGCTACTCATGGTGCAGCTATTTTGCAAGAACGCTTTTTGTTTGTTCAAAAATTAGAAAGCTGGGCAAAACCAATCCATGCTGAAATATCCAGACAAAAAGAAGAGCTACAAATTGAGTATCAATGTACCATCACGGCCACCGACAAGGCGGATAAAGATCAGCTTTATTTGGATTTATTAGCGGCCTTTGAAAAAGTAAAAAAACGCGAATTAGATCAAGGCAGCACATTAGTTGGGCCTCACCGCGATGATTTGAAATTTATAGTCAATCAACAAAACGTGCAGACGTATGGTTCCCAAGGTCAGCAACGGACAACAGCCTTAAGCGTTAAGCTGGCAGAAATTGATTTGATGAAAGAAATGACAGATGAGTATCCCTTGCTTTTATTAGACGATGTATTGTCAGAATTAGATGACGAACGTCAAACACACTTACTAAAAGCAATTGAAAATAAAGTTCAAACTTTTTTAACCACTACTAGTTTGGATGGAATCAAGAAAAATATGTTAGAAGCACCTCGTGTTTTTCACGTAACAGATGGTCATGTAGAAATGGAGAGTGAATAAACGTGTCTGAAGAAATTAAAGATATGAAGGCATTAGCACAAGAATATGATGCTAGCCAAATTCAAGTTTTAGAAGGTTTAGAAGCGGTTAGAAAACGTCCTGGGATGTATATTGGTTCAACTAGTGGACAAGGTCTGCACCATTTAGTTTGGGAAATCGTTGATAACTCAATTGATGAGGCATTAGCTGGTTTTGCAACTGAAATCAAAGTCATTATTGAAGAAGATGACAGTATCACCGTTATCGATGATGGACGCGGAATTCCAATTGGGATTCAAGCAAAAACAGGTCGTCCAGCCGTTGAAACAGTTTTTACAGTCTTACATGCAGGTGGTAAGTTTGGCGGAGGCGGATACAAGGTTTCTGGCGGACTTCACGGGGTAGGTTCTTCTGTTGTAAATGCGTTATCAAGTGTTCTTGACGTTAAAGTTTACAAAGACGGTCAAATCCATTACCAAGAATTCCATCAAGGAAAAGTGGTCGATGATTTAAAAGTAATTGGTGAAACAGAGCGCCATGGAACAACTGTCCATTTTATTCCAGATCCAACGATTTTTACTGAAACAACTACCTTTGAATTTGAAAAATTATCTACTCGTGTTCGTGAATTAGCATTCTTAAACAAGGGCTTGAGAATTTCTATCGAAGATAAACGTGTTGAGCATGAAACTTTACGTGAATTCCATTATGAAGGTGGAATCAAGAGTTATGTTGAACACTTAAACCACAATAAAAATGTATTATTTGATGAACCTATTTACATTGAAGGCGAACAACAAGGAATTGTTGTGGAAGCTGCAATGCAATATACAGACGGCTACCATACAAGTTTATTGAGTTTTGCTAACAACATTCACACCTACGAAGGCGGTACACACGAGTCTGGATTTAAAACAGCTTTAACTCGTGTCATCAATGATTATGCACGTAAAAATAAATTGATGAAAGAAAACGAAGAAAACTTAACGGGTGAAGATGTTCGTGAAGGATTGACAGCTGTTGTCTCAATCAAACATCCAGATCCACAATTTGAAGGTCAAACGAAAACTAAGTTAGGAAATTCAGAAGCGCGTACTATTACGGATCGTCTATTTTCTGCTCATTTCGATAAGTTCTTGATGGAAAACCCACAAGTAGCTCGTCGCGTTGTTGAAAAAGGGATTTTAGCTTCAAAAGCTCGTTTAGCTGCTAAAAGAGCCCGTGAAGTAACCCGTAAAAAGAGTGGCTTAGAAATCAGTAATTTACCAGGTAAATTAGCCGATTGTTCAAGCAAAGATCCTAAAATCAGCGAAATCTTTATTGTCGAAGGAGATTCAGCCGGCGGTTCTGCTAAACAAGGTCGTTCACGCTTATTCCAAGCGATTTTACCGATTCGTGGGAAAATCTTAAACGTAGAAAAAGCTTCCCTAGACAAAATTTTAGCAAACGAAGAAATTCGTTCGTTATTTACGGCAATGGGGACAGGATTTGGTGGCGATTTTGATATTTCCAAAGCACGTTACCACAAGCTTGTCATCATGACCGATGCCGATGTCGATGGCGCGCATATCAGAACCTTGCTATTAACTTTGTTCTATCGCTATATGCGTCCAGTCGTTGAAGCAGGTTATGTTTACATTGCACAACCACCTTTGTATCAAGTTCGACAAGGGAAAAAAGTGGTCTATTTAGATTCTGACTTAGAGTTGGAAAATTACCTAAAAGAAATTCCAGCACAACCAAAACCTGTAATTCAACGTTATAAAGGTCTTGGAGAAATGGATGCGGAACAACTTTGGGAAACGACAATGGATCCAGAAAGCAGATCGATGCTACAAGTAACTGTCGATGATGCAATTGAAGCAGATGAAGTTTTTGAAATGTTAATGGGTGACCGTGTTGAACCAAGACGTAAATTTATTGAAGACAATGCAGTTTACGTTCAAAACCTAGATATCTAGGGATAGAAAAAGATATTGGCTGTTAGTTAGCAGCCAATTTTTCTCACAAGGAGGATTTTAACGAATGGCTGAGGAATTTAAAGAGAAGATTGCACAAAAAAATCTGACAGAAGAAATGCGTACCTCGTTTTTAGATTATGCAATGAGTGTAATCGTAGCGCGTGCGTTGCCAGATGTTAGAGATGGGATGAAACCCGTTCATCGTCGTATTTTATATGGGATGAACGAACTTGGAGTAACACCTGATAAGGCCTATAAAAAATCAGCTCGTATTGTCGGAGACGTTATGGGGAAATATCACCCACATGGCGATAGTGCGATTTATGAATCAATGGTACGGATGGCTCAACCCTTTAGTTATCGTAGTACCTTAGTTGACGGACACGGAAACTTTGGTTCTGTCGATGGTGATGGTGCCGCTGCGATGCGTTATACCGAAGCAAGAATGTCTAAAATTGCTGTTGAAATGTTACGTGATATCAATAAAAATACAGTTGATTATCAAGATAACTATGATGGCTCGGAACGTGAACCAGAAGTGCTACCAGCACGTTTTCCTAACCTTTTAGTCAATGGTGCAACAGGGATTGCGGTTGGGATGGCAACGAATATTCCGCCACATAATTTATCAGAAGTTATTTCTGCGTTGCATATTTTGATGAACGACCCAGATGCAACAACAGCCGATTTGATGGAAGTGTTACCTGGACCTGATTTCCCAACTGGTGGATTGGTCATGGGTAAATCTGGCATTAGACGCGCATATGAGACTGGTAGAGGCTCGATTATGATTCGTGCTAAGGTTGATGTCGAAATACGTAAAAATGGCAAGGAACGCATTATAGTGAACGAATTGCCTTATATGGTTAACAAAGCTAAATTAGTTGAACGTATTGCTGAATTGGCTCGTGAAAAACGAATTGAAGGTATTACCGATTTAACCGATGAGTCCGATCGTGATGGTATGCGTGTGGTTATCGACGTTAGACGTGATGTTAGTGCAAGTGTTGTCTTAAATAATCTATACAAATTGACACCAATGCAAACTTCTTTTGGTTTTAATATGCTAGCGATTGTTAACGGTGTCCCAAAAGTATTGAGTTTAAAATCCATTTTAACCCACTACTTAGAGCATCAAGAAATCGTTATTCGTCGTCGTACTCAATTTGATAAACAAAAAGCTGAAGCAAGAGCTCATATTCTCGAAGGTTTACGAATTGCGTTAGATCACATTGATGAAATCATTAAAATTATTCGCGGTTCAAAAACGGGTGATGTGGCTAAAACAGAATTAATCGAGCGTTTCGGTTTATCTGATAAACAAGCACAAGCAATTTTAGATATGCGAATGGTTCGTTTAACTGGTTTGGAACGTGAAAAAATTGAAGCTGAATACAATGACTTAATTGAATTAATTACAGATTTGGCAGATATTTTAGGAAGCAGTCAACGAATTCATACGATTATTGAAACAGAACTACTAGAAATTCAAGAAAAATATGGCGATCCTCGTCGTACAGAATTGCTTGTAGGAGAAGTTCTTAGTCTAGAAGATGAAGATCTGATTGAAGAAGAAGATATCGTGATTACTTTGACTCATAATGGCTACATCAAACGTTTGCCAAACAATGAATTTAGAGCGCAACGTCGTGGTGGGCGTGGTGTTCAAGGAATGGGGATGCACGATGATGATTTCATCGAAAATCTTGTTTCTTGTTCAACACATGATACGTTATTATTCTTTACCAATAACGGAAAAGTATACCGTGCCAAAGGCTATGAAATTCCTGAATACGGCCGTACAGCGAAAGGAATTCCAGCAATCAACTTACTAGGAATTGATTCTGGCGAAAAAATCCAAGCGATTATCAACGTTAAAGGAAAATCAGAAGAGGACACCTATCTATTCTTTACAACTCTTAAAGGTGTTGTAAAACGTACATCTGTAAGTGCCTTTTCTAATATTCGCAGCAATGGACTAAAAGCGATTGTCTTACGTGAAGACGATGAATTGATGAATGTTTGTGTAACCAATGGCGAACAAAATGTGATTATCGGAACTCATTTAGGCTATGCGGTTAGTTTCGATGAAAACACAGTTCGTGATATGGGACGAAGCGCAAGTGGTGTTCGTGGAATTCGTTTACGTGAAGATGATTATGTTGTTGGAATGGACGTTTTAAAAGCTGACTCAGAAGTATTAGTAATTACTGAAAATGGTTACGGAAAACGTACTAAAGCTAGCGAATATCCAATTAAAGGTCGTGGCGGTAAAGGAATCAAGACAGCTAACATTACCGAGAAAAACGGTAAATTAGCAGGCTTGACAACTGTTAATGGAGACGAAGACATCATGTTGATAACAAACACAGGTGTCATTATCCGTTTCGAAGTAGACTCAGTGTCACAAACAGGTCGTGCAACATTAGGTGTTCGTTTGATTCGTGTTGGGGAAGACGCAATCGTGTCAACAATGGCAAAAGTGGAAGCAGAACCAATTGAAGAGGAAACCGCAACAGAAGAAAAACCTGTTCAAAATGATGAAGCTTAACCAAACGATTTATAAATAAATTATTTTTTAATCAGGCTAGTTGTTTTCTGTGTTTTACAGGAGATAATTAGCCTGATTTTTATTGTAAGTTTTTATGATGATTTTATGAAATGAATTGTGAAATAGCTCAGTTATAGTAACTAATAATTCTTTAGTTAAATTAAAATCTAAAGCAAATGTAGGATCATATTTATTGTTTTTAATAGAGTTGTATGTGATGATTTTATAAAAATCAAGAAAATAAGTTTTCATTATTTTAGAAAAATTAATTATTCATAAAAAAACCATAGGTTATCTGTTGACATTGAAAAAAGAATGCATTAATATTAATATACCATTATAAAATGATGGGAATTTAAAAAGGAAGAGGTAGATATTATGGAAAAAATATGGAGAGTACTAGGTTTAACTTTTGGTTTATCATTATTAAGTATCACTGGATTATTATTTAATGATTTTAAGGCTGAAGCAGCTGCGTATGATAGTAATTATATAAATTTCATACCAAGTGCTGAATCAAACATGGAGGCTATTAACATAGTTACTAAAGATGGAAATTCAGAAAATATCCCTTTCCCATTAGAAAATTTAACCACAGAACAACCAAATCAATCGAATAGAATAGCAACACGTGCTGCTTTAAAAGTTTACAGAGCCAATGATTATAAAGAAATGTATGGATTCTATCAATGGAGAATAAATGAGCTAGTTCCTGTAGGCTTTAATTGGTATGACAATGGTATTCCATCATCAGTTACAAAAGGATTCGGCCAAGCCTTAACTTTTAACTCTGGTAAAATTACAGATACTGGGGCAGGTGCATGGCAATATGGTTATTACTGGCGTCAATTTAGTACTGCTCAAGGTACTTTTTGGGCATCTGTATGGGATAAAAATGATTTGCTTTATTAGATGTAAATAAATTGCTTGTTAATAAGCTTTGTTTTAAAAGTTTAACTAAAATAACGAAAAAGAACCGCTTTTGGGTGGTTCTTTACATAATCCCTAAAATAAAAAACACTACCGTTCTTTATTTTCAGGAAAGTAGTGTTTTTAAATTGAAATGGAAAAATTGACATTTAACTATATAAATTAGAGATAACTATAAGTTCTTAAACTGTTTACCTACAGTTTGTTTAACAGTTTTATTAGCAACAAATAAATAATGTGGTATAGCTATAATACCAATGTTTTTTGTAAACGATAACCAATTTCAGTCTAACTTTTATTATCAATTGTTTGTACCGTTAGTTCGCGCACTCTCCAATTATTTCATTAGTATCCTTTATCTGCCTATAATTCAAAACTATTATTTTTGTATGAAGCTAGATTCCATTCTAACCAAATTGTTACTTCATCATCAGAAAAAGCATGTTCATAGGCGTACATATCTCTTGATTTCGTAGAAATGTTGCTAATGAAGAAAAAATTTTTCAATCCATTCTCTTAATCTAAATCTAAAAAGGAGTAGAAGAAATTAAAAACATAAGGTATTTAATTCAGTTTGATAGATAAAAAACATTGACACACATTCTCTAAAATGGTACACTTATTGGACGTGAGTAATCTATTTATAGAATGCTCTCCTTGCTCTTTTTACTTTAAAAAGAGCCAAAGTCCACAAGGAGGTGACAGTCAGATGAGTCAAACAGCAAAATACGAAATTATGTACATTATCCGTCCGAACATTGAAGAGGCAGCTAAAGCAGCTGTTGTTGAACGCTTCGATACTATCTTAAAAGATAATGGCGCTGAAGTGATCGAATCTAAAGACTGGGCGAAACGCCGTTTAGCTTACGAAATTAAAGATTTCCGCGAGGGAATTTATCATATCGTGAAGTTAACTGCAACTGATGCAGCGGCTATCAATGAATTTGATCGTCTAGCTAAGATTAGCGATGACATTATTCGTCATATGGTAATTAGAGAAGAAGTTTAAACTTAGAATTGTTTCACATGAAACATTTTAAGAAAGAAAGGAGCTTAAAAAGATGATTAATAGAGTTGTTTTAGTTGGAAGATTAACTAAAGATGCTGATTTGCGATATACTTCAAATGGCGCAGCGGTTGCCTCATTTACAGTTGCGGTGAATAGACAATTTACGAACCAAAGCGGTGAAAGAGAAGCTGATTTTATCAACTGTGTTGCTTGGAGAAAAACTGCTGAAACTCTAGCTAATTTTACCCGAAAAGGTTCTTTAGTTGGTGTGGAAGGCCGTATTCAAACGCGTTCTTATGATAATCAACAAGGGCAACGTGTATACGTTACTGAAGTTGTTGTTGATACGTTTTCATTATTAGAGTCAAAATCTGTTAGTGAACAACGTCAAAGTCATGATGGAAATAGTAGTGCTCCTACAACTAATCAAAATACTAGTTATTCTGGTGGAAGTAGTAGCAACAACCAATACCAAAGTGGTGGTTATCAACAAAATTCAGCTAATAATAGCACGAATAATCAATCAACAGCTCCTAAACAACAATATCAAAATTTCGAGAGAAATGATGATCCATTTGCAACAAGTGGACAACAAATTGATATCTCAGATGATGATTTACCATTCTAATATAAAATTAGTTTGGAAAATGAAAAGGAGGATTTAAATAATGGCTCAACAACGCAGAGGCGGACGTAAGCGCCGTAAAGTTTGTTATTTTACAGCAAACCACATTGACCATATCGATTACAAAGATACTGAACTATTAAAACGTTTTATCTCTGAAAGAGGAAAAATTTTACCTCGTCGTGTTACTGGTACTTGTGCTAAACACCAACGTAAATTAACAATTGCTATCAAACGTTCTCGTATTATGGGATTATTACCATTCGTAACAGCTGAATAGTATATAAATAAAAAAAGCCGTGATTTCGATCACGGCTTTTTTTTTATAAAATAATTATGTTTCACGTGAAACATAATAAGAGGCTAGCTAGAATAAATCCCTAGATTATGGTAAAATAAGAGAGTATCCCCTATTGAATACACTTGCTAAAAGAAGGAGTATGATATGGAAAAAAAGTTGCCTCATGAAAAACTCCCGAGTTTTTTAAAAGATGAAAAGCTGAGAATTGCAACATTTGTTCTAAGTGGATTATTGGTTTTAATTGTTATTTTAGCATTTTTTGCTAAGTTTTATATTGGTTTAGCATTATCTGTTTTATTTATTATTGTTCTTTTATTGCTTTATTATTCAATGAAAAAAATCACAGTAGAAACAAATAAATATATTGCTGATTTATCTTATCGAATAAAAAGAGGAGAACAAGAGGCTTTAATTAAAATGCCTATCGGTATTTTGCTGTATAATGAAAAGTATGAAGTTCAATGGACAAATCCTTATTTACAGCTTTATCTTGGAAAAAAAGAAGTATTAGGCAAGAAAATTGATGAGATCGATTTGGAATTGGCCAACGTTATTAAAAATAATAAAACAAAAGGTTTAAGCAATGTAAAATGGGGAGATAAAGAATTTCAAATTATTGTTCAGGATGATATTAAAGTTATTTATTTAATGGATATTACGCAATATTATAAGATAAAAGAACAGTATGAAGAAGAACAATTGGTTATTGGAAATATCTTTATCGATAACTACGATGAAATTGTTCAATCAATGAATGATCGTAGTACTTCCAATTTAAATAACTTTGTAACAACACAATTATCTAATTGGGCAAAAGAGCATCACATTTATTTAAAACGAGTTTCTGAAGATCGATTTATTGTGTTGATGTATTTGAAGTCATTGCAAAAAATTGAAGAAGAAAAATTTAGTATCATCGATCGTGTTCGTGAACGTACATCTAAACAAAACTTCCCACTAACCCTCAGCATAGGTCTTGCATATGGAGATAAAGATTTAAGCAATTTAGCAAATCTAGCTCAAAGCAATTTAGATTTGGCATTGGGTCGTGGTGGAGATCAAGTAGTTGTAAAATCAAGTGAGGAAGATGCTCGCTTTTATGGTGGAAAAACGAACCCAATGGAAAAACGAACACGTGTTCGTTCTCGGATGATTAGCCAAGCATTACAAGAATTAATGAAACAGTCAGATCAAATTTTTGTGATGGGGCATAAATATCCAGATATGGATGCAATCGGTTCTTGTTTGGGTATTCGCCGTATTGCAGAAATGAACCATAAAGAAGCGTGGATTGTTGTAAACCCAGATGAATTTAGTAACGATATCTCAAGATTAATGGATGAGGTAAAAAAAGATGCAAATATTAGTAAGTACATCATTACTCCAAAAGAAGCTGCTGAAAAAATGACAGCAACAAGTTTATTGGTGATGGTTGATATGCATCGTCCATCTATTTCAATTGCACCTGAATTGTTAACCCTAACGAACCAAATTGTTGTAATTGATCACCATCGTCGTGGCGAAGAATTTCCAGAAAATCCAGTATTGGTTTATATTGAACCATATGCATCGTCAGCTGCTGAATTGATTACTGAATTGTTTGAATATCAATCAAACGAATCAGATCCAATCAATAAAATTGAAGCAACTGCTATGCTCGCTGGAATTATTGTAGACACAAGAAGTTTTTCTCTTCGAACAGGTTCAAGAACCTTTGACGCTGCGAGTTATTTACGTTCTTGTGGAGCAGATTCGGTTATGATTCAACGATTACTGAAAGAAAACGTAGATACCTATTTATTGAGAAGTCATTTGATTCAATCAATTGAATTTGTGAAATCCAATTTGGCAATTGCAACTGGTGAAGAGGATGAAACCTACGACACTGTAGTCGCTGCTCAAGCTGCAGATACCATGCTTTCGATGGCAGATGTAGATGCATCCTTTGTGATTACGAAGCGAGCAGATGGACGTGTTGGAATCAGTGCGAGAAGTCTTGGGGAAATCAACGTTCAAATTATTATGGAAGCACTTGGTGGAGGCGGGCACTTATCAAATGCTGCCACGCAACTTAGCGATGTTACGATAGCTGAAGCTAAAGAACAATTAGAACAAGTTATTAATGGACAAAATAAGGAGGAATAATAAATGAAAGTCATTTTTTTAGAAGATGTTAAAGGTAAAGGCAAAAAAGGAGAAACAAAAAACGTAGCAGATGGGTATGCACAAAACTACCTAATCAAAAATGGATTAGCAAAAGAAGCCAATTCATCAACATTAAGTGAACTAGCAGGACAAAAGAAAGCTGAAGACAAACACAACGCAGAAATTTTAGCAGAAGCGAACCAATTAAAAGGTTTATTAGAAGATGATAAACATGTAATTGAGATGAAAGCAAAAGCTGGAGAAGATAGTCGTTTATTTGGTTCAATTACCTCAAAACAAATTGCAGATGCAGTAAAAAAACAATATGATATTAAATTAGACAAACGTAAAATTGATTTAACAACTCCTATTCGCAATCTAGGCGTAACAAAAATAGATGTTAAAATACATCCAGAAGTTGTGGCAACACTGACAGTGAATGTTTCACAAGAAGCGTAGACTAAATAATTTAAAGGCCAAAGCAGTTTTATAAGACTGTTTTGGCCTTTTTTCTATTCATTGTATTAAGTTGATTTTTGCGGTAAAATAATAAGACTGAAACAAATTAAGAAGCCGCTCCAAGTAAAAGAAATTTACTTATGAAAGGAAGATAAAAATTGGTGAATGAAGCTTTTCAAGACCGATTGCCGCCACAAAGTATTGAGGCAGAGCAAGCCGTTTTAGGTGCTATTTTTCTTGACCCCGAAACAGTCGTAGGCGCATTGGAATTTTTAGAGGCACAAGATTTTTATCGTCGTGGCCATCAAATTATTTTTCAAACAATGTTAGAATTAAATGACCGCAATGAGGCTATTGATGTTGTTACGGTTATGAATAGTTTAGAATCAAAAAATCAGCTGGAAGATGTTGGTGGAATGCCTTATCTAGCTGAACTTGCGATTGCTGTGCCAACAGCTGCGAATATGGAACATTATGCAAAAATTATTGAGCAAAAGTCAATTTTAAGAAAACTAATTCATACAGCAACAGATATTGTAACTCAAGGATATGAAGAAGGAGAAGAGCTAGGAGCCATTTTAGATCAGGCTGAACGTAGTATTCTCGAAGTATCTGAAAGACGAAATAGCAACGGTTTTTTAGCGATTTCAGACGTGTTAAATAGTTCAATCGCAGAAATTGATCGGTTGTATCAAAATGATGAAGAAATTACAGGTCTTCCAACAGGTTATCAAGCTTTGGATCAGATGACTGCCGGCCTGCAATCAGAAGAATTAATTATTTTGGCAGCACGTCCCGCTGTAGGGAAAACAGCCTTTGCGTTAAATATCGCACAAAACATTGGAACAAAGACAGATGAGACGGTTGCCATTTTTAGTCTAGAAATGGGAGCGGAATCTTTAGTCAATCGGATGCTATGCGCCGAGGGCAGTATTGATGCCAGTCATTTACGAACAGGGAATCTTTCAGAAGAGGAATGGCAAAGTCTAATTGTAGCGATGGGGAGCCTATCGAAGGCGAGTATTTATATTGATGATACACCAGGAATTCGAATTGCTGAAATTAGAGCGAAATGCCGTCGTTTAGCTCAAGAAAAAGGCGGACTAGGATTGATTTTAATCGATTACTTGCAATTGATTGAAGGTAGTGGGAAAGAAAGCCGCCAACAAGAGGTTTCTGAAATTTCCCGTCAGTTAAAAAAATTAGCGAAAGAATTAAAAGTACCCGTTATTGCATTGTCGCAACTGTCTCGTGGCGTTGAGCAAAGACAAGACAAGCGGCCTGTTTTAAGTGATATTCGTGAATCTGGATCTATCGAGCAAGATGCAGATATTGTTGCCTTTTTATACCGTGATGATTATTATGATCGTGAAGGTGGAGATGACGACGATGATGGCGATCGCGATGCAGCTGGAGAAGATAATATTATTGAAGTCATTATTGAAAAAAACCGGAGTGGCGCTCGTGGTACGGTGAAACTATTATTTGTTAAGGAATACAATAAATTTTCCTCCTTATCCTACATGCCAGAACCGCCTATGTAACATGAAGAGTGATCTTAACGGATCACTTTTTTATTTTTTAAATTCGTTCGTATTTTTGCTGATATTTTAGTTTAAATTAATAAATTGTTCGTTTTTATGCCTTTTTATTTTATTATTTAAATCAAATATTCGTTTTTACCTTGAATCCTTTATGCAAAACTGATAGAATTAGATGTATTTGGTTTTTATAAATAAAATTAATGAGGTGTTCATATGTCTTCAGTAGTAGTTGTGGGAACACAATGGGGCGATGAAGGAAAAGGTAAGATTACAGATTTTTTAAGTGAAAATGCGGAAGTGATTGCACGTTACCAAGGTGGCGATAATGCAGGACACACAATCAAATTTGACGGTGTGACGTACAAATTACACTTAATTCCTTCAGGTATTTTCTATAAGGAGAAAATTAGCGTTATAGGAAATGGCGTTGTGGTAAACCCAAAATCACTTGTAACTGAATTGGCTTACCTAAAAGATAAAAATATTGATACGGATAATTTACGTATCTCAGATCGCGCACATGTTATTTTACCTTATCATATCCACTTGGATCAATTGCAAGAAGATTCAAAAGGAGATCAAAAAATTGGAACAACCATTAAAGGGATTGGTCCAGCATATATGGATAAAGCAGCACGTGTTGGGATTCGAGTTGCTGATTTATTAGACAAAGAAATTTTTGCTGAACGCTTACGTATTAACTTAGAAGAAAAAAATCGTCAATTCGTTAAAATGTTTGAGTCAACACCTATTGAATTTGATGATGTTTTTGAAGAGTATTATGAATATGGTCAACAAATTAAAAAATATGTATGTGATACATCCGTTATTTTAAATGATGCATTAGATGCTGGCAAACGTGTTCTTTTTGAAGGCGCACAAGGCGTAATGCTAGATATCGATCAAGGAACGTATCCATTTGTTACGTCTTCAAACCCTGTTGCCGGTGGTGTAACAATCGGGAGTGGCGTTGGTCCATCTAAAATTGATAAAGTTGTAGGGGTATGTAAAGCTTATACAAGCCGCGTTGGTGACGGTCCTTTTCCAACTGAATTATTCGATGAAGTGGGTCAACAAATTCGTGAAGTAGGGAAAGAATACGGTACTACAACAGGACGCCCTCGTCGTGTGGGTTGGTTTGATACAGTTGTAATGCGTCATGCAAAACGTGTTTCTGGAATTACAAACTTATCTCTTAATTCAATTGATGTTTTAAGTGGGTTAGAAACAGTTAAAATTTGTACCTCTTACGAACGTAACGGTGAAACAATTTTCCATTATCCAGCTAGCTTAAAAGAATTAGCTGAATGTACACCGATTTATGAAGAGTTGCCAGGTTGGAGTGAAGATATTACGGGATGTCGTACCCTTGAAGAATTACCGGCTAATGCACGTAACTATGTGCACCGCGTTTCTGAATTAGTAGGCGTTCGCATTTCAACATTCTCAGTAGGCCCAGATCGTAACCAAACGAATGTCTTAGAAAGTGTTTGGGCACAAATTTAGGTCACTTAACTTTAAAAGAAAAGGCTAGTATTTCCAATATGGAGATACTAGTCTTTTTTGACTAGAGAGAGGTTGTTGTAGAAATTGGATTTAAAAGTTATACTTTAATTGTCCAGTCTGCCACCCAGTAAAGGAGTAGTATAATGAAAAGAATTCAAACAATTTATGAGGTGCTAAAAAAACAAGGAAATAAGGGCTTAACAACAAAAGAAGTCTCTAGTTTAACGTCATTTAGTCGTAATAACGTAAGTTCTGATTTAAATGAACTCGTGAGAATGGGCAAAGCACGTAAAGAGTCGGGAAAACCAGTATATTATTTTCCAAAGGAAGAAAAGAAAACGCTATCTAAAGAGAGAGGATTCGACTTATTTTTAATTGAAAATCCCTCATTGTCCAAAGCAATTGAGCAAGCTAAAGCAGCTGTCTTATATCCCCCCAATGGCATGAATACCTTACTATTAGGCGAAACTGGAACAGGGAAGTCAATGTTTGCTGAAATGTTATTTTCATTTGGAAAAGAAATGAAGCGCTTTACTAAAAATGAGCAGCTAATTAGTTTTAATTGTGCTGACTATAGCCACAACCCACAGATGCTTTTAGCGCAATTATTTGGTGTGAAAAAAAATGCCTTTACTGGGGCCAATGATGATCGCAAAGGCTTGATTGAATTGGCAAATCAGGGAGTGCTATTTTTAGATGAAGTTCATCGATTGCCACCAGAAGGTCAAGAGATGTTGTTTACTTTTATGGACAAAGGGACATTTAGAAGGCTAGGAGAAACAGAAAATGAACGTAGCTCACAGGTGATGATTGTAGCAGCGACAACTGAAAATCCAGCAACTACATTATTAGAAACCTTCGTTAGAAGAATGCCCATGGTAATTAAATTGCCAAATCTTAAAAGTCGACAGTTAGAAGAACGATTTGCACTCATTAAGTATTTTATCAATCAAGAATCAGCAAAACTAAAAGAGCCAATTACCGTTTCTGTAAATTCATTAAGAGCTTTTTTAAGTTATGAATGCAGACATAATATCGGAGAGTTAAAATCAGATGTTCAATTAGCCTGTGCTAAAGCGTATGCGGAATACTTATCCAATCATGCAGAAAAGATTCAAATTTCAGCATTGGATTTATCTGAAAAAGTAAATGCAGGATTATTGTTGGAAGTTCAACATCGTAAACTTTGGAATAAAATTATTGGCATTAATCAGCGATATTTTGAATTTTCAGGAGAGGCAACACACTATTTAGAAGAACCGATTGATCAACAAGATATTTATGAATTGATTGATCATAAAAAAGTTGAATTAACCCACTTAGGGATTAGCGGAAAAGAATTAGAAGAGAATTTAAATAAGGAGATTCATTTACATTTTGAAGAGTATATGAATCAAGTAAAGAAGGATTCGAATCAACGCTATATTGAAAATTTAGTAGATCAACGTATTATTTCGAGTGTAGAACGAATGATTCAATATGCGGAAAGTCAGTTGGAGACGGTATTTGGCAATCGCGTTTTTTATGGATTGGCACTACATCTTGAAAAGGCAGTGTCGCGTGTTAAAAAGAATCATTATTATGAAAATCAGTTGTTTGAAAATACAGAAGAAAGTCATCCGCGAGAATACCAAGTTTCTTATGACTGTATTCGGTTATTCAATCAAGAATTTGAAATTGAATTGCCAATCAGTGAAGCCAATTATCTAACGCTATTTTTTGTGTACGGCAACCATACAAAAAAGCAAGTTCAAGAAGTAGTACACGTTTTTGTAGTCACTCACGGAGAGTCGACAGCAACCTCTATTGTGAATACAGTCAATCAATTATTAGGTGAAGAATACGGGATTGGATTTGACGTACCTCTATCTGAAAAACCACAAGACTCGCTTCTTCGAATTAAAGCGTATATTCAAACGCATCAAATCAAGGCGCCTATTTTATTTATGGTGGATATGGGATCGTTAAATACTTTTGGAAATGAGATTAGTAAGACCTTTGGGATAGACACTCAAACGATTCAATTGGTGTCCACTTTACATGTTTTAGAAGCAGTCCGAAAAGCCATGTTGGGCTATCCCTTGCAAGCTGTCTATAAGGAAACCCTAGCCGTTAATCTTTTGATTGAAGAGGAACTTCAAGAGCATAGTAAAAAAAATTCAATCAAATTTGCTATCGTAACGATTTGTACAACGGGTGAAGGAACGGCAAAAGTCTTAAAAAATATACTAACAACAGAATTGAATTTTGATGAAGAGGTACTTGAGATTATTGCAATCAATTTAATTGATAAGGAAGATATTTATGCAAGACTAGCCAGTTTGTCCAAAACTTATGAAATTATCTGTATAGTGAGTCCTTTTCATTTAGCTTTTCAATACCCTCATTTTGATTTAGTAGAGGTGATTGAAAAATCTAAAATCCAGGAGATTCAGCAATTAGTTGATTTGGCAGAAACCTATGGGAAATTAGGAAAGACGCTAGCTGGACAGTTGAAGTATGTTGATTCAGAGGAAGTTGTGGTGGATGTAAAGAAACTGATTACAGCTCTAACAATTCAATTTTCGATCGAATCAAATTTAAATGTGTTGATTGGATTTGCTTTTCATTTAGCGTGTATGATTGATCGAGAGTTTGGTGGCGAAAAAGGGACAGAATTTTTAGATAAAGAATTTTTCATGAGGAAACATGCAGATGAAATTCAATTAATTCAAGAAGCATTAAGAAGTATTGAATACAAATATCAGATCAACATCAGTGAAGATGAAGTGTGTTACATGGTTTCATTTTTTATCAATACACATTAAGACACATCCAAAAGCACATGGCTAATAACAGAGCTGTGTGCTTTTTAATGTGTCTTGGCACGTTTTTTGCAATAGTAGTTAGTATCAACCAAAAAAGGGGAGAATAAAGATGGAAATCAAAATAACGCTTGTATGTGCAGGTGGAATGTCTACAAGTATTTTAGTTCAAAAAATGCAAAAAGCGGCTACCCAATTTTATCCTAATGATACGATTCGTATCGTGGCTTCAGCAGAAAGCAAGTTTAAAAAATTAGCAGATGAAACGGATATTTTATTACTAGGCCCGCAAGTAATGTATATGAAGAAGAAGATCGAAGAACAGTACGCAGATAAAGGTTTTCCAATCGTTGTTATTAATAGTGTCGATTACGGCATGATAAATGGTGAAAAAATATTAAACGAAGCAATTCATTTAGTCAGAAAATAAAAAGGAGAGATACGATGAATTTAGAGCAGGCAGTGATGCAGATTATTGTAGGGGCAGGAAATGCAAGAAGTTTAGCGATGGAAGCAATTGACATAGCTCAATCAGGTGAAATTCAAGAAGCAAAAGCAAAATTAGAAGAAGCCAATGAAAAATTAAATGAGGCCCATAACGGTCAAACAGCGTTACTTACAAAAGAAGCTAGTGGCGAAAGGGTCGAAGTGACATTGCTTTTGATTCACGGGCAAGACCATTTAATGAACGCCATGACGGTTCGTGATTTAGCAGATAAATTTGTTGGGTTATATGACAAGATGAGGGGGAATTAAAAAATGAAATGGGCTAAAATACAAGAAAACATGCAAGTAGTGATGGGGAAATTCACCAGTAATCGGTACATTCAAGCCCTGTCTGATGGTTTGATGACATTATTTCCATTAATGATTGTTGGCGCGATGTCTTCGTTGTTATATGCACTGCCGATAAAAGGCTATCAAAGCTTCATTACGTCAACGGGGATTGCAAAGGCGATTAATATTCCATATGGAATTACAACGGGTCTGATTGCGATTTATGCGGCTTATATGATAGGGTATAAATTAGCAGATTCATTTGATAAAGATGGTGCAATGGGGGGGATTCTGAGTTTAATGGCCTTCTTTGTTGTAACACCGATTACGATATTTGATGAGAAAATTCAAACATTAAACATGCAGTATCTAGGTTCACAAGGATTATTTGTTGCCATTATTGTAAGTTTAATTGCAAGTCGTATTTACGTATTAATTTTAGACCAGAAATGGGAAATCAAGCTTCCTGAAAGCGTTCCTCCAACAGTTAGCAATTCTTTTAATAGTTTGATTCCAGGTATTGTCATTGCAGTTATTTTTGTAGTGATCAGTCAATTAGTGGCACTGACTGCCTATGGAAATGCCCATGACTTGATTATTCAATTGATTCAAGGTCCATTGCAAAAACTAGGCGCGAATTTACCAGCAGCATTGGTTTTAGTTTTCTTAATGCAATTTTTATGGTTTTTGGGAATTCACGGTTCAATGGCGACAATGGCTATTTTATATGCGGTTTATTATCCATTAGATTTAGCCAATTTAAACGCATTTAATGCAGGCTCACCGTTACCGTATATTGTGACAATGTCTTTTATCATGCAACAAAAAGGCGCACACAATTTAGCCTTTGCCATTTTATTAGCCTTTAAAACCAAAAGTACCCAGTTAAAAACAGTCGGACGTTTAGGGTTATTGCCAGCTGTTTTTGGAATTAGTGAGCCACTGAAATTTGGTGTTCCAATGATTTTAAACCCGTATATCTTAGTTCCGATGATTGGTGCTCCGATGGTGAATATCGTGATTTCTTATTTTGCTATTGCAGCGGGCTGGGTGCCTCGTTTAAACGGCGTTATGGTGCCAACAGGTATGCCTGAGATTGTCAAAGGAATCTTTATGGGTGGTTGGCAGTTAGTTGTGCTAAATGTCGTTTTATTGGTGGTATCCATTCTTATTTATCTACCATTTGTCGGTATGCTAGATACAAATAAAGTAAAAGCAGAGGCAGTTTTTGAAAAAGAGTCATAGGAAGTTAGGAGGGATTTTTTGAACTATCCAAAATTAATTGTAACACGCGAAAATAAAATTTTAACGATTGATTGGTCGAGTTTTAGCAGCGATATTTATCAGTTATGGATTGGTACAGAGCCTAATAATGAAACGAAAGTGTTACAAATAGCTGAAAAACAAGATTTTATTAAAATCAAAGCAGAATTTCCAATTTATTTTTTCCGAGTATTATTGAAAAATGGAACAGAATTTTTTACTCGGGAAGGTTTAGTTGATTTAGAAGGAACCGTTAATTTTCGAGATTATGGAGGTTGGCAGGGATCTGATGGGAAAAATGTTGTTTTTGGTAAATTGTATCGGTCAGATGTCTTGTCTCAACTAACTTCGCAAGATCTTGAGTACATTCAAAACCAATTAGGTATTAAAACCGTGATTGATTACCGTAATGAAGCAGAACGAGAGGCTAATCCTGATAGGGAATGGTCAGAAGCTACGTTTTATCACTTAGATCCCAATGCGGATATGGCTGCAATTGCCTCAAATACTTCTGAAAAAAGTGTTGCAATGCATCAAAAGCATTCATTTAAAGAAATGTTAGAAACAGTTGAAGGCCGAGCAAAAATCAAGAAACTAAAAGCCAATATGATTGAACAATATCGTCAATTTGTTTTATCCCCACAATCTTTAACCGTTTATCGTAAAGTGATTCAGCTTCACTTGAAAGAAGAAAATACACCTATTTTACAACATTGTAAAGGTGGAAAAGACCGAACTGGATTTGGTGTTGCTGTCATTTTATTATTATTGGGTGTTTCTGAAAAAGATGTAGCAACAGATTTCTTTTTAACAGACGAGTATCGTAAAGAACATATCGCCAGTCGGATGAAACTTTATAAAAAATATACTGAAGATAAAGAGGTATTAGATAATTTACGGGCATTAACGTCTTCAGAACCTGAATATTTGGCGGCTACATTTGAAGCAATTAAAGAAATTTATGGAAGTTTTGATCAGTTTGTTCAAGAAGGATTAAAGATTTCGCAAGAGGAAATTAAGTCATTAAGGTCTTTGTATTTAGTCTAAAAAGAACCAAGTAGAAAATAAACTGCTAGAGTATCTAAAAACTCAGTAGTTTATTTTTGTTATTTTAAATAAAATTACACATATAGTATAAAAAAAAATTCCCAATTATTTGGTTATTTTATGAAATTAATTTCAAGTATGCGTTTACATTTGTGCGAAGGGGTGCTATATTATTAAATAGAAAATGTTATCTTTAAGAGTTTATCAGCTGATAGAAAAAATACAAAAAGTAGAAAGAAGGATGCTTGATGTTAGATTTTCTAAAAAATGTTCCTGTTCCAAAAAGTACATTAACCATTTCAGAACAGCGGAAACGTTGGTTTAAAGAATTTATGAAACCGTTTTTTGTAGTGGTGATGATTTATATCACTATGTATTTGATTCGGAATAATTTTAAAGCAGCGCAGCCATTATTAAAAAGCCAGTTAGGGTTTACTACTACTGATTTAGGCTATATTGGTTTCACTTTTTCAATTGTCTATGGTTTTGGTAAGTTTATTTTAGGCTACATTGTTGATGGAAAGAATACGAAGAAAATTTTATCTGTGCTTTTATTTTTATCTTCTCTAACTGTTTTATGTATGGGTTTTCTATTTACGATGAATCATGTACCACTTGGCTGGATTGTTGTACTTTGGTCATTGAATGGTCTCTTTCAATGTGTTGGTGGACCTAGTTGTGCTTCTGTTATTACGCAATGGACGACTAAGAAAAATCGAGGACGATATATTGGTTTATGGAATGCATCGCATAATATTGGCGGCGGCTTAGCGGGAATTTTTGCTATCTGGTGTGCGCAAACATTCTTTAAAGGAAATGTAGCCGGGATGTTTATTTTGCCCGCTGTTGTTGCGGGTGTAATTGCTGTGATTACTTTTTTTATTGGAAAAAACCGTCCAGAGGATTTAGGCTGGGCATCTAGCGAAGAAATCTTTGAAGAGCCTGTTGAAGAAGCAAATCAAGAAGCAGAAGATATGACAAAATGGCAAATTTTCAAAAAATACCTTTTAACGAATCCTTGGATTTGGTTATTGTGTGTGTCGAACGTTTTTGTGTACATCGTGAGAATTGGAATTGATAATTGGGCACCATTGTATGTCACGGAACACTTGAACTTTAGCAATGAAGCAGCAGCGAATACGATTTTTTACTTTGAAATGGGTGCGCTAGTAGGCTGCTTAGCTTGGGGATATATTTCTGATTTCTTAAAGGGACGTCCAGCATTAGTTGCAACGATCAGTAGTTTTTTATTACCGATTGGGATTATTGGTTATCAATTTGGGACGACTGAATTGATTATTAATGGATCATTGTTTATGTTGGGGATGATGATTTTTGGTCCACAATTATTGATCAATATCTCAATGCTTGGTTTTGTCCCTAAAAAAGCAACGGTTGTCGCAGGTGGATTGCTAGGAGCATTTGCGTATTTGTTTGGTGATTCAATGGCAAAAATTTTACTAGCAAAAATTTCAGATCCAACTCAAGCAGGTGTGAAGTTATTTAATACAGTTCTTCATGGGTGGGGTGATACATTTATTATTTTCTATATCGCTGTTGTGATTATTATTGTATTATTAGGAACGGTTGCATTTGCAGAAGAAAAACGAATTCGACAAGCTAAAATAGAAGTATAAGAAAGGGTGAAGCAGGATGGAAGTTACAAATTTTAGAGATTTAGGTGGATTAAAAACAGAAGATGGAAAAACAATCAAACATCGTAAACTTTTGCGTTCAGGTGATTTATCAAATTTAAGCAGTCAAACAGTCAATGAGCTGATAAATGATTATAAGCTGGCAACAATTGTTGATTTTAGAAGAGAATTTGAAATTCAGCAGTCTCCAGATACAAAAATTCCAAAAGCAGCTTACATTAATCTTGATATTTTAGGGAAAATGGGTGCTAAAAATTCATCCCTAGAAGATTTTGCTCGATTAAAATCAATTGATGCAGTAGATAATCATATGAAAGAAGTTTATACAGATTTGATTTTAAACCCAGGGGCGCAAGAGGGATTTAAAGAATTTATGGAAATTATTGTTGCGAACAAAACAGGTTCTACCGTATTTCATTGTTTTGCAGGAAAAGATCGTACTGGTTACGCAGCAGCTTTAATTTTAGCTTTGCTAGGAGTTCCAGAAGAGGAGATTATGAACGATTTTTTACTAACAAATACAGAAAGAAAACAAGCCAACGATCAGTTATTGGATACCTTTAGAGATAAGGGAATGGATGAGGAAGAAATAGCTGCTTTGTCAACAGCTTTGTATGTAAAACCAGCATATTTAGATTATGCTTTTTCCTTAATTAAAGATCAGTATGAAACGGTTCTAAATTATGCTGAACAAGCTTTAGACTTCGATAAAGAAAAAGTGAGTCAATTAAGATCACTTTATTTAGAAGCTTAGAAGAATAAAGAAAAGTAACGTTATCAAGCGTTGCTTTTTTTTATGAGTGGCTGTCGTGATTAAAAAGATTGAAATTTCTTTTTTGATTTGTTTTATCAGTCTTTTTTTGCGATAATTATAAGATAATAAGAAAATAGAAAGTGGGATTTGAGTCGTGGAAAAAGAAAAACAACAGCTGAGCATTGAAGTTGCAAGACTTTACTATCAATCTGATTTTAGCCAACAAGAAATTGCAACCAAACTAAAAATTTCTAGACCGACAGTATCCAGACTGCTCACGTATGCAAAAGAAAAAGGCTTTGTGCAAATCAAAGTAACCGATCCTTTTGCTGATCTTGAAACATTAGGAAATAAAATCAAAGAGAAGTACAATTTATTAGAGGCTCATGTTGTTTTTTCACCAACAGCAAAGTACCAAATCATCACAGAATACATTAGTAAGTTCGCTGCTGAATACCTAGAATCCCATGTTAAAAATGGTGATATTTTAGGTGTAAGTTGGGGAACAACAATGTACGAAATTGCTAGGAAAATAACACCACAGCAAGTAAAAGGTGTGGAAGTTGTACAATTAAAAGGCAGCATTAGTCATTCAGACGTGAACAATTATGCAAATGAAACGTTGGCGCTATTTGCTGAAGGATTTCAAACGACAGCACGTAATTTGCCATTACCAGTGGTATTGGATAATGTTGTGGCTAAAGAACTAGTGGAGCAAGATCGCCATATCCATCAGATCATTGAAATGGGTAAAAAAGCGACGATTGCCATGTTTACGGTAGGAACAGTTCGTGATGAAGCATTGTTATTTCGACTAGGTTACTTTAACAATCAAGAAGTTCATTTTCTAAAAGAGAATGCTGTTGGCGATATTTGTTCACGCTTTTTTGATAAAAAAGGCAATATTAGTGATAAAGAGATTAACCAACGAACAATTGGGATAGAATTAGCAGACTTGCGTAAGAAAGAGCAGTCTATTTTAGTTGCGGGTGGCGAGCGAAAAGTCGAAGCAATTAATGGTGCTTTAGTTGGAAATTATGCGAATGTATTAATTATTGATCAATTTACGGCTGCAGAATTATTAGCCTATTAAAAAACTTAGTTCATCTATTTTTAGTATATGCAAAAAAGAGCCACTTACTTTTTAAGCGATCTATAAAAATAAATTGACTGGTAAAGATTGAGATACTGATCTCTAAACTTACTAGCCAATTTTTTTTTTTTTATGAAAAAACATAAGCAATGAGCTTGTTTTCCTAGATAGGCTGTAGATACTTGTAACACGAAAGAACGAAAAAGTCATTAATTTAGTAATATTGGCTTTAAATTTTTCGGTGTTAGTATTAGCTAAAAAGAAATTGAACATAATTTCATATTATGTTTTACATATGTTCAAAGAAAGGTTATAATAAAAATATAAATCGAACTAGGAGTGATACAAATGAACGTAGCAAAAATGATTGATCACACACTTTTAAAACCAGAAGCAACAAAAGAAGCGGTTTTAAAAATAATTGAAGAAGCAAAAGAATACAAATTTGCATCCGTATGTTTAAATCCATATTGGGTAGCACTTGCAAGTAAAGAATTAGCGGGCACAGGTGTTGACATTTGTACCGTTATCGGTTTTCCATTAGGCGCAAATACTTCTGCAACAAAAGCGTTCGAAACAGAAGATGCAATTAAAAATGGCGCAACTGAAGTTGATATGGTAATTAACGTAGGAGCTTTAAAATCAGGGGACGAAGCAACCGTATTAAATGATATTAAAGCCGTTGTTAATGCAGCTAACGGAAAAGCTTTAGTGAAAGTTATTCTTGAAACATGTTTGTTAACAGACGAAGAAAAAATCCGTGCTTCTGAATTATCTGTTGAAGCAGGAGCCGATTTTGTTAAAACATCGACTGGTTTCTCAACTGGTGGCGCGACAGCAGCAGATATCGCTTTGATGCGTAAAACCGTTGGACCAACTATTGGAGTGAAGGCATCAGGCGGAATCCGTACAACAGAAGATGTAGATGCAATGATTAAAGCAGGAGCTTCAAGAATTGGTGCAAGTGCAAGTGTTGCAATCGTAACAAATGACAAACAAGCTAAAACAGACGGCTACTAAAAATAAAATGATGAAAAGATAGGGAGTATTAAGCTACCTATCTTTCCATCAACAATAAAAAGTAACCGTATTCAACATGCAGTACAAATAACTTTAGTCCTCTAATTAGGACAATAAAAGAAGAATGGAATGGTGAAGAACATGAGAATGGTAGATGTTATTGAGAAAAAAAGAGATGGCAAAGAATTAACAACTGAAGAAATTCAATTTTTTATTAATGGATATACAGACGGTTCGATTCCTGATTATCAAGCAAGTGCATTAGCAATGGCGATTTATTTCCAAGATATGACAGATCGTGAACGCGCTGATTTAACAATGGCAATTGTAAATTCTGGCGAAACCATTGATTTATCTGCAATCGAAGGAATTAAAGTAGACAAACATTCAACAGGTGGCGTGGGTGACACGACAACCCTTGTTTTAGCTCCTTTAGTGGCGGCTTTAGATATTCCAGTAGCTAAGATGTCGGGGCGTGGTTTAGGGCATACAGGCGGAACGATTGATAAATTAGAAGCAGTCGAAGGCTTCCATGTAGAAATTACAAAGGATCAATTTATTGATTTAGTCAACCGTGATAAAGTAGCGGTGATTGGTCAAACGGGGAATTTAACACCAGCAGATAAAAAAATCTACGCATTACGTGATGTAACAGGAACGGTTAACTCCATTCCACTAATAGCAAGTTCAATTATGAGTAAAAAAATTGCAGCTGGCGCGGATGCGATTGTTTTAGATGTAAAAACTGGAGCAGGCGCCTTCATGAAAACACAAGAAGATGCTGAAAACCTAGCCCATGCAATGGTACGTATTGGAAATAATGTTAACCGCCAAACAATGGCTGTTATTTCAGATATGTCACAACCACTAGGATTGGCTATCGGAAATTCACTAGAAGTAAAAGAAGCGATTGATACCTTAAAAGGTGAAGGTCCAGAAGATTTAACTGAATTAGTATTAATTTTAGGCAGCCAAATGGTTGTTTTAGCTAAAAAAGCTAAAGATCTTGAAGAAGCACGCAAAATGCTGATTGAAGTGATGGAAAATGGCAAAGCCTTAGAAAAATTCAAAGAATTCCTAAACAATCAAGGTGGCGATGGATCGGTTGTAGACAATCCAGAGAAATTACCGCAAGCAAAATATTTAATCGAAGTTCCAGCAAAAGAATCTGGCGTTGTATCGAATATGGTGGCCGATGAAATTGGAATTGCAGCGATGTTACTAGGCGCAGGGCGTGCAACGAAAGAAGATGAGATTGATTTAGCAGTAGGGTTAATGCTACGTAAAAAAGTAGGAGATGCTGTTGAAAAAGGGGAATCATTAGTAACCATTTATGCAAACCGTGAAGACGTTGAAAATGTAAAAGAAAAAATCTATGAAAATATTACGATTTCAGAGCATGCAACTGAACCAAAACTAGTTCACAGTGTGATTGTAGACTAACTATTAAAAGCTAAGATTCATTCTAAACAGAATGGACCTTAGCTTTTTTTAATTAGTAGGTTTCAATTTTTTGTTTTTCAAAATTTTGAAGAGTTTCAATTAAATTAGTCCAATCATTTTCTAGCGGCAAACTATTCCAGTAAAAAGTCGGTGTTGATTGATTATTAAGATAGAAATCAGATAAAATCAAATCAACATTTTCTTCAGTTTGTTCCGTTAGTAGTAATTGAAAAGGAAGGTTATTGAGCTTTTGGAGTAAAGAACGTTTTTGTAAGTTATCTAGCTTTGTAACCACTAGAATTTTAATTTGCGGTTGATAATTTTCGGTAGCTAATTGTGTTTCTATTAATTTCGTGACACTATCCTGAAAATGGTAAGAATTATTTCTAGAACATTTATTTTTAGTAAAAAGTTGTGTTAATTCAGCCTCATAACGATAAGTAAAAGTAGATGAATGCGTTGGCTTTTCTAAAAAGTGAATATATGAATCTCCTAAGTGATCGGCTGAATACATCAAGTAAAGAAGTTCTTCTTTAAAAATTGATGACAGGTGAATTTTCGGGAAAATGACTTTGATATTTTCTAAAAATTGAGTTGTTTTTTTAACTATTGGCTCATCCTGGATGTGTAAAAGAGAATCAGTTGGGATTTTTAAGATATTTTGGATAATAAAAAATAGCTCTCATTTGTTTCATTAGGAATAGTAAATTTGTTTAGAAAATTATCGATTAAAGGCTGGAGAACTGAAAAAAGAGGATGATGTTCTGCAACCTTTTGATAGAGCGTTTCTCGATAATCAATGTAATCCTCTAAGATATACCTTGTTTCACAAATAGCCAGCCAATAGCGAAGTTTCTCTTTTTGAATTAATGACAGCTTTTGAAAAGTTAGTTGTTCCAACTGCCCAATGAGTGGCTCATACTTTTGAGCAGAAACGAGATGAAATGGCCAAGCAATACCATTACAAGTATGAAAATAATACAAAAATGCAAAAAAACGAATTCGTACTTCTGAACCATTTAATTTTAAAGGAGAAAGGTTGTAAGATATTTTGAAAGGTTTCAACAATTGATTCATTAAGCGAATGTGACGATATAGGTAACTGTAACTCACAAATTGTTTTTTTGCATAAGAATCGATCGTTTCATTTTGGTAATGAAAATTGTACGAAAAAAAGGAATAAAATAGTGTTTCTTTTTCAATGTCATAATAAAGAGTGTTCATCGAAAAAGAATTCTTTTTCGATAAATAATAGCCCTCTTTCGTTTTAATAAGTCGAATGTGTTGTCTATAGTTAGCTAAATAAGGTTCTAAGTCGGATAAATAATTTAGTAAGGTTTTTCCGCTAATATTCAGTTTTGTACTTAAAACACTCGCTGAGCAAGGAAGATTTTGAGCGGCTAATAATTTTAAAATTTCAATTTTTCGATAGGCAATTTTATCTAAGTTAGCGAGATTAGGTAACATTTATATTTTTATCCTTTCGTGATTCAAGAGTTTTCTTATTTCTAGAAATACCTTCTTTTTTTAAATGATTGTAAATAGTCGCAGTCGAAACATTGCAGATTTTAGCAATTTTAGCGACAGATAAATCCGAAGTGTGGTAAAGGTGTAATGCTTTTTCAAGTTCCTTGGTCCGAGGTGGACGACCTAATTGTTTTCCATTTAATTTAGCAGCATCTAAGCCAGCCAATACCCGTTCTCGAATCAAATCAGCTTCCATCTCTGCAAAGGCACTCATAATGGTAAAGAAAAAACGACCCATTGGAGTGGAAGTATCAATATTATTTTGAATGCTGATAAAATTAATATTATTTTTTTCGAATTCTTCTAATAAGTTTAGTAACTGTTTTGTTCCTCTTGCAAGGCGATCTAATTTGAAGATGACGAAAGTATCGCCTGGTTTTAACGAGGCTAATGCTTTATTCAATTCAGCACGCGCAATTTTTCGGCCGCTTTCATATTCTTTGTATATTTTATCGACACCGTATAATTCAAGCGCTTTTTGCTGAGAATCAAACTTTTGTTGATGTGTGCTTACTCGCATATAGCCAATTATTGCCATCTGTGTGGCTCCTTTCATAATAAACCTAAATTCTGTGTATAAAGATTATTTTGTTTTTGCTATGAAACTAGATTGTTGAAAGATGATTAAAAAAATGATGTGAAATATGTTCGTTTTCTGTTATTAAATAAAGCGCGCTTTTTTACTATTGACTTTGATATATATCTATAATAAACTTATGATTTTTTGACCAATAAAATAACTAGATATATAAAATTTTTTATTTTTTTAAAATGCCTATACTAAAGGATTTCTTATTTTTTTGGAAATCTTTTTTTTCGTTTTACTTGATTTTCTAATTATCATATGTTTTCTAGACTAGTATTTACCTATCAAATATGGAGTTAACACAAAATGGAATAACGAACGAAATAAAATGAAGGGATAGTGAGTAAAAAATGAATGAAGATTACTGGTCAGATGTCACGGTCTATAATGTTTGTTTTCGAACAGAAGATAATCGTTTAATTAACAAAATGTTGATTTTTCCAACGTCATTTAATGAATCAACCGTTAAAGAATCAATTGAAAAGTCCTTTTTTAAATTGAAAAAAATTGAACTTATTGAGGAATTTCAAGAGGCGTTGCTGATTTCTTTGTAAAGCATAGGAACAAGAGTGATTGAAGGGGGGTGAGATGAGACTAGTCTGATTGCTGAAAATAAGTAAAAAAGATTGAGGCTAGTAATTCATTAAGAAAATCAAAAAGAAAGGAGAAAACAAATGAAAAGACTTATAAACCTATTTGTTGTTACTCTCTTACTTTCTTTTAGTTTTATATTAACGGATGAAGTAAAGGCGGAAAGCTCAACGGAATCAGAGGTAGGAATTACCTTTGAAGGAGAAGAATACGAGCCACCCAATTTTCCTCAACCTAATGATGATTCAGACATTAACATTCCATTAATAGACCCACCTATCCAAGGGAAGTTGCCACAAACAAGTGAGTCTGTTAATCGTGGTTCTCTGTTAGCAGGGTTATTTTTAATGTTGATTGCTTATTATATAGCAATCAAAAAAAGAGATGAGAATGAATCAAAATCAAGAATGTAAAACTATATCCGATTTAGATAGAAAGGTGGAAGGAAATGAAAGTAGTTATCAAAAAAAGTTTGTTGGGAATAGTAGCATTATTAGGTTTGAGTGTGTTAGTGCCACATGCATTAGCCGCTGAAACAAATAGTCAAGTTGACTCAAATGTAGATCTTTCGTACATCAAAAATGATGAAATGACAAAACCAATCGATCCGTCAGAACCAAAGGATGAGATTGAGGATAAGCCAGGTACAGGAGAAAAAGGACCGTTAAGCATTGATTATGCATCCTCCATTTCATTTGCGAAACAAAAAGTCTCAGGAGCAGAAAGAATCTATTACGCTCTTCCAGATTTTGTAACCGTTAAAGAAACGGGAATTAAAAAAGAAGTACCAAACTATATTCAAGTAACCGATAATCGCGGAACAGCTTCAGGTTGGACGCTTCAAGTGAAACAACAAAGTGCTTTAAGATCTGCATCAGGTTCAGAATTAAAGGGTGCGTTTCTTACACTAAACAATGCAACTGCAAGTTCTAAAAATGGTCAAGTAGATGCTGCAGCGAAACCAAGCACGCGTTCAAACGTTGACCTTGTTGTAATAAACACAGGTGAAGGTGAATTCTCAACACTTATGTCTGCTAAAGGGGAAAATGAAAATCAAGTTGGTCAAGGAATTGGCACATGGACGACTGGATTTTTAAAGAATGCAGATAATACTGAAGGGGTTCAAGTAACCGTTCCTGCAAATCTTAAAATCAATCAAGAAAGTTATACAACAACACTTGTCTGGCTATTGAGTGATACGCCAGGTAACTAAAAAAGTTAGAACTATTCAAACTTAGGGGGAAAGAAAATGAAATTAACAAAAATTAGTTTAATGGGGTTAGTTGTTTCATCCAGTTTTGCGCTAGCGGTTCCTGCATTTGCAGAATCAACACTTAAACCTAATGAAGCTGCAACAGAACAATCACAAGCAGATATCTTCTTTAAACAAAAACCAGTTGATCCAGAAAACCCAAATAACAGTGGACCACTTATGATTAAACGAATTTCTGCCATTGATTTTGGTGAACAACTAATCTCCGGGAATGACACCACATATTATGCAAATTATCGTGATTTAGATAAAGAATATGATGTTGATGGAAATGTTATTGGAGAAAATATGCCTGCTTATGTGCAAGTAGAAGATAATCGTGGAACCAATAAAGGTTGGCAACTTTTCATTAAAAATGATGGATTTAAAACAAATGACGCTGCTCAAACTGAGTTGAAAGCAGCTGATTTAACATTCAATGTTACTTCTGTTCAAGGGGCAACTGTTTCAAATAATCAACCAAGTACATTACCCGATCAATTTCTTAAAGAAAATGGCGTGACGTTAACAAATGAGTATCAATCATTAGTAACGGCAACAGATGGTAAAGGAATGGGAACTGTTGATGTATTGATGGGTGAAAAAAATACAAATGGAACAGTGACAAACAAAGCTATTTCATTATTTGTACCAGGTTCATCAACTAAAGCAAAAGATGCCAAATATACAACATCTATCACATGGTTATTAATGAACGATCCAATAACAGCAACAACAAAATAAACTACTAAGTCAGAGTACTTAAGTAAGAAAGAAGTGGAAAAATGAACTTAAAAAAATTAGTATTGGTTGGTATTTTAAGCTCTAGTATTTTAGGAAGCTCCGTTGCATTAGCAGACGAAGCTAATCGTGAGGGAAATATTCCGTCAAAAGATACCTCAGAATTAACGGAAAAAGAAGCAGCTAAAGCAAAATCAGAAGGTGAAATTCGCTTTAAATTGGAAGACATAGATCCAGATAATCCAAACAACAGTGGTCCATTAAGTATTAATCGCATTTCGCATATTGATTTTGGTGAGCAAGTTATCTCTGGGGATGATAAAGTTTATCATGCACTGTATCGTGCACAAGACGTTTCTTATGATAAAGAAGGCGTCGTAGAAGCTGGAAAACACTTACCCTCTTACATCCAAATTAAGGACAATCGCGCAACAAATGCAGGTTGGGGTTTGTTTGTTAAAAGCAATGGGTTCCATGAAGTAGATGGAAAAACCAATTCAGCAGGAACATCGGAATTAACAGGGGCTATTTTAAGCTTAACTGCAACGAAATCAGTCGCAAAATCAGTTGGAAATATTGTTCCTACAGGATTGAATAAAAAGGTTGAGTTGGGGCTAGATGAAAATTACCATCCGCTAGTAAATGCTGCTAAGGGCGAAGGAATGGGACTAACAGACAATTTATTAGGTGACGAATTATCCGCAGCACCAGCAGGAGAAAAAAATACAGCGATTACCCTATCTGTACCAGGGACCACTGCTAAAGTAAAAGATGGTAAATATACGACTGAATTGACTTGGCTGCTAATGAGTGAACCCTCTGCAGACGAAACGGGAAGGTAGGAACCGAATATGAAAAAAACAATGTTAAGTTTAATCGGAACGCTACTTTTCTCAACCGTTTTTTTAGGAACTTCTGCATTGGCAGTAGAAGAAGTTGGCCAACCAGCTAAGTCTAATGGATATGTGAATTTTGATTACGATGATGAAGATGCAACTTTAGGAACATTACGAATTAATAAGGTTTCTAAAATTAACTTCGGAACAACTCCAACCAAAGGAGATACAGTAACAATTAATTCAGTTTATTCAGCAGAAGATGAAAAGAATGGAAAATACTTGCCATTAAATGTTCAAACGATTGATAACCGTGGAAATGGAGCGGGCTGGCAGTTACAAGTTCAACAAACACGTCAATTCACTCAATTAGATGAAGCGAATGTCCCTCTTACAGATGCCAATAAACTGAATGGTAGCTTATTAGAAGGAGCAGAATTAGCACTGACAGCAACGCAAGCAGCTGATTTATCAATCGAGCAAGAAGCTAACAGAGTAGCTCCATCAATCTTTAAGAAGGTAACATTATCAACAGCAGAAGATGCTGGTTTTGTGACAGTTACTTCTGCAAAAGAAAATGAAGGCATTGGAAGTTGGAATACGCTTTTTGGAGAAATATCAGATGCAACTGCAACTGAGAACAACGCAGTTACCTTGAAAATTCCAGGGGAAATTAAAAAAAATAAAGATGTCAGCTATGAAGCTGAATTAACATGGACAATTGTAGCAACACCAGAAATTTAAAACACTAAAAAAGAAAAGAATAGGGGAAATAAATCATGAAATTAACAAAATTAGCAGTAGTAGGATTAATGGCAACAACAGTATTAGGCTCAACAGTTCCAGCATTGGCAGCAAGTGAAGTAGGAGCACCAGCAACTTCAAAAGGAGCAGTAAACTTCCAAGAAGGTGGCGGTGAAACAACTCCAACAGATCCAGGTGATAATGGTAGTGGCGAAGACGGCGGAACAGTGGTAAAACCAGATCCAGCAAATCCAGGTGGAGCAGGATTTTTACGTATTGACCAAGCGCCAAATTTAGACTTTGGAACAATGTCAATTGCAGGTAAAACTGTTATCAACCCAGTTAAAGACGTAAAAGTAAACTTTAAAAATGACTCAACAGGTGATTTTACGGATGTGAAATATTATCCAACTTATGTACAAATTACAGATGAGCGTAGTGGAGATTATAAAGGCTGGACGTTAACAGCTAAATCAACTGAATTTAAAGCTTTCACACAAACAGGTGAAGCAGCACCAGAGGGAACGGAAGGTTTAGTAGGAGCACAATTACTTTTCAGTACAGCATTTGTTCAAACAAACTCAGGTGTTGAAGATGCATTGAAACCAGTTTCTAAAGCTGTAACAGTTGAAGCAATAGATGGCGACGCTGGACACCCAATTCTAGCTGCAAGTGCTGGTAAAGGTGGCGGTCAATGGTCAGCATTCTTCACAAAAGACGGCACGGAAGTTCCAAAACCAACAGATACACAAGGAACTAATGAAGGCATTCAATTATCTGTTCCAGCATCAGCTAAAAAGAACAAAGATTACAACTATGTTGCTGACTTAACTTGGACAATTGCAGCAACTCCAGACGCTTAATACGAATAATTAACAATTAAAAAAGAGATAAAAATAAAAAAGAAATTTTGGGGGAACCATCATGAAATTAACTAAATTAGCAGTAGTAGGAATCACAACCGCAACATTATTAAGCGTAGCAGCACCAGCATTAGCAACAGATACAACTGTAGGAACACCTGCTGCACCAAAAGCAAGTGTAAAATATATTCCAAGTGAAGGAGATAATAACGTAACGATTCCAGATACAAAACCACCTTTAGTAGTAGTACCGGATCCAGAAACAAATGAACCTGGTGGAAAAGGACAAGTGATGATCGTAAGCACACCTAAATTTAATTTTGGAAATCAAGAATTAACAACTAAAACAAAAGACTATTCTGCAAAAGTGACGAAATTTGAAAAAGTTGCACCAGAAAAAGGAACGGTTTTAAAGGCACCACTAGTTCAAATTTCAGATACATCAGGTCGTTCAAATGCAGATGCCAAATGGGCATTAAATGTATCAATGTCTAATTTTATCGGAGCAGACAAAGCAGAATTGACGGGGGCAACAATCAAAATTGGTGGGGGAAAAGTTTATAACAGCGTAGTCGCAGCAGATTCTGCAACAGATGGTTCTGGACTTGTAACTTTACCGAGTGTTGATGGTTTAAATTGGAAAAAAGAAGTTATCTTATCTTCAACAGCACAAGAGCTTTTATCTGCTAAAAATGGAACAGGTAATGCACTGACTTCTTATGTAATGGACAGTGCTTACACAGGTGATAAAGTATACGCTGAAACAGATACCTTTGATAACGTTCAATTAAATGTACCAGGATCAACTGTTAAAGCTGTTCAAACTTATGAAGCAACTGTGACATGGGCTTTGAGCTTAACACCAGAAGCATAAACACTTGTTAAAATAAAAAGAAGAATGGACAGCATTATTTTGTCCATTCTTTATACGTATTCAGACGGAAATCTTGTGTTATATAATAAGTGGCCCGTTTCATAAAAGTATCAATACAAGACAAGGAGACAAGACAGTGAAAAATAAAATATCAATTGTAATGATCGCTTTAGCGATAATCAGTTCAAGTTTTAGCATACAACCTAAACGGGCAGTTGCCGATGGGGAATCGGGTTCAAGTCAATCCGAACCTACGAGTATTTCTATCTCAGCCAATTTACCAGATAACCAAATCAATAAAGATCAATCGTATTTTGATTTACTAATGAAGCCAGGTCAAGAACAAGAATTAGAAGTCGTATTACGAAATTCGACGGATAAAGATTTGACAATGATTGCCTCAGCCAATTCTGCTGTTACAAATGACAATGGAGTGGTTGATTATAGCTTTAGTAAACCAAAAACCGACTCAACTTTAAAAGTACCACTATCACAAATTGCTGTTATTGAAAAGGAAACTGTTGTACCAGCTAAATCAGATAAAATTGTCAAAGTTCATGTGAAAATGCCAAATGAACCCATCGAAGGAGTCGTTGCTGGCGGAATTTACTTACAGCAAAAAGAAGACCCTAATCAGAAAAATTCAGGTGATGGTGGCGTTCAAATAAAAAACAAATACGTTTATGTAATGGGGATTCAGTTAAGAGAAAAAGAAGACATTAGCGAATTAGTAGCGGACATGAAATTAGACAAAACAAAAATTAAACCTAAGCAAGTCAACTACCGTAATGTACTAGGAATTAATCTTCAAAATACTGAGCCTGTTTATATTCGTAATTTAACAGTTGATGCAAAAATTTATAAAAAAGGCAGTCAAGAAGTTTTACATGAATCAAAGCAAGAAAGCTTAAAGATGGCGCCAAATTCAAACTTCAATTATGGAGTGAGTTGGGAAAATCAAGAATTTAAAGCAGGAAAATACCGTGCAAAAGTAACTGCCCATTCAGAAGATTACAATAAAGACTGGTCTTGGGATGAAGAGTTTACGATTACTAAAAAAGAAGCAGAGGTCTTAAATAAAGAAGCTGTTGAATTAGAAGTAACTCCAACTCCTTGGTGGGTATATGTCTTAATTGGTTTAGGAATCGCATTCCTATTACTCTTGATTTTATACTTGATTAAACGTTATATCGATAAGAAAAAAGAAGCAAAACGAAGAGAAGAAGCACGAGCACGCAAAAGAAGACGCGCGCAACAACAAAAAGCAGCAGCATCTAGTAAAAAAAGAAAATCTAAAAAAGTAGATGAGTAAGATATAGCAGTAGGGGGAAGTAAAATGAAGTTAAAAAGAATGGTAGGATTAATCGCAATTGGTATGATATTAACTCCTGAAATGGCTGTCATAGCAGCACCAGTAACAGATAGTAAAGTACGTTTTTCAGAAGGTGAAGTTACGGGAGATATCGTTCGACCAGATGATGCAGATGGTGAGTTAATTGTCCCTCAACCAGAAGGAGAAAAACCAACGGGTTCACTTGCGATTACTTATGCACCATCTTTTGATTTTGGGGAAAAAAAAATCTCAACAAAAAAAGAAACTTATTTTGCAAAAAGTATGTTGTTTTACGATAAAAAAGATATTGAGAAAAAAAATCCAAAATATATGCCTAGCATTTTAGCAGTGGAAGATGCTCGTGGTTCAAAAGCAGGATGGACAGTAAGTGTATCAGCTAGTCCATTTGTAGGAAATACCCCTGAAACGAATCAAAAGATTTTAAAAAATGCAACGATTACTTTTGAAATGGGCAAGCAGGTTTATAATACTGCTGAATCAGATTCAGGTCTACTAGTAATTGATGGACTCTATGATACTCATGAAGCAGATGGAGATATTGTGATTGGGACTACGGGAACGGGAGCAAATCCAGCACCATCTAAAGATATTATCACAGCACTCGAAGGTCATGGAGCAGCAGGAACCAGAATGGTTTTTAATCAGTTTTATAGTGGAACGTTAAGTAGTGACACGCCAGTAGTATGGACGAAAGATACGTTAAATACCAATGTCATCTTAACGGTTCCTCCATCTGCAGGGGCAGAAAAAAATGTTCAGTACACATCTGACTTAACATGGGAGTTAACAGCAGCACCAAAATAAAGACTAGCTTAATCAAGAAAACCATTATTAGGGGGAAATAGAGTGAACAAAAGCATTAAAAATTGGATTCAGATACTCGTGATTTTACTTGCTTTATGTAGCGTTCCATTAATAGGAGACGCACAAGAACAAGGATTAGGGTTCTCAATTCGGCCCATCCATCCAGAAAATCAACTAGATAAAAATCAAACCTATTTTGATTTGAAAATGGAATTCTTGATTACAGCTGGAATTTAGAAAAAGCAAAAGCAGCAGCAAAGAGCTACAATAAACACGCATCAGAAAAAAAAATAGATGTAAACCAAATTCGATACGATTCTTCCTTAAAAATGCCTTTACCAAGTTTGATTATGAGTGAAAAAGAAATTAAGATTCCAGCACAATCAGAGCTGCCTTATAAAATGCAGGTGACAATGCCAGAGAAGCAATTTCAAGGCATTGTTTTAGGTGGCGTTCGTTTTACAGAACAAGAAACAACAAAAAAAGAAACCACTTCAGATAAAGGTGTGCAAATTAAAAATAAATTTGCTTATTCTCTTGGTATTCAATTACGTGAAACCGATGATGTAGTGATTCCAGAGATTAAAATGGATCAAACAAAAATTAAAGCTGCTTCTATTAATGGACATACGGGAGTGACGATCAATTTACAAAATCCTACTATGACATTGATGCGAGATATTGAAATAGAAACAACGATTTATCGAAAAGGAAGCCAGAAAAGTTTAATTAACTTAACTAAAAAAGGCCTTAAAATGGCCCCTAATTCTAATTTTGATTACGGCATTGATTGGAAAAACCAACCATTGCGGGCAGGAAATTATACAATCAAGGCATCCATAAAAAATCATGGGATTGATGGGGAACCCAAAGAATTGACCAAAAAGTGGGAATTCGAAAAAGAGTTTACAATTACTAGAAAAGAAGCAAAAGAAATCAATCGTCAAGCGATAGATCTAACTGAAAATCCAATCAGTTGGTGGCTATATGTCGTAATAGGTTTGTTAGGAATACTGATTGTATTGATGGCGATAATCATTGCTAAAATTCAAATAGATAAGAAAAAAAAGATTAAAAAAAGGCAGGAACTGAAACGAAAAAAACGAAAAAAAGCAGCATCTGCTAATTCAAAAATGACATCAAACATTAAGAGAAAGGAGTGATTATGTTTCATGAATTCACTAGCAGTTATCTACTTTATCTTTGGTTTACTTTTTAGCTTTTTATTTAGTGGTTTTTATCTTTTTATCAAAGCTAAAAAGATTTTCTCTCATTCATTAGTAACAGTCGGTGTTTTGATGATTGGCTTTCTTTTCACAGTATTGATTATTGGAATGAGTAGCCAATTAAATGAGGTACATGCACTCTTTTTACTTATGATGGCAATTTTCTTTTTGATGATGTGTCAATTGATGGTGTTGGTTATTATATTATTCAAATCTAAAAAGCGTAGAAAAAAACGTAAAAAGGAGGTTAAAAAATGAAAAAACGTGTTCTTTTTCCAGTTGCATTAGTGGCGTTGCTACTGCTAGGTCAACAAGTTATGGAGTTACCAGTCAAGTCGATTCTAGCTCAATCTCAAGCACCTGTTGTGACGATTGCAATGAAGAATCAAAATGAGGAAGTAAAAGAAGTGCTAATCGAGGAGCCTTTTAATGCAACAATTAGTCACCTAGATGTTGGGAAATATGTAATTGAGCTTCCAAAAGAGCTTGACTGGGTTACACCTGAAAAAGAAATAACTGGGATTACTTATTCTGAAAAGACAAGACAGTTAACCTTAGAGCAAACAGCAGGGGAAGCTATTACATTTAGTTTGAAGGCTAACTCTGTGGGCAAATATCAAGTGAAGGTAATTTCAACTGTTGAAAAACAAAAATCTGTTCCATTTGAAGTGAATGCAATCGAAAAAAGTGAGACAGAATTTGAAGAAGCAGAGTCAGTACAAAACGAAGAACTGACAACCTTTGCAGAAGCACCACAGATGTTGTCCTTAAATCGACTTGATGATCTGACAGGTTGGGGGGATATTTCTTCGAATACCTTTGGTTCATGGTTATTCCAACAAAAAAGTGAAGTATTCAGTTCAACCCTATTGCCTAAAGGGGTATTAATGACAAGCTTAAATCCAGGTGGTGGAAGAAACAATTCATCAAAAATACCAACTCTAGAGGAACAGATTCGAGCGTTTAGAGTGGATGTACCTGCAATACAGTATCATTCACGAGATGAATCTAAGACGAATACGATCGCTTGGTATGTACCTAGTACGGTTAGTGGTTATCTTGGTAAAAATCCAACTGTAAATAGTGCTGAAAGTGTGACTATGCATGGAGAGACTGATTTTAAATCCTTAGGACTTGTAGTGGCAGTTAACAATGACATCAATACATTACAGGAAATTTCCGTAGGTCCAAAAACAGACATTGGTTATCCTTCGGATGAGTCGAAAGTGAGCAATGTTGATATAAACACCTTTAAGGTATATAAAAAAACAGAGGATATTGGTCGTAAGTTTGCTTATGATGTAACGATTGACACATATAAATTTCATGTAACGGTTGCTTATATTCCTAACCTTGAAACAGATGTTGTGAATGTTATTTACACGTATACGAATATTGGGGATAGTACCATTCCTGGTTTGATGACAGGGTTTAATTATACACCTGAGTTTAAAACAGCAAAGATAACGAATGATTTAGGTAGTATTGGAACGAAAACAGCGGGTACGATAAAATATATGGGAAATAATAAAGGGATTTTTGGAACAGCAACAGCTGGTGGACACCGAGCTGAAATTTACCCTAATTACCGAGAAGATGGACCCGATTCATGGGCTGCTTGGTCAGAATCCTTTAGATCAAGAGATGGGAATCGAGACATTACAAAATTTATGAAGGGCTTTAAAAACCCAACAGATTTGTATTCAGCAGGAGATGAACGAGATGCCATTGCTCCAAACACTCAAATTAAAGAGGATACATCAACTAATACAAATACAACAATCAGTATGAAATGGAATCCTAAAGACTTAGCGGTTGGCGAATCGATATCAAATTCATGGGCCTATGCTACAGAAGCTGTATCAAGTCTCCCTAAACTGCATTTAGAGGAAGGCGATTCCTATTATACTACTGGCGATACCGGTGGTGTGATCAAAGGGTCTTGGCGTAATTATGAAGATGGTACGAGTACGAATACGATCAAATATAGTATTGATGGTGGGGCTTATCAAAACTATCCTGTTTCTTATAAATCATTAGAAGAAGTTGGATTAGCACAAGATTTTGAAATTCCAGTTTCGTTAGTTGCACCAGGGGATCATACGGTTCGAGTTTATCTATCAAGTGCTAAAGGGGTAAATACGTCAACCTATTCTAAGATCTTTAGGTTTAAAGCACCAAAACCTAAATTTGATTCAACGATTTCAGTAAAAACAGATGGTGAAGAAAGAACCAACCTTTCACCGGGAGAAGACTTCACCTTTGATTTAGCAATGAACATGACAACTCAATATTCACAGCTGATTGATTCGACCATTAGAGTCCCACTTGATTCTACAATGATTGATGGAAGTAAGCTCAAAGATTTAAGCATTACAAAGCAAGATGGAACAAAGGGAACCATCAGTTTCAATGCTGCGTTAAATCAATTAGAAGCACAATTTCCAACAAGTTTTGTAGCAGGGGAAACATTGAATCTCCATTTTGCAGGACAAGTGATTGATTCAGAAGATTTAATAGATCAACAATTAACCTTCGAAGCAACGATTAAAGGAACTTCAGGGGATGTTGTCAAAGAAAACTTCGAACTTCCAGCAGCAGAAAAACCAGTGAAACAGATTGATATTGTTCCGGCTCTGTCTACTGTAACGGTAAACTTTTTAGATGGTGATCGACAACCGATAGTAGGTTATGAGCCATACGAATTAATTGGAAAAATCAATGATCATTACGATTTAATGTCAGAAATTGATGTGATATGGATTATTGAAGAAATTGAAGATAAAGGATATGATTTAGCGACCCCCCCTGCGAACGAAAGTGGATTATTTGAACGAAGCGGAACAGTTGTTGATTATATTTTTAATGGAAATATTAACTTTACAAAATTTGCTTCTACAGTTGGATTTGGAGAGCTAACAATTAATTCCAATACCCAAGTCTATAAACCAAAACTAATTGATGATGGTAAAGGACCGAATAACAACCTATTCTTTGAAATTTCAGATACAAGAAATAAAGCAGATCGAAAACCATGGGAAATAAAAGCTAGTGTTGTTACTGAACTAACTTCGTCAAAACACAAATTACCAGGTAACTTTATCTTTAGAACTAAAGATAAAAATGAGATTGTTTTAAATAAGAGTGAAGAAGTCATTTACAAGCAGTCAGATACTGTAAGTCAGTTGACTAAAGTCTCTTTTGATTCCAATCTTGAAGAAGGATTACAGTTAAAAGTCGATCCGGGTATTTATGCGGATGATTACACAGGAGCTATTTCCTACACCTTGGAAAATGCACCATAAAATAGGAAAACACGTCAAACAATTTATCGTTTGGCGTGTTTTTTTATTGTTTATTAAACGATTTAAGAAAAAGCAATTGCTGAATTTGGCTAATTAAAACTTCCCAGATTTGCGGATTGAAGATATCCTCTAAATAAAAAAGTGGAGTTTCACAGTTATTATTTTCATAGCTATCTGAAATAATAAAATCAGCGTTATTACTATCCGATGTGATGGTCAAATGGTCTCTTGAAAAGATTTGAAAGATTTTTGCTTCAATCAACTCTTCACCGTAATTTTTTTTAGAGTATTGAATATAGAGTTTTAATTTAAAAGAATGTTGAAATTCTAATAAAAAATAGAACATTGAATGAGCCACTGGAGCCAAATGAGAATCAATAGAAAATTCTTTTTTAAAGGAATTTGTTTGTAAAAATTTCTTGCAAAATCTCTTGATTTCTTGACTAATACTACTTACATAGTCGTCTTCTTTTAAAGTATCGGGTATTGCAATTGGCGTCATCATTAATTTTTCTGGATAAATTCCAATGTAAAAAATATAGAGCTGAAGAGAGACAATATAATAAAAGTAAAATAAACGCTCATCTAGTGTAAGATTCAATTTAAAATACTCAATAAATTGTTCAAGTAACTCTTTACTTAATTTAATTAGCTTTGCATCAAGTTCTAAAAGGTACAAAGCTATTTGTCTCTTTTGCTGAGGAGAATCAAGATTGCCAACATGAAGTCGTGCAAGGTAATTGAAGTAGAGCTTTTCTTTTTTTAGATGGTTTGGATCAAGGGTAGGAATATTTTCGTCCAAATCAGAGGAAACATCATTTACGAGTGAAAATTGTTCGAAAATCATCTGTATTTCGGGATCTAAATCAATTAAGGCTTGCTTGTCTTTAATGCGCCATGAACATAAGGTGATAAGAGAAGTCATTCGGTTAAGAGCTGAATGTTTTTCTAAAATAAACTTAGAAGAATTCAGATTTAAATGAGTTGTGGCGATTTCATTGCACTCACGAAAAGGTTCAATTCCTTTATAGGCGTTCCAAAAAAAATAAAAAATAAAGGAACGGATATCCTTTTCAGTACCAATTAAGTTGCTCGTTAGTTTAGCCCCAAATTTTATGGTTAAATGAAAATCTTTAAGAATGGGCTCAAGTTCTTTCAACTTCTTATACGTATTTGGGACGCTAATATATAGATTTATACTTAGCGCCTCTACAGAAGGAGCGCCATGAATAATCAACTCCTCGAGCACTTGATATTTCAATGACTTTTGCAAATAAAATAATTTGATTTGATCCACTAAAAAATTAGTGGGAAGCTGTGTCTTGTTTAACAGATGAAAGCCTTCCTTACTTTTTAGGATAGCAAGTTCATTTGAAGGGTAGAAGGTGTTTAGGTCAAGTTGAATTTGATCGATATGTTTTAAAACTGAATTTTTTGAGATTGCGGTATTATGGGAAAGCTCAATCAATGAGCAAGAACGATTTTTATATAAAAGGTGTTTGAATAGCAAAAATCTACTTTTGTTTCCTTTGTCAAATAAGGGAATCATTTACTGTGCCTCTCTTCATTTTTAAATAACTATTTGTCAGCTTAGAGCATACAGTACTGAATTTTTTTTTTCAATACGAGAGTTGGCACGAAAACTACTTTTTTACATTTTTGACCTATTCCATATTCTTTTTGGATAAGTTTTGAAAATAGAATAGTGCTAATATATGGATATCAGAAAAATTAAAAAGTGATTAGGAGTTGGGAAATAAAGATGGCAGTTATTGGTTATATGAGAGTGAGTACTCAGCATCAAAAATTCGATTCGCAGCAAAGTGCATTAGAAAAATATGGTGTTGATAAAATGTTTCAAGAATATGAAAGTGGTCGAAAAAGAGAACGAAGCGAATTAAATAAAGCATTAAAAATACTGCAGCCAGGAGATACGTTTGTCATTTTTAAGTTGGATCGATTGGCGCGTGGAACCAAGCAGTTATTGACGTTGATGGAGATGTTTGAAGAAAAAAAGATCAACTTTGTTAGTATTGAAAACAATATTGATACTTCAACACCAATGGGAAAATTAATGTTTACTATCATGAGTGCTTTTGCTGAGATGGAGGCAGATTTGATTCGAGAACGAATTTTAGCAGGTCTTTCAGCAGCTAAAGAAAAAGGAGTGACATTAGGCAGACCTGTTCAATTCGAGAAGATTAATCAGGCCTTAAATCTTTACCAATTTACCTCATTAAGTATTGATGAGATTTCAGAAGAGTGTCAATTGTCCAAACAAACGATTTATACGCATTGCAAAAAAAACTCCATTTCAAGGAAAAAAAAGAAATTGTTAGTGAACTAATTTAAAAATAAGTGGCTTTAAACAGAAAAAACTTGATTAAAAAATAGAGATAGGATAATTGTATAAAATAATAGAACTATCAGAAAAAAGTTTGCGAAATGGATAAAATGGTGTTAAAATTAGTTTTATAAGACAAGTTTTTTTCGGGCTGTTAGCTCAGTTGGTAGAGCAGCTGACTCTTAATCAGCGGGTCGAGGGTTCGAACCCCCCACAGCCCATAATTTAATTTTCCTACAAGACGCATAAACATTGGAATGAAGGACACACCCAATGTTTATGCGCCTTTTTATGTCTAACTTAATTTACTAGTTACTAAAGACGAATAGGATTAACCTGTAAATAAATCGTTTTTGTAGATCTTGATAAAGTAATCGAATAGATAATTTAGTTTTAACGAGAGAGGAGAGTTTATGAATGGAGCAGGAGGGAACGACATTAACGACATTTGATTTTTTAAATTTAGCTGAAGGTATCGGTATAGAAGCCGTTCAATTTTCACCAGTATTTATCGTTTCTAATGAAGAAAAAATAATCTTTTATTTTACAATGATTTTAAAAGAAGACCAAACCATTACTTTTTATTTTGCTACATTAGATCTTAAAAGCAAAGGAAAGGTGACTGGAACAAAAAACGAAATTGCACATGAATTTAATGGGAAAGTAATACTTTACTCAGCTAATTAAAAAAAGACAAGCTCTGTTGAATTTATTAATTCAACAGAGCTTGTCTTTTTTGCGGTTCCTGTTTTAGCTATCTATAAATTGAAATCATCACTAACAATTTTAGCCGTTTCAGCAATTAATTCATCATTATAGTCACTTTCTTGTTGTTCTTTATTTGAAAAAATAACCAAAACGATAGGCTTTCTATTGGGCGGATACAACACAGCAATATCATTACGAGTCCCGTATGAACCAGCTCCTGATTTATCGCCTACGATAACATCTGATGGAATACCGGCACGAATTAGCTTACTTCCAGTAGTATTTTCTATCAGCTGTTTTTTATAAAATTCTAGTTTGTCTGTTGGAAGTTTGTGATCAATAGCTAATTTTTTTAAGTCTAGCGCAATTTCTTTTGGTGTACTAGTATCTCTGATATCACCTGGGGTAGCTTCATTCAATTCGGTCTCAAAGCGTGAAGAATCAGTGGTGTAATCGCCCAGTTCTGCTAGCTTCGTTTGAAACCCTTTAGGGCCACCAAGCTGTTTAAAGAGGAAATTTCCAGCGGTGTTATCACTGTATTGAATTGCTGCACTAATTAATTCTTTTAAGGGCATTCCGATATCTACATATTTTTCTGTGATTGGAGAATAAGTGACTAAATCTTCTTTTTTAATCATAATGGTTTGATTTAATTCATCCCAAGAGGATTCATTTAATACTAACCCTCCTGCTAAAGCTTTATAGGTCGATGCAAAGGCAAAGCGTTGATCTTCGTTATAAGCGACTACTTTATTCGTTTCAGTATCTAATCCATAAACGCCCAACGTAGCATCATACTTTTTTTCTAATTTTTCAAAATTGAGAGAAGCATCCTTTTTTTGTAACTTAGTGTCTATTTTTGTTTTGGCCACATCTTTACTAGGTTTTAAAATAGCTCCGGCTCCGACAACCAACGCAACCCCCAGCGTTATGACTAGCAAACTTACGTACTTTCTATTTTTCATTTTTTCCTCCTTTTAAGCTTTGTCTGATTTTTTTACTTTCATGTAAAATATACGCTATTCATTTTAAATTTTTACGTTGAATTAATTAAAATTATTCAAATACTGTTACAAATGATCATTCTTAGTTTTGTTATTCAGCATTCAAAAAACCTAAAAACCACGATTCAAAAATTATGAATGGCGGTTTTTAGGTTTTATATAGAAAGGAAAATTTTAATGCTGCCATCCTCAGCATAATATTCAAAATCTGTTTGATAGGTACGAACTTGGTTTATCTTTGCATCGCGCCAAATTTTTTGCCAAGCTTCATCGACGCCTGATGGCGAAGCAGTTTTAACAGGGATTTCTAGATAATTTCCATCATTTAGTAGAATGGTTTCTTCAAATTTTGCTGTTTCATTTCCTACTAAAAGGTCATAATCGCCAGTGAAATCACTCTCATAGTTAAAATAAACAGCATAGATAGCGCCTTTGAGTTCCATATTTGGAACGCGGCTCCATAAGTCGAGAATGGGATGGAGTTGTTGATTATTTGTTCTGATTTTCAACCCATGAATTGATTTGCTCATTGTGTTTGTCACTCCCTTTAATTGATAAGGTTAGTTTAGCATTTAAAAGCTGACAACTATCTGTCATCATTTAAAAAAAGGACATGTTACACATGGAACATTGAAAACTAAGCATTTTTTTCGTTAGATTCAATTTCTTTTGTTAAGAAATAGGAAATGACCGTTCGAATGACAACAATCGATGCCAACATAATCATATCATCTAATGTTGGGTTTAAAATGGATTCAATAATATCTGCAGCAATCAAAATTTCTAAACCAAATAAAATATAAGAGCCTAATTGATTTTTGATAACATTATTGCGGTAAACGGTATCGTTTCTTGAATAAGGGAAGATGATTGTTTTAGTAAAATCTATCATCGCTAATAATACACCCCAAACAATGACTAAAATGGATAAGGTATTTAAAACTAAAATCAGCATTTCTAATAATGCTTTGAATTCCACCGTGTTCACAATCCTTTCTAATGTGTTAGATAATTTTAGTGTACTATGATTGACTGGAAAAGTACAAAATAAAAACAGCCAAATGATCGTTAAAAGGTTCATTTGGCTGTTTTTTAATTATGATGCAAAGACAATTTCCCATTCTGCTCGTTTAGCTAAAAATTCTTTAGCTAATTCCTGAGCGCCTGTCAATGTATGACTTGCAGCCCAACCACATTGGATTTCATTGCTGGCAGGAACTTCTGTAGCAATCAAAACATCCTTCATAGTTGCTTCTAAAACATCTAAAATTTCATTGTAGTTATCATGATTAATGACCGTTAAATAGAAACCAGTTTGGCATCCCATCGGACTCCAGTCAACAATATAGTCCGCATGATTGCGAATCAACTCAGCAGTTAGATGTTCTAATGAATGTAAACTTGCCATTTCCATGTGTTCTTTATTGGGTTGCTTAAAACGCACATCGTATTTATAAATGATATCTCCATTGTCACCTGCTTTTTTTCCAGCAAGACGAACATATGGGGCTTTGACCTTTGTATGGTCTAAATTAAAACTCTCAACATTCATTTTTTCCATGATTGTTACCTCCAGTAGTCATTTTTGTGCTTCTACAAGCCAAACGAAATCGTTCATTTGTTCAAATGAAACGGTAAATCCTGCCTTTTGAAAAGCGTCTCTCATAGTTGAAATTAAGGGATAGTATTCACGCTTTAAATCAGATGCTAAATCATAAAATCCCGATATTTCGGCATTTTCAATGGCACTTTGATACGCTTGAGTACTTTCAAACATCGTATCGGCAAAGATAATTTTTCCATCAGCTGTTAATTGGTGATAATAATCTTTCAACGCACGTTGCTTTTCAGAATCTGTTAGGTGGTGAAAAACATAAGTGCTAACGATAGTGTCGATTGGAAAAGTAGGGCGAGGATACTGCTCTAAATCACCATCATAAATAATGAAATCAGCAGGTAATTTCTCTTTTGCTAATTGGCGCATTTCTAAAGAGGGTTCGATTGGAAAAACCCGTTTGCCACTTGCTAATAAAAAGCTTGTTAGATTTCCAGTTCCAATTCCAAATTCTAAAACAGAGTCCCCACTACGGCGAACTACTTGATTTAAAATTTCTTTATAGTTCTGAAAAACAGCTTGATAAGCTGGATCCTTTCCTTCAACAAAGGTATCGTAATCGGTTGCCCATTCTGAAAAAACAGTTAAAAATTCTCTTCCCATAATGAAATCCTCTTATCGTGAAGCAAGCGCCAGCGCTTGTTTCACGTCTTCCATTAAATCGTCGATATCTTCCAATCCAACAGAAAGTCGAATCAATTCGTCCTTGATGCCAGCTTTTTCTCGTAGCTCTTTTGGTATGGAAGAGTGGGTCATAATAGAAGGGACTTCTGCAAGACTTTCTACTGCACCTAAACTTTCAGCAAGTGTAAAAACTTGTAAGCTTTCAACGAAGGTTTTAGCAGAAGATCCTGGCGTTAATTCAAAGGAAATAATTCCGCTAAAGCCTGTTGATTGTTTTTTAGCAATCGCGTGTCCTCGGTGGGAAGCTAGTCCCGGATAGTAAACTTTTGCGACATGGGCATTCTCTTCTAAGAAGGTCGCAATTTTCAAGGCATTGACTTGGTGTTCGTCCATGCGAATACCAAGTGTTTTAATCCCTCTTTGTAATAACCAGCTATCTTGTGGTCCTAATACGCCGCCAATTGCATTTTGTAGAAAACCGATTTCCTCTGCTATATCAGGACGATTAGTTGCAACCAATCCAGCCACCACGTCACTGTGTCCACCAAGATACTTCGTTCCGCTATGCACCACAATATCAGCACCTAAGGTTAACGGACGTTGATTGTAAGGCGTTGCAAAGGTGTTATCAACAATGCTAATTAAATTATTTTTCTTAGCAAATGCAGTCACGCTTGTGATATCCGTGATTTTCAAAAGAGGATTACTTGGCGTTTCTAAATAAATGGCTTTTGTTGAAGGGGTTAAAGCTTTTTCTAGCGAAGCAAGGTCACTTGTATCCACGATGGTAAATTCAAGTCCTTGCTTCTTCATTACGCCATTCAGTAAGCGGAATGTTCCACCGTAAACGTCGTCGCCGACAATCAAATGATCGCCTTGTTCAAATAACGAAAAAACAGTATGGATGCCTGCTAAACCTGACCCAAAGGCAAATCCCTTAATTCCTTCCTCTAAATCAGCAATCAATTCTTCCAAGGCAAAACGAGTTGGGTTCCCAGAACGAGAATATTCGTACTCTGGTTCGCCGCCTAGCTCCTTTTGAGCATAGGTAGAAACTTGGTAAATCGGCACACTAAGTGCTCCTGTATAGTTGTCACGACTGATTCCGCCGTGGATTAACTTGGTTTTCATTTTCATAGAAAACCCTCCTAACGATATATTTTTTGACTCAAATAACGTTCACTACTATCTGGAAAGACGGTCACAATGTGACTTCCGGCAGGCAAAATTGCCGCCTCTTTCAGACAGGCGCAAAACGCGGCACCGCTTGAGCTTCCGACAAATAAACCTGCTTCTTTAGCTAATGCTTTAACATAATAGAAGGCTTCTTCGTCTGATATCGTATAAATCTCATCAAATAAGGTTTGATTGACAAAATCTGGGATAAACTCCATTCCAATTCCTTCTGTGTCATGTCCATGAGGCGCACCACCATTTAAGATAGAGCCCACTGGTTCAACGATACAAGTTCGAGTAGTGGAATCGATTTCCTTTAAGTAACGAGCAGTTCCTGAAAAAGTACCGCCACTTCCCGCACCAGCTACAAAGGAAGTGATGGGTGTTGTTGGGAAATCGTGCTTAATTTCAGGACCTAATGTTTCATAATAGGTTAGAGGGTTATTAGGATTTTCAAATTGTTTTGGTAAAAAGCTATTAGGCATTTCTTTTGCTAGCTCTTCTGCTTTTTTGATGGCTCCTGCCATACCGTCCTTAGTTGGCGTATGAACAATCGTTGCACCAAGAGCCTTCATCAAAGCTTGTTTTTCTTCGCTAAATTTTTCAGGCACCACAAATAAAACAGCGATGTTGTGTTTTTGAGCAGCTAAAGCTAACCCAATTCCTGTATTGCCAGCAGTCGGTTCAATAATCACAGAGTCTGTTGTTAAGCTGCCATCTGTTAAGGCACCTTCAATCAACTTTACTCCAAGACGATCTTTAACACTGCCCCCAGGATTGAACATTTCTAATTTAGCAAAGATTTTAGTCCCCTGAGGAACATCAAAGCCTTTGATTTCTAAAAGTGGTGTATTTCCAATAAGTTCATTTACTGAGTGAAAAAGCATTTGCGAAAAACTCCTTTTGATTTGTTAGTAAAACAATGAGAATCCTATGAAAAATTTATTAATATGAATTATAGTTCACTTTTAAAAAATAAGCAACACAAAGATTTTGTTATTTAAAATCGTTTTCATTCCATGTTTGTATAAAAATTCATTTTTATTAGAGTTATTTAATTATGTGAGATAGTGAGAGTGTGTTGTTTAGAGTTCATTTTTTATGAAATGTTTATTTTGAACTGAGTGGAAGTGAATTGAAAGATAAATAATAAGAAGTTTGGTAAATTGGTCTAGGTGAATGGAAGTTTTTGAGTGAGATAGCAGATAGCATTTTATATACTTAGGTCAAGAATGAAGCAAAAACATGTTTTTTTGAATTCGATAAGGGTATAATAAAAACAAGTTATTTCAATCCTTATAATAAGAAAAAAGTTATTGTAATTGAATTAGTTAACATAATATGAAAACTATATTTATCAAGTTTAATAACTGTTTTTTTCATATTAAAGAATAAAGGATAGTTCGATTAGAAAATCAATTAAATTGAAAAAAACAGTTGATTTTTTCAGCTGTGAAGCATAAAATTAAGCCATAATTTAGAAATCAGGCAACTTGTCTGATTGTTTTTCATGTGACTAAGTTGTATTAGGCATGATAAAAGACTTCGCTAATTGGGCTTTGAAAAAATCTCAAATAGGGATTCCTTTTGTCGTGCCTTTTTATAGTGTTCAAAATAAGAAGGGAGTTTTTAACATGGGTTTATTTTTTAACAAGAAGAAAAAAGAAGAAGTAGTTGAGGTTGCAGGTGTAAATGAAGCATTAGTTGCAATTGCAGATGGTAAAATTTTACCAATCAATGAAGTACCAGATCCTGTTTTTGCTGAAAAAATGATGGGTGAAGGTTTTGCGGTAGAACCAACTTCAGATGTTATCGTAGCACCAATTGGCGGAACATTAGTACAAGTTGCGGATACTTTACACGCATACGGCATTCAAGCAGAAAGTGGCGTAGAAGTGTTAATTCATGTTGGATTGGATACTGTTGCCTTACAAGGTAAAGGATTTGATGCGCAAGTGAAAGTGGGAGACGTTGTAAAAAAAGGCGGCCCATTAGTAAAAATCGATCGCGAATTTTTAATTGCAAATGCACCAAGCATTATCACGCCGGTAATCGTAACAAATGGCAATATTGAGTCTTATAACTATGACTTCAAGGGAAGTGGCGAAGCTGTAGCTGGTGAAACAGTTGCAATGGTGGTTTCTAAAGCCTAAAGGTTGTGTTCTCAGGGAGTAACTGAAGGAGCAGATGATCTAACGTGAAAATAAAAAAAGTATTTAATCAAAATGCCGTTCTTGTTGCCGATGGCGCCATTGAAAAAGTGGCAATCGGCAAGGGAATCGGGTTCAATAAAAAAAAGAATGACCTTGTTCATGAACGAGACATTGAGCAAATGTTTGTGATGGAAACTGAACAAGAAAACTTCCAACAATTGTTGTCTCAAATTGATGAAGTCTACTTTTTTGCGTCAGAACGCATTATTGAACACGCTGAAACGATTTTAAAAGAGAAATTAAATGAACACATTCATATTGCATTAGCAGATCATATCGCCTTTGCGATGGATCGGTTAAAAAATGGCATCATTGTTCAAAATAAATTGCGTAAAGAAATCGAAGTGCTTTATAGTGAAGAATTTTTAATCGCTGAATGGGCAATTGAGTATCTTTCAACGCAATTTGGAATTACCTTTACATTAGATGAAGCGGCTTATATTGCAATTCATATTCATAGTGCTAGAACGAGTGAGTATGGAAACAATAAAAGTATTCGTGAAATCACTATGGTTTCAGAGATGGCTCGTGTGGTAAGTGAAGAATTAGCAATTGATTTCACTAGTTCGGAGATGAGTTTGTCTTATTCTCGTTTAGTAACTCATTTAAGATTTGTTTTAGAACGATTTTATACAAAAAAATATCATGCGATGGATCAAGATGTATTAGCCATTATTAAAAAGAAGTACGACCTTAGTTATCAAGTAGCATTAAAGGTTTCTACGATGCTACATGTGGATTTTGGGATTAGTCTGCCTGAAGATGAGTTAGGCTACATCACGATTCATATTGAGCGACTAAGTAATTTATCATGAGTAAAAGAAGTTTGAATTTGGAGGAATTTTAAAATGAAAAAAGAGTCATTAGCAAAAAGATATGGAATTGCCTTATCTTATATTGCGGTATCAGTAGTTTCGTTATTAATTTTTTGGGCCCTTTCACTAACAGGTGTAGGTGCTTTTGTAGGGATTTTTAATGCGTATAAATTGATCTTTCCGTTAGTTGTTTCTATTTCTGTAGCAACTGGGATTGGATTTGATCACAGTGGTGCTTCTGCTTTAGCTGGAGCTGTCGGTTACTTAGTGTTTGGGTCTTCATTTTCAGTCTTAGTTGATCCTAAAACAGCATTTCTAGTAACATCTCCGATTAAATTATTTGGTTCAGTAGGATCAGATCAACTCTTCTTTATCCTTTGTGGATTGTTCATGGGAATTGTTGCAGGCGTATTGTATAACAAATTTTACAACATCAAAATGCCAGAATGGTTGGCCTTCTTTGGTGGACGTCGTTTCGTTCCAATCGTAACCAGCGTTGTCGCTTTGTTTATCGGTTCATTTATTGCCAACGTTGTTATTCCACATTTATAAGAGTTAAATAGGAGGATTTTAATCATGTTAAATCAAATGCAAAAAATTGGGAAAGCGTTAATGCTTCCAATCGCAGTATTACCTGCTGCTGGGTTGTTAAATCGACTTGGTGCAGCAGATGTGTTAAATGTACCGTTTATGAATGCCGGTGGAAATTCAATTTTCACTTATCTTTCGTTGATGTTCGCAATGGGAATTGCCATTGGATTGTCAAAAGACAATAGCGGGATTGCGGCTCTTGGAGGCGCATTGATTTATTTCGTATTGAACTTTGGTGTTATTGGCATTAATGAAAACATCAATATGGGTGTCTTCGCCGGTTTTATCGCAGGTCTGATGTCGCCACTGATTTACAACCGTGTTTACGATAAATATGAAGGTTCGCCTTACTTCAACGGTCGTCATATCGCGTTATTATTGAATGTGATTGCAGCGCTTTTATTAGTCGCTATTTTTGGCCTGATTTGGCCAACGGTTCAAAACGGATTAGACCACATCAACAGCTTTATCGTTGGTGCAGGTGCTTTAGGAGCAGGTGTCTTTGAATTTGCTAACCGTATGTTAATTCCAACAGGCTTACATCATGTATTAAATTCATACTTGTGGTTTGCCTATGGTTCATTCCCAGACGCTGCAACAGGTGTCATGGCGAATGGCGATATCAACCGTTTCTTTGCGGGAGACCCAACAGCCGGAGCTTTCCAAGTAGGATTCTTCCCAATTATGATGTTCGGCTTACCAGCTGCTGCAATGGCAATGGTGGCTGCAGCTAAACCAAACAAACGTAAAGCAACTTTTGGAATGATGTTATCGGTTGCTGTTACAGCCTTTTTAACAGGTATTACAGAACCGCTTGAATTTTCATTTATGTTTGTTGCCTTTCCGTTGTATGTAGTTCACGCAGTTTTAGCTGGAATCGCTGGATTTGTAACGAATTTATTAGGCATTAAAATGGGCTTCACGTTCAGTGCAGGGGCGATTGATTATGCGTTAAACTTTGGTCTAGGTACAAAAGCTTGGATGTTGATTCCAATCGGCTTCGTTTTTGCAGTTGTGTACTTTGTGATTTTTTACTTCTCTATTCTTAAATTTGATATTAAAACACCCGGTCGTGAAGACGATGAGGATGAAGCAGATTTAGCAGCAGAAGTTCCAAATGCAGGCGTTCAAACAGCAGTGGCGGGGTTAGGTACTTCTGAAAATGATGTGGCTCCAACAGGAGATAAATACGACATTATGGCAGCTAAGTATATTACGGCACTTGGCGGACCTGATAATTTCACAAGTATCGACAATTGTACGACTCGTTTGCGTTTACAAATGAAAGATACAAGTATTGTGAACGAGCAAGCGTTGAAAAAAGCAGGAGCACGTGGTGTTGTGAAAATCAACGAAACAGCTGTTCAGGTTATTGTTGGAACCGATGTTGAGTTTATTGCAGATAAATTAAAAAATGAATTAGATAAATAAAACTAAAAAACCCGTGATTTTCAACTTGAAAATCACGGGTTTTTATTTTAATTGCGGATATTTTTAGATAAGAATAGAGTTATTGATTTGCTAATTTTATGAAAATTTTGCACTTCCTACACTGGTTAGGTATAATGGAGGATAGGATGAGCTTACTGGGCAAAAAAATGCATAGTTATCTTTAAGCTGAACGCAAAATTTGCCATCCGTATTAAACGTTTTATTGAATCCAAGGAGGGTTACAATATGAAAAAAATATTAGTAGTAGATGATGAGAAGCCGATTTCAGATATTGTGAAATTTAATTTAACTAAAGAAGGATATGAAGTTTTTACAGCTTATGATGGAGAAGAAGCGTTAGCGATGGTACCAGATGTGGAACCAGATTTAATTCTGTTAGATTTAATGTTGCCAAAAGTAGACGGTTTGGAAGTTTGTCGTGAAGTTCGTAAAAATTATGATATGCCGATTATTATGGTAACAGCTAAAGATTCAGAAATCGATAAGGTTTTAGGACTTGAATTAGGAGCAGATGACTATGTTACGAAGCCTTTTTCAAACCGTGAATTAGTGGCACGTGTTAAAGCAAACTTAAGAAGACACGGTTCAATTGGAACAGCGGTGGTGGAAGAAGAAGACAACAATGAGATTGAAGTTGGTGCTTTAACGGTTCATCCAGATGCTTATATTGTTTCAAAACGTGGCGAAAAAATTGAATTGACGCATCGCGAATTTGAATTGCTGCACTATTTAGCAAAACATCTAGGACAAGTCATGACAAGAGAACATTTGTTGCAAACGGTTTGGGGATATGACTATTTTGGTGACGTTCGAACAGTCGATGTAACCGTGAGACGTTTAAGAGAAAAAATTGAAGACAATCCTAGCCACCCAGCTTGGTTAGTAACAAGACGTGGTGTTGGGTACTATTTGAGAAACCCTGAACAGGAGTAATCGTTCATGAATAAACGAATTAAAATTTTTCAATCCATCCATTTTAAAATTGTTATTGTATTTGTATTTCTGCTAATCGTAGCGCTAGAAATCATTGGCGCTTATTTTGTCGGACAATTGGAAACACAAATGGTTGATAATTTTCAAGAACAAATGAGGTTAAGAGTGGGATTTTTGGATAACAATCTGCAACCCTTATTAAAAAAGCCCGATTCCAAAAATTTTGAATCGGATGTTAGGAGATTATTAACGGATTTCTCGGCTAAAAATGTAATTAAAGCAGAAGTGATAGATGGGAAATATTATATTGTTGGTACAAGTGATTACCAAGAAAATATGGTAGGTCGCAAATCTACTGACTTTGATGTTAAGCAGGCATTGTTAGTTGGAAGTGAAATAACAAGGCAGTATTCAGACGAAAGCACAAATGAACGTGTTTGGAAATTGGTTGTACCGATTATTTCAGACGATAATAAAGTGTTAGGAGTCATTAATTTAGAGTCGAATATTGAATCAGTATACGATCAAATTAACGATATTACGATTATTTTCTTTAGAGCATCAATGATTGCAGCGGTGGTTACAGTCATTTTAGCGCTGTTTATTTCCCGGGCAATAACGAAACCTATTTCCGAAATGAAAAAACAAGCGATTCAAATGGCTGAAGGGGATTATTCTGGTCAAGTGAAGATTTACGGACAAGATGAACTTGGTCAGTTGTCACTGGCTGTTAATAACCTTTCTACAAAAGTAGAAGAAGCACAAGAATCGACAGAAGCGGAGAGACGCAGGTTAGATGGTGTACTAGCACATATGTCAGATGGTGTTGTGGCTACAGATCGTCGTGGGAAAGTCGTTATTATCAACGAAACAGCGTTGGATTTACTGAATTTAACACAAGATTACGCTTTAGGACGCTCTATTTTAGAAATTCTAAAAATCGAGCATCATTTTACGTTCCGTCAGTTGTTAGAAACACAAGAAGAGTTGATATTGGATTTCTCAACAGAAGAGAATGAAGTGACTTTACGTGGTGAATTTTCATTGATTCAAAGAGAGACTGGATTTATTAGCGGTTTGGTTTGTGTGTTACATGATATTACGGAACAAGAAAAAGTAGAGCGCGAACGTCGTGATTTTGTATCAAATGTTTCTCATGAATTGAGAACGCCATTAACCAGTATGAGAAGTTATTTAGAAGCTTTGAATGATGGGGCTTGGAAAGATCCTGAAATCGCACCTAAATTCTTAGCAGTCACTCAAGAGGAAACAGATCGCATGATCCGCATGATTAGTGATTTGCTAAATCTTTCGCGAATGGATGCAGGAAAAGATGTTCTTTCATTGGAATATGTCAATATCAATGAATTGTTTAGCCATGTGCTAAATCGGTTTGATATGATGATTCAATCCAATGACAAACCTGAAAAACCTTTTGTCATTAAACGTGAATTTACCAAACGTGATTTATGGGTTGAAGTTGATGCGGATAAAATGATTCAAGTAATGGATAATATTATGAATAACGCTATCAAGTATTCTCCAGCAGGAGGAACCATTACGTGCCGCTTAGTAGAAACACATAATAGTGTTGTTTTAAGCATAGCCGACGAAGGCTTAGGAGTTCCTAAAAAGGATATTCCGCATGTCTTTGACCGTTTCTTTAGAGTAGATAAAGCCCGTGCTAGATCAATGGGTGGAACAGGGCTAGGTTTAGCAATTTCAAAAGAAGTTGTGCAAAAACATGGCGGGAAAATTTGGTTAGAAAGTGCTGAAAATGTAGGATCAACCTTTTTCATTGCCTTACCTTATGTTCCATATGAGGAGGATGAATGGGAATGAAAAGCATACATTTTATTCGAGGATTTTTGATTTTTCTAGTTGCTCTAAGCTTAGTATTAACCTGGGCGATTTGGACAATGCCAGGAAAAGATGAAAAAAAAGCAAATAGCAACACAAATAAACTATCAGAAATTACTGTTTCTAGAAAAGACAATGAAGTATTTGTTCCGACAATGGTTGTTCTCCATAAAAACAACACGAAGGAATTGACGGTAGATACTGAAATAATGAGAAATTTTAACAAAGAATTTGCGACCTGGTCATTTGCTTCAATCGATTCTTCAGAAGTATATTCAGGAGAGGAGTACACTGAAAAACTCTCAGAAAATAATAATGTTGAACTTGTTTTTCCTAATGAATTGCCATTCGGGTTATTCAGTAAGTTTTTTGGGAAACTAGCAAATGTCTATAAAAATGAAACCTTCCAAAGAATTACGATTTCATTAGATAATCCAACAATCATTCATTTTTACAATGACCGCGAACAGAAAATTTATTCTGGCGAGTTAGAAAATGCAGATAAGAAAAAAATGAGTGAGCTCTTAAATGGGAGTGATAAAAACTACACAGCAGTTGCCCTTCAAAAATTGGGAAGCAAGTATGTTTATCTGCCAACTGAAGAAGTGAAATTGCCGCAATACGCTTATATGGTAGAAACACAACCGAATAGTTTCTTTATTTATCGTTTGTTCGATGATACCTCTGAAGTAAAAGAGTCAACAGCAGAGGCTGGTTATGAGCAGTTCAATGATAATATTAGTCGAATGAAAGTAAGGCAGTCCACCAATATTTTATCGTATTATCGTAATCGAACAACCACGAATAAATTTGATTTAGTCGATATGCTGAAAAGCAGCTTCTATGAGCTACAAAAATACGAAAACTGGCCTGGGGCAGTTCATTACTTTAATTACAATAATCAAAAACAACAAGCCATTTACCGACGTTATATTGAAGGCTATCCAATCTTTAGCAATACCACTCAAAATAGTACAAATGAAGATGACATGGGAGCGACCTATATAACCGTTGCCGAAAATGGATTATCTCAATTGCAAGTCCCTTTAATTGTTGCCCAAACCCCTTTATCTGATAAAGAAGATGAGAAACAATTAGTAAAAGGTACGGATATCTTAGCGTCTTTGAATCAAGTTGGAATTGAAAATGAACAAATCGAAGGGCTTGAAATTGGGTATTGTTGGACCAACAGTAAAGAATCCAGTCGTGTTGTCGATCTTGAACCGAGTTGGTATGCATGTATCAATGGAGTCTGGTTAAACGCAGAAAGTTTAATTAGCCAAAAAGGGGGGACTACAGATGGACTTTAAACGAATAGAAATTATTTTCACCATTACATTTCTATGCTTAAATATCTTTTTGCTGTCTTCCTATTTGGATAAAAATAAAACCATTTCTTACCAAAATGATAGTAGTTTAAAAATCAATACTTTAGAAGAAATGAAGAAGGAATCCATCGAAGTTCCAGCGAAGCTATCAGATGAAAAGATAGCTGTTCCTTTTGTCAAAGCTGAAAATGAAGATCTTTTAGAACAAAATTTATCAAAATTAAATAAACAAACTGTGAAACGGATGGAAAGCAGCAATTTGCTATACAGTATTTTAACGAGCTCTTTTGAATTGATGCCAGCAGGACGTGAGTTTAAGCGGTCTGATTTAGCAAAAGTTGATGAATTTATTAAAAATGATCAAATTTTATTTGGTAGTGAGTATCAATATTTTAAATTCACACCAGACAAAAAAGAGCTAGTATACACACAAGTTGCTAACAATATTCCGATTACGGATGGAACGGGTCAGATCACCTTCCATTTAGACAATGACAACCGAATTATTTCTTATGAACAAACTTACGCTGGTCCAGTTAAAGTAACCGGAAAAAGTCGTGAGCTGATTTCAGAAAAACGAGCGGTCGAGTTGCTTTACCAAAATAGTGAAGTTCAAGCAAACAGCGAAATTCGCAAACCAATTTTAAGTTATCATCGTACATTGGGGTTGGAAGATTTGAGCATTTATGGACCTATTTGGTATGTTGAAGTGAAAACATCCAATGAAGTGAAAATAAAACTCGTAAATGCAATTGATGGTTCAATCATCAAAGATATGTCTAATCGAACAGATGCAACCGATTCAGCAGATGAAGCGACGGATAGTGCTATGGAATAGAAAGACAAGTTTCCTAATTGGGAAGCTTGTCTTTTTAGTTAAATATCATCTTTCCTTATTTGCATTCCTCCATTTTTGATGTAAACTATAGAAGATAGATTGAGGAGGCACTAGTTTCATGATGATGGAGAATAATCAAGGATTAAAAGTCAGTATTCTAGCGAGTGGCAGCTCAGGAAATGTGACGTATATAGAGTCCGCCAATCAACGATTATTGGTAGACAGTGGGTTAAGTGGGAAAAAAGTAACCGAATTAATGAAACAAATTGATCGCGATATTGCAGATGTTGATGGGATATTGGTTACACATGAACATCGTGACCATATTCACGGAGTAGGCGTCTTGGCTCGCAAATACAAGCTTGACGTATATGCAAATGAAAAAACCTGGGCAGCGATGTCCCCTATTATTGGCGAAGTCAAAACAGAACAAAAACATATTTTTGAAATGGGAAAAGTAATGACAATCGGTGACATTGACGTGGAAAGCTTCGGCGTTTCTCATGATGCAGTGGAACCACAATTTTATTGCTTCCATAAAAATAATAAACGTTTTGCAATGTTAACAGATACAGGTTATGTAAGTGACCGTATGCGCGGTGTGATTCAAAATGCAGATGCGTATCTTTTTGAAAGCAATCATGATTTAGAGATGCTTAGAATGGGTCAATACCCGTGGTCTTTAAAACAGCGTATTTTAGGCGATAAAGGTCATTTGTCAAATGAAGATGGCGCAATTGCCATGGCAGATGTATTAGGTGACGCAACCAAGCGAATTTATTTAGGACATTTAAGCAAGGATAACAATATTAAAGAATTGGCACATATGACGGCAACGGATATTTTAAAAGAAAAAGGGACAGGCGTTAATGAAACCTTTAGTGTTTATGATACAGACCCAGAAGTAGCCTCTCCGTTATTTAATGTATAAAATAAAGTCTCTGCATAAGTAACCTTATGTCAGAGATTTTTTTAATACCAAAAAATAATGTGAAACCTTATCGATTTTGAAGAAATTGTGATAGAATTAATAGAAGAATAGCTTATTTTTTCCTATAATATTCATATAAAATTCAAAAATTAAAGGTAAACTAAGAGTATAAAATACAACTAAAGAGGTGGATGAAAAGTGAGATACGATGCAAATGGAAATCTTATTCCAGAAGAAAATAATCAAACAGAAGTAGAAAAAAATGAATTCGTAAGTTCAGAAAATGAAGCTAAAATATCGCAAGAATCTGCTGCAAATGTTTCACGGGAAACACAAAAAGAGACACCAAAAAGAGCAACATCAAACTCTTCGACAACAGGAAACGGCGGAAATGGTGGCGGTCGTCCGCCAAAAGAACCAACAACGAATTCACCACGTAAGTCTGGTGGTTCTTGGAAGAGTGGCTTAATCGGTGGACTAATTGGTGGTTTGATTATCGCTTTAGTCGGTGGTGGATTAGCCTTTTCATATTTACCAAAAGATAATAGCTCAGTACCAGACACTACAACCAATAAAGGCAACGTTGTGACGAGTAATGTCAAAGCGAACGTAACGACAGATACAACAAAAGCTGTTGAGCAAGTAGAAGATGCTGTAGTTTCAGTAGCGAATATGCAAAAACAAAACCAACAAGGAATGCTTGGTGGGGATTACAGCCAATCTAAAAGCAACGATAGTTCAAATTTAGAAACAACAAGTGAAGGTAGTGGCGTTATCTATAAAAAAGATGGCGATACGGCTTATGTTGTAACAAATAACCATGTAATCAACGGTTCAGATGCTGTTGAAGTTATTTTAAAAGATGGCACCAAGGTTCAAGCTAAAGTTATTGGATCGGATGTTTGGACTGATTTAGCAGTTCTATCCATTCCTTCTGAAAAGGTGAAAACGGTAGCGACATTTGGTGATTCAGACAGCATTAAAGTTGGTGAACCAGCAATCGCAATCGGCTCTCCTCTTGGAACAAACTTTGCGACTTCTGTCACACAAGGAATTATTTCTGCGAAAAACAGAACCGTTGCAATGGACATTAACGAAGATGGCGTAGAAGATTGGGATATGACCGCTATCCAAACAGATGCTGCAATCAACCCAGGAAACTCTGGTGGGGCTCTAATCAACATCGCAGGACAAGTCATCGGAATCAATTCAATGAAAATTTCACAAGACACAGTTGAAGGAATGGGCTTTGCGATTCCAAGTAACGACGTTGTGAAAATTATTAGCGAATTAGAGAAAAATGGCGAAATCGTTCGTCCAGTATTAGGCGTTTCGCTTCGTGATCTATCACAAATTTCTGCACAACAACAAGAGCGTGTGCTTAAATTACCTGAAAAAGTAACAGAAGGTGTCGTTATTACGGATGTACAAACGAACTCAGCAGCAGAAAAAGCTGGTTTAAAACAATACGACACAATTGTTGAAATCAATGGCACACCAGTGACTGACAATGTGTCTCTAAGAAAAGTAATTTATAACTTAAAAGTTGGGGACAAAGTTGATGTGAAATATTACCGAGATGGTAAAGAAGCAACGGCTAATGTTACGATGGAAGCTTCAAAAAGCCTTTAAAATACAAAAGACCTAAATCTTGATTGATTTAGGTCTTTTTCTATTTAAAGATGTCTATTCAGCCAATTTAGTAAATCTTGATAGACAAGCAAGTAAGAGTCTTCCATTAAAATCTCATGACGCAATTCAGGGTACGTGCAAAGGGTAATGTCTGTAAATTGCGCGTCTTCCAACTCATGAAAGACCTTTCGAACGCCTTTTCCCATACCACCAACTGGATCCTGATCCCCAGAAATTACTAAAATAGGAAGCTCAGTTGGAATAGTAGTTGCCCATCCTTTTTTGGTGCCATCGTTGAGTAACGTGAAGAGCGTTAAAAAGCCATTGTTTGTAAAAATAAAACCCGTTTGAGGATGCTCTTCATACCAAGCGACATTCTGTTGGTTTTTTGACAACCAATTAAAATCAGAACCGGTTTCTTCAAAATAAGAGCTAAAACTGCCAAAAGCTAATTTATCCACAAGTGGATTGCGTGTTTTAGGACTTATTTTATTTAATAAAGTTAAAGGACTTAAAATAAAGTTTAATTCAGGCTTTGGACCACTAGTCCCCATTAAAATTGCGCCATCTATTGTATCTCCATATTGCTGAAGAAAGTTACGAACAATAAAGGAGCCCATGCTATGCCCCATTAAAAAATAAGGCAAATGAGGGTAGTCCATTTTAATTAAATCATGGAGCTTCTTAATATCCTCAACCACATGCTGCTTGCCGTTTCCTTTTGAAAAATACCCACGATCTTCAACTGCAGCAACAGAGTTGCCATGTCCTAAATGATCATTTCCGACTACAAGAAATTGATTTTCTGATAGATAACGAGCAAAATCATCATACCGATCAATAAATTCAGCCATACCGTGACTAATTTGCAAAATAGCTTTTGGTGCACCAAGGGGTCGCCAGATACTTGCTGAAATAAGTGTTTCCTGATTATGAGATAAGTACGTGATTCGTTCTTTTATGATGATAAAAACCTCCTTTAAAACAATAAATGAATTACTATGATTGTATCATAAATCTAATTGTTCACAAACGACTATTCTGAGAAAAACAGTCATTTAAAGAAAATTGTGGATAAGAAAATCAAAAAAGTAATGAACATTGGGGATAAGTACTGTAAAATGAAAGATAGTAGGATTGTGGAGTGTATAACTTATCCACAAAAAAAAGGAGGTCCTGTGGATGAAATCGATTTATGCTTGCCAAGAACACATTGAAGAAGCGCTGGATGACGCTGTTTATACAGGTTTTGAGATGCCTGTATTAGAGCAGTTTACACCTGTGGATAACGATCAAACAAAATGTACGTATTGCAAAAGTCAACCCATATATATGGTGGCGAATTTCTGTTCGCCTACCAAATCATGATATGAAATTGTGGACATGTGGATAACTTCTGTGGATAACCTGTGATTAAAGGAGAAAAGCTGTGAATATCAAAATAATTAGTGTGGGAAAATTAAAAGAAAAATATTTAAAAATGGGAATTGAGGAATACGTGAAGCGTCTGGGAGCGTATTGTAAAATCGAATTGATTGAAGTACCTGATGAAAAAGCACCAGAAAAATTGAGTGCAGCTGAAATGATTCAAGTAAAAGAAAAAGAAGGCGAGCGTATTTTAAGTAAAATTCCAGAAAATGCCTATGTATTTGCTTTAGCAATTGAAGGAAAACAACGTACTTCTGAAGAATTTTCAAAAGAAATCGATCAACTAGGGATTAGTGGAAAAAGTCAGTTGGTATTTGTGATTGGCGGATCATTGGGTCTGAGTGACGCGGTTCTGAAACGCAGCAATACACAAATTTCCTTTGGGAAAATGACATTGCCTCATCAGTTGATGCGGTTGGTATTGGTGGAGCAGGTTTATCGAGGGTATCGGATTATGAAGGGGGAACCCTACCATAAGTAGTGAGGTTTTTTCTTGGAGAGTGTTGTTGTATGGGGAATTATCTAACAAATTTAGGGTAGTAATAAGAAGCCCTATTAATTAATGTAGCTACTACCTGAGACCGTTCAATTGAACGGTCTTTTAATATTCTTTTATTTTTTTGGAGGAGTTGTAATGAAAATAAAAAAGTTAGTTTGTGGTTTGGCTTTAGGTAAGAATGTGTGTCATCCTTACTACTCTTTTAGTATACTTACAAAATGTGAAGAAAGTATGTTAAAAAGAGTAAAGAAGTTTGATGAATATAAGAAGTAAAGAATGCTCTCAATGCCTAGAAGGTTTTTGAGAGTATTTTTGTATTCAAGAATTAAAAGTCGTTAATAGTCATTTTTTAATATAAGAAAATGTATCATGTATCAAATAAAATAGACAAGATACTGTATAAAATGTTATTCTTTTTATAGGAGGACGTTCGTTTTTTTAAGAATCAATAAAGTAAAAAAAGAAGTGTTTGTGTATCTTTTTGAAAAATAATAAAAGAGGATGATTTTTTTTATGGGTCATATTGCATCTGATAGTGGCGCTGCTACAAACGCTATATCTGGTATCCAATCAGTTGAAGTAAACAAAGGTCAACAAGTTTCTTTAGGAGAAAGTAATGTATCTAGTATGAAGACGGGTACAGAAGTAACGAATCAATTATTACCAGATTTAACTAATTTAATTGAGTGTGTGAAAGAACAAGGCAATAAGTTTCCAAAAATTGCTGAATTGATTGCTATTGAAGACAGTAAAATTAAATTCTAAGGAGGATAAATTGAATAATACGACAAATAATCAAGAACGATTAAAATATAACCGTTTGATTACGGAAAAAGAAAATACGCTAGATGATTTAAATAGAGACAAAAGAAAAATTGAAGAATGTATTTCTGAATTAAAAGAAAATCTACATAGGGGATTTCAAGAGTTAAACATGTTAAATAAAGAAAATATTCGGCATGGAGGTAATGAAAATAGATTTATGCAGAGGCACAATGAGGAGCAAGAACATTTTTTTCAAAAACAATTCAGAGATGCGGAACATCAAATTATAGATAACTACAATGCAGAATCAAAGTCAATAAAGGATGAAACGGAAGTTCTGTATAAGAAAAGGAGTGAAGTTCCGTGGGATTAAAATATTCAAGTGCTGATTCATCTAATTTGATACAAGCATTGACTAGTAATTTAAGAAGTGGAGCAGAAGCTGTTAACCAATTAAAATCTGGAAGTCAAAAAGTAGTGGCGGCTATAGATGGTAAAACATTATCAGGGGCTGCTTACACAGCAGGTAAAGGGTTATTCAGTGAGCTAATCATCCCAACGATTACAAGAGTAACTACAGCTATTGATTCAATCGAACAAGATCTTCAGAAATATCAGTCTGCAGATCAAGTTATTTCAAGTGAAGGTTATTTAGATGAAGATAATCTGAATCAGCAAATCGCGATAAAAAAATCTATGAAACTATCAGTAGATGCCGCCGCTGTTATTGCGAAAACTTTGTCAAGAAATAATCCTGTTGCTAAAGTGCTAGATTCATTGTTTGAATTTCAGAGAAATTTAGGAAGAATGTCAAATGATTTACAAGAAGGTATACGCGATTTGGAAAAGAAATTACAAAAGTTGCAACAATTTTCTGCTGAAACAAGTGGGCTGTTTGGCGATAGTTTAAGTGATATGAAAATAGCTATGCAAGGTGTTATGGTATTAAACGCAACGATTGTTAACAGTGATGGAAGCTATACGTTACCCGATGGGGTTGAGAAAAACTGGTTTACATCACTTCAAGATGCTGGTAAAGTCGGTGAAATGGAAGACAAAGCAAAGAATACAGCAATCAAAGAATTAAATGACCTGTTTTCAAAAAATCCAGCAGCAGCGATTGAAAAAATTAAAAATAATGACCGACTATTTGGATATGTCATTGCGGCTTTAGATAAATTTCCGAAAGGACTTCAAGATGCAGCATTGGGTATTTTTATCGCACAAGAAAGATGGAACCAATTGCCTAAAAATATTGCTAAAAGTATCTTAAACAATCCAAAATTTGGTTTATATGTAGGCAAAATGTCCTTGGATAACCAAGCTAAAGTATATGGGAATTTATTGCATTTAAGCGATAAAGGATGGGATGTATTAGCTCCACTTGGCTATGTGACAAGTATACTGTCACATAGCCAAGTGGAGCTAAAGTCATTGCAGGTTCAAAAGTTGGTTTAACATTATTTAAGAAGTTTAAACCTATCTCTAAATTTATAAAAGAACATCCAGGAACAAGAGAAGGCTTGGCATATGGTGGAGATGCCTTAACAATTACTGCGTATGCCTATGAAGAGTATACAAATCCTAAAAGTCCAGCGTATGGAAATGAAAGTATGGCCTTATATGGGGGAATTAATAAGTTTTTAGTAAATAGTGGGCCATTAGAAGGAGCACAATATGGAGGACCAGTAGGTGCTTTAGCTGGTACATTGAATTATTTTGGTCAAGGTGGAGGTTTATCCGACGTTCCGGGTGTAAATAAAATTCCTTATATAAAGGATGCTCTAAATTGGATAGATGAGAAGCATACATTTATCAGTGAGAAAGATAAAGAAAAATGGATAAAAGAGCAGTACGAAATCTATGGAAAAAGGCATGAAGGATTACAATCAGGTGATTATTCAGGATTTGAAATACCAAACAGTGAATATAAGCCAGGTATTCCGTCTCATTCGGGAAGTCCTAACTCGAATCCTAGTATTAATAACGAAAATATATTTCCGAACGGAGTGAATTAAATTATATGAATAAAAAGTTAAGTCACAAAGTAGATGAATGTTTAAGTTCTATATCTTTGAAAGAAGCAAATAAGTATATTAATTTTGAAGATATTGATTTAGTTATGAATGAAAAAAAAGATCAAAAATTTTCTATTGGAATAAAAAAATTATTAATTTTAATTCTGGCACTATTTTTCCCCATTTTTATGGAACTAGTATTTATTCAAGAAATTACAGAGACAAATGATTCTTTTTTTCCTAAATTAGTTGTTATCTTATTAGAATTACTAATTATTTGTTTAATCACGTACCAATTTTTAAAACAATATAATAATTTTTTGCGTAACTGGGGGTATAAAAAATATTGTTATATAAGCGCTAAGTTAGCATATATATCCTATTTTATTGTAGGATTTGGAATGAATATGGGGGATTACAGAATTACGTTCGTTGTAGTTACTTTCTGTATAGTAGTGCTCTTATTTCTTTATTATAAAGTAGAACAAAATATGATTTTAGAAGAAATAAATGAAGCGTTTAATAGGAATTATAAAACATCAAAAGTAATGAATATAATGTTAAAAGTATCAGGTGTTGTTGCTGTCTTAATTTTGATAGGTATGCAAGTTTATCGATTAAATAAGTGGTGGTTAAACGGTATTGTAGATGGAAATCCAACAATTCAAAATAGCTTAGTGGATAACCTTATAGGGATATTTATAGGAATTCCACTACTTTTACTCATTTCATTGATACCAACATATTTTCTATTTAATGTAAAGCATCATGTTCAAGGGAAAGTTATCTCACAATACTCTGAACAGTTTAGAGAACAGTATAACTATACAAAAAAAGAGTGGTATGGAGATTAATATCACGTTTGAGTATTATGAGATAGATAAACTAGTAGGAGAGGCAAGGAACTACACCCATAGGTTGAGATAAATATAAAAATCCCCCGTTGAATTCATGTAAAATGAAGAAAACGGAGGTTTATTTTATGGTCAAACAAATTTCATATCCATTAGAAGTTAAAAAAGCAACTATATTTTAAATGGTTTGAAAAACAAGAGGGACGAGTTGATGTTAAAGATTTTAATAACGGATTACCGAGGTGGTAAAATTTGGAAAATATAAGTTTTGAACAAGCAGTAAAAAAAATATCCTGTGAGGATATTCGTAATATGGTAAATAGTCGCAAAAATTCAAGTTCTTTTTTTTACAAAATAATAACTAGCTTTATACTTTCAGTATTAGTCACTCTTCCGTCGCTAAATTATTTTTTAATTTTTCCATGTTTTTCTTTTTTATGCTTAAGTATGATATTAATAAAATATTTAAGTCTAAATCGCTTATTTAAAATAGTAAATTATAACAAATTTATGTTCACAATATGGCAGACAGGAATGATTTTTTTTCTAACTGTGTTTTTATATATAAAAGTAGATAAATACCATATCGTGCCTTTTATATATGTTATTTTTGGATACTTATGTTCTTATTATTTAGCACGCTCTAAAATAGTTAATTTTATAAAAACTGAATATCCAGAATCAAGTGAAAAATACCATAAAAAAACAGGTTTACTAAGTCCAAAAACTTCTAAAATATTAAAAACATTCTTGTCAGTAATTATACTCGGTATTCTTTTTTATAGGTTCAACAAATGGTGGCTAATGAATGTTAATTTAAATACTGAAAATGTAAGTGTTTTTGAATATATTATTTGGGGTGGAATTTTGATTACATTATTAATTGGTTTTACTTTATTACCGACACTAATATTTTCTCCAAGTAGTTATGTAAAAGGGAAATTGTTCGAAAAATATTCTGAAGAGTTTAGAAAACAATACAACTATACAAAAGAAGAGTGGTATGGGAAATAAATGTAAAGTTTAGGAAGAATATAAAAATCCTAAAAGTCCTGCTTATGGAAATAAAAGTATGGCCTTATACGTTGGTATTAATAAGTTTTTAGTAAATAGCGGGCTATTGGAAGGACCACAATATGGAGGACCAGTAAGTGCTTTAGCCGGTACAATGAATTACTTTGGTCAAGGTGGTGGTTTATCCGATGTTTCTAGTATAAATAAATTTCCTTATATAAAGGACGCTCTAAATTGGATAGATGAGAAGCATACATTTATCAGTGAGAAAGATAAAGAAAAGAAGAAGTTGAAGACAAGTCCCCATTAGCTACATCGAGCATTGATGGCTGGGCTCCATGTGTAAAAGAGTCAAAGAGAATGGCTATTTAGCACAAGATGCGGTGGAAGGAGTCAACTATTATTTTTCTAACAAGGATGATACGTATACTCAGTTGATTGGAGAGTTACCTGGTGGTAGTGAGAAGCTTCCTATTGTGACGATTAACAAAAAAACTGGGGATTATCATGGATAATGAATAGAAGAATATAGCCATTTTCTTTTAGTGCAGTTGAACAGATGTAATCTAGTAAAAGAACCATTAAGAAGGTTTTAAAAGATAAGTATGAACGAATTTAAGTATAAGGAAAATTAAAATGTTGCAAAAACACTAATACTAATATATACAAAATAAAAAAGTATCATTAAAGGAATTATCTCTTAAATTTGAGATGATTTCTTTTTTTTTTTGGATACTTTTATAGTACATATAAATAGGATATACTTTTTAATGATTTTAGACTTTACTGAGCCAGTCAGCCTTTAAAAACCTTGATTTAACTTGTATAAGCAGGAGTAATCATCTAAAATAGAAATAGAGTATAAAATGGCAAAAAATAGTTCATTTCGAATTATAAAAAAGGCCACTTAAGGAAATGAGGAAGTTAAACATGAGTGTAGAATTGAATCAACGATTATTCAGTGCAGCTGATAATCTTCGTAGTAAAATGGATGCTTCAGAATATAAAAATTATTTGCTAGGATTGATTTTTTATAAGTATCTTTCAGATAAATTAGTATAAAAAGTAGTCGAACTTGCAGATGAACCTTTAGAGGAATACGACACAATAGATAAGCAGACGGAACTGTATAAAGAGTTACTTTCTGATGATGCCACAAAAGCTGATTTGATTGATACATTAATTGACACGTTAGGATACGATATTGAACCGGACTATTTATTTAATGTGTTAGCAAATCAAGCAAAGCAGAATGTTTTCCAACTAAATGACTTGAATAAGGCCTTCATTGATTTATCATCAAAATATAGTCAATTTAATAATTTATTTGATGATGTTGATTTACAGTCGAAAAAACTTGGATCAGATGAGCAACAACGGAATGTAACGATTACAGAAGTTTTGAAAAAGTTAAATGACATAGATGTTCTTGGACATGAAGGCGACGTAATCGGTGATGCATATGAATTCCTAATTAGTCAGTTTGAATCAGAAGCTGGGAAAAAGGCAGGAGAGTTCTACACGCCGCATATGGTGTCAGATATGATGGCACAAATTGTTACACTAGGACAAGAAGACAAAAATCTTTTCAGTGTATTTGATCCGACGATGGGTTCAGGCTCCCTGATGTTAAATGTTCGTAACTATTTAACGTATCCAGATAATGTAAAATATCATGGACAAGAATTAAATACGACGACCTACAATTTAGCTAAAATGAATTTGATTTTGCATGGTGTTGATGCAGAAGATATGCAAGTACGGAATGGAGATACTCTGAATAAAGATTGGCCTACAGATGAACCATATACATTTGATTCAGTTGTAATGAATCCACCCTATTCAGCTAAATGGTCTGCGGATGATACATTTTTAGATGATTCTCGTTTTAATCGTTATGGAAAATTAGCACCAAAATCAAAAGCTGACTTTGCTTTCTTACTTCATGGCTTTTATCACTTGAAAGATACAGGAACAATGGCAATTGTTCTTCCACATGGTGTTTTATTCCGTGGTGCAGCAGAAGGTACTATTAGACAGAAATTATTAGAAGATGGCAGTATCTATGCGATTATTGGTATGCCAGCTAATCTCTTCTTTGGGACCTCTATCCCAACAACGGTTATCATTTTGAAAAAAAGTCGTACAACGCGTGACGTTTTATTTATTGATGCTAGTAGTGATTTTGTCAAAGAAAAAAATCAAAATAAATTAACTGAAGAAAACATCACAAAAATTCTTTCTACTTATAAAGAAAGAAAATCAGTTGAAAAATACGCACATGTAGCAAGTTTTGATGAAATCAAAGAAAATGATTACAATTTGAATATTCCACGTTATGTAGATACTTTTGAAGAGGAAGCACCGATTGATATGGCGACGATTGGAACTGAAATGAAAGAGATTCGACAAGAGAAACGTGCTTTAGAAAAGAAGTTATTTGAAACGATTTCTTCTCTACAATTTAGTTCCGAAGATGCAGAATGGATAAAAGGTGCATTGGAGGTATTTGATCATGAAGAGTAATCAAGTACCAGAAATACGTTTTCCAGAGTTTACTGGCGATTGGAAACAACGTAAATTGGGAGATATTCTACAGGAATTTAGCGTTAAATCTAAAATAGAAAATGAATATAAAGTTTTATCTAGCACTAATAGTGGTATGGAAATACGAAAAGGTCGTGTTTCTGGTACATCAAATCAAGGGTATAAAATTATTGAAGACGGTTGTTTAGTTCTCTCACCACAAAATCTATGGTTAGGAAATATAAATATTAATAATATCGGTGTCGGGTTAGTATCACCTAGCTATAAAACTTTTAAGTTTACAAAAGCTAACTCAAAATTTATTGGTCCGCAGTTAAGAACACAAAGAATGTTGGAAGCGTATAAAAATGCCTCATCTCAAGGTGCAAGTCTTGTACGAAGAAATCTTGAATTGGATTCGTTCTATCAAATTGCTATTCACCTCCCCAATGATAATGAACAAGATAAGATTGCCAATTTTTTTAATAACATGGACAGCACTATCGTACTTTATAAGGGTAAGTTAGATTTGTTGAAAGAACTTAAAAAAGGGTTCTTGCAAAAGATGTTTCCAAAAGAGGGAGAAAAAGTTCCAGAAGTACGTTTTCCAGGATTTAATGACGCTTGGGAACAGCGTAAGTTTTCGGATGAAATAAAATTGATTGGTGGAGCAACCCCATTTAAAGGTAATGAAACATATTGGAATGGAGATATTATTTGGCTGTCTTCTCAAGAAATTAAGGCCAAATATGTTAATAAGGGCACGTTTAAAATTACAGAAAAAGCAGTGAGCGATAATACTACTAAAATGGTATCAGCAGGAACACCTTTAATAGTAAGTCGAAGCGGCATATTAGCTAAGAGATTCCCAATAAGTATACCAACTGTTGATGTAGCAATAAATCAAGATATTAAAGCATTAATCTTCGACAACGATAAGTTAGACACAAATTTTCTGGTTGGAGAAATACAGTCCAAAGAAAATTTCATTTTAAAATCTATAGTTAAAACAGGAACTACGGTACAATCAATTAATATTCCAGATTTACAAAAGATGAATTTATCAGTCCCTAAAAATATTAATGAACAAAGAAAAATCGGAGACTTCTTCAAACAACTTGACGATACTATCGCTCTTCATCAACGAGAGTTAGAAATTCTAAAAAATACTAAGAAAGCATTCTTACAAAAGATGTTTGTATAGGAGGTACAGCTAAATGAATAAAATTCCACATCGTGATGAAGCGGAAGTTGAAGCTCAGCTTATTCAAGTTCTTGGAGAAGGTCATAATCAATGGACCTATCGCCCTGAATTAAAGTCAGAAGAAGATCTTTGGGATAATCTGCGTAACAAAATTGTCCATAATAACCTTTCTGAAATCGGTGAAGTTTCATTAACCGACAAAGAATTTGAAGCCATTAAAACAGAATTTCTATTGCGAACTCAGACACCTTTTGATGCGGCTAAATGGCTTAAAGGTGAAAATGGAATTGCTCGAATCACTGTTGAAAGGGAAGATCCTACTTTAGGCTCTATGTCTTTAGTGCTCTATTCCAATCAATACAATAGTGGCGGATTCTTTTCTTACGAGGTAGTTCATCAGATTGCCAAACAAAAAAGTAGTAGTGAGGGACGAGACCGTCGTTTTGATGTCACATTATTAATCAATGGCTTGCCAATCGTTCAAATTGAATTAAAACAAGTAACCGCAAAAGATGGTGTGTATCAAGCTTTTAATCAAGTAAAGAAGTATGCTGAAGAAGGCGTATTCCGCAATAATATTTTTTCTACTTTGCAACTGTTTGTTGTTTCTAATGAACAAACCACACGTTACTTTGCCAATGGAATGCCTAAAGAGCTACATCAGAAATTCCTTTTTAGTTGGCGCACGAAAGAAAATCGTAAAGTAGATAATCTCTATGAATTTTGCAAACAAGTGCTGAATATTCCTCACGCCCACAGACTAATTGCCAACTATACGATTGTTAGTGAAGACCAAGACAATAAAACGTTAATGGTATTGCATCCCTATCAAGTTCACGCTATTGAAGCCTTGTTTACAGCTGCCAATAAACATCAATCGGGTTATGTGTGGCATGCTACAGGATCAGGGAAAACATTAACCAGTTTTGTTTCCACTAAGTTATTAGCCAGAAAATCGGGAATTGACCGGACAATTATGTTAGTAGACAGAAAAGACTTAGATAACCAAACAACGAGTGAATTTACTAAGTTCGCATCTGAATTTAATACAGGAATTTCTTCAGGAAATGCCAAATCAAATAGTTTAATTGTGGGAACTGGGAATGCAAAGGAACTGAGAGAAACACTTTTAGCAGATGCCAATTCAAATGTCGTAATAGTAACTACCCGTCAAAAATTAGATGCTGCTTTAAAATCCGCTAAGAAACAAGAAGAAAAAAAAGGAACCAAACGTTTTCAAAAACTACTGGGACAACACATTGTCTTTATTGTGGATGAATGTCACCGTGCCTTGGGTTCAGAAAATATGGAAGAAATCAAAGAATTTTTTCCAAACTCAACATGGTTTGGTTTTACAGGTACGCCAATTTTTGATGAAAATAAGAAACAAGTCAAAGGGGAATTGGCACGAACAACACATGATCAGTACGGTGAGGTTTTACATACTTACACCATTAAAAATGCGTTAGAAGATGGCGCCGTATTAGGTTTTCAAGTTGAACATGAAGATACTATTGAGCCAACTTCATTAAACAATCAAATCCATCACAAGTTACGTGAAGTGGAAAAATATGCGACTTTTTCACCAGAAAGAATCAACCAAATAATTGATACAATGGATGGAAGTAAAAAGGAAGAATACATTAATCCTGGTGTGTATGAAAAGGATGAACATATTCAAAAAGTCATTCATAAGATATTCCGCCCAGATAATTCTTATATGAAGTTTGATTTTGCCAATGGTCGTCCACAGAAATCAGCTATCCTAACAACAAGTTCCATTGCTAATGCAAAACGTTACTATAAAGCGATAAAAGAAATGACTAAAGAAGAAGACTGGCTACAAAATGAATTTTCACATCATCCGATTCGAGAAGGACGGACGATGAATGATCCTGATTTTCCTCGTATTGCGATTACCTATTCTTTAGATGAAAATACAGAGAATGCGAAAGAACAACAAGATGAAATGGAAGAGATTATTCAAGAATATAATGAATACTATGGAACTGCATGGACGTTAGCAGACATTGATCGCTACAATGGGGATATCAATAATCGCTTAGCTAGAAAAAGAGCTGAGTTTAAACAATTTGGTCGACAAGTCGATTTAGTGATTGTTGTAGATCGTTTATTGACTGGCTTTGATGCTCCGACGATTCAAACGCTGTTTGTGGACCGTAATTTAGAATATGCAGGCTTAATTCAAGCCTTTTCTCGTACCAATCGGACCTATCCTGAAAAAACAAAAGGGTTGATTGTAACATTCCGTAAACCACATACAATGGAGAAAAACGTAGCAGCTGCAACGAAACTGTATTCTGAAGCAAAAGAAGAGTCAGGATTAGTCTATCCAACTTACGATGAATCGAAAAAACGCTTTAAACAAGCCTATAAGAAAATGAATGAGTTTGTACTCGTACCAGGTGAAGTAGACGAACATACCCCATTAGAGACTAGAGTGGAATATGTTAAAGCCTTCCAAGAATTGAATAATGCCTATGAAGCACTAGTGACCTATGATGACTATAATGATGACATGGAACAATCGAAAACGCTTCAAAACCAAGTTGGGATTTTAGAAGAACAGGTTGGAGTTTATCATACTGTCAAAGGTTCGTTAGTTGAACAAAATGAAGAAAATCCAGAAGAAAACATTGATTTTTCTGGGATTGAATTTTACGGAGATAATAGTATCAAGCTCTATGATATTGATTCAACTTATATCGATCAACTATTAGGAACGTATTTAGCCAACAGTCCAGATATTCGAGAAGAAATCGAGAAGGCCTTACAGAAACTGAATAAGATTGAAGGAGTTAAGCAAGTCTATCGTGAAATTTTAAATGCTATGGATAATGGTACGTTAGATAAAAATGAAGATATTTTTGCAATTAAGAGACACTTCTTTACACAAGCAAGAGATCAAGCAATTGAAGACTTTTCTAAAGAGTGGTTTGTTTCAGATACGGAGCTTCATTCGTCGGCTATTCAATATATGGTTGGTACTGAAAGGATTCCAAATATGAAAGCCATCATTGAGAGTAAAAAGTATGAGAGCTACAAAGAAATTCATCCAGAAGGAAAACCTTTCAGCTATGCACAAGCTATTAAACGTGAATGGCGTGAAGTTTTAGATGAAGTTATTATACCGTTGGATAACGAGTTGAGGTAATGAAGCTGTGAAATTATTAAAATAGCACAAAATTTATGTGAAATAAAAAAATAAAAGCTATTAAATCAGCTTTTGTTTTTTTATTCAATAAATATAATCAATCCTTTTATGTTTAACAAAACTATAAATAAATCGTGATAATCATCAGGTAGGAGGATATTATGAAAAAACACGAAGCTCTTGTCAATCTTGTTGTTGGAATGTTGAGTAGCTATTTTGATTCTGAGAATGTCTACAAACCTAGATTAGTTACTAATCAGATTATTAAAGGTAAAGCAATGGAAAATCATGTAGATATTTATTTGGAATTTACTCAAATGAATAATACTGAAAGAACAGTAATAAATGTTGTTTCTGGTAGAGAGGTTAATACACAAGATGTATTAAAACTAGCTAACACTTTAGATGATTTGGAATTTAAATCAAAAGGTGTCCTATATTATGATTTATGCATATCGGAGGAAGCAATAGCAGTAGCCGAATACAAATTGAAAACTAGTAAATTTGTATTTCAAGAAGAAGTAATTAAAAGTATGATTAAACGTTTTGGGATGATGTTACCAGACGAAACCGTTATAGGAGATCCTTTTTGGGTAATAATGGAAACGGATGCAGATGTGGGGAACAAGGGAAACTATTATATATGTGGGGATATGATTCCATTATTTTTATCATATAAACAAGCAAAAGAAATTGCTGACGGAAATCATGGATATGAAGTATATGGATTAAGTCAAAATCATTTAAGAACGCTATCTGGTATGACTGGTTCGACTAGTCATAAGTTGGGATTGTTGATTCCACGATACGGAAGCTTGAAGAGTGATGAGTACGAACCGCTAATATATGCTCCTGGTAATAAAAATATTCTTAAATCATATTTTAGAGGAGAAAATTATGTTTAGTAAATTTAAAAATAGAGGAAGAGTACTTGAAGATATTATAGAGGAAACATGTAAAAAGATTGCTGAAGATGAACGAATTGATGCAAAAATCTCTAAAAGAATTCCTTTAATTGGTTCAGATAAAGCAACACATGAATTTGATGTACTTTATGAATATGAGCATTTTGGTCTGCAATATAGAGTTGCGATTGAATGCAAAAGTTGGAATAAGTCTATAAATAAGAGCCAATTAACTGATTTTGCATATAAACTAAAAAGTGTTGGTAATATCAATGGAATATTCTTGTCAGAATCAAATTTACAAAGAGGAGCTAAGTTGGTCTCTGAACATGAAGATATTAAATTTATTAGATATTCTGATTTTAGATCGTTCTCTTTAAGCCAAAACGAAAAATACCTTTTTCCAAACTATAGAACCATTGGAGATCCATTCTGGATGTTTATAAATAAAGCTGGAGAGGGTTTTCTTGAACAAAATGTTTTGTTTAATGATATACTTTTCCTCTTTGAAAGCAAGTATTATGCTATGGAATTTCAAAAGTTATATTTAAAGGAAGAGAACAATGATATTGAATTAGTAGGAGTTAGCCAAAGACATCTGAAAGATATTCAGCATTCACAAATAAAGAATAAATTTCAAATAAGTTTATTTAACCCAATAGAAGAATTGAAACAAAGTAAGGTTCCTTTTTCTTCTATTGGTTCTGAGGAATTAGATTGGTTTATTCGATGATTAATTCTAATGAGAATTAAGATGTTAGGAGTCATAGGCTACAACCACTAGAATTTTCAGATGATATAACGAACAAATTTAAAGACGTGAAGATTAAGATCCGTACGAATAAATATACCGAAGTTGACTCTGTTTGATGAGGAAAAGACAAATACTGATGGAAACAGTGCTAAAATTTCAGAAAAATGGTATGTACAATAGTGAGTAGCATTTTATTAAGGAATAAAATAAAAGAAATAGTAATTAGAGATTGGCAAAAATTTAATAATACATTCACTGTTTTACAATGGTCTGTTATGAAATGAATTCTTTTAAAAAGAGTAAAAATAAAAACAACTCTTGAAGAGTTAACAATTCGGTGCAGAATCAAGAAAGAAATTTGAAAGAATTAATATGAATGAACAAGTGACTTTTCTAAAGGTTGGTTTGTTTCGGAGTTGGAGCTTTATTCATTTGCTATTAAATTTATGATTGGTATAGAACGGATTCCGAATATGAAAGCCATCATTGAAAGTAAAAAGTATGAGAGTTACAAAGAAATTCATCCAGAAGGAAAACCTTTCAGCTATGCACAAGCTATCAAACGTGAGTGGCGTGAAGTTTTAGATGAAGTTATTATACCGTTGGATGATGAGATGAGGTAACTAACTAAACTATGAAATGCAATTTCTGAATTTAAAAAAATCAACTAATAAAATTAAATCAAATATGAATTTTGGAGTGTAGCTCATGAAAAATGCAAAATATATAAATCAAAATGGTGAAATTGATAGTACTGTATTAGTAAATAAGAATGAGGCACTCCGAAGTAATATTTATGAGAGATACAAACAAAAAAATGTAGCAAAATTTATTGATGCCATAGCTACTCAACTAATGACTATCCCCTCTTTTGTAGAGCAGATTATGAAGCAAGGGGAAATGGTTCTTGATATTTCGCAAGATATGGCTGAGAAACTTGCAAAAGGTACAATATCTTTTGGAACGTATCAAGAATCAGGCCTTAAGTATGCTCAATTTGTTAATTCTGATACGGGAAAGATAGTTAAAAATATTCCAATTAAGGAATTACCAACAAATTTAGGTCCTTCAATTGCAGATTTGGGTTTAGCAATGAAATTACAACAGATAAGTGATACTTTAGATGTATTAGGAGAGAAAGTAGATCAAGTAAATAGAAATTTTGATCTGAATAGGTACGCAGAAGTTCAATCTGCAAAAGAAAAATTTGAAATGGCTATTCTTGCAAAAGATGCCGAGACTAAAAAAGTTTTGTTACGAGAGTCTATGAGTCAAGCTACCAATGCAAAGAATCTACTATTAAATCAACTACTTGAAACAAAAAAGCATTTAATTACTTCTAAATCTAAGAATAAAATTCCTTTTATAACTACTGGTTTATCGGCTGATGCTGGGGACAAACTAGCCCAAACTGCACTTGAAAATTTATCTTATATGAAAGATGCATTTTATTATCAAATTGCAACTCAATATGAACTAGGCGAGTATGAAATGTTGAATTACACTATAGATAACTTTAAAGCGATTATTCTTCAAAACTTTTCTGGTAATGACGCATTAGAACTGGATCAATATTTATCTATAGCGACTAATCCATTCAAGTTTTTATCTAATGAAGTCATTGAATCATCTGAGTCAATACTTAAGTTTATTGATAAGCATGAAGAGTTGCTTGCAGAGTAGATGATTCCTAAATTACTATAACTAATAAATAGACAGGGGACTATTGTACATGGAAAATAAAACGTGTAAGAAATGTGATAGAGAAATTCCAGACAATACAGATGACATAATTTGTGAATATTGTAAAAAGAAATCTAAGGAAAAACAAAATCAACTTTTGAAAGGGATGTTTAGTATTGCAGGGGTAAGCATATTAGCAGTAGGTGCTATTTTAAAAGAAAAAGATTAACAATGGAGATGTAATTTAATGAAAGGCGGGAATATAAATGGGCGTAAGTTTGCCTGATAAGGATTCAGTAGCTGATCAATTAGCTAAATATCGTGAGCATATGACTATAATTACTAGGTATCAAAACCAAATTAATGAGTTGAAAAATATTTTTAACGATACATTTTATGAGTTGACTAGCCCTCAAAAAAATCTAAGCAAAATACAATCTAATTTTTTTTATGATCAGAAAAATAATTTGTTGAATTTTAGTCATGAAGTATATCAGCACGGTATGTTTGTTTTACAAGATATAGCAAAAGATAAAGTCTTAAAACAGAATTTAGAAATTGCATTCTCTTTGTACCAAAATCAAGATAAGTTTAATACCTTTGATGAAGAAATAGGTAATTTGAAATTGGAAAGGTCAATACCTGAAGAACCAAAAGGAAAAATACGAGGATTTTTTAGCACAAAACAAGGTAAAGAAGAGTATTTACAACAAGTAGATAATCTTATTGATATTAATAAGATTCTCCGAGAAAGTGACTTATCTAATTCCATAAATAAGTATGAAATTATAGTACATGTGCCACTTGAAAAACTAAAAGCTATAATTAATGAAGATTTTGACAAAATACAAGATATCTATCAAGGTATTTGTGGATTTTCTCTAGCTAATCCTAAATTGGTTCCCCCTTTAGAGGAACTGTTAGAACAATTAAATTACTTATACTTATTCAATGAGGAAACAAAGAAGTTAAGTATTAAATATGAGAAAGTAATTAATGATATTAAAAATTTAAGTTCGGAATTTGCAAATGAAATTCTAGTACAACGATTTGAAAATTTTCCGCTTAAGGATTTTATTGATGCATACCCAGGTCTACCAGTAACAATTTTAACTCAATCCTTTAATAATATGAAAGAATTAGAACATTATGATGGAAGATTTGATGTGTTAGATGGTGTTGGACCTAAAAAAAGTGAAGTGATTCAAAATGCTTTGGATTCATTTAGGAGGAAATTAGCGGCTAATCCAGTATATAAAATAGACCCTCATCACATTACTAACATACAACATAGATTAATCAAATCACTGTATATTGTTGTTGAAAATCAGCAGCTTTTCAATCAGTTAGAAAAATTTATAAAAGTGACTGATGAACTCCCACTACAAAAAGTAATTACAAAAAAACAAATCCTATTATTATGGATAAAGTGCTCTTTAGATTCCAACTTAGACCTTTTTGAAGATTTCAAGAGAAAAGTTTCTGATGGATATGAATTAGCTGAGCATATTAAGCAAAAATATTATCCGTTTAAAATAGATATTAATTTCTTGGAGGATCAGAATGTTACTTCTTGGTTCCAAGGAAATGCTGCTAGTTCCTATGCTGTACTTGAAAAATTTGGTGGTATTATAAGTCCTGATAATTCAGGAACTAGTGAAATAGCAAAAAACATTTTAGATAAAATGACTAAAATTGATCTTAATTTTTCCAAACTAAAAGCATCATTACGTGGATGGCAAAATTTTGCTGTCAGATACACTCTAGTTCAACAAAAAGTTTTGATTGGTGATGAAATGGGTCTTGGGAAAACCTTAGAAGCTATAGGTGTAATTAGCCACCTTGCTATAAAAGATAGCTCATTATTTTTGGTTGTTTGTCCTGCTAGTATTATAGTAAATTGGGAACGAGAGATAAAAAAGCATAGTGAATTAAATTCCTATAGACTTCATGGTGCATCGAGAGATAGCTGGACTAAACTTTGGATAGATAAGGGAGGAGTAGGAATAACGACCTTTGAAACCTTACAGCGACTTCAATTTCCTGAAGAATTAAAATTAAAATTATTAATCGTAGATGAGGCTCATTATGTGAAAAATCACCTTGCTAAACGATCTAAAACAGTTAATTCAATTGCAAAAAGAACTCCGTATGTGATGTATATGACGGGAACTCCGATTGAAAATAATGTAGAAGAGATGACTTCTTTGATAAAAGTACTGCAGCCAAATATTGCTGAAAATATAATTAGTGAGGATTTCTATACAAATCCTTTGAAATATCGAGAAGCTATTGCTCCAGTGTATTTAAGACGTAAGAAAGAGGATGTTTTGAATGAATTACCCCCGTTGACACAAGTAGAAGAATGGGTATCTTTTGGTAATGGAGAAAAAGAATTGTATAGACAGGCTGTTGCGGATGGAAAATTTATGCTAATGAGACGTTGTGGTTGGATGGGCAAATCTATTGAATATTCACCCAAAAAAATACGGTTGTTAGAAATTTGTGATGAAGCACGAGAAAATGGTGAGAAAATAATAGTTTTTTCTTTTTTTCGTAGCGTAATAGATACGGTAATAGATATTTTAGGTGATAGAGCACTTCCTCCTATAATGGGAGGTGTTAGCACTAGTAGTCGTCAAAAAATACTAGATGATTTTGAACAGGCCCCTGCGGGTGCAGTTCTTCCAGCACAAGTATTAGCTGCAGGTTTTGGATTAAATATCCAAGCCGCAAGTATTATTATATTTTGTGAACCACAAATTAAACCATCAATTGAGACTCAGGCTATCGCTCGTGCTTACAGGATGGGACAAACAAATCCCGTATTTGTGTATAGACTTTTGACTGAAGAAAGTGTGGATGAACCAATGATGGAAATGCTAGATTCAAAACAGCAAGTTTTTGACAATTTTGCAAAAGATTCATTTATATCTAATCAAACATCCCAATCAGTGGATATTTCAGATACTGCAATAGTGAAACGTATTATAAGAGAAGAGCGAGAACGTTTAAAATTAGATACTGATAAATCTATAATATTAAAAGAGGAATAAATTAATAATTAAAATTCAATAGATGTAAAATAATATCATTCACTTGTGTTACGCAGAACCCTATCATAAGTAGTGAGGTTTTAGGAAATATAATATATTAGTTTTAGTGTATTTAGACGATACAAAATTGAGGGTGGTTAAGACAAATGGATTTCAAAGATACTGGAAATGAATATAAAGAATTTAAATATCTCTTAAAGCGCTTTGTTGAACAAGCAAATATAAATATTAAAAGCAACGAAAATAAAAAAACAACTATAGGAATTGATGGGTTTGAAAATAATAAATTTAGTCGTGTTAAAAACTATGATGTACTAAATATTGCAGGCATTGACTACCATATTCATTTATTTAGCAATAGCTCATACGGTCCAACTAGTGGTGAGAACAGTAGTAAAATCCCTTATTTTGATTATAGTTTACCAAATGGAAATTGGGCAAATGTCCGCACAACTTTCCAGAATTTTGAAATTAGTTCGCTCAGAATAGTAGAGTGGAATAAAGAAAAGAACAGAGACAAAGAATTAGGTATATCTTATAAGATAGCTGAACTAGATTTATTTTCTAAAGAAAAGCCCAATAAAACATTGATTCGTTTTTATGAGGATTTTGTAAATGTAGGAAAGAAGGAATCAAGTATGGAATTCACGAATAAAAAAAATGAGTTGGCATATAAGCTTGAAAAATCGAAGAATATTATTTTACGTGGTGCTCCAGGAACGGGAAAGAGTTACTTAGCTAAAGAAATAGCAGCCGAGATTATAGGTATTTCTAAAGAGGAATTAAAAGATTCAGAACAATTTGAATTCGTCCAGTTTCATCCAAGTTATGATTATACTGATTTTGTAGAAGGTTTACGACCTGTAACGCCTGATGATGGTGAAATGGGATTTGAGCTACAAGATGGTATTTTTAAGTCATTCTGTGGAAAAGCGATAGAAGCACTTCGTATCGGAGGAAAAGATAATTTTGAGGAATCGTGGGCGAAATATCTTGCACATGTAAATACAGCCGATGAAAAAGAATATGTGACGAAAACGGCTTACCTTACTGTTAATAGTGTGAATAATTTTAATGTAACCTATGATAGTGGTGTTAATGGTGGGGTATTACCTAAACGCTATGTATACGAGTTGTATAAAAATTCTGATTATAAAAAGCAACTCTATTATCGTGGACAAGCGTTGGTTGTTATTGAGAAAATGAAGAAAAAATTTGGTTTGGTACCCTATCTAGCACCATCTGAATCTAATAGTGTTGAGGGGAAGAAGTTTGTTTTTGTGATCGATGAAATTAATCGCGGAGAAATTTCTAAGATATTAGGAGAACTATTTTTTTCAATTGATCCAAGTTATCGGGGAAAATCTGGTTCGGTAAAAACGCAATATGCTAATCTTAGACAAGATGATGAAAATTTCTATATTCCTGAAAATGTTTATATTATTGGTACTATGAATGATATTGATCGTTCAGTAGACAGTTTTGATTTTGCTATGCGTCGTCGATTTAGATTTATAGAAATAAAAGCAAATGAAACACTTTCTATGTGGCAAGGACAGTTAGATGACGATAAAATAGAAAGTGCTTCTGATCGTTTAATTTCTTTAAATGAGAAAATTTCTGTTATAGATGATTTAAATTCTAACTATCATATAGGACCAAGTTACTTTTTAAAGTTACCTGAATTAGACTATAGTTATGAAGTTTTATGGCAGGATTACCTTCAGCCGTTATTAGAAGAATATATCCGAGGTAGCTATGAAGAAAAACAAAAAATTGAGTCTATGAAAGACGCTTATAACTTGATAACTAAGATAGACGAGGTAAATTATAATGAGGATCCAAGATAATAATAGTTATTCAAAATCTGAATTTAAAAAGACATATCCTAAAATTTCAGCTAAACTAATAGATAAGACTTTATCAGTATTATCAAATGAGAGTAATATTCTTATTTTTCCTAGTGATTTTTCTGTGATAGATGATTTAGAAAGTAATTCAAAAATTATTGAAACGATAAATGAGGAATTAAAATTTCAAAATATTGCAGGTTTTATTGGTTGTGGGGGCGAAAATTTAGAAATACATTCACGATTTTCTCAAAATAAAGATGATTATTTTTTACACTATATGTTACAAAAAGTTTTAAATATCAATGTAGTTGATTTAAATACTAATTTATCTATGGAAGAGCAAATATATCAATTCTTAATTTATGCATTTCCTCAATATTTAAATACAGCTATGAGAAAAGGTATTTTTAAACAATATTGTAGAATAGAATACAATAATATCAATGTTAAAGGAAATATTGATATTGCTAGACATATTAAAAGAAATATACCTTTTACAGGTAAAGTAGCTTATTCATCTCGAGAATATACTCAGGATAACGACTTGATGCAACTAGTGCGGCATACAATAGAATATATTCGTCTATCAACAAAAAATGGCCAACTTATCTTAAATTCATCAGAGCTTATGAAACAAAATATTTCCTCGATTATATTTGCAACTCCATCGTTTAATTTAGGTAACAAGAGAAAAGTGATTAATGCCAACAGAAATACTCCGCTAAGACATGCTTACTATACTGAATATCGCTTACTTCAACAGTTATGCTTGTTGATATTAACTTATAGACATCATGATTTAGGGGGAGGAGCCCAGAATATTCATGGTATATTATTCGATGTTTCCTGGCTTTGGGAAGAATATGTAAATACGATTCTTAAAGATTATTTCGTTCATCCTAGAAATAAAAAATCGAAGGATGGTATATCAATATTTTCTGATAGAACAAGAACCGTTTATCCCGATTTCTATAACAATGAACTAGGTAGTGTTATTGATGCAAAATATAAAAAACTTGAATTTACTTCAAAAGGAATTAGTCGTGAAGATTTGTATCAAATTATAGGTTATTCATATATATTAAAATCAAAAACAGCTGGTGTAGTCTATCCTAGTGTTGAGAAAACAAAATACAACGAAATTGGTAGATTATCAGGATACGGAGCTTTGATATTTAAGCAGTCTATTCAAATTCCACAGCAAGTTGATAGTTATAAAGCATTTATAACCTTGATGAACGAGTCAGAAAATAAATTCAAAGAGCAATGGAATATTTAATTAAAGCAATTGAAAAAACCACCTGATGGAGAGTCAGGTGGCAAAAAAGGAGTTATCATGGCTGTAGATTTTAAAGTCGTACAGACATGATGTCATTACACTTTGGAGGAGTTGTAATGAAAAAATGAAAATAAAAAAGTTAGTTTGTAGTTTGGCTTTAGGTAAGAATGACTGTCATCCTTACTACTCTTTTAGTATACTCATAAGTTATGAAGAAAGTATGTTGTAAATAGTAAAGAAGTTTGATAATTATAAGAAGTAAAGAATGCTCTTGGTGCCTAGAAGGTTTTTGAGAGTATTTTTGTATTCAATGATTAAAAGTCGTTAATAGCAGTTGTTTAATATAAAAAAATGTATCATGTGACAAACAAAATAGACAAGATACTGTATAAAATGTTATTCTGTTTATAGAAGAACGTTCGTTTTGTATGAATCAATAAAGTAAGAGATGAAAAAGTTGATGTATTCTTTTGTAAGATTTACAGAGAAAATGGATTTGAAGAATGATAAAGCAACTAATTAGAAATATGAGTATTGAAGAGGTGTTGATTGTGAAAAAAAAGAGGTATTGGCTATTTAGCTTAGTAGCTATTTTAATATTAGGAATTGGAGGCGGATATTACATGAATAAGGATCAAGAAAAAAAAGAACAGCAACAACAGTTGTTAAAAGCCCAAAATGAAATTGCTATCTATGTAGTACAAAATTATAAAGATGTTACTCAAATTGATTTTGATACCCCCTTATATTCAAAAAAAACGGGTAGTTGGTCTATTGATTTAGAAATTAACCAAAATCCTGATGATTGGTTATCGATTAAATTTATTCTCGAAAAAAATAAAACTAGGATTATTTCAACTAGATATAATCAAGATGATTTTAGTTTAAAAAAAGAATTAGATAGTTATAACTCTTTAGATAAAATAACCGTTAATTACGGAGGTATACAATGATTATTGATAGAGATTACAGTACATCAGTAGACAACGTAGAAAACGGAATGCAAGCCATGGCAGTTGCCCCCATTAAAAATGGAAAACCAGACACCTCTCAAGTAGTGATTGCATTTGCTGGAATGAATGCTGACGAAGGATTAAATATTCTAACAGATACGCAAACGGTAGAATTAAACAAGAATACTTTAGACATATCAACAAAATTAAATTTTAATGGATACAATAAATATACAAACCAAAGATTTAAGGTAGTCAAAAGCATGTGCATAAATTTTCGAATCATAATTAATATGGATTTTGTTGGTAAAAAATCTAACTTACATTTTCATAAAATTATATAAAAACTAAATAACGGTATCTTTCTAATATCATCTATATTAAAATAAAAGTATTGGATCAAGTGTTACTTAAAAATTATTGAAGAGGTGTTGGTTGTGAACAAAAAGAGGTGGTGGCTATTTAGCTTAGTAGCTATTTTAATAATTGGAATTGGAGGAGAAACTTTCTTGAATAAAGAAAAAGAAGAAAAAAAAATATCAGATCAAGAATTAGCAATAAAAAAAAAGATGGCTGTGTTTATATCGCAAAACTATGAAAATGTTGAAACCATTTCTTTTGGAAATTTTTCTCAAACAAAAGATACGGGAACCTGGCACATTGTTACAACAGTTAATTCAAATTCACTAATTCAATTTGATTTAAATAATTTAACTAAAAATTCAAATTTTAATATTTCATACAACAAAGAAACTTTCTTTTTAGAAAAGAAAAAACAGCCGGGAACTTCTTTAAATCTAGATGAGATTTCAATAGATTATGGGGGTGAAAAACATGCCAACAGATAATGAGTATAATTATTTAGCTGACAAAGCCTACGCAGTTGATTCTAAAAGAGAGAAAGAAAATGCTCGTATTCCAGTTAAAAAAGGTTCTATTTTGGAGGTTACTGATAAAGATAATAAAATTATAAATAGTTATGAGGTTCTAAAAGTAAAAGACAACGTAGAAAACGGAATGCAAGCCATGGCAGTCGCCCCCATTAAAAATGGAAAACCAGACACCTCTCAAGTAGTGATTGCATTTGCTGGAACGAATGCTGATGATGGATTAGATATCCTTACAGATACGCAAACGGTAGGATTAAACAAGGATACTTTAACTACATCAGTGGAAGTGCCCTCTAATTCAAGTAAGACTGAGACTCATAAAAAAATTGTAGATGCTCAATCTGTTACCGCTCTCCAATTTGCGGATGAAATCAGAAAAAAATACCCCAACGCCAGTATCTCTACAACTGGTCATTCTTTAGGAGAATATCTGGCGTTACTGGTAGCTGCTGAAAATAAATGGCTAAATGTTGGGTTTAATGGTCCAGATCCGTATGGAATTTTGAGTAACGAAGCAAAAGAATGGGTAAAAAATAATCCAGGTTGGTTAACGAATTTTCGTAACCGTGGGGATGCCATTGGAAATCTTATGGGAAATGGTACTGGGGCAGAGATTAAAATCAGTTTAGCGATGGGGTTAAATCCTCTTAAAGGAGCGTTTCATAATTTGTCTACATGGAAATTTGATGACAAAGGACGCTTGATTATTCCTAAGAACGACTATAATAAAAAAGCAATTCAACAAGAAAGCGAACGTCAATTGATGCAACAATTCGTTATGGGAATGGTTGTTTTACAAGAATTAAAAGCTAAATTTCAAGCAAGTGGTGGAGGGCTATCCACAAATGAAAAAATATACTTAGAAGACAGTCAAGCTTTGGCAGTTGTTCAATTAGCTTCATCAGAGTTTGAATTGGCAATGACCAATACGATAAAAATTTATCAAGAGGGTATGTTAGACTTAGAAAAATTGTGGCAAAAATGTGTGTCAAAGGCTCGAAATGGAGCATCAGATTTGAGTCATGGAGAAATCATGGAGATGCTAAATTCAGTAGATTGTACCGAGTCCAAGATGGTGACTCTTCCAAATGAAGAATTTAGAGAAAAAATTGCGAAGGCGAAACAAATGAGAGAAAAATTTACGCGTCTTGTATCAGAAATTAAGTCTAAAATAGCTGAGTTGGTTCAGAGAGACCAAGAACTAGCTCGTCAATTAGAGTAGAAGGGAAATAGTTGGATGGATAAGGAAGAACAATTACTTAAAGACTATCAACAAACAAGACAAAAATTAGAAGACCAAGAAGACACGATTAAAGAATTTCAACGAAAAGGGCAGCGAATGGAAGAGGAAGCTTATTCAGAGTTGCGCTATTTACTTTCGGATATTTCTGAAAACAATGATTCCTTAAATGAGGCTCGAGTAGAATTAGCTCGTTTAGAAGAAGACTTACTAGTTGAATTGAATCAAGAAAAAAAGAACATTGTTCGGCAACAAGAAGAAGCCGAATACCAGTATAGAAAAGACTTACAACGGTTAAAATAGGGGGATTGATCTGATGGAAGCTTTGGATGAATTGATGAAAGAGTATAAAAAGAATGTCCAGAAAACCGAAGTGAAAGCCATTGGGCGATCTGGGAGTCAGAGTAAAGAATCTAAAAAAGCTAAAACAAAAAAACTAGGGAAACAAGAAAGCAAATTGGCGAAAGCCTCTTTATCAAAAACAACAACTGGTTTACAGTCAACGGTTAAAGGCCAGTTTGGAAAAAAGATAACAAAAGTATTTGATCAACAAAAACAAATGTTGGATGAATTTTAAGAGGACTTGAAAAAGTAAATTTACTAAGAGAGTAAAAAAATTACATTTAATGATGTGTCTAAAACTAAGACCGTTCACTTGAACGGTTTTTTATTGTTTCTAGTATTCTTTTTTTTCATAGTAAAGTGATTGATTATACTTAGCTGGTTTTTTAGTGTAATTCATATTTAGGAAGAGTAGATCTTCTTGGATGTCATTTGTTTTAAATCGGTAATCGAAACTATATTGAAAATTCAAATCATCTTTCATGATAACGAGCAAGTTCCATCGATCAGTTGAATAAGAATAATGAATTTCTTCGTCCTTAATTTTATTTAAAGGAAATCCTTTCTGCTCCATATAATGATGCACACGATTAGTAGCAATTGATTGTTTAATTATTTTATTGGCATAAAACACTGCAGTTAGAAGAAAACAAATAAACAGGAAGATAATAAATTTATTTTTCATAGATTAACCTACCTTTCTAAGTTAAAATTATAGTGTAGCATAAAAAGATTTTTATATGAAGAGAATTTAGTGTCAATCCTTACTTAGATGAATGTCTTGGTAGTTTCTAAAATGGTTTAAACATAGAGAGTCCTTAGCATTGCTATTTTCTTAAGTGTAACATTATATAAGTAGGTGAGCAGATGAGCAATAAATTTAAACTAGTTATGGGTATTTTATTAGTAGGATGTTTATTTGGCAGTATCCTAATGTACGAACCTTATCGTAAATCGATTGCATTAGATGCCCTATACGCTAGATTAGAAAAGGAAAATATTTATAAAAATGAAATAACAATAACGAATAAAATTAGAGATTACAAAATAGCAGGTGGAGGGTACTCTTTTTATTTTGAAATAAAAAACGACAAAAAAAATTATCGAGCATTTTATTTTTATGAAAGAAGAAGCGTAACACTCTATCAAGTAAAAGAAGATGATGGACCAGATAGAATGCTCGATAAAATTAATTAACTACAAGACTGACTAGGAGAGATGGAATGAAAATACTATTACTATCAACAATATTAGTAGCCAATCTTTATTTTGTTTGGAAAAAACAATATAAGCATAGTGAATACATTACTAAAAAATTACTTGAAGACTATTCCAGTATGAAAACAATCAGTAATTTGAAAGATAGGACAGAATTTACAATGGATTTTAAATTAAACGAATCGAGTTCAGATTATTTGAAATTATCATTCTTACAAGACGATAATAATGAAATCTCAGTAAAATTGAACAGCAAAAATAGTTTAGGGGAGTTCAATAGTGATGATATTTTTGAAAAAAAGATGGAATGAAAATCTGACAATCAATAAAAAATGCTTATTGTTGATTGTTTTAATTGCCTTTCTATGTATAACGCCACAGCTAATTACACATAATATGGTCATAGGATCAGATTCTATCTTTCATTTTAATCGTTTTTATGACGCCTCTGAACAAATTAGAAATAAAAATTTTGAATATTTTATTTCTCTCTATGGTTTTCAACAATCGGGACGTATTGTGAATGCATTTTATGGTCCGATAATCGCGTATTTACATGGTTTATTGGTACTCCTCAGTAAAAATTGGTATGTTTATCAAGTGCTATCCAACTTTATTTTATTTGTCCTATCCGGCTGTTCAATGTATACATTTCTTCGTGCTGGAAGCTTTAATTACAGAAAAAGTTGTACTGGAGCAATTTTGTATATGTGTACATTTTCAATTTTATATTGGCCAACTAGGCAAGGGTTTACAAGTTGGGGAGCAGCGCTGTTACCATGTTGTTTATCGATTATTTTTATTGTTTTTGATAAAAAAGAAGTTCCAAAGTTCAAATTAGGCTTTCTAACTGCGCTTATTTTCCAAACACACATCCTGTCTTCTTTAATTCTCGTTTTAATGTATACACCCATTTTTCTTTATGCTTTTGTAAAAACTAAGAAAAGAAAAAGATTTATTATTGATCTAATCAGAGAAGTTTTGCTCTTTTTTTTATTAACACTAAATATATGGGTAACCTATTTTTCAATAACTAGAGAAAATCAATTCATTAAGCCATTTATTAACCACACGATGAGTTCAAATACGATTAATCAAGGTAGCTCCTATTGGCTTATAAATCCAGTATCACTTCTATTAATGTTAGTAAGTGTATTAGGATTAGGATTTGTAAAATGGAAAACGTATGATTCAAGTAAAAAGATTCTTTTTTTAACGATGGTCTTTTTTTTAATAGTATCGTCAAGTATCATACCTTGGAATTATTTAATTGAAAATAATAGTTCAATTGCCGAAATCATCCAATTTCCATTTAGATTTTTTGTTCCGGTGACGATCTTATTGATCTATTTTTTTATGAATAGTTCAAACTTAAAATGGCTAAACACTTCTTTTGTTATTTTAGGAGTGATACAAGTAGTTATTTTAATGTTTGTAATTACAAAACCATGGAATACTAGCGATAATTATATTCAGTCTGGATCCAAAACGATAATAAACAGTAGCAATAGTACGAATACTGTAAAAGAATCCTTTTTCTTAAAAGATAAAAGTAAAGCGTTAAAAATTGTTGAGAAAACAACGCCAGATTATCTTCCATTGTATAACAAAACAAAATTAAACAAATACAAACTTTATGAAGAAAAAATTATTGATAAAGCTGGAATGTTTAGAAAGTCAGTTCAGAATTCACAGCTAATTATTACGGTGGATCACTTTAATAAAAAAAATACTGAATTTCCTATAGTGATTTATACAGATACAGTATTGAGTACCGGTGGCAAAAAAATTGATAGAAGTAAGTACACATTAAGCGAGATTGGAACACCAATCGTTCCCAATGATATGATTGTAAATAACCAAGTCGCCATTCATTTTGAAAATAAGTTTTTACTATATCCTATTTTACTAACGTTTGGTCTGTGGATTTTGACGATTCTTTTTTTTATCAAAAAATTTATTGAAAGAACTTACAAAAAATTGGTCATTTAAGATTAAAGGTATTCATTTATATTTTCAACTTCAAATTCCAATAAAAAAACCACCTGATGGAGAGTCAGGTGGCAAAAAAGGAGTTGTTCATTACACTTTGGAGGAGTTGTAATGAAAAAATGAAAATAAAAAAGTTAGTTTGTAGTTTGGCTTTAGGTAAGAATGACTGTCATCCTTACTACTCTTTTAGTATACTCATAAATTATGAAGAAAGTATGTTTAAAAGAGTAAAGAAGTTTGATAAATATAAGAAGTAAATATGGAAATAGCTCTTAAAGCCTATCCGGTTTTAAGAGCTATTTTTAATACAATAGACAAGATACTATGCTGAGCATGTAATAGAGCGACTAAACAAAAGAGGAGTGTTCCAAAAACTAGTTGAATCTATCGTGAAAAATGGAAACGTAGTATCAACTAACTCAATTTTTTATTTTATAATAAATGAGCCATTTCTATATAGGAGGTATACGAAGATCTCTGGTTTTTAATTTTTAGTGTATCAAAGAAACATACAGAGCTGTCTTTGAAATACAAAATAGAGTAAATCTTTGATAAATTTTAGTAATAGAGATATAGTAGATGAGACTGAAGAATCTTTGATGTGGAGGGAATTACAATGATAAAGGCAATCAGAAAATTTAACATAAGGCTCCCTTTTTTTACGAGCATTCTTATAAAGAGTTTTCATCCGTTTGTTATCATTATGTTGACTCACCTTTTTATTAACCATCGATCAAAATCTTTTTTACTACCTCTTATATTTTATTATAGTATTAAATCTTCGGTATTGTTTATTTTTCGTTCAAATCCAGTACAGGTAACTAAACTATTTAAATATAGTGTGATTATAGGAATAATAGGTTGTTTGACGGCTTTTATAAGTAACGATTCAATTTTTATTTACAGTATAGCAGGAATTCTTATGGGAATATGTAGTGGTATATTGATACCAAGTTATGCAACATTAAAAAGAACTAGTCGACCAAAATCAATTAAGTCCCCTTCTTTGAAATGGAAAATAGGAGGGATTTTATGCTCTATATTTTACTTAATTTCTTTAGCTAAATTGATTCAATTAAATTCATCTATTGTATTTATTCTATTAGGTATCGCATTAATTTGGTTATATCAGCATCAATCAGAAAATTTAGTTTTTGATGTTAAAAATAAAAATGACTATCCTGAATATGCTATTTTTGAATCTTTGTTTTTATTTATTGTTATATTTGGCTCTGTTTTTGTGCTAAAAGAAGACAAAAAGGAAGGGATAACCAATCTATTACCAGGATTAATTTGTACCATTTTTATAATTATGATTTTTTATAGTATATATCGATATAAAAAGCATCCTGAAAGAAGGATCTCTTTCAAGTTATCGTCTATTATAATCTACAAAGGAATGCTAACTAATTTTATTTTGGCTTTTTTAACATTTTACCAAGTTATCAAAAACGGTGAGAGTGAACTAATGGTAATCTATTATATTTACCTAGTGGGCATGTTAGTAAAAGGTGCTCTTATTTCATTCTTAAAAAAAATCTTTTATGGTATTTCAGAACAACAGTTGATTATGACCGGTTTGTTTGTTAGTTTTATTTTCTTATTGTTCCAGCCTACTTTTTATGTGGGGATTTTATGCCTTTCACTATTTGTAAGCGAGCTGAATAGCGAGTTGGATGAATATGTATACAATCATGTAGATTTACCAAAAGATTTTAGATTAATTGCGAAAGCACGATTAACCAATATTGGTAGTGTGATAAATCAACTAATCATGTTCACTACGTTATATATAGCGGCTCTATATACAAATACAACAGTATTGAATGTATTGAAGGCATACCATAGTCAAAAAGAATCCCTTGATTTTTTATCAGTTTTAAATGTCACTAAAAATAGTATATTGGTTATTTTTGTTGTTTATCTATATGGATTACAGAAGATACTGAGAAAGGTGACGACTACGAATAATGAATAGTTAGTGAAATATATGTACGTGCTACATTTTCGTATTTAAAGACAAAAAAAAGCGCTTTATGAGAATGAAAAGGGTACCAAAATAATGCAATAGATGAAATAAAACCATCTTGGATTTGAGATGGTTTTTTTGTTTTTTTAATGAGCCTAGTCTTAGAGTGCTATCATTAGTTAAATAAGCGTCATAAATTAACTAAAAAAAACCACCTGATGGAGAGTCAGGTGGCAAAAAAAGGAGTTATCATGGCTGTAGATTTTAAAATCGTACAGACATGATGTCATTACACTTTGGAGGAGTTGTAATGAAAAAATGAAAATAAAAAAGTTAGTTCGGTTGTTTGCTGTATCAGTAAACTTATTACTCTCTTAGTATACTGAGAAAATATGAAGAAAGTGTGCCGAAAGGACGAAATAAATGGGGGCAATCAGTGATGAAAAAATGAAGAGACGCTACTTTAACATGCTATAAATCAAAATTTTAGTAAATGTGAACAAATAACATTTTGTTATTTTATTATATGGTCTAAAATCCTCTTTTTATACTTTAAGTGCATTGATTTTCTTTTTTTAAATGGTAAAATTGTTCTAAATGGGGAGTTGAAAAAATTCATTTATTTTACTTTAAACATATAAAAACTATATAGCGTGTTATTTATTTTTTAAGTTTAAAGTCAAATCAACAACTGAGGGGTTTCATAAAAAAAGCGAACGCCTGTTGACCCGTTTAAGTGAATAACTAAAAATGCCAACGCAGCAAAAATAGGGACGAAAAGAAGGAGAGGGTTATAAATGAAAAAGAAAAAAATAGGTTTGTTCATGCTTGCCTTATTAATCACACAGAGCTTGAGTTCTTCTGTCAGCGCTTTCGCTGTAACAACAAGCGAAGAGACTACTGAAGAATCGGTTAGTAGTGAAAAAGAGGACAGTACAAAAACTGAAAATAACCAAACTGAAACAACTTCGCCAAAAGACGAAAAGGCACAAGAAGTTCCTGCTTTAAGTGAAGAAAAAACAGTAGAAACGCCAATTAAGGAAGAAGCTGTTCCGACAACTAAAGCAGAGACGCCAAATACAAAAGCAGTTATTACAGATGAAATTTTATCAACTATGACGATTACAGATATGGATGGTGTTGAATACAGCCAACAAGCAGCTAATCGTATCTTAAATTCATCCCCTGTAACTGCAAAACTAAAATTTGTAGTGGAAGATAAAGATTACTTACCAGGGTCTGTATACACAATGAATTTGCCAGCACAACTTGGTTATTCTGACGCTAGTGGTGAGGTCGGCGGAGTTGGCGCGGCTTGGTCAGTAGACGCAGCTAGTAAAACCGTCAGTATCACATTTAACCAACGAGTGAGAGATACGGAATTTACATTAAATTTGAAAAGCTATATTGCTACGGAGAATAATCCTTTAGTAACCGTAGACACACCTGGACAAACGAAAAATCAATACAAATTTGATTTGTATGAAGACATAGAGCCGATTAAATACACAGAAGCGAAATTTAACTTTGGGATAAATGGAGATATTTTCTATAATTTAAATCGAACTTTGTCAGGAAATCAAACACTAGAATTGTTGATGACGGAAACACCAGAAGCAATCTTCAACAAAAATGACCAAACGTTTGAAGTGAACTCCTACGATGTTGACGTTAATGGGACGATTCTTCCAGAAACAAAACAAGTATTAAACAAAGGCGTGGATTACACAATAGCTGAAAATACTGTTAACAGAACGGCGATTAACATTCCAGCAATGAATCAACAAAAAGCCTATGCACTATCCATTAATCGCTCACTATCCTTGAAAAATGCCTCGAAATATGACTATAGTCTTCAGCAAAATTATCCTACTACAAAATTAGGTTGGGTAGGGCTAAATAAAACTACGGCCTCTAACAAAGCCTTAGAATTTACTGCTAAAACAAGTCAAAATCAAAAAATGATTAGTCAAAGAAACTTTGGCTCAATCCATTCAGCAAGTTTTCAAAACAAAGGGAATTATTATTTGACAATTTATGGCAATATTGCACATACAGACCAAGGTCAAAAAATTATTGTTGAGAGCAAAAACGGTCAAGCTATGAATGATTACCAATTTAGAGCATTTAATTCAGAAAATCAAAATGTTCCATTAACAGATTATTTTGATGTTAGTAAAGAGGGAAGTAAAGTAATCTTAACAGCAACAAAAGATAGCGACTTAAGAATTTCTATGGACAATCTGAAAATGGAGTTTGAAGAAAAAGATATTGATTTAGCAATAAGCACGCCTATTATTGGAATAGATAAATCCTTTATTTTGATTTCTGATAAATACATTCAGCCGATTTCAGTGATTAATCCAAACAATGCTGAAACAGCTTGGGGGAATTACGATCGAAATGGAGCTTACTTTAATCGTACAGTAGTCAATGTGGAAGGCAGTCGTGAAACACCAATTGAAAATTTAGTCATCAATGTGAAAAATCCGAATTATTTAACCTTGAGAGAAGTCACGACGGTTTCTTCTTATAAATTAAATAAAGATTACACGGTAACCAATACGGCAGATGGTGCTGTTATTAAATTCACGACACCAATTACCGATTCAATCACAATCCCGATTGGGTTTAACTATGTGCCAGATAGTTTGGCAAAAAACAAAAGCATTCCCGTTGATACCATTCCAATCACGATGAGTGCAGATGGGTATGACCAGATTGATACAACAGTTACAACCGGAAGTAAGCAAGGTTCAGAGCGCACATTACAAGCAAGTGAAAATCAATTTTTAGTAAACGCTCGAAACGATTCGTTTGACTCACTAGTTGTTTTAACGAAGGTGCCACAAGGAGCAGATGTAATTTTTGATATCTACGATGTTTCAAATGATATGGTGGACTCTATTTATCCTCAATATTGGGATCGTGGCTATTACTTTGACAATCCAATGAACAAAAGCAGTGTAGGTTACCCGACCATTACATTTGACGAAGCAACGAATAGTTATCAATTTGATTTTGGAAAAACATCGAAACGTTACATTATTGAATACAAGCTGGCAAACGGTTGGGTCGATGTAAGCCCAATCAGAGTGACAGGGACAACAGCAGAGCCTTTGTATAGCAATCAACAAATGTCTGCTACCGCTTCTGTTAGCAATGAAGCAGTAGCTATTTTATCCGCTAGTCAGACAGAGCATGCAACGCTTAAAAATGTGACAAGCAACAGTATGACGACAAAAAATATTGACGATAAAACGCGTAAAGTTATCAATCCAGTATTTGATATCGCAATTAAAGGAGTCACAAATGGCGGAATTGATTTAAATTCAATTGTAATTGATGGGGTACCAAAAGATGCGTATACCGTTAAACAAACGGCAACAGGTGTGAAAATTAGTTTTAACGATTACACACTGACTGAAAACATCACGATTCAGTACAACACCGTTTCAGCAAACCCAGGACGTATTTACTCAGAAACAACGATTAGTTCTGATAGTTTAGATTTAATGAAAACAGAGCGCAAAACAGTTGCTAGCAATGTAGTTGTGTTGAAATTCTCAGATGGAGAAGCAGAAGGAATTGTTTATCTTGGCAAAGCACAATTCCACACCTTTGATGCAGCAGATAAAACACTTAATATTCCAAAGGTTCATTTTGAACTTGTGGATAATCTTAGCGGAGCTACAAGTGAATTTGTGACAGACAGCAAAGGTGAATACAATATTGATGCAATTATGTCAGGTGAGTATACGCTACGTGTAACCGAAGTTCCGAAAGGCTATGTTATTTCTGAAGATTATCTAACAGGAAAAGTAATTAAATTAACGAAGGGTAGTAATCTAGTTGAAATTCCATTTAACGTAGATTTAACAAGTGTGAAAGCTAAGGATTCTACTATTTTTGTAGGAGATAATTGGCAGCCAGGTGATAATTTTGTTTCAGCAACAGATGTAGATGGACAATCGGTTGATTTCGATAAACTAACTGTGGAAGGAACAGTTGATACAAATAATGCTGGTAAATATGATGTAGTTTATAAAAATCAATCTGCAACAGATAAAGCGACTATTACAGTAATAGAAAAACAAGAAACGCTTGAAGTGAAAAAAAATTCTACCTTATATGTAGGCGATCATTGGCAAGCAGAGGACAACTTTATTTCAGCAACCGATCAAGCTGGGAACGCTCTTGGGATTAACAATCTAACAGTTACAGGATCTGTAGACACAAGCAAAGCGGGAGTTTATCAAGTGACTTACAGTCACGGCAGCCAATCAAAAACGGCTACTATCACTGTAAAAGCGGATCAATCAAGTGTAGTTGTGAAAGATTCTACTTTATTTGTAGGCGATTCATGGAAAGCTGAGGATAATTTTATTTCAGCAACTGATCGTGAAGGACAACCGATTTCCTTTGATAAAGTAAAAGTAACCGGCGTAGCCGATCCAACTGTTAAAGGGAAATATGAAGTTTCTTACACGATTGACACAGAAGATTTTCCAATGGAAAGTAGCCTTGCACGAGTACTTCAAGTAAAAAACAAGCAATTAACAAACGTTGCTACGATTACAGTTCTTGAAAAAGAAGTGCCGGTTAAACCAGAAGAACCAAAAGAACCAATTAAGCCGATTGAACCAGAAAAACCCGCTTCTGGAAATCAAGGAAATACCGAAAAGAATCAAGTCAATATTTCTAAACCTAAGCAAACTCAATCAGAAACCAAATTCCCACAAACTGGGGAAAAGAAAAGTAACTATCTAGTAATTATTGGTGTTTTGATTGTAGTTGCATCAATAGGTGGGATTATTTTGGTCAGAAGATCAAAAAGAGAAGAAAATAAGTAAGTAAAATAAAGAAACCCAATAAGAAGTTCAATTAATCCTTGAACTTCTTATTGGGTTTTTTAGATTTAAAGAAGAGTATCTTTTAAGAGCACTTCTTGGTAATACAGATAAAGTTCTTCAATAGAGGCACTCATCAAAAGAGGTTCTGCTTTTTTTATTTGTTCAGATGTCCAATCAAACCATCTAATTTCTAATAACTGTTGGACTTCCTTTTCAGAAAATCTTTCTTTAATAATGCGTGCAGGATTCCCACCTACAATAGTGTAAGGAGGAATATCCTTCGTAACAATTGATCCAGCAGCGATAATAGCGCCTTCCCCAATAGTTACTCCAGGCATAATCATAGCATTCATCCCAATCCAAGCATCACTTTTTATAATGGTATTGCCTTTAGGTGCGTAAGAATCCATAACCTGATTTTCAAATGGGTAGACGGTAATCCAATCAGGATGATGATTGTGATTTCCTCCCATTAAAATGGTGACACCAGCAGCAATACAGACATAATTTCCAATGATAAGCTTATCCAGCGTCCAACCAAATTCTTCAATTGGATTAAATAAATTTTTTGTTTTTTTATCGCCCCAAAGATAACGAACACAGCCATCCTCAAAATCTTGATTGGCGTAATAGCCAGAATAATAAGAACCATTTCCGACTTCAATCAGGGGATTCGTTACGATATCCTTCAAAAGTTTGGTTTCTGACCAGTTGTTAAATTGTTTCATAATATTTTCCTCTCTTCTAAGTTAGTCTTGCGTATAAACCTAGAAGCTGAATGCCGTAGCGACATTTTTTAATTATTTTAATCGACGAATCATGAAAATGCCTCCCTTTTACTTGAGATTATTCTATCATAAACGAAAAAAATTTAACAGGTAAGCTTTATAATAAAATAACATAATACGCCTTTTATTTATGCTGTAATTGGACAATACACTAAAAGGAAGACAAAATTAGTGTATCGAATGCAACTGATACACTAATCAGTGTATTTGTTTTTTGTCTGTTTTTTTGATAAAAATGCTGATATAATAGTTTTTTTAAACGATACACTAAAATTGGCACGAAAATTGCTATATAATAAGAGAAGCCAAACAAATGGATGAACAAGAAAGAAGGGGTTCTGTTGGGAATCGATATCCGGTTAGTAAGAATCGACGATCGACTCATCCACGGGCAAGTTGCAATCGTCTGGGCTAAACGACTCGACATTCAGCGAATTATCGTTGTCAGTGACGCTGTGACGAAAGACAATATCCGAAAAATCTTACTTCAACAAGCGGCTCCACCAGGCATCAAAGTAAACGTGATTACCGTTGCCAAGATGATTGAAGTCTACTCGAATCCATTATTTGATGGTGTGAAAGTTATTCTATTATTTACGAATCCAGTTGAAGTTTCAAAAGTAGTCAAGTCAGGTATTCATTTTCCAGCTGTAAACATTGGTGCGATGGGTTATACCACCGGAAAAAAAATGGTTGCCAACACAATTGCTGTTGATGATGCGGATTTAGAAGCTTTTCATTATTTAAATGCCCAAGGAACCGAGTTGGAAATTCGAAAAGTCATTACTGATAGTAAACAAAATCTGATGGATGTATTAAAAAAAGCGAAGGTTTAAAATGATCAAATAAAAGGAACCTTGAAAGGGGGCGGTTTTGTTAGGAAAGTCTGTTTTTAATAGACAAAGACTAACGAAACGTGTAAAAAATAGCTGTGCAGGTTGGCAGCTATTTGAACAAAATCTAGAGACATTATTTAGGAGGTAGAGAGATGGTAGGAATTATCCTAGCAAGTCATGGCGAATTCGCTGAAGGCATCTTGCAATCTGGCGCAATGATTTTTGGAGAGCAAGAAAACGTAAAGGCTATTACGTTGATGCCAAGTGAAGGTCCAGACGATGTAAAAGCAAAAATGGAAGCTGCAATTGCATCTTTTGACAATCAAGACGAAGTATTATTCTTAGTCGATCTATGGGGCGGAACACCCTTCAATCAAGCAAATAGTTTGTTTGAAGCACACAAAGACAAATGGGCAATCGTTGCCGGTATGAATTTACCAATGGTAATTGAAGCTTATGCGTCACGTTTTTCAATGACGTCAGCTCAAGAAATTGCAACACATATTCTTGGAACAGCTAAAGAAGGGGTTAGAATTCAACCTGAAGAATTAGAGCCTAAAGATAAAACAGCTGCTGTCGTTACTGAAGATGCACAACCAAAAGGATCACTTGCTCCAGGAACGGTTGTTGGAGATGGCAAAATCAAATTTGTATTGGCACGTGTGGATTCTCGTTTATTACACGGTCAAGTTGCAACAGCATGGACAAAATCAACACAACCAAATCGTATTATCGTTGTTTCAGATACAGTTGCAAAAGACGATTTACGTAAAAAATTGATTGAACAAGCTGCACCACCTGGTGTTAAAGCAAATGTTATTCCAATTAGTAAAATGATTGAAATCTCAAAAGATCCTCGCTTTGGAAATACAAAAGCATTGCTATTATTTGAAAACCCTGAAGACGTTCTTAGAGCAGTTGAAGGTGGCGTAGATATCAAAGAAGTAAATGTTGGATCAATGGCTCATTCCGTTGGGAAAGTTGTTGTAAGCAAAGTTCTTTCAATGGGACCAGAAGATGTTAAACATTTTGAAGAAATGAAAGAAAAAGGCATTAAATTTGATGTTCGTAAAGTACCAAATGATTCTCAAGCCAACATGGATGACATTCTTAAAAAAGCAAAAGCTGAATTAGCTAACGCAAAGTAAAAATAAATTAATTAGGAGGCTATTATGTCTATTATATCAATTGTTTTAGTAATATTAATTGCTTTTCTAGCTGGTATGGAAGGAATTTTAGATGAATTCCAATTTCATCAACCACTAGTAGCATGTACGTTAATCGGATTAGTAACAGGTAACTTGACAGCGGGTATCGTTCTTGGCGGTACACTTCAAATGATCGCTCTTGGATGGGCAAATATTGGAGCAGCCGTAGCACCAGATGCTGCATTGGCATCCGTTGCATCAGCAATTATTTTAGTATTAGGTGGACAAGGCGTTAAAGGCGTTCCATCAGCAATCGCAATCGCGGTTCCACTTGCAGTAGCAGGTTTATTCTTAACAATGATCGTTCGTACGCTTGCAGTACCTATCGTTCACATGATGGATACAGCGGCAGAAGATGGAAATATCAGAAAAATTGAAATGTTACACATTCTTGCAGTATGTATGCAAGGGATTCGTATTGCAATTCCTGCAGCAGCACTTTTATTCATCCCAGCAGAAACGGTTCAATCATTCTTGGAATCAATGCCAGCATGGTTAACTGAAGGTATGGCTATTGGTGGTGGAATGGTCGTTGCCGTTGGTTACGCATTAGTAATCAATATGATGGCAACAAAAGAAGTATGGCCATTCTTTATTATCGGTTTCGTTGTAGCAGCAATTTCTCAATTAACATTAATCGCTCTTGGAGCACTTGGTGTTGCATTAGCACTGATTTACTTGAACCTTTCTAAAATGGGTGGTTCTTCAAACGGTGGCGGCGGAAGCAATTCTGGCGACCCACTGGGGGATATCTTAAACGACTATTAAATTAAAAAGTAGCTAGCAAAGTCTTATAATGTTCGATTTGTATCGTGTCTCTAAGGTTTCAACCCCTAAGAGAGCATGACAAAGGAGGAAAAGAAAAATGGCAGAAACAGAAAAAATTCATTTAACGAAAAAAGATCGTTTAGCCGTTGCATGGCGTTCAACATTTATTCAAGGTTCTTGGAACTATGAACGTATGCAAAATGGTGGTTGGGCATTCTCAATGATCCCAGCGATCAAAAAATTATATAAAACAAAAGAAGATCGTTCAGCAGCATTGAAACGTCACTTAGAGTTCTTTAATACTCACCCATATATTGCTTCACCAATTCTTGGGGTAACCTTAGCACTTGAAGAAGAACGTGCGAATGGCGCGCCAGTTGATGACGTAGCAATCCAAGGGGTTAAAGTTGGGATGATGGGTCCATTAGCTGGTGTTGGTGATCCAGTATTCTGGTTTACAGTTCGTCCAATGTTAGGCGCACTAGGTGCATCATTAGCAATGGGTGGAAACATTCTTGGTCCAATTATTTTCTTCGTAGCATGGAACTTAATTCGTTGGGGCTTTATGTGGTACACACAAGAATTCGGTTATAAAGCCGGTTCTAAAATTACAGAAGATCTTTCTGGTGGCGTATTACAAGACGTGACAAAAGGAGCGTCAATTCTTGGGATGTTCGTTCTGGCAGCCTTAGTACAGCGGTGGGTATCCATTAAATTCTTACCAGTTGTCTCTGAAGTTAAGCTAGACAAAGGTGCGTATATTGAATGGGATAAACTTCCAGGAGGCGGCGAAGGAATTCGCAATGCTTTCGAACAAGTGAACTCAGGATTAGCCCTTTCATCTACTAAAGTAACAACGTTACAAAACAACTTAGATCAATTGATTCCTGGTTTAGCTGCATTATTATTAACATTCTTCTGCATGTGGTTATTGAAGAAAAAAGTTAGCCCAATCATTATCATTCTTGGTTTATTCGTAGTTGGTGTGCTTGGTCACGTAATCGGTCTTTTATAAGCCGATAACCAATTAGTGCTTATCTAAAAAGTGGCTGCAGATAATTGTCTCAGCCACTTTTTTTATTGGCGAAACTAAAAAAAAAAACGTATAATGAATGAAACAAGTTAAACGAAATGGAGCGGATAGAATGGTAGAGTCAATTAACACAAAGGTAGATTTGGTGATAGATGCCACCGCTTTTACAGGTCTAACAGATTACGGGAAAATTATGATTGGAAATAACGGTTTTGAATTTTACAATGCTCGGGATGCTCATAAATTTATTCAAATTCCGTGGGAAGAAGTTGACCAAGTGATTGCTTCAGTCATGTTTAAGGGGAAATGGATTCCGCGTTATGCGATTAAAACAAAGAGAAATGGGACTTTCACATTTTCGTCAAAAAACCCTAAAAAAGTTCTTAGAGCCATGCGAGAATATGTAGATCCAAGTCATATGGTTCAATCATTGAGCTTCTTTGATGTGATTAAACGAGCATTTAAATCAATGGGGAAAAAGAAAACTAACTAAACATCTATTTAACCAAGAGTCATTCTAATAGAGAGTGATTCTTTTTTTGTTGGAAGCTAGAGCCCAATGACTGTATTTAGGATAGGTGCAGTTTTTTCATTAAGTAAATTTTTAGAATAACCTTAATAAAACTTAAGTACTTAACCGTTGCTAAAAGAAGGCGAAACGATTAAAATTATGCTAAGTAGAATACCAATGAACGAGCATTTAAATGAAATTAGTCCACAATCGTTATAAAATAGGAGGCAACAATTAGATGAAACTAAAAAAAATACTTACTGCTAGCTTTGTTGGTCTGTTAACACTGGGTGGATTAGCAAGTGCTCATCCAGCTCAAGCCCGTACGTCAATCAATGAAACATGGGGAAAACCAGCTTTTACAAGAGGCGTAACATTAAATCAAAGCCAAATTGCAGAAACACGCAAGTTATTAGGGATTCAATCAGACGATGCTGTCGATGAGTTTGTCGTAGATGGCAATGTTATTTCAAAATATTTACAAAACAGCAATAATCCAGGTGCCCAAGTTTATTCCAGTTCACTGATTCAACGGACATCAGCAGGTGATGGTGTAAAAGTCGAAATCGTAACGCCCGAAAATATCACATTGATTACTACTGAACAGTATCGAAATGCAAGCATTACAGCAGGTGTAACGGATGCGACCATCAAAGTAGCTTCAGCAGTTCCTGTAACAGGAGAAGGAGCTTTAGCCGGCGTATTTATGGCTTTTGATGAGAATGGTCAAGCGTTAGACAAAGAGTCAATTGCAGTTGGGCAAGAAGAGCTGGGAGTTATTTCAGGAATTTCAGAAGCGAATAAAGACAATGCAGATTTTAGTGACGCGAATCTAAATGTTGCCTTTGCTGAAATTAAAGCGGAACTTGCAAAAATTCATGAAAAACAAGATCAACTTGCGACAAAAGAAGATGTTGAAAAAATTGTCAACGAAGCATTGAAAAACAACAATTTAGATAAAGTTGTGACACCTGAACAAACTACACAAATTACTAATTTCATGATTCGCTTCCAAAATTCGCCAGCGATTAATAACAAAGAATTGATTAGCCAACTCAATAACTTCGGAAAAGACGTTATGGATAATGCGAAAAACTGGCTTGGAGAAGCCCGCAATTCGTTAAACTCAGAAGAAGCACAGAACTTTTTACAAAAAGTAAGCAATAGTTGGGATCGTTTTGTCAGCTGGGTAACAGGATTTTTTAATTAGATAAAGGAGAACCATTCTTTAAAAGAATGGTTCTTTTTAGTTGAAAAAAGATGTATCATCTTTACATAGAACGAAGGTTATTTTTATGATATAATTTATAGACTGAGAAATTATTTATTTCTTGTACTATTTGTTTAAACTAAAAAATATTTAAGGAGAATGATAGTGGGAAATGCTATAAGATTTGGATATTATGGATTAGTAGTGATTGTTGTAGGAATGTTAGGGTATAAATTTTACAAAAGTGAAGATAGAAATTTTTCAAAAACAGTAGAGATATTTTTACCGATGTTTGTTGCTTTAGCGCCAATTCTATTAACGATTCTTCCAACTGAAAAAGCAATAGAAGTTGCTTTTCCTGATGTAGAAAAATATATCAATCGTGCTGATGATCTAGAGAAAGAAAATAAAGAGCTTTCGGAAAATATTGTGAATTTACAAAAAGAAAGTACTAAAATGAAAAATAAGAATAAGCTTTTAGGTGAAAAGAAATACGCTGAAATTAGTGATACTGAATTAGTAGTCGATGGTTTAATGGTAAAAGCTAAAAATAATTTAGTTGCTAATGTTGATGGAGATCATTACTATCATGAGAATATTCTTAAAAATGTAACTGGTAAAGAGATTCAGTATGATGATGACCAAAATAAAATCTTTATAGGCAATCAAGAAATCAATAAGATAAACAAAATTAAATTCGAAGATGTTAAAAAGTTATTATACAGTGGGAAAAATGAAATCAATTATGAAGAGGAAGAAAATGATTCTTTTTTAGTAGCTGGAAAAGAACAAAAACATGGATTTGTGCTTACAAACTCCAAATACAGTCGAGAAGGAAGTTATGGACTGTTTAATTTAGACAGAAAGTATTCCAAAATTGAATTTGATGTTGGAAAAGTAGATGATTCAAATTCAAGTTATATTGAAGATGCTAAAATGAAAATATTTCTAGATAATGAGTTGAGCGAAGAGCATAAAATATCTGCTGAATTAGCTGATACCCATTTTGAAATTCCAGTGAACAATGCTAAGAGCTTAAAGATATTATTGACTGATAGTGGTTCAAACTTTGGTTTTTATAACATTGTTCTTACAAAATAAAGCGTACTTGAATAACTTATTTTAAATTATGAACAAAAAATGAGAATCCGATAGAACTTATAGATAACCATAGAAAAAAATGATATACTGATTAAACAGTTAAATACAAATTAGGTTGGGCGCAAGCTTTCAAGATCTAGTTCTCCAAGGGTGAGGAGAACATCTTGAAGGCGTGCGCTCTTTTTTGTATTTATTTTGAAAATTAACAGAAGCAGAAGGGAATGGTTGAATGAAATTTTACAACAAGGAGAGCCAAGAGGTACTAAATGAATTTAATGTGTCTATGACAGAAGGATTAACAGATACTGTTGTGGAATCAAATAGAGAGCGTTTCGGAGCAAATAAATTAAACGAAGAAAAATCAGATCCGTATTGGAAAATCTATTTACGCAGTTTTAAAGAGCCAATCGTGATTGTTTTAATGGGTGCAATTTTATTATCTTTTTTCAGTGCCTATTACGATTTTCAAATTAAAGGCGATGTAAAGCACGGAACAGAAGCTCTTTATGAAGGAACGGCAATTTTAATTTTGATTATTATTAATGCGACCCTGTCATTTTGGCAAGAAATTAGCGCTAAGAAAAGTTTAGATGCGTTGAAACAACTTTCCAATCGTCAAGTCGCTCTTTTACGAAATGGCAATTGGGGACGCTATGATTCAGTCGACCTTGTGCCGGGAGATATCGTAAAAGTAAACGTTGGTGATTTTATTGAAGCAGATATCAGATGGGTTGATACGTCAGAATTACAGGTGATTGAATCGCATTTGACAGGCGAAGCAGATGCCATTCAAAAGGACAGTCAAGCGCTTGAAGGAGAGATTGGCGTTGGTGATCAACGAAACATGGGGTTCTCAGGATCAACAGTTTCAAATGGTAGTGGAATTGGGATTGTTGTTGCAACCGGTCAAAAAACCGAATTAGGAAAAATTGCTGAGCTGCTTCAAAAGGTTGAGTCAAAACCTTCACCATTACAACACACAGTTGGAAAATTGACTAAATCGCTAATGTTGATTTCTGGTTTAGTCGTTGTGTTTACCTTAATTGTTGGAATGATTCAATCCTATCAAGCAACAGGGGCATTAACTTTTTCCGCAATTGGCGGGGTGTTGTCTACTTCAATTGCTTTAGCCGTAGCCTCTATTCCAGATGCATTGCCAGCAGTGTTATCCATCGTTTTAACCATCGGTGCAAGTAAGATGGCTAAAAACAAAGGGTTAATTAAATCACTAAACAGTGTTGAGACGCTAGGCGCAACTTCTTATGTTTGTTCCGATAAAACAGGAACGTTAACGAAAAATGAAATGACCGTGACGCAATTCTTTGCCAACGGTGACGCATACTTTGTTACAGGCAAAGGGTATTCACCAGAAGGTAAAATTATCAGTGACAATCCAGATACGAATGCCTACCAATCATTTATGAAAGGTGCTGTTCTATGTAATGAAGCCGAAGTAAAATTGGTAGAGCAACAATACAAGCCTTTTGGAAATCCAACAGAGGTAGCTTTAGTTGTTTTAGGAGAGAAAGCCGGAATTACCAAAAAGGACATCCTTGAAAAGGGCAGTGAAATTTACCGAGTTTTACCTTTTACAAGTAGTCGGAAAATGATGAGTATTATTGTAAAAGAAGACGACCAGTATAAGCTTTATACTAAAGGAGCACCGGATGTATTGGTTGAAAAAAGCGCCTATATTTTGCATGAAAATGAACGCGTTGAAACCTCTCTTTTAATTAAAAAATTAGAAGAAACAACCTTGAATTTTGCTAAAGAGGCATTAAGAACTCTTGCCGTAGCGGAAAAAGTTTTAACCAAAGAAGAAGCAACCAATGGAACGGTGGAAGAATTAGAAGTAGGCTTTACTGTGACCGGAATAGCCGGAATTATTGATCCACCAAGAGAAGAAGTCAGAGAATCTGTTCAGCAATTGAAGGAAGCTTCAGTTAAAGTTGTGATGATTACTGGGGACCATGAAGCAACTGCTAAAGCGATTGCCTATGATTTAACCATTATTGACTCGTTGGACGCGCCTTCAATCAAAGGGTCAGCAATTGAAAAAATGACTGATGAAGAGTTATTTGAAGTTGTCAAAGAGACACAAGTTTATGCTCGTGTTTCACCAGAGCATAAACAACGGATTGTCGAACAGCTACAAAAACATGGTGAAATCGTGGCGATGACGGGAGATGGAGTGAATGATGCGCCTGCACTAAGAGCCGCAGATATTGGCATTGCAATGGGAATAGCAGGAACAGAAGTGACGAAGGACTCTGCTGATTTGATTTTACTAGACGATAAGTTTACGACGATCCAAAAAACAGTTGAAAGTGGACGAACCATTTATGCCAATATTAAAAACTTTATGCGTCATGAGCTGACAACAAATGTAGCAGAAGTCTTATCTTTATTAATTGGACTGCTTTTCTTCACAAAAGGGATGGGACAAGTTCCAGCGTCAACACCGACCTTAACAGCTTTAATGATTCTTTGGGTAAATATGGTCAGTGACGCTGTTCCATCATTTTCACTAGGATATGATGTGGCAGAATCAGATATTATGAGTGAGAAACCACGTAATCCAAAAGAGTCAGTCTTAGCAAATTACACCTGGTCTCGTGTGTTGATTCGAGGAACGGTAATGGGATTAATGGTATACGCAGCCTTTATCTTGGCAGCAAAAAATGGAATGAGTAGCAATCAAGCCCAAACAGTAGCCTTTTTAACGCTTGTTTACGGGCAATTATGGCACGTTTTTGATGCCCGTAGCTCTAAAACATTATTTAGAAGAAATCCATTCCAAAATAAACCTTTAGTCGCAGCCGTTTTATTTGCTGGAATTAGTTCGTATCTTGTAACGATTATTCCATTTTTCAATACAGTGATGGGCACAGCCCCATTATCATTAAATGTTTATCTTTTATTGCTAGTTGTTCCTGCAATTCCGACGTTCATTTTATCAGGATTAAAAGAATTATTTGGCATTAAAATCTGGTAAAACAAAAACCATCTATTTTGAATAGATGGTTTTTTATTTAATCTAAAATTGCTCATTGTATGAGACTAAGAATCGTTTTCATTTAGGGGTTTGTTTTCGCTTTTCTTATTTTTCGATGGTATGCTTTCACTAGGAAATAGAACGAGTTTTGATTTAAGTTAAATTAATTTGTTAAAGGAAGAATGCGCCTATGAGAAATGATAAAAAATTGTATTTAGTAATAAGTGTAGGAATTATCGCTTTAATTTTAGAATTTTTGTTTCAGCAGAATAATCTCGCGCAAGGATTAATAACAATCGCTGGTGTGATTATGTCAGGGGTAATGTTTATAGGGATGGTTAAAACGCTTCGTTCTGGGAGCTATGGAGTAGATATTTTAGCGATCACAGCTATTATAGCTACACTAGCAGTTGGAGAATACTGGGCAAGCTTGATTATCCTCATTATGCTGACCGGTGGGGATTCACTTGAAGATTATGCAGCTAAAAAAGCGCGGAGTGAGCTGAAATCGTTATTAGATAATTCTCCGCAAATTGCGCATAAATACGAAGGAGATCAACTTGTCGAACTTCCTGTTGAAAAAGTGAAGGTAAAAGATGTTTTAGTAGTTAAACCTGGGGAAGTCGTTCCAGTTGATGGTACGGTACTATCTGGACAATCGTTATTTGATGAAGCCTCATTAACGGGTGAGTCAAAACCTGTGAATAAGCAAGTAGGGGACTCGTTAATGTCTGGGTCAGTAAATGGCGACGGAGCCATTACGATGGCAGTGGATAAGTTAGCAGCAGATAGCCAATTCCAACACATTGTTCGACTCGTAAAAGAATCAGAGCAACAACCTGCTCATTTTGTTCGATTAGCAGACCGATACGCCGTTCCATTTACAATTATTGCGTATTTAATTGCTGGAATTGCGTGGTATATTTCAAAAGATCCGAAACGTTTTGCTGAAGTTTTAGTCGTAGCGTCACCATGTCCATTGATTTTGGCAGCTCCAATTGCGATGGTTTCTGGAATGAGCCGTTCTAGTAGAAATGGGATCATTATTAAGACAGGTACAACGATTGAAAAATTGGCAACAGCGAATTCGATTGCGTTTGATAAAACAGGAACGCTTACGAATGGTGTCTTATCTGTTGACCAAATTCAAACAACTGGGACGATAACAAATGAAAAAATGGTCTTACTTGCAGCGAGCGCGGAGCAACAATCGGGCCATATCCTTGCAAAATCATTGATGTCCTATGTTGGAAATCAGAATCTATTAAAAGCAAGTAAGATTGAAGAATCCATTGGAAATGGGGTTGCAGCAGAAGTAGAAGGTCAAGAAATCAAAGTTGGAAAGTTAGCTTTTGTTGCACCAAATCAAACGCCAGAAGGTATCAAACAAACAGCTTTATTTATTTCAGTTAACAACCAATATGCGGGTTTTATTACTTTTACAGATACTATTAGAAGTGAGGCTAAAGAAACAATTAGTCAATTAAAAGCAGAAGGTTTGACCAAAGTGATGATGCTAACGGGTGATCAAAAGGATGTTGCTACTACCATTGCAAAAGAAGTGGGCATTACAGACGTTAATGCAGAATGTCTGCCAGGTGATAAAATTGCAGCATTAAAAGAAATACCTGATTCAGAGCGTCCAATTATAATGGTGGGAGACGGAGTCAATGACGCGCCTTCACTGACCATTGCAGATATTGGAATTGCAATGGGAGCACATGGTTCAACTGCTGCAAGTGAATCAGCTGATGTAGTGATTCTAAAAGATGACTTGAGCAAAGTCAGCACCGTGATCCAATTGTCAAAAGATACAATGAAAATTGCGAAAGAATCCGTCTTATTAGGTATTTTAATTTGTACAATTTTAATGCTAGTTGCAAGTACAGGAATTATCCCAGCATTGCTTGGAGCTGCTTTACAAGAAGTTGTTGACGTTGTATCAATCTTCTCTGCGCTTAGAGCACGGAAAGATCGGAAAATTAAATCGATAAATTAAATCGATAAATTAACAAACCCCCATCCTGCATCATGTAGGATGGGGGTTTTAAATAATGATTAAATACGTATTACTTGGTTTTTAATGGGATGTTATTTTTCTCAAGATATCGATAAACAGTTGATCTAGAGACTTGCGTTGTTCGAGCAATTTTGGCAATTGACATATCCGTATTTTGATATAAATCTAAGACCAATTCAATATTTTTATTCACTGGTGGACGGCCGAGTTGTTTGCCATTGTTACGAGCTGCATTTAGGCCAGAAATGACTCTTTCGCTGATTAATTCTGCTTCCATTTCAGCAAAAGCGCTCATAATAGTAAAAAAGAAACGTCCCATTGACGTAGTAGTGTCAATGTTATTTTGAATACTAATAAAATGAATGTTTCGTTGTTTAAATTCTTCCATTAAAATCAAAAGATGTTTTGTACCACGGGAAAGTCGATCTAATTTAAAAATAACGAATGTATCTCCTGGTTGTAATTCATTAAGTACTTTGTTCAGCTCCACCCTTTTTTCATTTCTACCACTCTCTGTTTCGGTATAGATACGGTCACATCCGTAATGTTTCAGTGCAGCCAACTGAGAATCAAGTTGTTGATAATGTGTGCTGACGCGAGCATAACCTAGTATAGCCAAAAAAATTCCTCCTAAAACTAATGAACTAATCTTATCATAATCGAGTTAGTTCATTATTTAAAGAAAAAAGGAGGTGTTTTTTTTAGAAATTTTATACGTTATAAAAAGAAAATAATTAAAACTGAAAAATAAACGTTATTTTTTAGTTCCATAGAGAATACAGCCAGATAAATTAGCAAGTAACTGACCAGTAGTTGTTTGACTAAAATCATTGTTATTCCCGCCGCTACTAGGATCTGGAGGCAAAACAGCATCTGTTTGAATCGAGTAGGGCGTTAGGTTGGAAATTTTTAAAGCAGACTGCTTTTTTGAAGGTTCTTTCTTAACTTTTGTTTTCTTTTTTACAGATTTTGTTTTTTTACGAGTAGTTTGATGAACATTTTCAAGTTCTTTATGTTGTCTGTTGTGTTCTACAGCATCTGAAGATTCAGGTGGGGCTTCAACTGGATCTACCGTAACTGCTGGATTGAGTGGATTAACAGGTGAGCTATCTGCTAATAAAACAATATCCGGATCATGTGGGGCAGCTTTAATAGACATCGGGAAAAAGAGTCCCGAAAATAACAAGCCACAGATGATGGAAGATTGAGTAAAATGTAAGAGTTTATGATTCATAAAATTCACCTTTCTTTATGTTTCAATTCAATAATTTTATTTCCGAAGTATTCCCAATCAGTTGGCAAAGGCGGATTTTTCCAAATAATATAATCGCAATGGGAATGAGCGGGTTTAAAGTCAGAAAGGTATAAATTGGTTTGATTGGATAGAGTAGACTCAATCACGATATTCAGAAATTTAAAAGACTTGATCGAAGTGCTAATGAAATGATTATATGATTTTCCATGAGAAAAGTCGACACAAACGTATATTGGGTTGTTTAAAAGAGAGGCGGGTAAGTATCGAATCAAGGAAAATAAATAATGATAAAACAAAATAGTTGTTTCTTCTTTTTTATTGAAATTATTATGAATAAAGGATTCAGAAAATAAGAAAAAATCAGGATAATTCTCTTTTAAAAATTCAGGATTAGCTTGGAAATACATCATTAAATCTGAAGGATTAAATGTTAAAAACTTATAATGAATCCGATTTAATTCTCGTTTCAATAAGTTGTAGTAAGACGCATCTGATTGAATATCAAAACGTTTATTTAACTGTTTCAAGAAAATATCCGTTAAATCTAATGCGGGCTTACAACTCGTTTCAATAAATTTTAGAGAAGCTTGAGTAGAGATTTTTGGAATCAAGTTTCCAGCAAATAGAAAGGAGCATAAAAAACTAGTTTCCAGCTTTAATTGAGTTTTCTTCAGTGTAGTTGTTTCTAAAAAAAACTGAACAATCACCTGCTTGATAGCCAACTCAATATTGTTAAATGGAACGCTTGTTACTTGTTTCTTCAATGTGTTTCCAAAAAAGAGTCGTTGAAAGGTAACACATAAAAAGAAAGTAATTTTAACCTTCTGTGTAGAAGAGAAGGTTGTATTTAAAAACATAGAGAGTTCTTTAAGAAATAGCTCAGATAGCTCAACGAGTTCTTTAGAAAATGGATACTCTAAGCTGTTAAAAGAATGAAAGTAAACTTCAAAAAGAAAGAGACGAATGTCGGATTCGAGTCCTGCAAGCTGCAAATCAGAGTCAATTGTAATATGATATTTTTTTAAAATAGTTTCTAATTCACTTCTTAATAGATACGCAGCAGAAAGACTTAAAAATTGATTGGCTGAAAATTGTTCTAGCGAGAAGTTCTTATCTTTAAACATGCCATCTAACAAGAGAAATAGGTTAGAATCCTTTAAATAAATCCACTGTAACGAAAGAATCGAGTCAGTTCCATCAGATTGAAAGGTAATTTTTTTTGAATCTAATTTGATTTGAATACCTGTAATATGATGATCGGTTAAATCTTCGATAATTTGTTTAATTGATTTTTTGACAATAAAATTTGAAAAAGAGAGGGAATCACTGACTTCTTGAATCGATGTAGTTTGTAAAGGAGTTAATTCTAAATGATTTAAGATGGCCATTCTATGTTGATATTCTTTATTTAGTAAAAAATTCATGAGGATCCTCCTTACACATTATTTTATTTAATCTAGTCTATACTTTATAGGAATATAATTATCAAGTCTAGAACTAATTTTATTATCCCGATTGAGTTCAAACAATTATAGAATAACAGAGACATATATTTAATGCTATTTTATTTTAAAAATGACCTTATTTAAACCCATTCAAATAAGGATTCTAAAAAATTTTCAAAAAAATAAAATTTTTTAAAATGACAGTGAAAATAGTAAATGATATAGTAATTGCAGATAGGAACAACACATAAAAGTGTCGCGTAAACAAATGTTTACGCGACACTTTTTTTTTAAACTTTTTACCAATCTAAATTGGTATCAAGGCTGACTTTCATCCGTTTATAGCGGTCTTTTTCATAGCGTGTCGTAAACATTTGTTTACGATACTCATTTAAGGGGTGAAAGAATGCAAGTTAGGATGAGCAAAAAGCAACTAAGCATGTGGATTGTTGCATTATTTGTTTCAGGATTGATTTTATCCGGAATTCACTATGTAACTAAGGTTAAAGAATCTGGAATTAAAGCTGAGGAGTTAAATTTAACAATTGCCTCAAGCCAACAAGAGTTTTATGAGAATGAAGAGTTTCAATTTGACATAACGATTGACGATCCGTTAAGCAATCCACTCATTTATTTAGAAGTACCAACAGAATTTGAATTAGATATAGATCAAATTCTCCAAGCCAATCAAGGTGTAATTGAAAAAATTGAACCAGTAGGATCAAGACAAAAAATTACATTGGCAAGTGAGACAAGTTCCCCAATTAAGTTAAACATAGAAGGGAATCTTACAAAAACAGGAGAGTTCAAGGTAACAGTAGCAGATGAAGCGGGGGCAGAAAAACAATTTCCTATCACAGTCAAAGCGCATCCGTCGATAGAAACGCTAAATGAACCAAAAGAGAACAACGAAGCGGAACCGACTGTTCCAGAAGTTCCAACAGAACAACCAGAAATGACTGAAAAACCTGCACCACCAGCTACAGAAAATCCGATTGCAAATACAGAATTAGACAATGCTGAAATGTCTAATCAACTAAGGGCCATTCAACCTAGATTGAATTTATTACCAAAAGGTTCCCTCTTAGTAGATGAACCAGACGTTATCAAAATTCCAAAAACAAATCCACCTCAAATGATTTCAGGAGAATACGGACTGGTATTAACACGATTTAAAGAAAGTACGGTTAACTACTTTATTCATGGTGTTAATAAAGGGAAACCAAATGCAGAGCAACGTATCACAAGAGCACAGTCAGGCGAAGATACCTATATTTATTATACAAAAACAGGGATCTATAAAGGGCGAGTGATTGATGTTAAAGAGGTCATTGTGAACACAGCAAGTGGCGGTTCTTCATTTGGAACAGCGACACCAACTCCAGGTGGAACCAAAAATATGCTATCAGCACGTGTTGGTGGTGGTTCAAAATACAATCCTGCGACAATCAGAGTTGAATTTTATGATTCTGAAACAGGAGAGAAGATCAAAGTAAAAGGGGTATGGAATTTAACCGATATCGATTATGATGAATCTGCAATTATGTATTCAGACAGCATTCAAGAAGTCTATGTAAGAGAAGATTCAGATGTTTTAGGCGAACGTAAGAGTGACAAACTAACAGTTGAATCTCCACGTAATAGCAATGTTAGCGAAACAGATGAAACACGCTGGGTTAGTGTTGCCTATGGAGAAACCGATGAATTAACTTTCGATTACTATTCCTCAAAAAGTTGGAATGGATATGATGTAAAAAGTTTGGTTCCAATTGCCTTTCCTGATCCTTCTAAAATTGGAACAGTAGAAAATCAAGCAACGAAACAAATCAACTATACAACTTATGTCAGCGTACCTTACAGACAAATAAAGAATTTTGAACCACAATTAATTATTGAAGATCCTGTAATCGATGAGTTGAACATTCAATCCTTTGATATCGTAGATACGTTAACAGGACAAAATGTAAATAGTCTGTTTACCCTTTCCAAGCAAGGAAACAAGATTCGGGCTGAAGCTAAAGAAACCTCCTTAAAGAAAGCTGATTTTTACAATAAAATGTACGCATTAGAAGTGAAAGCAACCGTTAGAGAAGGGGCAGATTTGTCAAAATACCCTTATGAAAAAGGCCACCGGTTGCTGCCGAATACCAGTCAAATCATTGTAACCAATTCAGATGCCTCAGATAAAATCGTGAAAAGTAATGAAGCATTTGCAAAATTAAAAGATGAGCGACTTGAAGTCAAAGAAGAGGTATTTCACCTTGATGGTTCCGTAGCAGATATTGCCACACCAGGAGAGCAGTTGAAGTATCGAGGAACCGCCTTGAGTTCCTATCAATCTGAAACTGAAATAAACAACTATGCTTCATTAACCTTTACCACAACCGTTGATTCACAGCTTGAAGCTATTACGAATATCACCTTAAAAGATGAGTCGGGTCAAGTGGTTGGAACAGGGTCATATGATGCAAGCACGAAGCAAATTACGGCTTCACTAACTAAGCCAGTAAGTAGAAAACAGGCTGTTTATCTAGAATACAACGGAACAGTTAAAAAAGGTGTCCCAACAGGTACCCTTGTGAAAGCAAAGACTGCCGTTGAAGGGAAATACAGCAATGGTGTCGAAATTCCGTTAAGTGTTTCAAATGAAGTGAGCACGTTGATTGAAGATTACGGTGTACTAGAAGAAAGTGTCACACATCAAGATGGCTCTGCTTCTGATTATGCGCAAGTCAATGATGTTCTTCATTACAAAATAATTTATCGCACACCATATAAAAAAGCGGACGTTAAATACAGTACCATTTCAATCAATTCAGACATTACTGAAATAACAAGTTATACAAAAAATAGTAGCAACTTAGTAGCTCATACAGAGTCAGGTAAGTCTTTAGCGACTCCGACGATAACAGGAAATACCCTTTCCTTAAATGATAGTTCCGGTACAATAGCTGCTAACGAAACGATTGTTGTCGAGTTTGATGTGACGGTAGATGCTGAAAAAGTATCTGATGGAACACTTTTTAAAAATTCAGCAGTAGCCAATATGAACTTTTCCGATGGTTTTAAAGCAGTTGGAGTGACATCGAATACCGTGCAAACAATCATCAAAGGAGTACTAGAATTTGTTTCTGCACCAAATGAACTAAATTTCGGAGATAATTTAAAAAATTCAACTAAAGACAAATCTTACCCAATTCAAAATAAAGACGATGGATTGATTGTTCAAGATAGCCGTGGCAAAGGAAATCAATGGTCAATGAGAGCGACTCTTCTAAAAGAGTTGACTGGTGAGTCTGGGCATCAATTAATGAACAGTTTACATTATTACAATCAAGGAAAAGAACTTGCCTTTACAATAGGAGATTCGATTCCAATTAGAGATCAAAAAACACTAGACAATCAACCTGTCGAAATTTCAAATGATTGGCAAGATATTCAAGAAGGGCCTGTTTTAAAAGTGAAGGCGGGTCAACCTTATAGTGAAAAATATACAGGTGCCATCCAATGGACACTGCAATCTGTTCCAGGAAATGAATAAGGGGGAGACAAAATGAAAAAAAGAATCGTCTTGGTTTTGTTACTTTTAGGTTGTCTCTCAACATCTTGGACAATTGTAGAAGCAGCTGAAAAACAAAGCTATGAATCAAATAGTGGAATCGGTTTTTATGGGACATATGAATATCCAGAGCCAGAAATTCCTAATCAAATTCCTCCAGCAGGAAAACCGAGCGTACCACCAACAAATCAAGGTCGCTTGCCACAAACAGGTACAACAAATACAAGTTATTTAAACTTAATAGGGCTGTTTAGTTTCTCAAGTGCAGTCTTATTAATCTTAATAAATAAAAACAAAAAACAGGAGGAAATTTATAATGAAATTAATTAAATATGGAACTACAGCAGCAATGGTATTAGCAAGTATTGCAGCAACTGGAGTGCAGGCTTTTGCAGCAGAAGACGATTACGTAAGAACGTATCAAAGTGGAGGGATTGTTGAATTCGTACCAGATGAAGACCCAACGGACCCAGTCGATCCAGTTGATCCAGATCCAAACAAGCCAGTAAATCCATGGGATCCAACAACACCAGATCACAAGCCAAATCCAGGAACAGATGGACCGCTAAGTATTGATTTCGCATCAAGTATCGATTTTGGTAAAAATAAAATTACCAATAAAGACGAAACGTACTATGCAAATCCACAATATTTATGGAATGAAGATATGTCAGATTTTGATCCAGCAACAGCAAGACCAAACTACGTACAAATTACAGACAAACGCGGAAATAATGGCGGTTGGTCACTAAGTGTTAAACAAGAAGGACAATTTAAAAACGATAAAACATTAAACAAAGAATTAACAGGTTCACAAATTACCTTTACAGAAGGTGTATCAGCTTCAAATATCGAAAATGTAATCGCACCAAAAACATTTGATATGGCATTAACGCCAAATACTTCTACTAAAGTAATGACAGCTGTTAAAGGTGCCGGTGCTGGTACTTGGGTAGATCGCTTCGGTACGCTTGAAGATATGGAAGTCGAAGGAAAAACAGTTAAGAAAAACAAAGCCATCACATTAGACGTGCCAGGAACAACAGCTAAAGATGCAGTAAAATACGATACAAAATTAACTTGGACATTAACAGATGTTCCAGGAAATGAATAAAATTAACTAAACTAAAAAAAACAAATTAGAGGAGAAATGAAAAAATGAAATCATTAAAATTAGCAACCGTAGGAACTGTCTTATTCAGTACATTATTATTAAGTGGAGTTGGTCATGTTTCAGCAGCACCAGGCCCTATTCCAGCAAATCGTGACACAAATGCACAAGTAAAATTTGTTGAAGACGAATCACCAACAGATCCAACAGACCCAACAGATCCTGATCCAGAAAAACCAGTTGACCCGGTTGATCCAACGGATCCAGAAAAACCAGTTGATCCAGGTACAAACGGACCATTAAGTTTAGACTATGCATCAAGCCTAGACTTCGGTGAGCAATTAATTTCAACTAAAAACCAAACGTATTTTGCAAAACCTCAATACCTAAGAGGTGAGGATGGCAAAGCAGATTTAAAAAATCCAGTTCCAAACTACGCTCAAGTAACAGATAAACGTGGTGGTGAAAAAGGCTGGTCATTAAGTGTTAAACAAAATGGTCAATTCAAATCAGCTAAAGAAGGCAAAGAGTTAGTCGGAGCAGAAGTAACCTTTAAAAATGGTCAAGTTGCCTCTGTTTCAAATTCAAAAGCACCTAGCGTTGTCAAAACTTCGTTCTCATTGAAAAACGATGGTACAGGTGTAGCTGAAAACATTATGTCAGCAGCTGCAGGTGAAGGTTTTGGTACTTGGGTATACCGTGCCGGAGATGCTGCAAGTATGGCTGAAAGTATTGAATTAAGCGTTCCAGGATCAAGTGTTAAAGATGCAGACACATATAAAACAACATTAACTTGGACATTAACAGATACACCAGCTAACTCAAAAGAATAATAAAAAAGTTTTTATGTATAGGAATACATCTATCTGGTGTATTCCTATGCCTATTTTTTCATTTATAGTAGGAGGAAGAAAAATATGTTGAACGTCAAAAAAAAATTAGTGATTGGGTTAATCTTTCTTCTAAGTTTAGTAAGTATAATCCCACAAGCAAATGCCTCGCAATTAAAATTTAGCGTGGAGCCTGTTATTCCAGAAAATCAAAAAGACACGTCTCATAGTTACTTTGATTTAACAATGAAGCCATCAGAAAAACAAACATTAAAAGTTCACATGCGTAATGACACAGACAATGAAGTGACAGTATTGCCTAGTGTACATGCAGCAACAACCAATATCAACGGAGTAGTCGAATATGGCGAATCCAATACAAAATTAGATAAAACAAGCAAGTACAATATAGAAGAAATTGTCAAACCGGCAGTAAACGAAGTAAAAATTCCTGCAAATGGCTCTACGGATTTAGAATTAATGGTTGAAATGCCAAAAGACGGATTTGATGGAATTCTAGCAGGCGGCATTACTCTAAAAGAAAAAGAAGACACAGCAGAAACTAAAAAAGAAAAAACACAACAAGGCTTAGCGATTGAAAATAAATATGCCTATGTAGTAGCCGTCGTATTACAAGAAACAGACGTTAAAATTGACTCAGAATTAAAATTAAACAAGGTTGAGCCTAACCAAGTCAATGCCCGTAACGTTATCAATGCAACCTTACAAAATACACAAGCTAAATATATGAACCAACTGTCAGTAGATACCAAAATTACTAAAAAAGGAGAAAGCGATGTTCTGTATTCTTCTAAAAAAGAAGAAATGCAAATGGCTCCAAATACATCATTTGCCTATCCAGTTTCGTTGAATGGTGAAAAGCTCAAAGCAGGAGACTATACCCTATCAATGACTGCAAAATCAATGGGAGAAACATGGAAGTTTAAAAAAGACTTTACAATCAAAGCAGATGTTGCGAAAGCCTTCAACGAAAAAGATGTCACTGTTAAAAAAGATTACACTTGGATTTACATTTTAGTTGGCATTTTACTAATTTTACTAGCGTTGCTATTAATTTGGTTTATTATTCGAAAGAAAAAGAAAGAAAAGGAAAAGAAAGAAGCGCAAAAAAGAAGAAAAGCCAACCGAAAAAAACGCGCTAAAAAAGTGAACTTAGAAGAAGACAACAATTAAAACGTTATTTTGCATAATAGATTAAAGAGGAGGATAAAACCATGAGAATCGAAAAAAATTGGGACGATTGCTTTGTTTATGCAATAAGCTTAGAAATTCCGGCTAGTTCTTATCGGAAGAAATGGTTTACGAATCGAACAATTGTGCTTAAAAAAGAATTGGATTTTTCTGAAATGAAAGACTTCATCAAACAGACCTTTGGCCCTGAAGTAACCTTGTTAAACGTAGATTTATGGGATGAAGGCCTCTTAATAAAAGAACGATAAGTTACACATGGAACAATTTTTCAACTAAACTAAAAGAACCAAAACTGAAAGGTTAATTCAGTTCTGGTTCTTTTTTTAAACAATATAAACTACTGAAAATAAAGAGCAAACCAAGTAGGATAGGATCAAATAGAAACTCTTTTTCATGGGTCTTAGGCAGTCGCGTTTCAGTAGAAAGAGGAGTGTCTTTTGTTTTGATGCTTACTCGTTCAGTTGATTCTGGATTTGATCCAGCGGGTAATGCTTCAAGGGGTGCAATAGGAGCTAAATTAGCAGCAGGCACCTCTTCTACAGGTGGGTCAACAGGTAACTCTATTGCAGGCGTCGTCGTCGTTGTTTGGGATTCCTCATGATCTTCTTTAGAATTATCTGGTGAGACAGTTTGTTTAAATTGCCCCTCTTCTTCAAATAATTTCCCCATTTGAATTAAACGTTCGTCTTGTCCTTTGGCAGCATTAAATTGAATACCTAATGGCAAGCCTTCAGCAGTTAAATGAGTAGGAAGACTAATTGCTGCTTCACCCGTTAAATTCATTTGTTGCGTAAACGGCGATAAAGTTAAGGCTGGTAACCATTGATCATAAATTAATTGTTGACGTTCTTCGGCAGAAAGGTCAGTAATATGATTCATTTTTTCCACATGCTCAGCTGTTAGCAGAGAATCGCCCACTTTTGGAGCAGGCCATGCCGTGGTAGGAGTTAAAAAAAGCGGATAAGTTTGATGGAATTCGCCCATTAGAGCAGCCATCCGGCCATTTTCTTCCCAAGCAGCATTGACTTGTTCTTTAGTAATCGTTGTTCCTGTTTGGTAAAGAGCCCAAGTCAATAAATCGACATCTTCTATTATTAAATTTCTTTTTAATTTTTGATTTGCTAAAAAATTGGCAATACTCGCTGAACTGGAAGCAATTGTATAATAATTTTTCATTAATGCGACGCCGTCAATGGGATTGTTCACTTCTTCAACTTCAAATCCTTGTGTTCTTAGAAACGTTACCGCGTTTTCAACAGCTTGAATGGCCTCCGAACTGACGGGTGTTCCCACAGGTGATTTTGTCGAATAGCCAATTTTTAGATTTTTTAAAGGCGTAGGATCAGTTTGTAGTCTCTCTGGAATTTTTAGGGCATGAAAGAGAGTTTCAGTATCTTGCATTGTTTTAGTTAAGGCGAAATGAACCGCTTGTCCACGTTCTGCCGCACTATTGCCTATTAGGACGCCACGTGAGGGCTTTAATCCAATTGTTCCAGTCCATGAAGCAGGAATTCTAATGGAGCCACCAGCGTCACTTCCAGAAGCAATTGGAACCATACCAGCAGCGACACTTGCTCCAGCTCCACCTGATGAGCCCCCTGCTTGATAAGCATGATTCCAAGGATTATGTGTTGGACCATATAGAGGCGAGTCGGTGATATTCTTATAGCCCAATTCTGGGAAATTAGTTTGTCCAATAAGAATAAAGCCAGCTTCTTGCAACCCTTTCACAAAGCTACTTGTTCCACCTGCAAGCTGATCTTTTGAAAAAATCAGTCCATTTGTATTGGATTCCCCTTTTAAAGTTTGGCCTAAGCCTTTTAAAAGTAAAGGAACACCAAGAAAAGGTTGTCCATGATCCTCCAATTCATTTGCCTCTTTTAAGGCCGCTGTTTCTCGAAGCGTGATGACTGCATTCAATTGTGGATTCTCTTGTCTTACCTGTTGAAGTGCAACAGCCACTAGTTCAGCGCTACTCACTTGTTTTGTACGAACCATATTTGCCAATTCTAGTGCAGAGCTATGGGTATAAAGCTGTTGGAGTGTTGAGTCACTAGAAGGTAGAAAAGGGGAGTTTTCTGAAGATTGCTCTAATAAAAAGGTCGTTTGTTCTGGAGCTGTTGCGGCACTACTACTATCAAATGGCAGCCATGCTCCTATAAAAATACCAACAGATATACCTACTAATTGAATGGTTTTTTTGAAAAATTTAGTGTTCACTTGTTTGCTCTCCTTAATGAATGAAATTTTCTTTTGAAGCGTATCCACTTTATCATATTCCTCAAAAGGTGAGGGCCAAACGACATGAAATCATAAATTAAAAGAAGTATTTAGTTGGAAATTAGGCTTTTTAAGAAGAATAAAAGACAATATTGTATAAGAGTGTCTATTGTAACGAAAAAAAGAGTAGCCTCGACTACTCTTTTGCTTAGGTTTAATTTTATTTAATTAACCCCTCATGAATATGATCTAAATTCCATTTAATCATCGCGTAATAGCTATCACCAGCTTGTCCTTTTTTAGCAATAGAATCTGTGAAAATATTACTAGCAATTGGTAAACCCGTTTCTTTTGATACGCGTTCCATACTACGAGGATCAACACTTGTTTCAACAAATAGTGAAGGAACCTCAGAGCTATTAATTGTATCAATAATTTGTTTCATTTGATCTGGGGTGCCTTGGCTTTCCGTATTAATTTCCCAAATATAAGCAGCTTTTAAGCCATATGCTTTAGAAAAATATTTAAAAGCTCCTTCACTAGTAACCAATAGCTTTTTACTTTCTGGAATGTCTTTGAATTTTTCTTTTGCTTCCGAATCTAACTTCGTTAATTTTTCAATATAGGTTTTAGCATTTTCTTGATAAGTTGCTTTGTTTTTTGGATCCTTTTTTTCTAAAGTATTGGCAATTGTTTGAACATAATGAATCCCATTTTGGATATCCAGCCAAGCGTGAGGGTCTTGTTCGCTTTCTTGTCCAGCACTTGTTAAAAAGAGTGGTTCAACACCTTTGCTAACAACGAAATAATCTGTATTTTCTTTACGGTGAGCAGTTTCCATTAATTTAGTAAACCAACCATTCCCACCTGTCTCCAAATTTAATCCGTTGTAGAAAATAATGTCAGCCTCAGAAGCTTTAGCGACGTCAACTGGAAGGGGCTCGTATTCATGAGGGTCTGTTCCAACTGGCACGATACTATGAAGCTCAATTAAATTACCTCCAACATTTTTAGTCATATCGGCAATAATTGAATTTGTAGCTACTACCTTCAGTTTATCAGTCTTATTTTGTGACGTTTTAGCATTCCCACAGGCTCCTAAAACAACAACGAGTAGCAACGCAGAGACGATTAATCCTATTCTTTTCATAGTTCTTGTTCCTCCTTTTTTTTATTGATAAAAAACAACCCTTTTTTTGGTGAAAATAGAAAAGCAAGTATAAAAAATAATGCTGCAGTTAAAACAATCGTTGCACCAGAAGCTAGATTATATGAATAACTGAAGAACAATCCAATAATCGAACTTAAGACACCAAAAATGGTGGAAAGAACAATCATCGTAGGTAAGTGATTGGTTAATTGATAAGCTGTAGCAGCAGGAGTAATCAACATTGCAATGACTAGAATTGTACCAACCGTTTGCAACGCAGAGACAGCAACTAACGTTAGTAGAAACATCAATGCATAATGAAGCAAGGTTGTTTTTAAACCGTAAGCCTTAGCCATCGTTGGATCAAAAGATGAGACTACAAGCTCCTTATAGAAAAGAAAGACAAACAGTAACACCACAATGCCGACAATCAAAGTAATCAGAATATCAGAATCTCGAACAGCCAATACATTTCCAAATAAAATATGATATAAATCAGTGGAACTTTTAGCAAATGAAATCAAGATAATTCCTAAAGCAAAGAAGGAACTAAAGACCACACCAATTGCGGTATCATTCTTTAATTGACTTTTTTGAGTAATAAAACCAATTAAAATAGCTGCCAGAATTCCAAACAAGGAAGCCCCAATAATATAATTGATTCCTAACATATAAGACATTGCCACGCCAGGAAGAACAGCATGAGAAATTGCATCTCCCATCAAGGACATTCCTCGTAAAACAATAAACGAGCCAATCACGCCAGATACAATTCCAACCATAATCGAAGTAATCAAAGCATTTTGTAAAAATTGGTAGTGAACCAGTCCGTTAATAAAATTTTCAATCATTCGTCCTTAACCCCCTTAATTTGAATATCTCCCATGCTTTCTCCATACGCCTTTTGAATGTTTTTATTCGTAAACGTATTCGTTACGTCTCCAAAAGCAATCAATTCTTTTTTTAGAAGAATCACGTCATCAAAGTAATCCAGTACTTTGTGAAGATCATGGTGAACAATAATAATCGTTTTTCCTTGTTGTTTTAATTCCTTTAAAATACCCACAACGACTTTTTCGCTTAACATATCAATACCGACAAAGGGCTCATCTAAAAAGATAATATCCGCATCTTGTGCTAAAACCCGTGCAATAAATACTCGTTGCAATTGCCCACCGGAAAGCTCGCCAATTTGGCGTTTACTAAACTCGGTTAATTGAACCTTTTCCAACGCAAGTCGCGCTTTTTCTCTCTCCTTTGCAGTGGGTTTCTTAAATAATCCCAGTTTAGGATAAGTTCCAAGCAGTACCGTTTCTTCCACATTGATGGGAAAAGTTAAGTCTAAGGCATTGCGTTGTTCAACGTAGGCGATCTCCTTTTTTTTAGTATCAATTGAACGCTCACCTACTAAAACACAGCGCTGATCTGTTTGGATTAAGCCCATCATGCCTTTAATCAAAGTTGATTTCCCTGCACCATTCGGTCCAATGATGCCTGTAATCTTTCCTGAATTTATGTGTAACGCAATATTTTGAAGTGCGGTGTTTCCTTGATAACGCACGGTTAATTGTTGAATCTTGATACTACTAGAGGATGCCATAATGAATACACTCCTTTTTAATTTTTAGGCTTACCTAAAAATAGTCTAACAAATATTAATTTTAATAGCAATACATTTTTAAAGTTACGATAACAAAATATTTAGGTTAGGCTAAAAATAAAAAAGTCGAAAAAAAACCACCTGATGGAGAATCAGGTGGAAAAAGGGCGTATCATGGGTGTAGGTTGTTATATCCTATCCTCATGATACGAATTAAAATCAGTTCAAAGAACTAATTTTAAGGATAGCTTTCATTATACTTTGGAGGAGTAGTAATGAAAAAATGAAAAGTTTGTTTGTAGGGTGGTGTTCTTATTACTCTTTAAGTATACTTCGCAATTGTGAAGAAATGATGATGAAATAAGGAAATAAATTTGGTTAAATAAGAAGTAAAATAGAAGATCTTAGCAGTAAAAAAAATCGTAGCCAAAGGACATTGACACCTTTACTGACATTTTGTATAATTGAGAAAAGTTCTCAATTAGAAAGAGGTAACGAGATGTTTATTGTGACGAATACAATTCAAACTGAAAAAGCTGCAACCGATAAAGTCATTGAAAAATTCATGGGACATGGAAAAGTAAGTACGGAAGGCGTAAATGGCTTCTTAGGCTTAGAACTATTACAAACTAGAACAACTGAAGAATTTGATGAACTTGTTGTATTAAGTCGTTGGGAATCTGAAGCAGATCAAAAAGAATGGGTGAAATCAGAAGCTTTTAAAAAGGCTCATGGCCGAACAGAAGAAACCCGTCATGAAAAACCAAAAAATATCGGTATTATTAGTAATGAGATTAAAGAATACGATCAAAAATTTGCTCAATAGTCCTGTAGTTAAATAGAATTTAGGAATACAATGATTGGTTAAGCGATCATTGTATTTTTATATTCATTTTTCTTGACGATGCATTCAATTATGGAGACTATTATTTTTCGTTATAGTAACTCATTTATATAAACTAGCTGATTGATAATTAAGTAATCTATGTTGACATTTGGAATCCTATATGTTAATTTTTCTAAATGCTTATTTAGATGCCATGATAGGGGTAGATTTAGTGAATAATATTTTTGACAAAAGGACTTTAAGAAAGATAACTATTCTGTATTATATTGTAAATAATCAAAGTAAATCAAATTTAAATGATATTAGCAATTATTTGGAGTGCAATATAAGAACTACCAAAAGCTTAATTAATGAATTATCTAGTGAAATTAAAGATTGGAACAGCCAAGCATACCTAAAATTAAAAATAGATCAACAGAGTAACAGTATAGATTTATTTATTCCCTCTTTAGTATCAATACATGAAATGTATCTGTACTACTTAGAAAGAAATATAACATTTAATGCTTTAAAAACACTTTTTTTTGATAACAGTTTTGAATTGAATAAATACGCAATAAACAATTATGTTTCATATACTACTATGTATAAAAATATGAAATTAGTTAGCGAAAAGGTACTTAGTAGATATGAATTAGAGTTTCATGCTAATGTAAAATCAAATATAGTTGGAAGCGAAGTTCAAAAAAGACTATTCTATTTTGAATTTTTTTGGTATTCATACAGTGGAATAAAGTGGCCCTTTGAAACAATAAAGAAAGAAAGCTTTGATTTTCTTTTCTCATATATAGAAAAAATAAGAAAACAAAGTATAGGACTCTCTGAAAAAGAAATATTAAGACACTATTTTGCTATTATTTTTTATAGGATAGAAAATAATGAAATTTGTGACAAATCAATCTTAGAGAATGATTTACTTATTGACAGTAAACATTTTGACCTAATAAAAAAAGATACAATACCAGCTTATCAAAATATGTTTCCAAAATTAACAAATGAAGAAGTAGAATCAGAAGTTGCTTTCCTATATCTAACAGTTTTTGGACTTGAATATCATGTGGAAGATAATTCAATAGTTTCAGAAATGATGTTTTATGTACAAACCCATCAAGTAAATGTAGTAGAATACACAAATCTTTGGATGAAGGAATTCCTATTAAGTTTTGATGTCAATCTGAATGCAAAAGAGTACAGTCTTCTATATGCTAACTTAATACATGTTCATTCAAGAATACTACTATATAAAGGTATAGAGAGTATCACTGAAGATATTCCTGAAATGAGTAAACCAATTAAGTCGGAGATCATTAACTTTTATAACCAATTAGTGAAAAAAATGAACTATAATGAAAGTTTTGTAAAGAATGAAAAGTACTTGATTAATAAATATCAACTGTTAATAAGTAGGCACATAAGAAATAAAAGTTTAAACAATCCTGTTAATGTTTGTATATTATCTATTTATGGTGGAGAAGTTATTAAGGATTTTATAGATTTGCTGAAAAATAATAATTTAGATGAAATGGTAAATGTAACAATTTCTTTAGATGAAATAGTAGATGTAATAATAACAGATAGGATATATGATAGTATAAAAGATTCTAATGTTGAAACGTTATTATGGGAAGTGTATCCAACGCAAAAATCAAAAATGACAATAATCAATTTTTTAAAGAATCTTATTCTAAAAAAAAACACTTGAGAAATTAAATTTAAAATAGCACTAAAAAGTATATCAATTATAAGGTGGTTCATGTCACCTGAAAATTGATATTTTTTTTGATTTAAAATTTGTATAGTCCATTTTAACGATGTAAATGCAGTGAGAAAATTTTAATATTAACCACGTTCATAACAAAAATAAGTTAAAAAAAACAAAAATCAGTTGGATTTTAAATAGTTAATAGTCAATTTAAGTACAAAAAAATTTAAAAATGTTAATATTACTGTTTTTTTATTAACTTTTAAATGTTTAGAAATGAACATATTTGGAAAAGTAAATTATTAATTGAGTTGCTATAATTGTTTTGAGGCATAGAAAGCGCATCTAAATTTTATTGTTTATCTTAATGAATGCTACTTTGAATTTGTGAAATAAATATAATGTAAAAAATTATTTAGGGCCACTAATCAATATAAAACGGGAAGGGGGTGGTTTTTTGAAGATTGTGGTATATATTTCCCTAGTGATGAGTAGTATTTTAATAGGATTATTTTTCTCAAATACGGGGTATGCTTCTGATGATAATAAAAGTAAAGTAGGGATTAGTTTTTCTGAGGTAGAAGTAGACAACGGGAATAGTAATAAAGAAATATTAGAAAAAACGACACATAATCAAATAAAAAAAGCGGAAAATAAAAAAAATCTAAACTTACCTTCAACGATGGAAGCAAAATATAAATACCATAATTTATTAAGTTTAGTACTTATTTTGTTGAGTATTATGTTAAAGGGGTTAACTCAAAGAAGTGAGCCACTCAAAAAGGATAGAACGTAACATCCTTTTTAAGTTGGGAATAAAATGATTGGAGAATGTATAAATGAAAAAATTAATTAAAGTGGGATGTACTAGTTTAGGAGCAGTAATGTTATTTAGTTTTTCTAATAAAATATATGCAGAAGAAGTTGACACATCTAAAACGAATGCAGATTTTATCCTTGTAGGAGGAACCGAAGATAATAAACCAACAGAACCAATAATTCCAATTGATCCACCAACTAATCATACGGGGAACCTAGTAATTGATGCTATTTCAGATTTCAAGTTTTCAGATGGGAAAATTGAGAGTAAATCAGTATCCTATAATGCGGTAATTCCATCAGGTAAAACTCTTGGACTTCAAGTTACAGATACGCGAGGAACTGGTGCAGGTTGGAATTTAACAGCAAAAATTTCAAATTTTGAAAACGCTACTAAAACAAAAACATTAAAAGGAGCAGAAGTCTTTCTACCAGAAGGTGATGTTACAACAACCAGTGTTTCTAAAGAAAATGCTGCCATTTCTAATTCTGTGATACTCAACTCAAATGAACAAACTGTTTTTAGTGCAAGTAAAGATGCAGGGATGGGAACATGGTCAAGCAACTTTGAAGGTAAAGGGGAACACGTAACCATAACTGTTCCAGATGGAAACTATGCAGATAGCTATTCAGCTGAGATTTTATGGTCTTTACAAGACGTTCCAAAATAACGAAAGTATAATCAGGGGGATATAATGAAAAAACTAAATATTGGATTATTGAGTGTTGCTCTAATTTTAACAGGAATGGAGTATACAAACGTAGAAGTTGTTGCTGAAAATAGTGATACACAACAAAGTACAACAGTAGTTGAGATTGAGCCAGGTGGTGAAGAAGTTAATCCTATTATTGATGGCATTAAACCAGAAACAAATCATAAGGGTCCATTAGTTATAGATGCAGTATCAAATTTTAATTTTGGGAAGATAAAGCTGGGTATATCAAATAATAATGCTTTGTTAGAAAATGGTGAAACTTTGGGAGTGCAGGTATCTGATACTAGAGGTACAGGAGGAGGCTGGAGTTTAACAGCTAGCATTAGTGATTTTTCGAATGCAGACAGTACAAAAAAATTAAAGGCAGAGTTAACAATTCCTGTTGGGAAAGTCAAAAGTAATTCATCTAATCTTCTAAACCCCGCAGTTGCAGCAGGGGCAACTTTGAATGAATCACCTTCTAAAATATTATATGCACAAAAGGATTCAGGTATGGGGACATGGTCAAATTCATTTGAAGGAAATAGCCAGAAAGTTAATCTTGTTATTCCAACAGACAGCTATATTGATTCATACAGCGCAATTATTAACTGGTCTTTACAAGATGCACCAACATAAAAAAATAAATCAATCATCTTTATTAAGGAGAAAAAACATGAAAAAAAAATTATTATTGATATCACTATTTTTAGTTAATTCGTATATTTTATTGGACGTATCAGAAGCTCATGCAGAAACTACTAGCCAAGCAAAGAGTCTTAATAGTATCAAATTTTTAGAAGGTGGTAGTGAATCAACCAATCCAGTAAATCCAATAGATCCTGATCTTCCTGTTGAAGTAGATCCTGTTGATCCTAATAATCCAGGAACAAATAATCCAGGACCACTATCAATTGATTTTATTTCCAATATCCAATTTGGGAATAATAAAATTAATGGTAAAGATACTGTATATAGTGCTCTGAACAAATCACCATATGTTCAGGTTACGGATGTAAGAGGGACAGAAGCAGGCTGGGAGCTGAAAGTTGCAGCGAGTGAATTTACGTCAACAGAAAATCCTAAAGACGTGCTGAAGGGCGCGGAACTTACCTTCAAAAACGCAGCTGTAAAATCTGCTAGTAAAGGCAACGTATCTCAGCCCCCCACAAGTAGCGATGTCACTTTAATAAACAGCGATGCACAAACAATAATGAATGCCGATGAGAATCAAGGAAGTGGGACATGGCTAAGCACATGGACTGCAAATTCTGAAGTAAATGAGAACGTACAGTTAAAGGTACTATCTGGATCTGCAAAAGCTAACACTGAATACACTGCAGAGTTGAATTGGTCTCTTTCTGACGCTCCAAAATAAAATTTTATACGGCAACAAGAAAAAGGTATTCTTTTTCTTGTTGCCTATTATAAGTTGGGAGTTTTTTAATTGAAAAAAGCAATACTATTACTGTTTTTTTGCATGATAAGCAATCTAAATTTATTTACCAACGTTGAGGCTGCTTCTATGGGATATTCAGTTAAAGCCAATTTACCTGAAAATCAAATTGATAAAAATAAAACATATTTTGATTTAAAAATGGACCCAAATCAAAAAGAAGAAATTTCGTTAACTGTAAAAAACAGTTCAGAAGAAGAAATTATATTAAACATTGTACCTAATAATTCAAAAACAAATCAAAATGGTGTAATAGACTACAGTGACGAAAATTTAGAAAAAGATAAGTCTCTTAAATACTCACTAACAGATATTATATCGAGCAAGCAAAAAATTAAACTAAATCCAGGTGAAACTAAAGATGTAACATTTAGTATTAAAATGCCTAATGAAGAGTTACAAGGAATTATTTTAGGCGGGTTTTATATATATAGAGAGGATAATGAAACTAAAAATACAAATGAAAACTTACAAATAAAAAATTCATATTCGTATGTCATTGGAATTCAATTATCACAAAATACTATTAAAGTTGATCCTAAATTAAGCCTTAATAAAATTAAACCAGCGTTACAAAATTACCATACAGTTGTTACTGCAAATATTCAAAATAGTAAACCAACAATCATTAATAATTTGATTATAGATGCAAAAGTAACAAAAGAAGGTGAATCTAAAGTAATTCATGAAACAAACAAGCAGGGAATGTCTATGGCACCTAATTCAAACTTTGATTTTCCTATTAGTTGGGATAATGAGCCGTTAGAAGCAGGTGATTATACTCTCCATTTAAAAATTAATACAGGTGAAAAGGAATGGAGCTTTGATAAAAATTTTTCGATTGGTAAAGAAGATACAAAAAAATTAAATGATGAGGCTGTAAACATTGATAAAAAAGAAATAAATTGGAACATAGTCGCACTGACAATTTCTATACTGTTAATAATCTGCGGAATTACAATTGTTGGGTTAACGATTAGACATAAAAAGAAAATTGATAGAGAGAAAAAAATAAAAGCTGCCAGAATAAAAAAAAGAAGGAAGGCAAAAAATAGTGAAAGAAACAAGAAAAAAATCACATAAAAAAATTTTTTTTCTTTTGGTATTTAGTTGTACTTTATTAGGCTTATTACTGTTTACTAGACCCCATTATGCTAATGCATATAGTCCATTTAAGACACCTACTGGAACGATACCAATTCTAACAGTTGGACAGGCATATTGGTTAGATATTGATAGTAATGGTTTAGCATTTGGCTACAGATATGGAAATTCAAATATAATCATTGATAATTATTGGAATTCAAAAGAATTATCAAATGGACAATTTATTTTCACTTCGATGAGAGCTCCAAATAAGTTATTAACAGTAAATTCTGATAACTCAATGTCTGTGAAACAGTATACACAAGAAATTTATACAGATGAGACAAAAATCCCTGCTAATTCTAGATTTTATACCAAGTATGTAGGAATTGTATCAAATCGATATTCTTTTTTAGTATCAACGAGTGCTAATTTTGATTATTCAATAGGTTATGATATGTTTAATAATAATTATTTGAAATACTTGCCAACTAACTCGAATAGTACTTCTGATGGAAGATGGCTAATAAGTTTTGGTCAACTTTACACTACTACAAATATGTTAAATCTAAAAGTCGATAGTGTTGTAGGCAAAAAATATATAAATTCAGATATTCATATCACTGGATCATTAAATGTATCTGGAGTGGATACATCAAAACTTACAATAAACATAGGTAATAATGTTTATTCAATTAAAGATATGGATGTTACTTATACAAATGGAAAAGCAATATTTGATGTTGTAGTTCCTTTAACTAATGATAAATTTCAAGAAGGAGAAAGTTATTCTATTGAAGTTTCTGCCAATACAGGTTTTTTAGACTCTTATGATAATAGCCAGAGTTTTACTGTTGATTATTCAGTGATGACAGGAAACACAACCAATAAAAAGGTGGAAGCCGGAACTGATTTTAATGAGTTGAATCCTTCAGATTTTATAACAGATTTAAAAGACAGTGCAGGAAACGATGTTAAAGTAAATAAATTTGTAAATATTCCAGATAATAAAAAAATTGGAAAAAAAAATATCGGTATTGAGGTTACTAATGGAAAAAGTACAGCTACAATAACGGTTGAGTTTGAAATTATTGATACAGTAAAACCAACTGCAACAGCAGTGCCACAAAAAATTCAAAAAAATTCGGTTTTTACTTCGGATGCATCGTCTTTAATTACGAATGTAGCTGATAACGGTGGCTCAGATAGTGTTACCTACTCAATAACAAAAATTCCATCAATGAATAAAGTGGGGTATTTTTCTGCTGAAGTTACGTTAAGTGATCAATCAAACAATCAAAGTGTAATTGAGATTCCTGTAACAGTCTATGATGAAACGACTCCGATTGTAGGAAATAGTATTTTAACAGGTAATGATTTTGAAATAACGATAGAAGATTTGAAAACAGGAGTAAGCAATTCAAACCTAAACCATTTAATTTTAGAGAAATCTGGTTCTAAGGCATGGGATATTTTAACAGGTAAAGAAATTGAAACGATTAGCGTTGTACAAAATAATTTAGATTTTTCTAAAGGAAGCTATACTGCTACAATAAGGGCGCAAGATTCAAATGCTAAAATACTAGAAAAGAGTATAAACATAACTGTAACAGATGGGTTTCTTGAATTTACAAAAATAGAAAACGATTTGGATTTTGGAAAAATTACTTTATCGACTATCGAAAAAAACTATAATTTGATTAATGAATCCATTATTAAAATTGAAGATACTAGAGGAGAGGAATCAACTAATTGGGAATTAACTGCAAAAATATCTAAAAAATTAACCTCTCAAGATGGTGACCTCAGAGAAAGTTTATACTATGTAGATGATAAAAATGCAAAATTTTATTTAAACAGTGATGAAACAACACTGTTAAATCAATCCGCAACATCAACGTATAAAGAAACTACTATAAATCTTAATAAAAATGGATCATCAGGATTATATTTAGGCTTGTTAGCAGGACAGGGGAAAATTGGGAAGTATACTGGCAGTATACAATGGTCGTTAAAAGATGCGCCATAATAATATGCAAGATTAAACGATAACCTCTACATTAAGGAGACTTTTATATGGAAACTTTAGACAAATATTGGGAGGATAATGCAATTTATTATGTTGTCTTTACTGCTAAATGTTTAAGTAACAACAACGAAGTAATAAAAAAATTCCAAAAATTTTTAATATTAGATCCAGATGTGGATGAAACTAAGGTAAAACAAATCATGCAAGAAAAACTATATAATTTAGTAGACATTTTAAATATCGACAAATTTGAAGAAGGAATTAGACTAAAAAAATAAATCTTAAATAATCGTTGATTTAGTTTATTACATTTACAATTTTAGATAGATGGACAGTTGAATTTTGATACTAAAATAGTTTAAATGCGACACAATTAATTGTGTCGCATTTTTTATTACAGAGGGAATAGAAGGAGGACTAATCGGAACTTTTTTGAATGTGATGTAAATTTTATTATGATATAGTTAAGTTGAATTTGATAAAGCAAAGAAAAATGTCTAAACTACAAGAGCTTTTTTATCTTCATAAAAAAGAAAAAATAATTAGGAAATTACTTCAATATTTAATCCATTTAACTTACTATTGTGAAGCATAAAGTAGTGAATAGAATTAATTAATGCAATAACGGACAGAAAAGCTTATAATCAAGAGAGTAGACTAAATGCAGTGGAGGAAATTATGAATAAAAACGATATACTAGTACGATTAAGATACGCTTTAGATCTTAAAGATCAAGAGATGGTCGACATTTTTAAGCTGGGGGACTTGGATGTTACGAAAGAAACAGTCCAAAAAATGCTAGCAAAAATAAAAACGGCAGCAACAAACAACGAAGAAACTGAAGAATTTGCTGATAATGAATACGAACTAGCTTGCGATAATCAAACATTAGAATCCTTTTTAAATGGTCTGATTGTTTTAAAAAGAGGGAAACAAGAACCAAAACCCGGAGCGCCTAAAAAACAAGAATTTATGATTAAAGATCAACGTAGTGTAAATAATGTGCTCTTTAAAAAATTAAAAATCGCACTTTCTCTAACGAGTGATGATATCCTTGATATTTTAGATGAAGCAGGCGTTTATCTTTCAAATAGTGAATTGAGTGCGGTGCTTAGAAAAGAAGGACATCGCAACTATAAAGAATGCGGCGACCGTTATGCACGTAATTTCTTAAAAGGCTTAACCATGAGATATCGCGCTTAAACACATTTTATAAAAGGGGGAACGGACGTTGAAAAAACCCACACGTATCTCTTTAGCTAAACAAATTACAACTGAAATTGAGAGTCAAATTGAGAGCGGACGTTGGCCTGTTGGGTCAAAAATCCCTCCAGAATCTCATTTGGCAGAGCAATTTGGTGTAAGCCGCAATACAATGCGGGAAGCGTTACAATCCTTAACTCAATCAGGAGTACTTGCATCAAAGCCTGGAGATGGAACCTATGTAATGACCGCTGGCAAGTTTGAAGCCAATATGTATACCCGTTTAGAAAAAGCAGAAACGAAAGAAATTGCTGAAGCAAGGCTTTTTTTAGAAAAAGACTTAGCAATTTTAGCTGCTAAAAATCGTAATGAAACAGATATTGAAAAAATAGCATTAGCATTAAAGAAGCGTAATGAAAAAAAAGCGACTCTTGAAGAAGAGGCTAAAAGTGATATTGAATTTCATGTGGAAATTGCCAAGGCTGCCCATAATAGCGTGATGTATGAATTGTATCGCTATATGTCTAATTACATTTATGAGCTTATTTTAGAAAAAATGTATCAAGATTTAGAAAAAGATTCACCGGATTCAGAAAAATTACATCAGGATCTCTTTCTGGCAATTAAAAAGCAAGATCCAATTGAAGCTGAAAAAGTTGCCTCTTGTATTAATCATTTTTAATAATCAAAGCTTGAAGTTGTTGAATAAACTATCTCTTAAATTCAACAGCTTTTTTTTGTCGTTCTATTGACAAAGTTATTCAGTTCGTGTTAATGTCATATTGTTCAAATGTCCGACATTTAAAAAGGGGTATTTTATGAAGAATAGAACTATAACTCGAAAAGGTTTTTTCTTAGGCCTTGGAATTTTATTCATTGCAACAATTTTAAGAGCACCAATTACGTCAGTAGCACCATTAATCGGAACAATCAGTAGTGATTTAGGTCTGAATTCAGCTGCAGCAGGGATGATTTCAACCACTCCATTACTAGCTTTTGCTCTGTGTTCTATCTTAGCACCAATTAGTGAGCGAAAAATAGGCATTGAAAAAGTGCTATTTTTAGCGCTGATTGGCTTATCAATTGGCATTTTTCTTCGTTCATTTTCAGGTTCTTTCTTCTTATACTTTGGAACCATTTTGATTGGCATTTCTATTGCACATTGCAATGTGTTAATTCCAAGTTTAATTAAAAGAGATTTTCCTGAAAAAGTTGGTTTAATAACAGGAATTTATTCTGTCACTATGAATGTTTGTGGTGCACTAGCGTCAGGAATCAGTTTGCCACTTGCAACAAAACTGCATTTAGGTTGGCAAGGTTCTTTGAGAGTCTGGCTTGTTTTAAGTATGTTAGCCCTAGTTTTTTGGTTGCCGCAAGTTCGTTCGACCACGAAGATGGATTTATCTGTATCTACTCCCAAACAAAAAAGCCTTATAAAATCTTCATTGGCTTGGAAAATCAGTTTATTTATGGGCATTCAGTCCTTGATTTTTTATACGCTAATTGCATGGATGCCACAGCTGTTTTTGCAAAAAAATATAGACGGCGAGTTAACAGGATGGCTTTTAACCTTGTTGCAATTATTTCTAGTACCAGCTACTTTTTTAGTCTCAATTATAGCCGGTAGGTTAGCAGAACAAACGATTCTTGTTTGGCTTGGTGCAGGCACTATTTTTATTGGTTTATTAGGAATTATGTTGACAACAAGCCTACCAATTATTGTCATTTCTGTTATTTTATTAGGTATCGGCGGAGGATGCTGTTTCAGTTTATCGATGATGTTTTTCAGTTTACGCTCTAAAAGCTCAGCCGAAGCTTCTCAAATATCTGGAATGGCTCAATCCGTGGGTTATTTGCTTGCTGCAAGTGGACCGTTATTATTTGGTTTATTACATGATTTAAGCCATTCATGGATCAGTTCATTACTTGTTTTGTTAGCACTATCGGTCGTTCTACTTTATGTCGGTCTAGGTGCTTCAAAAAAGGTATATCTTTAAAAAAACTACTCTGAGTTCTTATCCTCAGAGTAGTTTTTTTAGTTAAAAGTAATTTATTGCACAAACTATCTGTTAAAAAAATAGTATAAAATTAGCTTTTAAATCTATTTGTTATTGAATTGAGGGACTGAACCTGTTATGATAATAGCGAACGTTTTGTTCGTTAATTTACAATCTTTTTTTGGAGTAACGACACAAAATATAAACAAAATTTGGAGGTAAAGTATGAAAAAGAAATTGGTTACGTTGTTGTTTGTTATGTGTGGTCTAGTTATTGTTTTAGCTGGCTGTGGAGGAAAAGAAAAGGATGTTAGTAAGAAAGATTCTTCAAAAGAAAAAACAGAAACTTCAGAGGCAACAACCGGTGCATCTGAAACAAGTTATACGGCACTAGATAAACTAAAAGACAGTTATGATATTGTGATTGTCGGTTCTGGTGGAGCGGGAATGTCTGCAGCATTAGAAGCAAAAGAAAAAGGACTGAATCCTGTTATTCTTGAAAAAATGCCTATTGCTGGTGGAAATACAATGAAATCATCATCAGGTATGAATGCATCTGAAACAAAATTCCAAAAAGAACAAGGTATTGAAGACAATAATGACCTTTTCTATGAAGAAACATTAGCTGGTGGACATGGCACAAACGATAAAGAATTATTGCGCTACTTTGTTGATCATTCTGGTGAAGCAATTGATTGGTTAGATTCAATTGGAATTCGTTTAAACAACATTACGATTACAGGTGGAATGAAAGAAAAACGTACTCATCGACCAGAAGATGGTTCTGCAGTTGGTCAATATTTAGTGAACGGTCTTGTTAAAAATGTGCAAAAACAAGAAATTCCATTATTTGTAAATGCAGATGTTACAAACATTACTGAAAAAGATGGAAAAGTAAACGGTGTGGAAGTAACATTTGATGGAAAAGAAAAGAAAACCATCAAAGCAGATGCTGTTGTTGTGACAACAGGTGGTTTTGGAGCAAACATGGAAATGATTTCAGAAACTAACCCAGAATTGAAAGATTACGTTACAACAAATCAAAAGGGCAGTACTGGTGACGGAATCAAGATGATTCAAAAATTGGGTGGCGTAACAGTCGATATGAACGAGATTCAAATTCACCCGACAGTTCAACAAGAGAAATCCTATTTAATTGGTGAAGTAGTTCGTGGCGAAGGTGGTATTTTAGTTTCATCAGATGGTCAACGATTTGTCAATGAACTGGATACACGTGATAAAGTATCACAATCAATCAATCAAACAGCTGATAAATATGCATACTTGGTTTTTGATTCAGGGGTTGCTGAACGAGCAAAAGCAGTTGAACAATATAAACAGCAAGGATTCGTTAAAGAAGGTAAAACGATTGCAGACTTGGCAAAAGAAATCAATGTTCCTAGTGAAGAGTTGGAAGCGACAATGACAAAATGGAACGACAATGTGAACTCAAAATCCGATTCAGATTTTGGGCGAACAACAGGAATGGATCACGATCTTACAAAAGGTCCTTACTACGCAATTAAAATTGCACCAGGTATCCACTATACAATGGGTGGCGTTAAAATTAATTCTAATACAGAAGTCTTAACGAAAGAAGGCACACCAATCAAGGGCTTATATGCAGCTGGTGAATTAGTTGGCGGTTTACATGGTCAAAATCGAATTGGTGGAAATTCAGTTGCTGAAATCATTATTTTTGGACGTCAAGCTGGCGAACAATCAGCAGCATTTGTGAATACAATTAAATAGAAAAACGTGTTTGGTTGCTTAAACAACCAAACACGTTTTTTTTTTAGTTATTTTTTAAAGAACGCTCCATTTCAAGACGTTGAATTTTCATTGTTGCCGTTCTTGGTAGGTCTTCATAGTTCATGACGATGGGTTCATTAATATGTGGCAGATCAGAAACATTCTTCCACCATTGCTCCCAATCCATTTCCTTATTTTCATTAACAGCTAAAATCGGTTGAGGACTGCCGTCAACGCCGCGAATTAAAACGACTTCATCTAAGAACGGCATGGCATCTAATAATTTGTCTTCAATTGCCAATGAACTTTCAATATTTGCAATCAAGTCAACTTGACGATCGTGAAGTGACAAACGTCCTAAATGATCTTTAGCACCATAATCGCCACTGTCCCACCATTTGCCATAAACATTTTCTTGAAAGCGCGCATCTTCTTTATAATAGGTCAATGCACGCCCTTTTGAAAACATTTGAATATTGCCACTGACATTAGCACCAACTGGATTTCCTTCTTGATCGACAATTCGAACTTTTGTTAAGCCAGGCATGCCAATTCCCATATCCCGTGCATCTGTTTTTTTAAGAGATTTTTTTGTATTTGCTCGCATAATCATTGGGCCACATTCACTTTGTCCGTAGACTTGTAAGAAAACAGGGGACTTTTCCTTTGAACAACGTAAGAAAACGGCCATGGTTTCTTTGTTGATAGCATCAAAAGTGGAATGATAAAATTTGATACTAGAAAATACTTCTGGTTGTTCTCTAGCTAAAGAAGCCCATTGTACAAAATGATTTGGATGTGTTTCTAAAATTCTTGGTTGATAAGTTGTTAAAATACGGCGGATATTTTCTTTAGCTGGATTTGCAATTGGGAATAACGGAAAACCTTTCGCCATTAGAGATGAAATTCCAATGTTAAAGCGTGAATGAACAGGTGAAATATGGAAAGCCACCAATTCTTTTTTACGAATCATACTGAAAATATTTTTTTGCCACTTGGTGCGCCATCCCATTGAATTGGCTGAGTGTGCAATAAGCTTTGGAACACCTGTTGTACCAGAGGTGTGAGTCATGTAAGAAATGGTATCTTTTTCGAGTTCTTCTTGAGGGCATTGAGATGCATTTTCGCTAAGAATCAACTTTTCAACTTCAATTAATTTAGTATCAGGTAGATTTTTTAAGCTAGTACTTTTGTGATGAGTTTCACTATCGAATAGAAGCCAAGGCTGATCTAAACGATTGACAAAGATATCAATTGTTTTTGCTGGCAAATGAGGTGAGACCATAACGGGTACAGCGCCAAGATAAGAAGCAGCGACTGCTAATAGATAAGTATCAAACTTTGCTGATTTATAGATAATAATTTTGTCTGCTTTTTTAACACCTAATTGATGTAATTGTGCTGCTCGATTCACGATGGACTCCTTACAGCCTAGATAGGTGGTTTCCAAATTTAATTCAGGGAAAGCAATTAAAGGCTCATCAAAGTAAATCGCTTTGGTAGGGAATTTTTCTGCAGCTTTTTCAAAATTGGTGTACAAGTTTAATGGTTCATATTTATTCAACATTAAAAGTCAATACGCTCCTTTTATATTTAGATGGTGTTATTATATCATGTGATTTAAGAATGTCTATCGATTCTATAATAAGACTAAAAAAAATAGAGGGAAACAAGCTTTTTTCTAATTGAAAACAAAGGATTAAGGAATTTTTTCGTCAAATGAAGTTAGTAATCACAAAATGAAGGCTACGATGTCTGCTTGTGATAGCGACTATTAAACCATTTTTTTAAAAATTAGCCGTTTTTCATTATTTTTTCTAAAAAATAATGAAGATGGCTATGGTATATTCAAGGTATCCAATAACAGATATTTTGGAAATTAATAAGGAAAGGAGAAAAATATGACACCTAAAAAAAGTCAATGGTTAAGTATTTTGTTCATTATTTTTAGTATTTTTATAATTATTGGACTTAATTTAAATAACGTTGATGGTGAAAAAGGAGTTCAAGCAGAGCAACAGAAATCAGAAAATCTGTTACTTCAACTAGAATCGCTCCCTCTTCAGCAAGTTAATCAGACTTTTCAAATTCAATTAATCTATTCAAGAAAGCTTACAGAAGAAATAAAGTTAAAAGTTCCTGACGGCTTAGAATATCAACCATTACCTGAGAAACAAGACGATTCCAATTATATAGTAAACTTTGATTATACAACGAGAGAAGTGACGATTGTTCCAACGAGGGAAAATGAAGCGACTCAAGAAAGTTCTCAAACGATTGCTCTTGATTTCAAAGCGACAGCAGCAACAAATTATTCTTTACAGGCTGTGACTAGCGATGAGCAAACAACAATTGTTTCAAATAGCTTACAGTTGACAGTTGAAGCCAATGAACCTGCTCAAGACGAGTCTAACTCGGAAAAGGAAGCTGATAATCAAGAAGGTGAAGCTCCAACTCCACCCGATACTGAAACAGCAGAAAAAGATGCGACAGAAGATTTGGATAATCAATTAGACTTGAACTTAAACACACGCTCTTTATACAATGCTAGGTCAATTGAGACCAACAAACCAGAAGATCGTTTAATTATTAAAGAAAAATTCCGTGACCCAATTGGTTCGGGAGCTAAATTTATTGATCCAACGATTCTACAAATGAGTGATGCAAAATCTCAATTAGGAAGTATTTGGTCAAAAAACAAATTGGACTTAAAGAAAAACTTTGCACTCAAGTCTTATGTCTATCTAGGAGATTCAAAAGCCAGTGCCGCAGATGGAATTACATTTACCTTGCAAAATGACGAACGAATGGAAACCAACCCAAATAGTGTAATTGGAAGTGGCGGAATGGGATTAGGTTCTTATAGCTCGGCATCAGGAAAACCTTATGTTCATCGAGGATTATCGGTTGAATTTGATACCTACTATAATAATGGTTCTTCTAATAGAATGGACCGAGAAGTTGATAAAAATGGCGGGCGTGGGCATGTTGCTGTGGTAAAACCTAAGAGCAATAATAATAACTACTCAGGAGAACATTCACACATTCAATACCCTTCAGATTATTTATCAAATGGAACATGGCGATCTTTTGTTGTGACATGGGATAGCGCAACGAATCAATTAAGTTATCAATTAGAAGGTTTAGACAAAGTTACTTTTGGCATTAATCCGCAGACTGAATTTGGCGGAGACTCTGTTTATTGGGGATTTACGTCATCGACAGGTGGCTCTTATGCACAAAATGCTATTGCTATTTCAGAATTGCCACAAGAAATTGATGCAAATCAAGAAGTGACCATCAAAAATAGCACATCTAATACAGTCTTAGCAACAGAGCAAGAAGCGAATGCTGGAGATGTGATTGAATATCATATTAAAAATAGTTATCTATCAGAAGAAGAATGGATTGCAGATTGGACGAATGTCGTTTCAATAGCTACCTTGCCAGATGGATTAACGTATCAACCGGGTTCTGCTACGATTGATGGAAAACCAATTGCAGACAGTTCTATAACGATTAATGGTTCAAATATATTATTTCCAAAAATGAATTTTACTAAAACACAACGGCACCAAGAAATTGTTTTTAAGGTTCAAGTAGATAAGAATTTGAAAGGACCTCAAGATTTAACTTCTACATTTAAGGCAAAAGGGGATAATTATATTGCAGAAGGAAATTCTGTTATCGTTCATCTTTTAGAACAACCAACGGGTGAAGTAATTGTACAGTATTTAGATGAAGAAAATAAACCAATTATAAATGATATTCATCTAAAAGGTTATAGTGGCGAAGAGTATCAAGCAGAACGAAAAGAATTTCCAGACTATTTGTTGGTAGACATTCCAGAAAATGAAAAGGGTATTTATCGCGATGGAGAAATTACAAATGTTATCTATAAATACAAAATGAGAGCATTAGAATTTATTTCTGCACCGAGCAAGATTGATTTTGGTGAAGACTTAACAATCACATCAAAACCTAAAACATATCCACTAACAGCAATGGATGGAAAGTTAACAGTTCAAGATACTAGAGCTGATAAAAAAAGCTGGACGGTTACAGCTAAAATGAAAAAAGTCTTAACAAGCACGGGGAATCAAGTACTTCCAAACGCAGTTCAGTATACCAGACAAGGACAAACTTCGATTATCAATTCAGCCGCGACTGTTATTTTTGAAACAGTTAGCCCAAATGACGAGGCCGTTGACGTCTCTGATAATTGGTTTCCAAATGGAGATGGCTTATCATTGAAAATCAATCCAGGAGAAGCTTATTCTGAAGCCTATAATGGCACGATTAATTGGACATTGCAAAATACACCAGCAAATCAATAGGAGGAATTAGATGAAAAAGCAAGCTCGATTTATATTGTTATTTATTGTTTTGTTCACTAGTTTCTGCTCTATTGAAGTTGCATTCGCAGAGCCCTCTAATCAACAACCTTACACATCTAATGGTGACATTAGTTTTTATGGAGAGTACGAATATCCAGGTGAAGAAAAACCATCTGGAATCTTGCCTAATACTAGTCCACCAACGAATCAAGGTGAAACAGGCTCTGGTAATCGTTTGCCGCAAACTGGTGAAAACAATCCACAACTACCTATTGTGTTAGGCGGTATCTTGATATTAAGTAGTTTTTTAGGAATAAAAAAATTAGGAAAATAATTAATTAAAATTTGGAGGAAAATAAAAAATGAAACTAACAACATTAATGACAACATCAGCTTTACTATTAGCAACAATCGGTGGAACAACGGCCTTAGCAGCAGATGGCGATCACGGTGGCGTATATGAATCTAACGGACTTGTGGAATTTATTCCAAATGACGAGCCAACAAATCCAGTCGATCCAACAGATCCAACAAACCCAGTTGATCCAATTGACCCAACAGATCCAGAAGGCCCAAATCCTGGAACAAGCGGACCGTTAAGTATTGATTACGCTTCAAGTTTAACCTTTGGAAAAAATAAAATCACCAATAAAGATGAAACGTATTTTGCTGATGCTCAAAAATTAAAAGATGGAACATTTAGACCAAACTATGTGCAAGTTTCAGATAATCGTGGAACTAATGGTGGTTGGACATTAACTGTTAAACAAGAAGGACAATTTTCTAACCAAACAACACAAAATAAAGTATTGACTGGTTCAGTTTTAAAATTAGTAGATGGCGTAGCGGTTAGTAATGTAACAGATGTCACTGCACCTATCACTTCAGCAATTACATTAGACCCTACAGGAGCTGCATCACCAGTAATGAATGCAGCAGCTAAAACAGGAGCTGGAACATGGATAGATCGTTTTGGAACAAATGAAGAAATGACAATCAACGGTGAAGCTGTTCAAAAAAATAAAGCAATCACGTTAGATATTCCAGGCTCAACTCCAAAAGATGCAGTTAAATACAACACTAAATTAACATGGACATTAGCAGATATTCCTGATAATGGATCTGAAACACCAGAAGAAACAACAAAATAAATTAAAGCAACTAAACAATTGGAGGAAATAAAAAGATGAAAAAAGCAACTTTAATCACAACGTCAGCACTAGCATTAGCAACATTAGTAGGAACATCAGCAACAGCCTTAGCAGCACCAGGTAAAATTCCAGCAAATTATGATTCAAACGCTGTTGTAAAATTTGTCCCAGATGACAATATCACACCACCAGTGGATCCAACAGATCCAACAAACCCAGTAGAACCAATTGACCCAACAGATCCAGAAGGTCCAAATCCTGGAACAAGTGGCCCACTAAGTATTGATTTTGCCTCTTCATTCTTCTTTGGCGAAAATAAAATTACAAGTAAAGATATGGTTTACAACGCAGCACCTCAAGAATTAAAAGATGGTTCAACTCGTCCAAACTATGCACAAGTAACCGATAATCGTGGTGGAGCGAAAGGCTGGAAATTACAAGTAAAACAAAATGGTCAATTTAAAACAGCTAAAGACGAAGAATTAACAGGCGCGATGATGTCATTTAAAAATGGTCAATCAGCATCAGAATCAACTTCACCAATCCCTTCAGTTGTAAAAGAATCTTTTGATTTAACAACAAATGGAACTGGAGCAGTTGAAGATATCATGGCTGCTAAAGAAGGCGAAGGCGCTGGAACGTGGGTATACCGTTTTGGTGATGATACAACTAAAGCAGATAGTGTGACTTTATCTGTTCCAGGTAAAACAACAAAAATGGCAGACACTTATTCAACAAAATTAACATGGACATTAACTGATGTACCGGATAATGGTGAAACACCAGAAGAATAGAAAAAACGGAACAGCATCAATGGAAATTGATGCTGTTCAATTATTGAAATGCGTAACGAAGGAGACCACTATGATAAAACGTAAACATTTATTTACCCTACTAATAGTCGCTTTGACAATTCCTTTTTTCAAAGGATCATTTGTTTCAGCATCAGAATTAAATTTTGCAGTAGAGCCTGTAATTCCAGAAAATCAACGAGATAAAACAAAGACCTATTTTGATTTATTAGTGAAGCCAGATATCGAACAAACAATAGAAATTAATTTACGAAATGACACTGAAAATGAAGTGATTGTTGAACCAAAAGTCCATTCTGCAACGACTAATTTAAATGGTGTTGTTGAATATGGGCCAGTGGATAGTAAAAAAGATTCTACGTTAAAGTACGATTTAAATGAAATTGTACAGGTTGAAAATGAAGTGAAAATACCGGCTCATAGCTCAATCAAAGTTCCTTTAAAAATCAAGATGCCTAAAGAAGCGTTTGATGGTATTCTAGCAGGCGGTATTACGCTACAAGAAAAAGACACAAAAAAAAGCGAAAATACAGAAACAAAAGGTTTATCGATTCAAAATCAATATGCATATGTTGTGGCTTTAGTACTAAATGAAAATAATAATCCTGTTAAACCAGAGTTGAAGCTAAATAAAGTGTATCCAGATCAAGTAAATGCCCGCAATGTAATTAATGCAAATTTACAAAATAGTACACCAAACTATATAAATCAACTAAATGTTTCAGCTAAAATAACTGAAAAAGATAAGTCAACAGTGCTATATGAGACAACCAAAAAGGCTATGCAGATGGCCCCAAATTCTAATTTTGATTTTCCAATTTCATTATCAGGGAAAAAATTAGAGGCCGGAGACTATACACTTGAATTGACTGCAACAACCAAAGCTGATCGCTGGCATTGGAAAAAGAATTTCACAATCAAGGCCGATGAAGCAAAAAAATTGAATGCTAAAGATGTTACTATAAAGAAAGATTATACATGGATTTATATAGTGGTTGGCATTATTTTAATTTTAGTATCAATTTTACTAATTATTCTTATTTTAAAACGCAAACGAAAAAAAGAAGAGGAAGAGCGTAAAAAAAGAAACCGGATCAAAAGAAAAAAGAAAAAGTTAGCACAACAACAATCAAATCAAAAGAAGGATAATTAAGGGATAAAGGAAATGGAAGGACAACTAGTGAACATAAATAACGAATCTTTTTTAACCGGTTTTAAAATGAAGTCAGTTGAACACACAAAAAAATATCCATACAAACAAACTAGAATCAATCAAAAAAAGAGCAGTTCCTCCCCCTCTGCTAAATGAAAGTAAAAGGACTAACAATGGTTAGTCCTTCTTATTAATCATTCCTTTTAATGAAAAACAACAAAACGAATGTAGAAATGAAGTAGATAAATCATGCAGATTAGGGGGATTTACATGGAAGAATTTCTTGATAAGATTGATAATAGAAAATTTTTTCTCTTTAAAGCACTAGAAGAAAGTTATCGGAATAGATTAACTTATTCTGAATTGATGGAAGCCTTAAATGTTTCAGAGTTTGTGTTGATGAGGATTTTAAATGATTTAGAAGATGATCTCCAAAAGTTTGATTTGACGGAATCATTTAACATTATTAAATACAAAAAATATGTTCAATTAGAAGAAAAATTGGATGTGAATTCAGAGATATTGCTTCATAAACTAGTAATCAATTCCCCTAAATTCAAAATGATTGATTGCATCTTAAAAAAAGAATTTTCAGGGGTTAGTATTTTTTCAGAAGAAAATTATGTTAATATGCCCAAAGCATATAGTTACATTAAAGAAATAAAAAAATTGTTTATAAGAACAAGAATCAAAATAAATGCAAAATTTGAATTAGTTGGCAACGAAATGGACCAACGAATGTTTATGTTTAATTTTTATTATTCTATATTTGGTAATATCGATACACCCTTTCACAGAAATATTTCAGAAGAAGCGGAATTGCTGACCGCGCAGTTTAAAATGGAGTGCTATCCAAGATTATCTATTATTCAGACAAATAAATTACTTTATTTGTTTAGTATTATTTTGATTCGTCAAAAAAATGGTGAGTATATTGATTCTGAAATGACAGTTCGTGATTATTTAAGAGAAGAAGATTACCAAATGTACAGTCTTTTTTTTAGAAGCAAGTTCATAGAAATTGATGATAAGGAGATTAATTTTTTTATTGCATTTTTAATTTCAGAAAATATTATCAATAGTGATGAAAATGTTATAAAATATAATCAACAAAGTATCAACACAACAGAATTATTTCTCAGCCGTTTTGTTGAGCGCTTTGGTAAATTTGAAGATTTTAGATTAAAAAGAAAAATAGAAGAAGGGCTGAATCATGCCCATTTTAAAGTAAGTCTGATTAATCGAACTAAATATTTTCGAGATGAATTTATTGTATTTCCTTTTATTAAAGAACAATATGGGGAAATTTTGCAATTTTGTGACGAGTTTGTAGAAAGTTGCAGACGAACACCGAGCTTGAAAATTGTATACTTAAACAAAGAATTTCTCTTAAATGAATACATTTATTTGATTATCAATAGTATGCCTGCTAGTTTTTTTATGAAAGAAATCAATGTTTGTGTTGATTTTCTATTGGGAAAAAATTACAATGAAATGATTATTAAGAATATTAAGACATTTGAATTTTTAAATATCGAAATTCAAGAAAATTTAGACCTCAAAACGGATTTATTATTAACGGACAGCCTAATGAAGAACGAATTAACCTGCGATTATATAATATGGAACACTCCACCAACCACCCAAGATTGGGGAAATTTGGGAGAATTGTTGGTGAAGATAAAAAAGAAGAAAGAAATGAAGAGATGATAAATAAAAAGAAACTAATACAAAAACTGATTGTATCCTTAACGGTATTGTCCTTTTATGGATTTATCGACTTATGCACAGTTCAGGCATCGGATCAAGAAAATATTGTAGATCCATTAGATCCATCAAAAAAAGCAGAACCGGTATTTCCACCAAGACAGGCTCAAAAAAGAAAAAACGAGCAAGAATTATCAGAAGAATCGTTAATTAGTTTACCAGATGGGAAAAAGCCAATAAAAATTGTTAAACCATCTAAAAAGAAAAGAGAAAAACAAGAAAATAGTTACAACCACTTACCTCAACAATTCAACGTAGAAACTATTTTTCCAGATGGAATTGAGCCAGGCGAAGGCAAAGAAGATGATCTTTATCTTTCTGAAGTTTACATTCAATTATCAGGAACAATCTTATTTGGCAGATAAATATAGAGGGGGCAATGTTATGAAAATTGAAGATTATTGGAAAGATGTTACAATCTATGTTACAGAATTTATTGTAAATCAGGGGACAGAAAAAGAAAGAAGACTATCTAGATGCCTTGTTTTTGATGAAGAGGTTACTAAAAATGAAGCAATAAAACATGTGAATGACAAATTTAGTAATGTTGGCGAAATTCTGTATATTGATTTGTTTGACGAAGGTTTGCGAATGAAGTGATTGGATGGAAGAGCATCAATAACTGTTAAATGAAAAGTAAAATAAAGCATAGATGAAATAACTTTCTCATTAATGGGGTTATTTCTTTTTTTATATAATAAGACGCTATAAACATATAGGTGAGCTATACGCTTATAACGTGAGGGGCTTGTGTTGAAAACTTTAATTGTTCGATAGTTCTTATACGAGCTTCTAATTGATCCCATTCAACTTTTAGCGGAAACATATGCCAGTAAAAAATGGGTTCACGTGTCGGTTGTAAATAATAATCCGATAAAATAAGGTCAATACAATCTGTTTCTTGATCTGTAATTGTTAGGTAGAAAGGCAGAGTGTAGATTTTATCATATAAAGCTTGTTTTTTTGATTCATCTAATTTTGTTACAACTAATAGACGAATCATCGGTTGATAATAATTGGCAATTAAATGGCGATGAATTAAGTGCGTTATATTTTTTTTAAAAAAAGGCATTTTATCAGAATCTATTTTATTTTCATCAAGAAGAGTAGCTAGTTCTGTCTGGTAAGAATTACTAATAGGTGACTGTTGGTAGGTGTTTTCTAATAATTCAAGATAAGAGTCACCTAAATGAGAACTTAAATAAACTAAGTAAAATAGTTCATTTTCAAAAAAAGTTGATAGTTTTGCTTTTGGGAAAAGTTTAACAGTGTCTTCTAATAGATGTGCTGTTTTCTTTATTAGAGGATCTTCTGTTAGATGTAAAAAGGACTCAATCGGAAGATTTAATATCTGATGAATTACAAAAAAGATAAAATATTCCTCATTTTTTTGTTCAGAAAGACCATTATTTTTACTGAAATTTTTAATAAAAGGAAGCAAGCTAATATAAAATGGGCTATTTTGAGCAATAGTTTGATAAAAAGTCACCTTTGGATCAATAAATTCATCTAAACGATATCTTGTTTGGCAAAGCGCAAACCAATATTTAAGCTGTTCTTTTTGAATGAATGAGAGTTTAATAGAAGTTAATGCTTCAATAGCTTGAATATCGTCATCTAGTTCAGCTGAAGTGACAACTTGAAAAGGCCATTCCACTCCATTACAAGTGTAAAAATAATAATAAAAGAATAAATAGCGAATCCTGAGTTCAGACCCATTCATCTTTAAAGGTGAGAGATCGAACGATAAGCATAATGGCTTTAACAGTTGGTTCATTAAGCGGATTTGGCGATATATATAGCTATAACTAAAGAAATTTACTTTAGCATAAGAATCGATTGTTTCATTTTGTTGATGAAATGTGTATAAAAAAAAGTAATAAAACAAAGTATCTTTTATAATTTCATGGTAAACAGCCTCTATTGAAAATGAATTTTTTTTCGAGAGGTAGTACCCATCATTATTTTTAACTAATTGAATATCTTGTTTAAAGGCTTCTAAATAATGTTGTAGTTCTTTTAAGTAGCTTAGCAACGTCTTACTGCTTACAGATAATTGTTGGCTTAAAGTAGTAGTAGAACAAGGCTTATTTTGGTTGGCTAGTAATTTCAATAGTTCAACTTTTCTATGTGCAATTTTATCAAGCGAATTTATTTTACTTAACATCAGTATCTCCTTTCAAGTATCAATTATAAGTAAAAAACAGTAACCAACTTACGGGGTTACTGTTTTTTGTTTTTTTATAAAGCAACACCTTGTAAATCAGGAGTTGTGTAAAGTTTTTCTAGAGGAATAAATACTGGGGTAGTAGTAGGACGCATGCTTGGCGTAATCCATTTAATGTGGCTGTATAAACCAAATGTAGGATCGTTGATTTGTCCAATATCCCATACTTCATATTTAACTTTAGCAACTTGTCCAGCATTAAGGTAAAGTGGAGTACCGTAATTAGGTAAATCATTTACCATTAGATTGTAACCTAGGTTTCCAGTCATTGAGAAGCTATAAGTTCCAGATTCAGTAATTGGAATGTAAGCTGTTTTGATAATTTTAAAGTTACGGTAGCCTAAGTTTGGGTAAGGCTCTGTTAATCTATAAGAAGAATCAAGTGTTTTCGCTTCATACACTGATACAAAATTATCCCATTGGCCTGATTGTGTATTTCTTTTTTGGTAAACAGAATGTACGCCATTTACTAATTTTTCTGGTGTTTCAACCTCAACACCTTGTAAATCAGGAGTTGTGTAAAGTTTTTCTAGTGGGATAGATGCATAGTTAGTAGTTGGACGCATGCTCGGGGTAATCCATTGGATGTGGCTGTATAAACCAGATGTAGGATCGATAATTTGACCAATATCCCAAGATTCAAACTTAATTTTGGCAACTTGTCCAGCATTTAGATAAATAGGTGTTCCATAATTAGGTGAGTCGTTAATCATTAACGTCATTCCTAAATTTCCAGATGTTTTAAAACTATAATAGCCTGTTTCAGTAATTGAAATATAAGCAGTTTTGATGATTTTAAAGTTTCTTAAACCTAATCCTGGATAAGGTTCAGTTGATCTGTATGAAGAATCCAGTGTTTTTGATTCGTATAATGACATGAAATTTTCCCACTGGTTTGTTTGTACATTTCTTTTTTGATAGGTTGTATGAACCCCGTGTACTAATTTTGTTGTAGCTCTTGTGTTGCTGTCTGCAGCAAATGCTTGGTCAGACTTAGTAGGAATACATAGAAACAGCAGTGCTGCTAAAAGAATTCCAATGATACTTAATTGCTTTTTCATTTTTTTGTTGCCTCCTTCTTTTTATACTTTCAGTTTATCAGCTCTAATCATCAAAATGTTTTCCTAAAGAAAGAAAAAGATTCTTCTTTGTGAACAAAGATAAATTTGTTTAAGAAGTTTTTCATTTACTCATTAAATACTGATTTTTGTGAATTAATAGAAGAAATAACTATGAAAAAGTCGCATTAAAGCTCGGTGGTCAATAAAAAGATAAAACTAAGTATTCATTTTGCTGAGAAATATTGATAGGAATAAAAAAATCAACGAATGAAAAGAAAGAGCATGCTTTCTAGATTAAATAGGAAGCATGCTCTTTCTTTAATTAAGATAATTCGCCTGTTAAAAATTGAGCTTTTCCAAAACCAAAGCTCCAATCTTCATCGTCATTGATTACGAATGAAACTAAAATATCCCTTGGGCTAATCTGACATTCTTTTTCCAAACGGGTTACAAGTGAATGATAAAATTGTTCTTTTTGTTTTTTTGTTCGTTTACGGCTAATGACAGTAAGAATCATCTGATTTTTAGTTCGGCTAAATCCTAGACCAGTATCTTCCATTCTCATTTCATAGGGCTTATGTTGGGTGACCACTTGATAGCGATCACCAGGTGGCACTTGAAAAGCATCTAAAACAACTTGGTGTGTGACATCAAGCATTTTAATAATTTCGTTTTCTGTTTTTCCTTCTAATAAATCAAACTTTAGTAATGGCATAATCTTCCTCCTCCTTAACTGTTATGTGGTCGTCAAAAGGTTAATCCCCTGTTCTTGGCAGAATATTTGATATTCAGCTGGGATGTTTGGTGTGGTAATAATCGTATCGACTTTTTCCAATGGCGCATAAGTCAATAAAGTCGATTTATTGAACTTAGAACCATCTGCAAGTAGATAAACATCGCTAGCTTTTTCAACAATCATTTTTTTAATACGGTATTCTAGCAAATCAGAGTTTGTTAGCCCATTTGAAATAGAAACACCAGTTGCTGCCATAAAAGCTTTGCCAATATTGTATTTTGTAATGAGTTCCTCATCTTCCACTCCAACAAATGAGCGTGTCTTGGCTTTATAGCTATTTCCAATCAAAATCAATTGGATATTTTCCATACTTGCAACAAGATTCACTACATCTAAGCTATTCGTGAGTACAGTAAAGTGTAAGTCTGGAGAAATAGCGTTTAAAAGCTGGCTTGTCGTCGTCCCTGAGTCAATAAAAATTAAATCATTTTCTTTAATCAGAGTGCTAGCAATGGCCGCAATTTTTTCTTTTTCTTCTTGATATTGAATTGTCCGATTTTCATATGGAACTAATGTATTTTCAACAGCAACAACTCCTCCGTAGACTTTTCGTAGAGTCCCTCTTTTCTCCAATTCGTTAACATCTCGGCGAATGGTATTTTTTGAAACATTGAAAACTGAACAGAGTTCATCTAAGGAGATACTTCCTTGTTGCTGTATGTAGTTTTCTACTTGTTGAATTCGTTTTAATTTCATATAAATAACAACCTTTCAGAGGATTTACGAATAAGTTGATTAAAATATAACATATAATCAAAATGTGTTCAATAGTTAATCATTTTGATTTTTTTCTAGCGAACTTTATATAAATAAAATGTTTTTATTAGTTAATTGGTTCGTTAACCCCTTTTTTTAACAGTTTTTTCGATTTTTAAGTTAGTTTTATCTTATTTTAATTAAAAAAACATTGACTGTTAACCAACTTAATTGTAACATGTAATCAATAGTTGACCAATAAAGTGAATTTAATTTGGTTATGTCTTGTTTTTTCATTATTTGTAAAGAATAAGCGCACTTTTTTAATAAAAGAGATTGAATAGGAGGAAAATAACATGACAGAAATCAGAAAATTAAGAAATTATATCAATGGCCAATGGGTTGCTAGTAAAACAGCTAAATATGAAGACGTTTACAATCCAGCTACGAGTGAAATCATTTGCCAAGTTCCGATTTCAACGAAAGAAGATTTAGCAGAAGCAACTCAAGTAGCATCTACAGCATTTGAGAAGTGGAAAAATATAGCTGTACCAAGAAGAGCAAGAATTTTATTTACGTTTCAACAATTGCTGCTACAACATAAAGAAGAACTAGCACGGTTAATTACGTTAGAAAATGGGAAAAATTTATCTGAAGCGCGTGGAGAGGTTCAACGAGGGATTGAAAATGTTGAATTTGCAGCAGGAGCACCGACATTAATGATGGGAGACTCATTAGCTTCTATTGCAACCGATGTAGAAGTAGCTAATTATCGTTACCCAATTGGGGTAGTAGGTGGCATTACACCGTTTAATTTCCCAATGATGGTTCCTTGTTGGATGTTTCCAATGGCGATTGCATGTGGAAATACGTTTATTTTGAAACCTTCAGAGCGAACACCATTACTAACGGAACGACTAGTAGAACTGTTTTCAGAAGCAGGATTGCCAGCAGGAGTTTTCAATGTTGTCTACGGGGCACATGATATTGTTAATGGAATTTTGGAACACCCAGAAATTAAAGCGATTTCATTTGTAGGTTCTAAGCCTGTGGGTGAGTATGTATATAAAACAGGAAGTGATCATTTAAAACGAGTTCAAGCCCTAACAGGTGCAAAAAATCATTCCATTGTTTTAAAAGATGCAGATTTAGATGACACCGTTACAAACATTGTTTCTGCCGCTTTTGGTTCCGCTGGGGAACGTTGTATGGCATGTGCTGTTGTAACGGTTGAAGAGTCAATTGCAGATGATTTTATCGCAAAATTAAAAGAAAAATCAGAAGCAATAAAAATAGGGAATGGACTTGACGATGGAGTGTTCTTAGGTCCAGTGATTCGAGAAGAAAATCAAAAACGCACCATAGACTATATTGAAAAAGGACTTGCAGAAGGAGCAACTTTAGTCAGTGATGGACGCCAATCCATTCCTGAGACAGGGTATTTTGTTGGACCAACTATTTTTGATGGCGTTACAACAGAAATGACGATTTGGCGAGACGAGATTTTTGCTCCAGTATTGTCAATTATCCGTGTTAAAGACTTAAAAGAAGCGGTAGAGACAGCCAATAAATCTGAATTTGCGAATGGCGCATGTCTATTCACGAATAACGCAGCTGCCATCCGTTATTTCCGAGAAACCATTGACGCTGGCATGTTAGGAATTAATCTAGGTGTCCCTGCCCCAATGGCATTCTTCCCATTCTCTGGTTGGAAATCTTCTTTTTATGGAACACTTCATGCCAATGGCAAAGACAGTGTGGACTTTTATACAAGAAAAAAAGTAGTCACTGCTCGTTACCCTAAAGCTACTATCTAAGAAAAAAGGAGATGCTGATGATGCCAAACTTGAAGTACCAACCGATAAGCGAAACATTAAGTTCAGGTGTTCAACTCGTTCAAAAGATTGATACGAAAAACTCACCCTTACATTACGTCCAATTAAAGATTTTAGAAATGGAATTGAATTCTAGTTACGAAGAGTCGTTAGCTAAGCAAGAAGTGTGTATTGTAGCCTTGACGGGGAAAATAACGATTACTGATTTTACACAAACATTTAAAAAAATAGGCACAAGAGGATCTGTTTTTGAAAAAATACCAACAGATAGTGTGTATATTTCCAATAACCAAACTTTTAAAGTAACAGCTGAATCAAAAGCAAAAGTCTTGATTGCATATTCGCCTTCAACTAGACAATTGCCTACAAAGCTGATTGCGGCAAAGGACAATACAATTGAATACCGTGGCAAGTATCAAAATAAACGACTTGTTCACAATATTTTACCTGATGATAGTCCGATAGCGAATAGTTTATTAGTCGTTGAGGTATACACAGATGGAGGAAATTGGTCAAGTTATCCACCTCATAAACACGATCAAGATAATTTGCCTACAGAATCTTTATTAGAAGAGACTTATTATCATGAAATGGACCCACCACAAGGGTTTGTTTTTCAAAGAGTGTACACAGATGATCGTTCAATTGATGAAACAATGACGGTGGAGTGTGGCGAAGTAGTCGTGGTTCCAAAAGGCTATCATCCGGTATCTGTCCCAGATGGATACAATTCCTACTATTTAAATGTAATGGCAGGCCCAACTAGAAAATGGCAATTTCATAACGATCCTTTTCATGAATGGATTTTGGATCGAAAATAAACTAAAAGGAGCAAACAACATGACGCAAACAAAAGAATTTGACATTATTGCTTTAGGGCGAGCATGTATTGATTTAAATGCAGTAGAATACAATCGTCCAATGGAAGAGAGCATGACTTTTAAAAAATATGTTGGAGGTTCTCCAGCAAATATTGCAATAGGAAGTTCAAAACTTGGAGTGAAATCCGGTTTTATCGGCAAAATTCCAGATGACCAGCACGGTCGATTTATTAAAAAATTTATGTCAGAAGCTGGGATTGATACAAGTGAGATGGTGACTGATCATGAAGGACACAAGTCAGGTTTAGCATTCACTGAAATCAAAAGTCCATCAGAGTGTAGTATTTTGATGTACCGTGAAAATGTAGCAGATCTGTTTTTAAAACCAGAAGAAATTAGTGAAGATTATATTAAAAAAACCAAAATGTTGCTAGTGTCAGGAACCGCGTTAGCTATGAGTCCATCACGAGAAGCAACTTTGAAAGCGATTTCCATCGCTCGGAAACACAACATTCAAGTGACGTTTGAATTGGATTACCGTCCATATACATGGAACAATCCCACCGAAGTTGAAATTTACTATTCCTTAGTTGCTCAACAGTCGGATATCGTGATTGGTACAAGAGATGAATACAATCAAATGGAAGGACTAGAGAAAGGAGACAATCAAACGACTATTTCCAATCTGTTTAAACATCAACCCAACTTAATTGTGATTAAGCATGGGGTAGAAGGTTCCTATGCCTATACAAAAGCTGGGGAATCCTATCGTGCTGGTTCTTATAAAACAAATGTCCTGAAAACCTTTGGTGCAGGAGACTCCTATGCAGCAGCATTCTTGTATGCAATAAGCGTAGGAAAAGAAATTGAAACGGCATTGAAATACGGAAGTGCCTCGGCGGCTATTGTCGTAAGCAAACATAGCTCATCTGAGGCTATGCCGACAGTTGCCGAAATTGAAGAATTAATTCAAGCACAATCCTAAGTAAAGGTGGAAACGCGATGAGTAAAAAAATCAGATTGACTACAGCGCAAGCTTTAATCAAGTTTTTAAATCAACAATATTTACATGTCGATGGAAAAGAATTTCCTTTTGTAGAAGGAATTTTCAATGTTTTTGGACATGGAAATGTATTGGGCATCGGCGAGGCACTTGCCGAAAACTCCGGACATCTCAAAGTGATTCAAGGGAAAAATGAACAAGGAATGACTCACGCAGCAGTTGCTTATAGCAAGCAAAAATTACGCCAAAAAATATATGCAGTAACTGCTTCTGCTGGTCCTGGTTCAGCAAATATGATTACAGCAACGGCTACCGCATTTGCTAACAACATTCCTGTTTTAGTACTACCTGCAGACACCTTTGCTAGCCGACAACCAGATCCTGTTTTACAGCAATTAGAACAAGAAAGCAGTGGGGCGACTACAACAAATGATGCATTTAAGGCTGTCTCGCGCTACTGGGATAGAGTGCAACGACCTGAACAGTTAATGAGTAGCTTATTACGGGCCTTTGAAGTGATGACGAACCCAGCAACGGCAGGACCTGCAACGATTTGTATTTCTCAAGATACGGAAAGCGAAGCCTATGATTATGACGAAGAATTTTTCAACAAACGCATTCATTATCTCAATCGCCAAGTACCAACGGATAGAGAATTAACAGAAGCAGTAGCTAAAATTCGTCAAAGTAAAAAACCAGTTATTATTGTTGGCGGAGGTGCTAAGTATTCAGAAGCACGCGAAGAGTTGATGGAACTGTCAATTCGGTGCAATATTCCTTTAGTTGAAACACATGCTGGAAAATCCACTGTGGAAGTAGGATTTGAAAATAATTTAGGTGGAACAGGTGTACTCGGAACAATAGCAGCCAATAAAGCCGTTCGACAAGCAGATTTAATTATTGGAATTGGAACAAGGTACACAGATTTCACCACTTCTTCAAAGACGGCTTTTAACTACCAGCAAACAACATTTTTAAACATCAATATAAATCGCATGCAAGCGTACAAATTTGATGCTTTTCAAGTGGTGGGAGACGCAAAAGCCACCTTGCAAGAACTAATTCCACGGTTAAATGGCTATCAAACAGCTTTTGGTAACACAATCTCTGATTTAAAAGCGGAGTGGCTTATTGAACGAAATCGGTTAAGAGAGGTTCGTTTCAACAAAGAGCAATTTGATCCTGAAATCAAAGGGCAATTCGATCAAACAATCCTCAACGAGTATTCAAAAGCATTAAATACAGAACTTACTCAAACAAGTGCCTTTATCGCTATCAACGATACTGTTGCAAAAGATAGCATTGCTCTTGCAGCCGCGGGCTCCTTACCTGGAGACATGCATCGCTTATGGAACGCAGCGGTTCCAAATACCTATCACTTGGAATACGGTTATTCTTGTATGGGCTACGAAATCAGTGGCGCATTAGGTGCTAAACTAGCCCACCCAGAGCAAGAAGTGTACGCAATGGTAGGTGATGGTAGCTTTTTGATGCTTCACTCAGAACTTATAACCTCTCTACAATATGGCAAAAAAATCAATGTAATGCTGTTTGATAATTCAGGTTTTGGATGTATTAATAATTTACAGATGGATAATGGCAGTGAAAGTTACAACTGTGAGTTTCGAACTAGCGATAATCAAATTATGAACATTGATTACGCCAAAGTGGCAGAAGGATATGGAGCAAAAGCATATCGTGCAACTACTAAAGAAGAGTTGGTTTTAGCAATTGAAGATGCAAAAAAACAAACCCGCTCAACGCTGATTGAGATGAAAGTATTGCCTAAAACGATGTCAGATGGTTATGACAGCTGGTGGCATGTAGGGGTTTCTGAAAATTCCGAAAATCCAAGTATTGAAGAAGCCTATCAGCGAAGTCAAGCAATGTTAAAGAATGCTAAAACCTACTAAGTCATTAAAGTTTAGATAAATTCAAGGGAGGAAATACAAATGGATTTAAGAATCGGAGTTATTGGAACAGGGGCAATTGGGCAAGAGCATATTCAGCGCTTAAATCATAAAACACAAGGGGCGCATGTTGTCGCCATCTCAGATATTAATAAAGAAAAAGCAACGCTACTTGCTAAGGAAATTGGTGCAAAATTTTATGAAACAGGGGAAGCCTTGATTGCGGATCCAGAAGTAGACGCTGTTGTAGTGACTTCATGGGATCCCACACATGAACAATATGTTTTGGAAGCTATTAAACACAATAAATATGTATTTTGTGAAAAACCGTTAGCAACTGATAGTGAGGGTTGTCGTAGAATTGTAGATGCGGAAGTGGCTAATGGAAAAAAATTAGTTCAGGTTGGTTTTATGCGTCGTTACGATCGCGGATACATGGAGCTTAAAGAAGTGATTGAAAATCGACAACTAGGAGAACCGCTGTTGTTGCATTGCGCACATCGGAATCCAACGGTGGACAAAAACTATGAAACTCCGATGGCAATTATCAATACTGCTATTCACGAAATTGATGCGTTACGATGGTTATTACAAGAAGATTATGTTTCAGTCCAAGTGATTTTGCCTAAACAAACAAGTTACACACATGAAAAATTACACGATCCACAAATGGTAATTCTTGAAACAAAATCAGGTATTCATATCGATTTAGAAGTATTTGTAAATTGTCAATTTGGATATGATATTAAGTGTGTAGTAGTGTGTGAAACGGGTGAAATTTCATTAGAAGATCCCTCGTATACACGCGTAAAAGCGAAAGGAAAAGATTACACAACGGTTTCACCAGATTGGCAAAGCCGATTTATGGATGCGTATGATGAGGAATTTCAATTATGGATTCATTCGATTCAAGCAGATGCCATTACAGGTCCAACTGCTTGGGATGGATATGTTGCCTCTATTACAATGGTCGCTTGTGGAGTTGCTCGTGAGTCAGGTGAGCGAGTAGCTATTTCATTAGATAGCTGTCCAACCTTGTACCAAGCTTAGTCAATAAAAAATAAGTTATTGAGGAGAACCGATATGGAAAAAGTTAGAGTAGGAATTGTGGGACTAGGGCGATTAGGAAAAATTCATGCTAAGAATTTATCTGAAGCGATTCAAGGCTGTGAACTGGTAGCGGCATGTAGTGTTGTGCCAGCCGAACTAACGTATGCAGTTGAAGAATTAGGCGTTCAAGAAACGTTTACGGACTATCAAAAAATGGTAGAAAGTCCTTTCATTGACGCCGTATTTATTGTTTCACCTTCTGGTTTTCACTGCGAGCAAATTCAGGTAGCGATGGCTCATGGAAAGCATGTATTTAGCGAAAAACCTATTGGCTTATCCATTGCAGATATCCAACAAACCGTCAATGTCATCGCAGAACATCCGTCGCAAGTGTTTATGTTGGGCTTTATGCGTCGCTATGATGAGTCCTATCAGTATGCAAAAAAGTTGGTAGAAGCTGGTGAACTAGGAGAGATTACATTAGTTCGTTGCTACGGAATTGATCCTAGTTCTGGGATGGAAAGTTTTGTTAAATTTGCAGGCGCAAGCGATAGTGGTGGCTTATTCGTTGATATGTCAATTCATGATATTGATTTGATTCGTTGGTTTACAAAAAAAGAAGTAAGTAAAGTTTGGGCGATTGGGAAGAATGCCGCATACCCAGAACTAGATAAAGTAGGAGAACTTGAAACAGGGGCGGCGATGATGCAACTAGAAGATAACACGATGGCGCTTTTAGTCGCGGGTCGAAATTGCCAACATGGTTACCACGTAGAAACAGAATTGATTGGAACGAAGGGGATGTTACGAATTGCAGCAGCACCAGAAAAAAATCTGGTGACGGTTATGAATCAAGAGGGCGTGGTTCGTCCTTGCTCACAAAATTTTCCTGAACGATTTAGAGAAGCCTTTATAAATGAAGCTAGAGAATTTATTCAATGCATTCAAGAAAAGAGACAACCAGAAGTCAATGCATTTGATGGACTACAGTCAACACGTATTGCACTAGCCTGTAAAAAGTCTTGCGAGACAAATCAGCTAGTCGACATATTGAAGGATTGAAAAAATAAGCCAATAGGAGGAACAATGAATGAACGATTCAAACATAACATTAGGCATTGCGCCAATAGCTTGGACAAATGATGACATGCCTGAACTAGGTCAAGAAAATACATTTGAGCAATGTATTAGTGAAATGGCATTGGCAGGATTTGTGGGTACAGAAATTGGCAATAAATACCCAAAAGAACCCCATAAATTAAAGGAAATGTTAGATATTCGAGGATTATCTGTTGCAAGTGCGTGGTTTAGTTCCTTTTTAACAACAAAACCTTTTAGTGAAACGAAGGAAGCGTTTATCAAACATCGTGATTTTTTACATGAAATGGGCGCAAAGGTAATCGTTGTTTCAGAACAAGGGAACAGCATACAAGGAGAAATGACAACGCCACTTTTTTCAAAAAAACCGCTCTTCACAACAGAAGATTGGGAGAATGTCACAACAGGTTTGGAACGATTAGCTGATTTAGCCAAAGAAAAAGACATGTCGATTGTCTACCATCATCATATGGGGACAGGAATTCAAACAACCGAGGAAATCGATCAGTTGATGGAAATGACTGATCCTCAAAAAGTCTTTTTACTATTCGATACGGGTCATTTAGTTTTTTCAGGAGAAGATCCATTGACAATTTATCAAAAATATCAAAGCCGCATTAAGCACATTCATTTTAAAGATATCCGTCAAAGTGTGGCAAATGAGGTCAGAAATACGCCCATCAGTTTTTTAAATGCAGTAAAAATGGGTGTCTTTACCGTTCCAGGAGATGGAATGATTGACTTTTCACCAATTTGGAACGCTATAAATGATAGCGGATACAAAGGCTGGATTGTAGTAGAAGCAGAGCAAGATCCTGCACTTGCCAATCCTTTTGAATATGCAGTTAAAGCAAGAACTTATATAAAAAATACCTGTGGGTTGTGACCAAATTGGACTAGACTCTGATTAAGAGCTAGTCCAATTTTAAAAAAATTCTCTTTAATGCGAAAGGAGCACTACAATGGCAAGGAAAGTGGAACACGGAAATGAAGAAATCACGACTAAGCAAGTCAATAAAAATATGAAAGTTATTGCGCTTATTTCAACTTTTGGTGGATTGCTATTTGGGTATGATACAGGAGTAATTAATGGCGCGTTGCCTTTTATGGCGAAACCAGATGAACTCAATTTTACACCAATGGTTGAAGGGTTAGTGGCAAGTTCATTAACATTAGGAGCTGCTGTCGGTGCACTAGCAGGTGGTCGTCTGTCCGATAAATATGGTCGACGCAAGGTTATTATGTATCTCGCTATTTTATTTTTTATTGCTACATTAGGATGTACGTTCACCCCAAATGCTGAAGTGTTGATTTTATTTAGAACAATCTTAGGATTAGCCGTGGGCGGGGCGTCAGTAATTGTGCCCACCTTTTTAGCAGAAGTTTCACCCGCTGATAAACGAGGGAAAATTGTAACCCAAAATGAATTTATGATTGTATCGGGTCAGTTTTTAGCTTTCACTTTTAATGCTATTTTAGGAACAAGTTTTGGTCATGTCTCTAATATCTGGCGTTATATGTTAGTTTTAGCAACGATTCCAGCAGTGATTTTATGGTTTGGCATGATGGTTGTCCCAGAATCACCAAGATGGTTGGCAGCTAATGGAAAAATGAGTAAGGCACTTGAAGTGTTACGTAAAATTAGATCATCTGCAGATGCAGAAAATGAGCTTGAACAAATTCAAATTTCATTGCGTGCTGAAAAGGAAATTAAAGTCGCTTCTTTTAAAGACTTAAAAATTCCATGGATTCGTAAATTAGTATTGTTAGGTGTCGGATTAGGAATTATGCAACAAATTGCAGGAATCAATATTATGATGTACTACGGAACCACTATTTTAGAAACAGCAGGATTCGGCCGAAATGCGGCTTTAACTGCTAATATCGCTAATGGTGCGATTTCAGTAATAGCCACTATCGTTGCCATGTCAATTATGAATAAAGTAAAGCGGCGGACGATGCTTCTGACAGGTTTAGGTGGAACGACTGCTACGATGTTGTTGATGTCGTTGGCCACTAGCTTTTTAGCAAATTCCCCCATGTTACCTTACGTTACAGTTTGCTTAACAGTCATTTTTCTAGCATTCTTCCAAGGTGCTATCGGGCCGTTAACATGGCTATTGCTTTCTGAAATATTCCCTGTTCGTTTAAGAGGAATGGGAATGGGTTTGGCAACGTTTTTCTTATGGATTGCTAATTTTGGAGTGGGCTTCTTTTTCCCAATCATGTTAGCTTCACTGGGATTATCAAAATCCTTCCTAGTATTTGTCTTCTTAAATGTACTTTCTTTCCTATTTGCAGCGAAATTTGCTCCGGAAACGAAAGGAAAAACATTAGAAGAAATTGAATTAGATTTTAAATTTGATAAAAATTTTAAAGAAAGTAATATGTAAAATAAAAGCATCTTGGCTAAAACCTTCTATATTATATAGAAGATTTTAACTAGATGCTTTTTTATTAATTAAAAACCATACCGCCATCAATCAAGAGTGATTGACCTGTCATATAGTTAGAGTCAGGACCTGCTAAATAAGACACGCAAGCCGCCACATCTTCTGGTTCAGATAGACGTTTTAAGGTAATATTTTGAGCGAATTGTTCCATTCCCCATTCAAAAGATTTTCCAGCATTGTCTGCTACTTCTTGTGCGATATCGTTCATCATTGGTGTTTTTACAATCCCTGGGCAAAAAGCATTGACCGTAATGCCAAGAGGGGCAAGATCGCGAGCTGTTACTTGAGTGATTCCACGAATCGCAAATTTGCTACCACTATAGACGGTTAATTCAGGATTTCCCACATGTCCAGCTTGAGAAGAAGCATTAATGATTTTTCCACCATGACCTAATTTTTTGAAAGCTTTAACGGCTGCTTGAGTTCCCCAGATTGTGCCTGCAACATTGATATGAAAAACTCTATCAAATAATTCAGGTGTAATGCTTTCAAGTGGTGTAGTTGGCCCAATACCAGCATTATTAACCATCACATCAAGTCCACCGAGTTTTTCAACACATTGATTAACGGCTTTGAAAACATCTTCTTGATTAGCGACATCCACTTTAATTGCGACAGCTGTACCATTATTTTCATTTATTTCTTTGGCAACTTCTGAAGCAGTATCCATATTAAAATCGGCAATCGCTACTGAAAAACCATCTTTTGATAATCGTTCTGCAATCGCTTTTCCGATTCCTTGTCCAGCTCCCGTAATAAATGCAACTTTGTTAGTAGTTTTACTCATTTTACATATCACTTCTTTCTTATTATATAATAACATTTTACTACTATGTAGATAAGTTATCAAGTGAAAAGAATCACAATAAGTGTTGACGGTTACTACTTTTTTCAAGCGCAAAGAGTCTTATTAAAAATACGATTGTTGTCTTTTTTATTTAAAGAACCGTGATTAAAAATCAAAAATCTGTTCACATTTCTAAAACAAATGTTTCTTTAAGAAAGAGTAGAGGTTTCTTTAAATGATAAGATAAAAGTATAAAAGCTTAAGATATTGATTAAATTTAAAAACTAAAGGATTAGAAAAAAAGGAGTATCAATAACTTTGATAAATAGACTATTAGCTAGAAGATACTATCTGTATCTCATAGAAGAAACAACTGTACATCAATCAAAAAAATGAATTAAATTATTTGTAGTAGAGAAAAAATAACTCTATATAGACAATAGAAAGGTTAATTAGATGTTTTTTTATTGAGTAAAGATGAAATTTAATAACAAGGGCATGTTAATGACTTGTTGATTATTAATGATATTGAGATCTCTCAATTTTTGAAACGATTCACTTGTTCGTGCTTGCCCTGTTCCGCTATACTCAGCAACTGTTTTTTGATTAATAAATTTAGGTAAGGGATAATAATTTTCCTGCAATCCAGGATAAAGAGTATAGATAATCGAATAGAGAGCATTAGCTGTTTTTACTACAGGTGGTTCATTTATAATAAACAATTTTTTACTTTGGTGAACATATTTTATAATCATGGCTTCATAAAAATATTGGAATTTTAATGGATTTAAATGAAGATGGTTTAAGAAATACTCTCGATCGACAAAATAAACTTCAACAGACTCCATAGCGACGACACGATAATCGAATTGCTCGGGAATAGAAAAAAATTCCAATAAATTTTCTGGGGTCAATAAATAATTAGGTGTAGCAAGTTCACGGCTACTCCAGTTCCCTAGCTTATCTAATGCCTGAATGATGGCAGTTCCTGATTTTATAATTAAAAGTTCATTGGTATCTCCATGATAATAAAATTTAGTTCCTTTTTTAAATTTCTTTAACCGATAGTAGTCCATTTTTTTATCGGATTTCAAGTCTAAAGCTTCAACAATATTTATCAAATTAACACCTTCTTTTTTATATTATTATTCTTTTTTATAATAACATGAAAAAGAATGATTAAATTATATTTTTTAAACCTTTAAAGAATGGATGGGTTAATAATGCAAAAACTATTTTTGAGATTGCCGGTTTTATTAGTTTTTTTTCTTTTTCTTATTAAATTTTATGATAATTTAAAAAGAATTGTAGCGGGGGAGGATCTGCTTTCGTGGTCGAGTAGCTTACTATACAGTTTGTATATTATTTTGTTACTTGCTTTGGGCATTGGGTTAGCAAAACTATATAAATTAAAGAAAAGTTATTTTTATCTAGCCTTAGTGATTTTAGTAATTGTTCCGAGAGTTGTTTGGATAATCGCTTTTCCGACACATCCAACATCTGATTTTTATTTGTATCATTTAATTGCAAGTTATCGAGCAGATGAAAATTCATGGTCTATTCTTTATGACAAGGATTTACTAAACTACTCTCCTTTTTTTACTCATATTTTGTCTTTTTCAACAGTTCTGTCTTGGGTGTATCAGATTTTTGGGAAGTCGGTCTTTTCAGGCCAATTTTTTAATATTTTAGCTACTTTAGTAGGGTCAATTTATTTTTTTAAAGCGAATTTTATTTTATCTAATAGATATGTTGCATCAATAGCAACCATGTTTTTCTTATTTTCTCCAGCTTACTTTATGTACAGTACCTTGATTGTAACGGAACCTTTATTTATGTGTTTGATTGCAATAGCAATTTATTTTTGGGTTTTACTTTATAAAAGTCCTGAACCTAATTGGATTTTATCAATAGGTGTTGGATTTTCAATGGTTGGGGCTAATTTGATTCGACCTAGTGGTTTTTTAATTTCGCTTGTTTTTGTTGCTAGTATGATGATATGTAGCAAAAAAATTATTCTTTCACTAAAAAAAATTATTCCAGGTATGCTAATTTTTCTAGCTTTTTCAATTGCTACACCGATTATTAATAAAGTTGTTTACCCTTTTCCAACGGCCTCTACATCTGCTGGTTATGGTGTGTATGTTGGTGCCAATGAAAGTTCTAGTGGAACGTGGACTGAAGAAGATAAGGACTATTTCTGGGAATTATATAATGATCTCCCTGTTAATGAGGTGAGTTCAGTCATGATGAAAGCAGGTATCGATAGATGGGTGAATATCTACAAGGAAGGTCGTTTAATTTCTTATTTGGTCACTAAATTCAAGATATTTTCTGACGATAGTTATGGCTATAATTGGACGATTTATAATGATCCTGAAAATTTTCCGCTTAATTCTAGAAGTCAATTTACGGGATTTAGCTACTTTGTAGACAGTTTTCTGTTAATAATGAGTTTTCTAGCATGCGCCCTTGCATTATTACTTCGTAAAACAAAAAAAATCTATTTATTTATTGTCTTAGAATTTGGTTATACTTTAGGGTCTTTGTTGATTGAAGTACAAGGTAGATACCATGTACCTTTACTATTTGTTAGTACTACTTTAACAGGATTTAGCTGTTTTTACCTTTACAAGTTAGTAACATCTAAAGGAAGTTTGCTAAAATCATCTAAGCTTAAAGGTAAAGCGAAAAAAAACAAAAAGAAATCACGTTTTCTTTCTTTAAGAAACTCATAGGAAGCTAATTTGCCTATATTATAAGGAAGTAAATAGAGGGTAGGTTCCTATATATGAAAAAAATTATTTTATTAGGAGTGTTAATTAGCATACTTATTTTTGGCTATTATTTAAAAATTGGAAATAGCTTGAAAGCCAATTTTAAAGAAGAGGTAACAACTAAAAAAGTTGTTAGGGGAGAGAAAGACGAGGATGTGATTGACTCCACTCCCAATAAGCTTATTTTTATTGAGGAAGGAATTGGGTTGCCCATCACTGAAACATCAATTGATGTTAACAAGCGAATGGTTGTGCCGCAAGGCCTTAAGGTGGCCGGATGGTTAAAGACAAGCCCAATTCCTGGAAATGTAGGAAATTCTTTGATTGCCGCTCATCGGGACTGGAATAACAAACTAGGAGCTTTTAAATACTTGGAAGATATAAGAATTGGAGAAACAGTAATAATTGAGTATGAAAATGAAGAACATAGGGAATTTAAAGTAGTAAATAAAGAAATTATAGATATAAACAAAAAACCGAATGCAAAAATTGAAATTAATAGTAATAAACGAATGATTACCTTAATTTCTTGCACAGGATCTTTCGATTCTAAAATCAAAAGTTATACACAGCGAGCGTTAGTAACGCTCGAGTAACAAGGAGGAAAATATGCAATTAATCATTCATTTAATATCATCATTTATAGTAGGTGTTTTTTTCTTTTATATTATTTTAATGATAATCATGCCTGTGCATAAAGAACCTGTAAAGAAGAAAAAAGTTAAACAACTCTACTACGTCTTCTTGATACCATGTTTAAATGAAGAAAAAGTCATTAAACGAACTATTTATAACTTGTTAAAATTACGATATAAAAGAATGATGATTATCCCTATCGATGATGCCTCAGACGACCGAACAGCTAAAATAATTGAAGGCATAAAAGACAAACGTGTCCGTCTTTTAAAAAGAACAAAACCAAATGCACAAAAAGGGAAGGGCGCGGCATTAAATGATGCCTATAAGAGAGTATTAAAGAAAGCCAAATCCTTAAATATGGAAAAAGAAGTAGTGATTGCTATTATTGATGGCGACGGAAGATTAGGGACGAATGTAATTAGAGAAGCAAATCGAGCATTTTCTAATAAAGCAGTTTGTGCTGCACAATGTCGAGTGCGTATTATCAATACTCAACACATTCTTCCTTTTTTACAAGACGTTGAATTTTTCACGATGATTTCAGATATTCAAAATGTTAGAAGTTATATCCAAAGCGTTGGGTTAGGAGGAAATGGACAGTTTACAAGGTTAACAGCTTTAAAGGCCTTAGGAAAAGAACCATGGGGAGATAGCCTATTAGAAGATTATGATATGACCCTAAGGCTATTGTTGCGAAATGGAAAAATTAGTTACTTATCGAATGGAACGGTCTATCAACAAGGTCTTTCTTCAGTTAAAAAGCTGATCTATCAACGGAGTCGTTGGGTGCAAGGAAATATTCAATGTTTGAAATATCTTAAAAAAGTAAAAAAATCGAAACGATTGAAAAAAGAGGCGAAGTTAGATATATATTATTTTTTGGCTCAACCATTTATCAATTTAATTGGAAGTATTATATTTTTCATGTCATGGGTATGGATTACTATATCCTTTATTCAAGTAATTAAATTATGTATTGAGGGAACATCTAGTTGGATCAGTTTGTTTCTTTATCTAGGTCTTTTGATTTTAATCACATCACTACCAGGATTTGTATTTACAATACGTCATTACTTTAATACAAATCATATTCGAGCACAAAAAGGCAATACCTTTATAGAATGTTTTTTTGCAGGATTTGCAATGACTGTATACAACATTATTACAATACCTAGCGTTTGGATTGCGTTTAAACGATATCTATTAGGTGAAAACAGCTGGTTGAAAACAGAAAGAGAATAATAGGGGGAATTTTAGTATGAAGAAGAAAGTTTTATTTACATCGATTGTCGTAACATTGTTAGTTTTAGTAGGTTGTGGGAAAACCAATGAAGCCGCTAAATCAAAAGAAAACGTAGAAGAAAGTGTTTTAGATTGGTCTTACAAAGGTGAAAAAGGACCGGATAATTGGGAAAAGTTAAATAAAAAATACGAACTAAAATCAAAAAAGAAACAATCACCAATTGATATCTCAAAAGAGGCAAAAGTAGAGACACTCGCACCAGAAGCGATTAAATTTCAACCAGGATACTTTGAATTATTACGTCAAGACCAGCAATTAACACTCACGCCAATGCCTGTTGAAGGAAAAGAAAACATTCTTACATTCAACGAAGAAGATTATTTGTTAACGGCAATCAATCTACATGTTCCTAGCGAGCATAAAATACAAGGAAAGCAATACGATGGCGAGTTGCAACTAAAATTTGAAAGCAAAGAAAAAAAGAATTTAATTATGGCAGTGATGCTTGAAGAAGGCGAAAAAAATTATGCTTTAGACCAAGTTAGCAAGGAAATTAATAAATTAAAAAATAATAAAAAAGTAAAAACAAAAGAGCCAATAAGCACACTAGCATTGATTCCACAAAATAGAGACTATGTTGCATACCAAGGTTCATTCACAGCGCCACCAACAACGGAAGGCGTTCAGTGGTTCGTTATGAAGAATGCCATTACGTTAGAAAAAAATCAGTTAAAAGAGTTGAAAAAAGTATTAAAAGATAACGTTCGCCCAATTCAAAAACAAAAAGCAAACTAAACTTTTTTAGGTTTTTAGGTTCACCCTTTAAAAACCTGAAAAATAAGAATAGGGGAGTGATAAAGATGAGTTCACCAAGTTCAAGTGTTTTGTTGCCTTTTACAGGTGGTGGAATGACGACGGTAGGACTAATTATGGGGGGCTATCCAATGAGGGTTGTGATAGGAGCTGCTGTATTAGCCATTGGCGTTGGAGCTGTTTTAGTTGTTAAAAGTAAACTTGTAAAAAAATAAAGTATCTTGTTTTTTAGATTGAGGATTTGAATGGGGGAGAACTGTTAATGAAAAAGAATAAATTAATGCAAATTTTTCTATTAGTTATGCTACTGTTAAATACAGTATTGCCAAGTTTGGCAACTACAGTTTCTGCAGCAGGGATAACGAAAAATGAGCAAGCAAAAGCTGGAACAGGAACGATTTCAGCCGTCTTTTTTGAAGACTTAAATAATAATGAACAACAGGATCCGTCAGAACCCGGTGTTGGGGGAATCGAATTAACATTGTTCGATGCAACAGCAAACAAAAAACTGGGCACTACTACAACTGATAGTAGTGGAAGATATACGTTTAGTAATCTACCTGCGGGAAAGTATTACTTAAAGATAGGGGAAATACCGCAAGGTTATAGATGGTTTGGTCAGGGTCCACTTGGTTTTGGTGGTGGATCGACCCGTTATTTTAACTTAGCGGAAGGACAGACTGAATCAGGGGCTTATATGACATTGTATCCAACTACAGCCTCAATGAAGGGGATTGCGTATTCGGATAAAAATAAAAATGGACAAAAAGATTCTGATGAAGTAGGAATAGCAGGGCTAGAAACCTCTATTTTTAAAGTAGGATCGTCAACACCTGTTCAAACCACTACAACAGATGGACAAGGTGAGTATCATTTTTCTAAACTAGAGCCCAATACACCATACAGTGTGGAAATTAAATTTCCTTCTGATTATGAAGTAACTTCAAAATCTTATTTCATTGGATCAGGAAAAAGTGAACCGATTAGTTTAAGTGAAGAACAAATGCTAGAAAATGTAAATTTAGGATTGTACAAGGCGGTACCGGTTGGATCTATCAGTGTTAATCCAACAGTACTAGAAAAATTTGTAGGAGAGAGTGGGATATTAGTTACCACAGTTCTCCCAATCGATGCCACGGATAAATCTGTAACGTATAGCAGCGGAGATACAACTGTTATGACCGTTGATTCAAATGGAAATTGGGTTGCTAAAAAAGCGGGAACGACTACAATAAAAGTTACTAGTAACGAGGATAAAAGTAAATTTGCGTATGTAACTGTTACGGTTAAAGAAAAATACAATCCAACCATTTCTGGTCAAATCCAAAATGAAACTGGATCAGGATTTTCAGGAATTTCTGTTGAATTAAGAGAACCCGGATCAGGTAAGTTGATCCAACAAACAACATCATCAATAGATGGAAGTTATTCATTTACGGGATTAACTAATAACGTTAATTATTATATTAAAGTTATGATACCTAAAGATTACCAAGTTAAGTTTGGGTATGGTATTTTTGATACGGCAGGCACATCAGGGTATTTTAAATTAGAGGAATCCAACAAAAGTAATATTACAGGGGTTAATCTTCAATTAGAGCCAAAAACTGTTTTGCCGGAATCAATAAAAGTAAGTCCAAAAGTCATTGATACTGTAGTGAATGAAACAGGTCAATTAACAGTGGAATTTTTTCCAACAAATACAACGAATAAAGACCTAACATATAAGGTTAGCAACGTGGACATTATCTCGGTAGATGCAAATGGAAAATGGACAGCTAAAAAATCAGGGAAAACTACGATAACTGTCATTTCAGCAAGTGGAGCTCAGGATATTGTTGAAGTAACAGTTAGAAGTTTAACTGATTCATATATTGGTGGTAAGATAGTAGATCCTAATGGGAAAGCAGTTAATGGAGTAGAATTATTGATTTACTCATGGGATGGAAAACTTGTAGGACAAAAGACAACGGATGGAACAGGGGCGTATCGTTTTGATAACTTAGAAGCGAAGCACTATTACTTACAGCTTAAATTTCCAAAAGAATATGAGTTTGTTTCGTCTAATAAAAATTATTTTTGGGGTAATTCAACAGGTTATTTACATGTTGATGGAATGAATTCAATTGGTGATGTGGATGCAGTTATTAGATTAGCTAACCCAAAAGAGTCTTCACTATCTGGAACAATTTACGATCAAACAAATAATGGAATTGGCTTTAGTGGTGTGGAAATTCAATTGGTTAATGCCGACACAGGCCAAGTAACAAAAGCAATAACGAATACAAATGGAACTTATAGTTTTTCGAATTTAGAAAAGTCAAACTATTATTTGAAAATAATAGCACCGGTAAATTACGAATTTGCAAGCTCAAATGTATTTTACTATGATTTATTGACAGGTTATATTGCAGTTGATGGAGTAGCAAAACAAACAGGTTTTGATGCGTCACTAAAAGTAATTACACCAAAAAATAATTCTTCAATTAAAGGTGTCATTACTAATCAAGAAACAGGCTTAGGATTCCCAGGTGTTCAATTAAATTTATATTCACAAGATAATAGTCAAAAAGGATCGGCTGTGACAGCTACAGATGGCTCGTATAACTTTATTGGACTAACGCCAGGAGACTATTACGTAAAATTAGTATTCCCAGTTGATTATCAACTAAGCCATTCTAATATTTTTGGTTCTGATGGTACATCAGGATATCTAGCTTTAGATGGAACAAATCAGTTGACAGATCGAAACGCGACACTTAAGAAAATTGCTATTGAAGCAGAAAGCATTACAGTAGAACCAAAAGAATTAAATCAACTCATTGGAGATACAGGTAAATTAACGGTAACCTTCCAACCAAGTAATACAACAGATAAAAACGTGAATTTCACTAGTAAAAATCCTAATGTAATAACAATTGATAAAGATGGCAACTGGATTGCAACAGGAGTAGGCACAACAACTATTACAGTAACAACGTCAAATGGAAAAACAGAAACGGTTAAAGTGACGGTTAAATCTAAACAAGAATCAAGTATTTCTGGAGTGATTACCAATCACAGTACAGGTTTAGGGCTATCCGAAATTACGCTGAAACTATATACTTTTGATGGAAAATTAGCCAGTGAAGTCATTACAGATATGGATGGACAGTACTCATTTGTCGAATTATCAAAAAGTGATTACTATATTGTATTAAGTGTTCCTGAAGGGCAAGAAATGTTCTATTCAAATACATTTGGATCAGATGGCGTCAGTGGATTTTATGCGATTGATGGAAGCAATAAAGTAACCGACAGAAACGCAACATTAAAATCAAAAGATATTCCTGCAATTGGAATTACAGTAGAACCCAAAGAATTAAATCAATTCGTTGGAGATACAGGGAAACTAGCCATTACGTTCCAGCCAGGAAGTACAACCGATAAGAGTTTAAACTTTGTCAGTGGAAAACCTGAAATCATGACAATTGACAAAGACGGCAATTGGATTGCAACAGGAGTAGGCACAACGACTATTGAAGTAACAACATCAAATGGAAAAAAAGCAACTGTTAAAGTAACGGTTAAATCTAAACAAGAATCAAGTATTTCTGGAGTGATTACCAATCACAGTACAGGTTTAGGGTTATCCGAAATTACGCTGAAACTATATACTTTTGATGGAAAATTAGCCAGTGAAGTCATTACAGATATGGATGGACAGTACTCATTTGTCGAATTATCAAAAAGTGATTACTATATTGTATTAAGTGTTCCTGAAGGGCAAGAAATGTTCTATTCAAATACATTTGGATCAGATGGCGTCAGTGGATTTTATGCGATTGATGGAAGCAATAAAGTAACCGACAGAAACGCAACATTAAAATCAAAAGATATTCCTGCAATTGGAATTACAGTAGAACCAAAAGAATTAAATCAAGTTGTTGGAGATACAGGTAAATTAGCGGTAACATTCCAACCAGGAAGCACAACCGATAAGAGCTTAAACTTTGTAAGTGAAGATCCAACAGTAATGACAATTGATAAAGACGGCAATTGGATTGCGACAGGATTAGGGACAACAACGATTACAGTAACAACATCGAATGGAAAAACAGCAACGGTTAAAGTAACCGTAACAGCAAAAGAAATTCCAGCAGAAAGTATCATTGTAGAGCCAAAAGAATTAAACCAAATCGTTGGAGATACGGGTAAATTAGCCATTACATTCCAACCAGAAAACACAACCGATAAGAGTTTAAACTTTGTAAGTGAAGATCCAACAGTAATGACAATTGATAAAGATGGCAATTGGATTGCAACAGGAGTAGGCACAACAACGATTATAGTAACAACATCGAATGGAAAAACAACGACAGTCGCTGTGACTGTAAAAGCAAAACAAGAATCAAGTATTTCTGGAATCGTTACAAGACAGAGTACAGGAGCAGGTATTGGCGGAGTTACATTAACGCTGTATACATTTGATTCAAAACCTTATGGAGAAGTAACAACAAATGCAAAAGGTGAGTATATATTTACAAACTTACCAGCAAGTGAATATTATATTGTATTATCAATTCCTGACGGACAAGAAATCGCTCAATCTGATACATTTGGATCAGACGGAGTCAGTGGTTTCTATACTATTGATGGAAGTAACAAGTTAGTAGAAAAAAATGCAACCTTAAAAACAAAAGACGTTCTAGCAGAAAGCATTACAGCGGAACCAAAAGAGTTAAATCAAGTTGTTGGAGACACAGGAAAATTAACAATCACGTTCCAACCAAGTAATACCGCTGATAAGAGCTTAAACTTTGTAAGTGAAGATCCAACAGTAATGACAATTGATAAAGACGGCAATTGGATTGCAACAGGAGTAGGCACAACAACGATTACAGTAACAACATCGAATGGAAAAACAACGACAGTCGCTGTGACTGTAAGAGCGAAACAAGAGTCTAGTATTTCTGGAGTTATCACTAGACAAAGTACAGGAGCAGGTGTAGCAGGAGTTATTTTAACCTTATATACATCTGATCAAAAAGCATTTGGAGAAGTAACAACAAATGCAAAAGGTGAGTATATATTTGCAAACTTACCAGCAAGTGAATATTATATTGTATTATCCGTTCCTGACGGACAAGAAATCGCTCAATCTGATACATTTGGATCAGACGGAGTCAGTGGTTTCTATACTGTTGATGGAAGTAACAAGTTAGTAGAAAAAAATGCAACCTTAAAAACAAAAGATGTTCTAGCAGAAAGCATTACAGCGGAACCAAAAGAGTTAAATCAAGTTGTTGGAGACACAGGAAAATTAACAATCACGTTCCAACCAAGTAATACCGCTGATAAGAGCTTAAACTTCGTTAGTGAAGATCCAAAAGTAATGACAATTGATAAAGCTGGCAATTGGATTGCAACAGGAGTAGGCACAACAACAATTATAGTAACAACATCAAATGGCAAGAAAACAACGGTTAAAGTAACCGTAAAAGCAAAAGAAATTCCAGCAGAAAGTATCACAGCAGAACCAAAAGAATTAAATCAAATCGTTGGCGATACAGGAAAACTAGCCATTACGTTCCAACCAAGCAATACAACCGATAAGAGCTTGAATTTTGTGAGCCAACATCCAGAAATCATGACGATTGATTCAGAAGGAAATTGGGTAGCGAGAGCAGAAGGAACAACAGTAATCACAGTTACTACATCAAATGGCAAGTTAACCCATGTGTTTGTAACAGTAAAAGCAAAAAATGTTCCAGCAGAAAGTATTACAGTAGAACCAAAAGAATTAAATCAATTTGTAGGGGATACAGGAAAATTAGCAATTACGTTCCAACCAAGCAATACAACCGATAAGAGCTTGAGTTTTGTAAGTAGAAATCCAGAAATCATGACGGTTGATAGTAATGGTAATTGGACAGCAGTGAATGAAGGAACAACAGTTATTACCGTTACGACATCAAATGGCAAGACAGCCTTTGTCTTTGTAACAGTAAAAGCAAAAGATGTTCCAGCAGAAAGTATCACAGCAGAACCAAAAGAATTAAATCAAATTGTTGGCGATACAGGAAAACTAGCAATCACGTTCCAACCAAGCAATACAACCGATAAGAGCTTGAGTTTTGTAAGTAGAAATCCAGAAATCATGACGGTTGATAATAATGGTAACTGGACAGCAGTGAAAGAAGGAACAACAGTCATTACCGTTACGACATCAAATGGCAAGACAGCCCTTGTCTTTGTAACCGTAAAAGCAAATGGAATTCCTGTAGAAAGTATCACAGTAGAACCAAAAGAATTGAACCAACTTGTAGGGGACACTGGGAAATTAGCAATCACATTCCAACCAAGCAATGCAACCGACAAGAGCTTGAACTTTGTTAGTAATGACCCAAGTATCATGACAATTGATAGTAATGGTAATTGGACAGCAATGAAGGAAGGGTCGACAGTCATCACAGTTACCACTTCAAATGGAAAACTAGTGACAGTTCAGGTTACTGTAAAAGAAGTAGTTAAAAATGGAGTCCATGTACTTTATGAAGATTATCCAATGTCTAATGGAGCCTTTATTCCAAAAGGTAACGGATATGAAAATACAGGATTCGATCATGATTTTGGTGCATCTGAGCCGTATCGCGGTTTAGGACCAGATCATTATAGAATTACAAAAATAGGATACGTAAAAATTAAAGAAGATGGAAGATATGGTTTTAAAGTTGAAGTAAACACAAGCTCAAATGATGCCGCTTATGTTGGAATTAATGATAAGCAAATTATTAATTTTGATCCTAAAATTGGTGGCGAGTTTGAAAATCAACATCAATACTTCAAAAAAGGAGATGTCATAAAAATTGAAATCAGACATTTCCACAGAGATCCAACAGCGCTCTCTCCATTTAAGTTAAAATGGACAGTACCAAGTAATCAATATTCGTACAAGTCAATAGATGTATCTGAAATAACGCAGACACCGAATTAAGCTAGAAGTGAAATAAACTTAAAGATCAGCTATTTTATTAGCTGGTCTTTAAGTATTTTAAAGGATTGCGAGGGGAAAAATGGATATAAAAAAAGCCTTATATTTAGAGCAGGATGCGACTTACAAATATCATCAAGTAAAAATCTATCAACCAGGAGATATTTACCAATATGATAATGGTGAAGAGGAAAAAATTGTTTTTCTAGATAAAGGAGCAGCTTTGATACAAGCGCAAGGAAGAGATTCCGACTGGATCAGTCATGATTTAGTAACGCCAAAATATATTATTTCATTAGAAAATATGATGACAAATGTTTATGTACCTAGTTATTTGATATATCGAGTGAAATTTGTAGAAACGAGTAAAATGTACATTGTAAATAGAGAATATTTTTTAAATCATTTATATTTAAATCCACTTGATTTCCAAGAATTTTTTGAAAGTTTAGGTATAAAGTATATTAACAAGACGCGTATGGTTGCAGTAAGTAACGAAAGACCCCTCATTAAAGTAGCGAATTCCTTGTTTGCGATTATCTATACACTTCATCCTAAGACTCAAATAAAATTGTGTGAATTGCCAAGTTATGTTACTCAAAAATTTATTTCTGAGTATAGTTCAACAGGTAAAGCAAGGACGTCGGAAGCTTTAAAATTACTAGAAATAATGGGAATTGTGGAGCAAAAAAAGCCCTTAAAAATAAATGTTGAAAAATTGTCGTCTTTTATTAGTGACGATCACTAGAACTGAGCTGTTTTCTCTAGTACCTCAAACTTAGAAAAATATGGACCTATCAAACGTACCTGGTTATCGTTTCCAATCAGGTACGTTTTTATTTGCTCAATGATATACATAGTTGTGTTATTTTTATATCTTTATACTTTCTTAACACCCCATCCCTGCTTCTTAACACTATCTTTATTTCATACTTGGTATGCTGATGGTAACTTTTAAAGAAGGAGTTAACATCATGGAAACTGTCATTTTATTAAGTGGTATTGGCGCATTACTATTGTTTGGTTATTTAATTTATGTGCTGTTCTGGGGGGACAAACAATGAAAATCGAGTTCGTATATCAATTCCTATTTTTAGTAGTTTTAGTTGGATTAGGAATACCGTTAGGAAAATACTGTTATAAAGTGATGACCTCACAAAAGGTTTGGATGGATCGGCTGATTCAGCCAATTGAAAAAATGGTGTATCGCTTTATTGGACCAAGTAGTCAAAAAGAAATGAATGGTAAAACTTACGCACTATCAGTTATTAGTTTTAGTGTTTTAGGATTTATTGCCGTATTTTTACTCATGTTAATGCAAGGGTTATTGCCAATGAATCCAGAGGGATTTTCTGGAACGACAGTAAGTTTGGCTTTTAACACAGCGTTAAGTTTTGTGACAAATACAAACTGGCAAGCATATGCTGGAGAAACAACATTATCACCTTTCACACAAATGATGGGCTTGACTGCCCAAAACTTTGTATCGGCTGCTGTTGGTATCTCGGTATTATTTGTTCTTTTAAGAGGGTTTATGGGGAAATCTCAAAAAACGATTGGTAATTTTTGGCAAGATTTAACGAAAGCAACCTTGTATATTTTAGTGCCACTTTCAACTGTGATTGCGATTTTATTGATTTCTCAAGGAGTCGTTCAAACATTTAGTGGAGGAATCGATTATTTTTCTTTAGAAACAGGAAGTAAAGGGTTCATTCCATTAGGTCTAGCGGCCAGTCAAATCGCAATTAAACAATTAGGAACAAATGGCGGAGGCTACTTTGGAGCCAACTCTGCATTTCCGTTAGAAAACCCAACCATTTTTAGTAACTTGGTTGAAAATATCGCCATCCTATTGATACCAGTAGCGTTGATTTTTGCTTTTGGTTATTTCGTTAAAGAACATAAGCAAGGTCGCACCATTTTTATTGTATCGATGGTTTTATTAGTTTTAGCGTTGATTGGTGTGATGTTGAGTGAATATTATACAAGTCCTCAATTTGCCGATGTTGTTGCAAGTGGAAATTTGGAAGGAAAAGAAACTCGCTTTGGCGTTGGCTGGTCTGCACTTTGGGCTGTCAGTACTACCGCAGCATCCAATGGGTCGGTTAACAGCATGCTAGATAGCTTCACACCCTTTGGAGGAATGATCCCGATGTTCTTGATGCAGTTGGGAGAAATTGTGTTTGGTGGCGTCGGCAGTGGGCTATACGGTATGGTCGCCTTTGTCATTTTGACTGTTTTTATTGCAGGCTTATTAGTAGGAAGGACGCCAGAATATTTAGGGAAAAAAATTGAACCCTTTGATATGAAAATGGTCTGTCTTGTTATTTTAACGCCACCATTATTGACATTGTTAGGTACGATGAGCTTTGTTTTATTGCCATCGGCCATGAGTCAATTAACCAATTCAGGAGCCCACGGCTTTTCAGAAATTCTCTATGCCTTTTCTTCATTGGCAAACAATAATGGGAGTGCCTTTGCTGGGTTAACTGCAGACACAACGTTCTTAAATACGATTGGCGGAATCATTATGTTGCTTGTTCGGTTTATCCCGATGTTAGCCATTATTTTCTTAGGTGGAAACTTAGCGAAGAAAAAAATGGTTGCTGTCAGTGATGGAACGCTATCAACAACTAATGGGACCTTTGTTGGGATGTTATTAGGCGTTATTTTCTTAGTGGGTGCATTAAGTTTCTTGCCAGCCTTAGCATTAGGCCCAATTGCGGACTTTTTTACCACACGATAAAACTATAAGTAAAGAGGGATCTGAAAATGAAGGAAGAACAATCTCAAAAAGACATTCTAAAAGATGCGTTTAAACAATCTTTTGTTAAATTATCGCCTAAAATTCAATTGCAAAATCCAGTGATGTTTGTGGTGTATTTAGGGGCGGTACTCACTACTATTCTCTATTTTTTATCTTACTTTGGCATACAAGATAGTGCATCTTGGTTTATTTTAGCGATTGCGCTTATTTTATGGGTAACGATTTTATTTGCGAATTTTGCAGAAGCGATTGCAGAAGGGCGTGGACGAGCTCAAGCAGATAGTCTGAAAAGTGCGAGAAAAGAAGTATTTGCTAAAAAAATCAAATCCATCAAAGATACAACTCATTACGAAGAAGTTAGTTCGGTGAATTTGAAACGTGGAGATTTAGTTTACGTTGTTGCAGGAGATCAAATTCCAATGGATGGGGATGTGGTAGATGGCGCAGCATCAGTAGATGAAAGTGCCATTACAGGTGAATCTGCTCCCGTTATTAGAGAATCAGGTGGGGATAGAAGTGCTGTTACAGGTGGCACGACGATTGTTTCCGATGAGCTAGTCATTAAGGTAACAGCTGAAAGTGGCGAAAGCTTTTTAGATAAGATGATTGCCATGGTAGAAGGCTCATCTCGTAAGAAAACACCCAATGAAATTTCATTGCAGATTTTATTGATTACATTGACACTAATTTTTCTAGTCGTTTCAGCGACATTATTGCCTTATTCAAGTTTTTCAAGTCAATTAGCAGGAAACGGAACGGCGTTGTCTTTAACCACCATTATTGCTTTATTAGTATGTTTAGCACCAACGACGATTGGCGCATTGCTCTCTTCAATTGGGATTGCTGGAATGAGTCGTTTAAATAAAGCCAACGTATTGGCGATGAGTGGACGTGCGATTGAAGCAGCTGGCGATGTGGATATTTTAATGCTAGATAAAACCGGAACAATCACATTAGGAAATCGTAAAGCAAGTGAATTTTTACCAGTAGAAGGTATTTCAGAACGGGACTTAGCTGACGCTGCTCAATTGTCTTCTTTAGCAGATGAAACTGCCGAAGGACGAAGCATTGTTGTCTTGGCAAAAGAAAAATTTGATATTCGAGCGCGTAACTTTAAAGAATTAGAAGCAAACTTTATTGATTTTTCAGCTAAAACAAGAATGAGCGGGATTGATTATCAAGAAGTTGAAATCAGAAAAGGTGCGGCTGATGCCATTAAAAAATACGTTCAAGAAAAAGGCAGTACGTATCCAGTTGAATGCGATGAAATTGTTGAAAGAATTGCTAATTTAGGAGGCACACCGTTAGTTGTTGCTAAAAACAATCAAGTATTAGGCGTCATTTATTTAAAGGATATTGTGAAGTCAGGTGTTAAAGAGCGTTTTGAAGATTTAAGAAGAATGGGCATTAAAACAATTATGATTACTGGGGATAACCCTATGACAGCAGCGGCGATTTCAGCAGAAGCAGGGGTAGATGATTTTCTTGCAGAAGCAACACCAGAAGCAAAATTAGAATTGATTCGTTCGTATCAAGAAGCAGGCCATTTAGTTGCGATGACTGGGGATGGAACGAATGATGCTCCTGCTTTAGCACAAGCGGATGTGGCAGTGGCGATGAACACAGGGACACAAGCAGCTAAAGAAGCTGGGAATATGATTGATTTAGATTCAAGCCCAACGAAACTGATTGATGTCGTAAGAATTGGTAAACAGTTGTTGATGACTCGTGGTGCCTTAACAACCTTTAGTATTGCAAATGATGTAGCCAAATATTTTGCGATTATTCCAGTATTGTTCTTTGGAATTTATCCACAGCTGGATCGTTTGAATTTAATGCATTTAACAAGTCCAACAAGTGCGATTTTAGCAGCGATTTTGTACAATGCTTTAATCATTGTTGCATTGATTCCACTTTCATTAAAAGGAGTACAATATAAAGAATTGCCAGCAAGCAAAATTTTACGACATAATTTATTTGTTTATGGTTTAGGTGGTTTAATTGCACCTTTTGTCGCTATCAAGTTATTAGATATGTTATTGACCGTGATGGGGTTAATTTAATTAAAGAGGGGAAAAAATATGAAAAATGTGATGCCAGCTTTTAAAATGTTACTAATAATGAGTGTAATTTGTGGGGGGATTTACACGGTTGCTTTAACTGGGATTGGGCAGTTGTTTTTCCCAGAAAAAGCGAATGGCAGTATTGTTAAAGTCACCCATAATGGTGCTGAAAAAGTAATCGGTTCTAAACTACTAGGTCAGGAATTTACTGAAGCTCAATTTTTACAGGGACGACCAAGTGGTGTTAGTAATTTATCTGGCGTGAGTTCAGAACAAAAAGACGCTGTCTCTAAACGAGTGGAACAATTAAAAAAAGAAAACCCAGATCAAACAGCTAGGATTCCTGCAGATTTAGTAACAGGATCAGGAAGTGGTGTTGATCCAGAAATTTCTTTAGCGGGAGCACACTACCAAATTCCTAGAATTGCAAAAGCAAGAGGGATTTCAGAGGAAGTTGTTCAAAAAGCGATTGAAAAGAATACAACTGGGGATCTATTTGGTAAAATAGGAGAACCAAGAGTAAACGTACTTGGTGTAAATTTACATCTAAAAGAATTAAAAACCAAGTAAAATGAGGTGACAGGGCTAATGGATGAAGAAAACCGCCCAAATCCAGATCAATTATTACTAAAGTATGGCGCAAAATCTAGTAATCAACGAGGAAAACTTAAAGTCTTCTTTGGATATGCTGCGGGAGTAGGGAAAACCTATGGCATGTTACGAGCAGCGATTGAGCAAAGCGAGGCTGGGAAAAATGTCTTGGTTGGATATGTAGAGCCACATGCTCGTCCTGAGACCATTGCTTTATTGGAAAATTTAACGACGTTGCCAACTAAAACGATTGACTACCGAGGATTGTCCTTAGAAGAATTTGATTTAGACAGTGCGTTACTTGCTAAGCCAGAGTTGATTTTAGTAGATGAGTTAGCTCACACGAACGTTGAAGGTTCGCGTAATCGAAAAAGGTACCAAGATATTGATGAACTGTTAAATGCTGGAATTGATGTTTACACAACGATGAATGTTCAGCATTTAGAAAGTTTAAATGATATTGTAGAGGAAATAACCAATATTCATGTCAACGAAACAGTACCCGATCACTTTTTTGATGAAGCTTTTATTAAGCTGATTGATGTTGAGCCAGAAGAGCTCGTTCATCGTTTAAAAGAAGGTAAAATTTATCAGCCTCACAATGCCAAAAAAGCGATGAATCATTTTTTTACACTTGAAAATTTAAAATTATTAAGAGAAATTGCCATTCGAAAAGCAGCGGATTACATTGGCATGGAAAATCGTCCAGATCAGCTGTTAAATAATAAGCGCGTTCAGAGCAAACTTTTAACCTATATTGACGATACCTCTAAAGTAGGGGCAGAAAAATGCATTCGTTGGACAGCGAGATTAGCAGTTGCGTTTCGAGCAGAGTGGGTTGTTTTATTTGTTGAAAATGATGAATCTGATGGAAAATCAACAAATGAACAGGTGATGAAAAATTTTGAATTGGCTGAAACATTAGGTGCTGAAACCGTGACGTTAAATGCTCATGATAAAGTCGAAACCATTATTCAATATGCCAAATTAACTGGAGTTACGGATATTATCATTGGTAAAAAACGACGAGGACAAAATTTCCGTAAGCTTTTTAAAACAGAATTGGAAGATCAATTAGTTCAAGAATTGAATAATGTTGAAATTCATATGATTCCCTTTGCCGAGAAAGCAGATTCAGCTAAACCAAGAGAGATAAAAAACTCATGGAAACCAAAACTATTCTCTACCAGTAATTTTTTAAAGACGATTTTGTTATTAGTCGTAGCAACGCTTTGTTCAGAAGTCGTCACATATCTGGGGATTGGCGAGCAAAATGTAATCGTAGTTTACTTGCTGTTTGTCTTAATTATTGCAAGAGCAACGTATGGATACAGCTATGGCGTCTTTGCTTCTATTTTAAGTGTTCTTTTATTTAACTGGTTTTTTGTCGAACCGCTTTATTCATTAACGGTTTATAAGCCAGGGTATCCGATCACACTTTTAATTATGTTAGCAGTGGCACTTTTTACAAGTAATATGATGATTCGAGTAAAAAGTCAGGCGCGGGATTCGATTGAAAAAGAACATCGGATGGAAGTAATCTACGATTTAAATAAAGATTTATTGCGGGTGAAAAGTATCAATGGAATTGTTGCAATCACAAATCGTTATTTGGCTCAAACCTTAGAGAGAAGTGTTATTTTTTACACTGAAAAACCGGAACAAAATCAAGCATATCAAGTTGAAGTTTATAACGGCAATCAAGAAGCACAAGCCAGTTTAGTATCTGATTCTGAAATAGCTGTAGCAAACTGGGTATTTAATAACCGTAAAGAAGCAGGCTTTGGAAGCAATACCTTGATGGGAGCGAGTACCTATTATTTTCCACTTCTCTCACAGGGAGATACGGTGGCGGTAATTGGTGTTTATTGTTTAAACGAACGCCCACTGACGCATGAAAATTTAAATTTTTTAAAATTAATTAGTACTCAAATTTCATTAGCTTTGGAACGGCAGCATTTAGCTAATGAACAACAAGAAATTCTGTTAGAAAGTGAAAAAGAGAAGATGCGAGGTAATTTGTTGCGAGCGATTTCTCATGATTTACGAACGCCCTTAACAGGTATTTTAGGAGCTAGTTCAGCAATAATTGAAAATAAAGATAAGTTTACAGAACCACTGAAATTACAACTTTTAACAGATATTAAGGAAGATTCAGAGTGGTTGATTCGGATGGTAGAAAACTTACTTTCAGTGACTCGAATCGACGAGGGAACTATGAAGGTTAACAAAGTACCTGAAGCAGTAGAAGAAATTGCAGCAACTGCGGTTCGACGAATTCGAAAACGATTTCCTCAACAGGAAATTCAAATAACAGTACCAGAAGAATTGCTTTTAGTTCCTATGGATGGTAAGTTGATTGAACAAGTATTGATTAATTTAATGGAAAATGCAATTCGACATTCAGGAAAAATCACACCAATTATGGTCAATGTACTAAGAAAAGATAAAGATGTGGTATTTGAGGTACGGGATCAAGGAATAGGGATAAAAAAAGAGCGTTTAAATAATTTGTTCAATCCGTTTGACGGTTCAAAAGTCAGTCAAGGAAATGCCCCAATTGACGCTAAACGAGGATTAGGAATTGGGTTATCAATTTGCAAGACGATTATTGCTGCTCATAACGGAACGATTTCTGGTGAGAATAATGAAACGGATGGTGCTGTTTTTCGCTTTACATTACCAATAGAACCAAACGAGGAGGAAAATGGATGAGTCCACGAACCATATTAATTATTGAAGACGATCCAGGTATTTTAAATTTTATGTCGGCGATTTTAAAAGGAGAAGACTATAAAATTATTTCTGCTACGGAAGGTTCACAAGGCATTAGTTTAGCAGCTACATGGAACCCTGATTTGATTATGCTCGATTTAGGCTTACCAGATATGGATGGTTTGGAAGTATTAAAAACGATTCGCAGTTGGTCTAAGACGCCTATTATGATCGTTTCTGCTAGAGGACATGAACAAGAAAAGGTAGCGGCATTGGATGAAGGGGCAGATGATTATATTACTAAGCCTTTTGGAACATCAGAACTTTTAGCTCGGATTCGGACGGCATTACGTCATGGAATACACACAGAGTCTAAAGCAAGCACCTTTGAAAACGGAGAATTAGCTATTGATTTTGAAAAACGACTTGTTAAAGTGGAAGGAAAAGAAGTTCATTTAACACCTAATGAATATAAAATTATTCAATTATTGGCTAGGCATTTAGGAAAAGTGTTGACCCATGATACAATTTCTAAAAGTATCTGGGGACCTTATCATATGGACAATCAAACGCTAAGAGTAAATATGTCGAATATTCGCAGAAAGCTAGAAAAAAATCCTGCAGATCCAATTTATATTATTACTGAAATTGGAATTGGGTATCGGATGGTTGAGCGAAATTAAATAGCAACTAAAAAAATAAGTAGGTTAAAGATTTTCGATAGACACTCGGAAATTTTTAACCTACTTTTCTTTTTATTAACGCTTGATAACAAAATAATGAGATAATAGAACTATTAAAATAGGAAAAAGGAGTGAGGTTGAAAATGGTAGAAAAAAGTCAAGAAGTAACAGATTATATTCAACATTATCCAATTGAAATTCAAGAACGATTAGAAAAAATTAGAGAGCTGATTCATCAAGAAGCTCCCGAAGCAGTAGAAAAAATGAGCTATGGAATTCCAACATTTGTATTAAAAAAACCGTTAGTTCATTTTGCAGCTTATCAAAAACATATTGGATTCTACCCCACACCAAGCGGTATAAGAGCTTTTTCAGATCAATTACAAAAATTTAAAACTTCAAAAGGAACGATTCAACTTCCAAATAGTCAGCCACTTCCACTAGAATTAATTCGTCAAATTGTTCAATATAGAATTAAAGAAAATCAAGCATTGTCTTGATGCAACTAAAGAGGGAATTGGATAAATCAACAGATTCTCTTAAAAAACTGAGAGCTAGGCGTTATCTATGAAATAGTTTGATAAGTTTGTTAAACTACTAACAAATAGAATGCAAGATAGCAGAAAGGAATCCAATCAATGAAAATTAGTGTTCGACATCGTTTTATAAAAAAAATTCCTGTTTTAGAAGTAGTTCCAGAAGAATCTAAACGACTTCCGTTACCGTTAGTTATCTATTATCATGGATGGCAATCCTCAAAGGAGCTAACCTTAACACAAGCAAGAAAATTAGCAATGAAAGGAATTCGTGTGATTTTACCAGATGCTATGAATCATGGAGAACGTAAAACGGGTCCAATTTCTCCAATTCCATCTATTACTTTTTGGTCAAGTATTCAATATAATTTAGTCGAATTTTCTCAATTGACTCATTTTTTCCGCAAACAAGGCTTGATTATGAATGAAGAGATTGGCGTTGGAGGTGTTTCGATGGGAGGCATTACGACTTGCGGGCTACTGACCCAGCATCCAGAAATTAAAGTGGCGGCTTCTATGATGGGAACGCCTGCTCCAATGGATTATCTTGCATTAGTTTCAAAGGTAGCTAAAGAACGAAGTATCTTTGTTCCAGCAGATTTACCGTTCTTGTTAAGTTGGATTCATTATTACGACTTATCAAAAAATCCTGAAAAACTAAACAATCGACCCGTTTTATTTTGGCACGGCACAGAAGATGAAAAAATTCCTTATCAAGAAGTAGCAGATTTTTACCAACGAATCAAAGCAGAACCTTATGCTGAAAACACTCAATTTATTACTGCTGAAAATGAACGCCATTTAATTAGAGGCGAAGTAATGGATCAAGTAGCGAATTTTTTTGCAGATCATTTAATTTAAAAACATAAAAAACCACCTGTAGGGGTACAGGTGGAAAGTAGATTCATTATACTTTGGGGGAGAATAATGAAAAATGAAATTACTGAGAAAATAATTGTTCGTTATTTTAAGATAAATTAAGTATACTCTTTAAATGTGAAGAAAATATGACTAAACAAGTAAAGAAGTTTGAATTATAAAATTTCCACCCACTTTATCCAGCTCGACTAAAGTTATAGTTGTCGTCATTTACGAATTTAATTTAGGTTATTTAAAAAGAGCTATTATTAACGATTGCATTTCGCATTATGAGTTTTTTTTAATAAGTATAGCGGAGCAACAAGAAATTTGATACCGTGTAGAAATTGAATTCAATGAGGTTTTAAGCTTATTGAGTTAAATAAAAGCGATCATCTTATGGATGAAGTTTGAAGGGGAAGGAACGTTATATGGAACTAAATTTAGATAAAAGAAAACAAAGAGTACTAGACTTACTCGATTTTTTGGAAGAAAATTTAAATAAAGAGTTGCCATTTACCATGTTATCGGATTCTTTGAATGTATCAGATTTTATTTTTGATAGTGTCCTTAAGGAGTTTTTAGTAGATGTTGAGTTGAATGATTTAATGGATCAAATTGTTTTTAAAATAGGAAATCGAACTATTTTTGTAACTAAAATAGGATTAGGAAGAATAAAATTAGCCTCTATCTATTTGCAAGAGTCCATTGATTTTATGATTTTGGATGATATATTCCGGAATAAATTTATTTCAATTACAGAGTTTTCATATGATAATTACGTGAGTAGAACCAATATTTATCGGCGAGTAGCAGCAATTAAAGAACTCCTAGAAAGCTATCAATTAAAGCTATCCAACTCATTTAAAATAGTAGGAGATGAAGTGGATATTAGTAGTTTTTTTATGCAGATGTATTACCTGGTTTTCAGCAAGGAAGAATTCCCTTTTCCTGAAGAAGTAAAAGCGAGTGAAGAAAGACTGATCCAACTGTTGATGAAAGAAGAACAGCTAAAAATCAGTTCATCTGTAAAATTAAAAATTAATTATTTATTTGGTATCCGATGCATGCGACTAGAAGGAAAATTCTTTTTACTCCACTCTAAAGTTGCAAAAAAAAGAGTACCTACAGAAGCTGTGGCATCTGTTTACAATTCTATTTCACAATTTCTAGAAAAAGAATGGAATTTAACAGGTAAAAAAAATGAGTTGGAAACGAATTATCTGATTGCGTTATTAATAGGAGAAAACTGCTTCCAAAGTTTAGACGAACAAGTCTTACAAAATCCAGAGGTCTGTTTTTTTAATGAGTATTTTATAAAGGCTTTTATGACGTATTTTAATGTTGATAAGTTACCAAAAACTGTAGAGGAAGAGTTATTAAAGGAACTGACAGTTTTACATTATTACGTTTACTATTTCGAAAATGTGGTTAGCATGAATCAGCTCATACTAGAAAGAGAACAAGCCTTTTCAGTTTATCCTAAGCTATTTCACTTTTGTCAAAGTTTATTTTGTGATATAAAAGGAAAAGTTTCCATAGAGAGTCAGGAATTTTTAAGGTTCCATTATTATTATGCCATTATTAATTTAGTACCTGCTGAAATTTGTAATCCTGAATTAAAAATCTATACGGATTTTTCATTAGGACAGAGTTTTAAAATGGCTATTGATCGAGAAATACTGAAATTTGGTTATTATAACCTCAAAATTGAAGAAACATTGCATGAGGGTGTAGATATAGTGATCTCAGATGTCTTGGAGGAAGTTCCATCAACGATTTCTCGAGCGTTACAGTGGCACATCCAACCGACTCAAGGAGATTGGGAAAATTTTAAATGGTCATTAGATCACTAGTAGATTAGTAAATTTTTGTTTCTTTTGATAATCAAGTAGCATTTTTTATAAAAGTTCGCTAAAATAAAAGAAAAAGTAGTGGGGGTAATGATCATAGAAAGTTATAAAGATCCATCGTTAAAGATATTTAGTTTAAATTCAAATAAGCCATTAGCTGAAAAAATTGCCAATGTTGTTGGCACTCAATTAGGAAAATCTTCAGTAAAACAATTCAGTGATGGAGAAATTCAGATCAATATTGAAGAAAGTATTCGTGGTGATCATGTTTACGTAATTCAATCAACTAATTATCCAGTTAATGATCATCTTTTAGAATTACTTATCATGATTGATGCACTCAAACGAGCTAGCGCAAAAACTATCAATATCGTTATGCCATATTATGGATATGGTAGACAAGACCGAACGGCAAAACCAAGAGAACCAATCACTGCTAAATTGGTGGCTAATTTGCTACAAAAAGCGGGTGCAACAAGAATGCTCATGCTAGATTTGCATACGGTACAATTGCAAGGTTTCTTCGATATTCCAGTCGATAATTTGTTTACGATGCCGTTATTTGCTCAACACTATCAAGATTGCGGCTTGTCAGGTGAAGATGTTGTTGTGGTATCCCCTAAAAATAGCGGAGTTGGTCGAGCTCGTGTGCTTTCAGAATACTTGGATGCAACATTAGCAATTGTTGATCAAAGTATAGACGAGCATGGCGAAAAATTAGGCTCAGTGATTGGAAATATTCAAGGTAAGACATGTATTATGGTAGATGACATGATCAATACTGGTGAAACGCTAGCCAGTGCGGCAACTATTTTAATGGATAATGGCGCTAAAGCGGTCTATGCTTGTGCATCCCACGGTTTATTTTCAAATGGTGCAACTAGAATTTTGAAAGAGGCGCCGATTAAAAAAATATGTGTAACAGACTCAATTGATTTTACCGGCAAAGAGCAACTTGTTAATTTAGAAGTGATTACGAGTTCAGAGCTAATTGGTAAAGGAATCAAAGGAATCCATGAAAACAAACCATTAAGTCCATTATTTAAATTGTGATAAAAGGAGTTTAACCCATGACATTTGAAAAAATTCTACCCCATTTAAAACAAGGCGAAAAAGTCATTCGTAGTGGCTGGGGGGGCGCTGAATTATACGTTATTCTTGAAAAAGAAAGTACTCATCAAGCCGAAAAAATGAATCCTTATTTTCTAATCAATGTAACAGGTGAAGGCTATACAATGTTTACGCCAACTGTCTGTGATATATTAGCGGAAGACTGGGAAATCGTTCAATAATTACTAAAAAGTCCATGAAATTTTGTGGGCTTTTTGTCATGTTATACGAGGAGGAAATAAGATGGATTTTAAAGGATTTAAAGAGAAAGTTGTTTTTATTACAGGAGTTGCATCAGGCATTGGACAAGCTCAAGCAAAAGCCTTTTTAAAACAAGGAGCGTACGTTTTCGGGATGGATATTGCAGAACAAGGAATACAGGAGATAAAAGAATTTCAAGATAATTCTCATTTTGCCTATTATATTGGCGATACATCAAAAAAAAATGAAGTTGAAACAGCTGTTAAAAAGGCTGTGGAGCAATTTACACAGATTGATATTTTATTGAATACTGCAGGCGTTTTAGATGGCTATGCTCCGACATTAGAGACTGACGAAACCTTATGGGATCATATTATGAATGTAAATGTAAAAGGAACTTATTTGGTGACAAATGCTGTTCTTCCACATATGTTAGCACGAAAACAAGGTGTTGTTGTGAATATGGCGTCAATTGCAGGATTTGTAGCAGGCGGCGGTGGTGCAGCGTATACGGCGTCTAAACATGCGATTGTCGGCTATACAAAACAGTTGGACTACGATTATGTAAAATTAGGTATAAGAGCAAATGGAATTGCGCCAGGTGCGATTGAAACGCCAATGAATCAAGCAGATTTTGAAGGCGACGGTGAAATGGCAAAATGGGTAGCCAAAGAAACTCCAGCTGGACGGTGGGCGAAAGCTTATGAAGTTGCTAATTTAACTTTATACTTGGCGAGCCCAGAATCAGATTACATTCATGGGACGATCATTCCAATCGATGGCGGCTGGTTAGGAAAATAAGTTCTTAATTTGCCTCAATCGTGTATAATGAGAATTGCGAATAAATATTCTATTGGCACTATGACACTTTTGGTTCAACAGTAACGTGAATCATTTCCTTTGGTCGTAGTTATTACTAAAATAGTTAAATGAACGAACTATTTTATAAAGGAGAACTAAAAATGAATCAATCAAAAACAAGACAATCTTCAAGGTGGTCTATTGCGGCTATCTCAAAAATGGGGATGGTGACCGCGTTATATGTTGCAGTTACCGTATTTCTTTCAGTAATTAGCTTTGGGGCTATTCAAATTAGACTTTCAGAAGGTTTTAATTTTTTAGCTATTTACAATAAGCGCTATATTCTTTCAGTCACGCTAGGGGTCATGATTGCAAACTTAGCTTCACCACTAGGAATTGTTGATGTTGTTATTGGCGGTAGTGCAACGTTTCTGACGTTACTATGCGCTTCTTTTGTTGCGGGGAAAATTGCTCATCCAATATGGAAAATTGTTGCAACAACACTTATTTTTAGCTGCTCAATGTTTACTGTTGCAGGAGAGCTAGCTTTTTTCTATCAACTGCCTTTTTGGTCAACTTGGTTTGTTGTTGGGTTAGGAGAGTTAATTTCGATGAGTTTAGGTGGTGCGTTGATGCATTTGGTCAATAAAAAAATTGATTTATCTATTTAATAGATCCAATCACCTGTCAAATGTAGACAGGTGATAAGAGATGTATTAACTATTTTCATGCACTTTATTAAATTCAAAAAGTTGATTGTACCATGAAAGCTTAGTTGGATTTAATAACAAGGATGTTGAATCAATGGCATCAAAAGAAGAATAGTTCTTTAGAAAAAGGAGCCCATGCTGAATAGCTGAAATGGTTAGTTGAATGTTGCTAAAGTGTTTTTGAGTAGTCTTTTCAAAATCAAAATGACGTTGAATTAAATCGATTTCTTTCTTTTTTTGATTCTGAACTTCAGTAGTGAATAATTTTTTTAGAGTGGGAACGTCACTGAAGGTTTTGGACATGTTTTCCATAAAAGCTACTTTTTCTTGTTGTAGTTGTGAGAGTTCAATTTGCAAGTGATGCAATTCATCAAGCTTCAACTTGGTACCAGGATCCGTTACGGTTTCAATTAAAACGGAGAGATAGGTTTTAAAATAAGTGCTCAATGTCGTCAAAGCATCTACAATAGCTTTAGCCATTAATTGATAATTTTCATAGCAGGATCTCATCACTTCCAAATTTTTTTCGGGTAGTCCTGCATGATTTAAAAACTGCTGATTCACTAAAGTAGCTTTTTTTAAATAATGAGATGCTGTTTCTTTTAAATAAGGAAGGTCCTTTGAAAAGTTTTGAATTTCTTGATAATTTATTTTAGTCATATTTGGTTCTCATTCCTTAATTGAATATAGGTCTGTTCCAATTGCTGTTGTTCAAACCGAACATTTAATCGGATTTGTTTAAGTTCTTCTTCACCAATTAGCAGTTGTTGTTGGAAATAATGACGTTCTTTTTCTAATTTTTCTAATTCTTGATAGACGCTTATTTCTGAACTCGTTCCTTTGCATAAGTGAAGAACTTTTTCCCAAAGATATTGCTCTTTTTTTGAAAAATATTGAGCATCTAGGAAGGCATGCTCTAATATTAAGTGTGTTGTCCTTAAACGGCGGGACTCTGTTTCCTTAGCTGCTAATTGTTTTTGTAATGCTCTGCAAGTTGCTTGTATTTTTAGACTCATATTAAATCCCTCAACATACTGTCTTTTTTTTGAAAAGTGGGATGAAAATCAATCATTTTAAACCCCTCCTTAGATGTAAGAATTGTTCATTGGTGTTCAAATATATTCCATAAGTTTTTTTGGAGTATTTTTTTATATTATATCACGTTTTACACTAATTTGTATCCATTGTGTCAAATAATCCTAAATAAAATAACGATAGATATAAATGATATTAAAAGAACCAACTGATTCTAATCAGTTGGTTCTTTTAATAATATAGAACTTACTAAAGGTAATTTAGAAAGAAATTTTGGATAGTAGCTCGTAATTTATTTAAATTAAAGGGTGATTTGTTGAGGGATTTTATAACACATATGGAGAATAAAAATACAATTAAAAGTGTCCAAATATAATTCATAATGGAAAAACTAATGGGTAAACTTAAGAGTAGTTTTTTAGAGATAAGTGTGTATAGTACCATGCCAAGGATTCCACCTAAGAAGCAACCAATTAAGATAAAAGGATAGCTTTTCCTTAAAATAGAGGCGTTGATCTTCTGTTTTTCAAATCCTAAAGCATTTAAAATCTGACTCTCTTTTGCTTGCTTAGCCAATTGAATATAAAATGAACTGTATAACGTAAGGGCTGTTAAACAAATAGCAATTAAAACAAAAACACTAATCAGCTTACGAAGTGATTTGAATGATTCATTTTGTAAAGCGTTGTTTACCGGATGTACTTCAGTAACTGATGGCAAACCTAATAAAAGTGTTGCTAAACGATTATTTGCTTCTGTGGGAGTGGAAAGTTGAGCCGATTTTTCCAACCTTTCATAAAGCAGTCCTTTAAATTCAACCGTGTCTAAATCAAGTAGATGTGTTCCAATTGTTTGATTAAGTGTCTCAGGTAATGCTAGTAGTAACGTATCAAAGGTACTTTGTTTCGTAAATACATCTTCATAAGAAGTTGCTGAAAGATAGAGTGCTTCTTGTTCTGTTTTTAAGATTTTTTCAATGATAAGGGAGTGCTTTTCGCCTCGTGTATCATAAAAAATAATAGCATCACCAACTTTTAAGCGTTGATTTGCTGCTGTTTTTTCAGTTAAAGCAGCTCCTTTAGTTGGAAGTGAATCAGCAATGCTCGTCTTTTCTTTTGGGACAATCAAAGAAAGTGAGGATGCGTTTGCTAAGCGAATATCTTCTTTGTGAATAAGTGAAGGAGGCTTAATTGAATAATAATGAAGAATTTTTAAATAATCGTGATTGTTAATTTTGTTTTGTGATGTATGAAGTTTCACTTCCAATGTAGTTGGGTATTCGTTTAGGAAGTTATCTTGAACCGTTTGTAAAGTATTCATCCCTACAAATAAAAGTGCCACAACAAAAGTGATTGGGATGACAAGTGTCCCAATTAAATGGATCGATTTAGTTGTTTTTTTATGAAAAGGTGCGACAGAATAATAAAAAATTGGTAGGATACAAGTCAACAAAGTAAGCCCAAGAGCAATTGCTAAGCGTTGATAGTTAAGGATAAATTGATAATGATCAATCAAATAGCTCTTTTGATAGAGCTTAAAGACAGCTGTGGGAATCCCGTAGGTGCCAATAAAGCAACCAGCTATCAGCCCAATTAAAGCAATGCTTGTACTTAATAATAAAGTAGGTACAAAAATAGTAAATGGATGAATACCAAGCACCTTTAAAATATAACTGTGTTGTCGTTTTTTTCTTAAGGCATTTACTATTAAGACCAGGGCTAAAATTAAAGTTAGTCCATAAACAATGAATGGCAGAATTTGAGTCATATATTTTAAACGTGATAACTCTTTTTGGTAGGCAACATACCCAGTATTTTCAATTGAATGATCAATAGAAAAAGTAGGTGGTTTCATTTGTTTGATTTGTTTGTCAACTTGATTTTTTTCGGAAGTTTCTTTTTTTATTTCAGCTTCAAGGGCTGCTTTTTGTTGGGTGAGGGTTTCTTTTAATTCCGCTAGATTTTGCTCATCATCTGCAATCATTTCAGAATCTGTGGTCGTCAATTCATTTTGTGATTGTTGGATATCTTCTTTTTCAAATAATTTAGTTTCGTAGTCAGACTCACTATCTGTAAAGTTTTCTTCAAGTTGGCTCAATTGATCAAGAGCAGTGTTTAGTAAGTCATTTTGTTGCGATAAAGTAGCTTCATTGGTAGCGAATTGTGTTTTAGCCGTCTCCAATTGATTGAGTTGAGTTGCTACTTTTGTTTGTTCAGTTTGATATTTTTTTAGACGAGCATCATATTTTTGCTGTGCATCCTTTTGTTGAGTAGGATTCTGAATCTGTTTGATTTTTTTATAATCATTGTCCAATGAATCTTGATAAGTAGCTAACTGCTCTTGATTTGTCTCAACAAGCTGTGTAAACTCCTCTAAGTTATTTTGATTTTCTGCCATAAGCGTTTCTGATTCCTCGATAGCAGTGGTCATCGTTTCAACTTCTTGGATTTTTGCAGTGAGTAGTTGTTCGTTTTGTTGAAAGGTAGCTTGTGCGCTGATTAACTCATTTTCTAATGTTGTCAGTTGTTGAGAAAGCTCTTTTTTCTCAGCTTCTAAGGCGGTTTTTTGTTCAGTAATTATTTTTTCTGAGTCGCTTACTTCCATTTTTTGATTGTCTAGTTCGGCTGTTAAATCAGAAATTTTTTCATCGATATCCACTTGCTTTGTAAGTAAGGCCTCTTTTGCTTCTTCCATTTTTTGAATGCCTAGTTGATTCATGGTAGTTCGCGTTTGTTTCGTTTGTTCAAAGAGTTTTTGCTGGTACGGATTTTGATAATGTACTTTATTTTTAGTTGCTTGGTAAGTCAAGACTAGATTGTTTTTGTTTGATAAGTTAAAATCTTTTTCAAGAATAACTGAAATAAAAGCAATTTCACCATTTCCAATTGGGCTATAGCCACGGACGGATGTTTGGATAAACTCAGGACTTGAAACAAATCCGACGACTTGATAGGTTGTTCTCTTTAACTGCTTTTTAGTTTGCTGATTGAGATCATCTATAAAAGTAATCTTCGAACCTAGAGGATAAATGGTTGCCATCTTCTGGTCTAGCGCGATTTCACCACTTTTGCGAGGGAAGGTACCTTGCTTAAGTTGATAAGGTGCTTTTTGTTGTTGCGTATTTGATTCAGAAATTGAGCGAATCAAGGTAACTTGTTGCTTGTAGTCGCTAATGGCAAATTCGGAGTATCCTAGATAGCTTGTAGTCAGTTTTGCTTTCTGTTTTATAGTAGTATAGTCCTCTGAGGTGAAGCCAGCATCTGATTTGACTGTGGTGTCAGGTAAATGATACGTTTGATAATAGTTATTGGCTGTCTTCAGCATATTTGGATAAATGGCTTGGCCACCAATAAATAGACTAGTTCCTAACAAAAATAAAAAGAAAAGAGTTAGCAAAAGCTTCTTAGATTCCTCTAATTCACGAACACATTCATTTTTTAAATTGCGCATGAAATCAATTCCTCCCTACCATATTAAATCAGCTGTTTTAGCTGGTTTTTTGTTGGATTTAATAGATGTGATTTGCCCTTTTAATAAGGTAAACACACGATCTGCATATGGAATCAATTGTGTTTGTTTCGTCGTAAGAACAATAGTTGTTCCTCGTTTTTTAGCGGTTTCCTGAAGGAGAGTCAAAATAGTTTGTGCTGAATGAGAATCCAATGAACTTAATGGGTCATCCAATAATAAAAGTTTTGGTTTTTTGACAAGTGCTCTTGCTAAGAGAACAAGCTGATAGTCGCCACTTGAAAGTTCAGTTGGAAAACGATCTAATTCTTCATGAATGCCAACTTGCGCCAGAATATAGGTGATGTCATATGAAAAAGGAGCCTGAGTAGCTACTAGTTCAAGATTTTCTTTAATGGTAAGAGAATCGATTAATGGTACATCTTGAAAAATCAGACCGAGGTCTTCCTTTCGGTAATGCATGAGCTGTCTATCATTCAGTGCAGCTACTGATTTTTTATTGACTAAAATTTTTCCCGCGTCTGATTTTTCTAAACTAGCGAGAATTTTTAAAAGGATTGTTTTCCCTGAACCAGCAGGGCCAGTGATAATTATAGTTTCACCTGTTTTAATTTGAAAGGTTACATTGTTGAGAATTTTTTTGTTCTTTTGTTCAGAGAAAGCATTTTTAGTTAAGCCAGTTACTTTGATCATTTTGTTCTCCTTTATAGTATGAATCGTATCTGTTAAGGTTGATACTAGAATAGTAAAATAACGCGTTTAATAATAATGTCCGTTTCTTAATATCATAACATAAATTTCAGGAGGATAATTATTTAAGTATTCGCTAATTTCGAGAATTAAAAAAAATGTAAAAATCGGGTTTTGTGATGATCTTTATGGCAAATTTCATTCGGAATAGCGCTTTCTTGTGACGATATTCATTGAAATCACGTTATTTGTAAAAATATTAGCAAACATTATGGAAATTTTGCACTTATATTGATACAATATGAGGTGTAGATTCCTGAATTCTTTTGAAACTGAAGTTAACTTTAGTTGAGCTAGGATTTAAGTAATACGTACTATAGATATTTCACTAGGAGGAATTAGATTATGGCATTAGTATCAGCTACAGAAATGTTAAACAAAGCACGCGAAGGTAAATATGCAGTAGGTGCATTCAATACCAACAATTTAGAATGGACAAAAGCAATTTTAGTGGGAGCTCAAGCAGCTAACTCACCTGTAATGATCCAAACTTCAATGGGTGCGGCTAAATACATGGGTGGATACAAAGTTTGTTACGATCTTGTAAAAGATTTAATTGATTCAATGGGAATCACTGTTCCTGTTGCACTTCACTTAGATCACGGTGATTACGAAGCAGCTCTTGAATGTATCGAAATTGGATACACTTCAGTAATGTTTGATGGTTCTCACTTACCATTTGAAGAAAACATGGAAAAAGCTAAAGACGTTATTGCTAAAGCACATGCTAAAGGCGTTTCTGTTGAATGTGAAGTTGGAAGCATCGGCGGAGAAGAAGACGGAATCATCGGTTCAGGCGAATTAGCTGACCCTAAAGAATGTAAATTAATCGCTGATCTTGGCGTTGATTTCTTAGCTGCTGGTATTGGTAACATCCACGGTTCATACCCAGCTAACTGGACAGGTTTAAGCTTTGAAACGTTATCTGCAATTGCAGACATTACTGGTGGACATTTACCATTAGTATTACACGGAGGTTCAGGAATTCCAGTAGAACAAGTTAAAAAAGCAATTTCTCTTGGCGTTTCAAAAATCAACGTAAATACTGAGTGTCAAGAAGTATTTGCAGCTGCAACTCGTAAATATATCGAAGAAGGTAAAGACCAACAAGGTAAAGGTTTTGACCCTCGTAAATTATTAGAACCAGGAACTACTGCAGTTACTGAGTTAGTTAAACAAAGAATTGAATGGTTTGGTTCAACTGGTAAAGCTTAATTTTTAAGCCTTGCTTATTTGAAGCTAAAACAATAAAATCAGCAATGGGCTTCTTTAAGAAGACCATTGCTGATTTTTACATAGAAGAAAAAGGGAGTATGTTATGCGGTTAGATAAATTATTATTTGAAACAGGCTATGGCTCTAGGAATCAAGTGAAGCAATTAATTAAACGAAAGCAAGTCCGTATCAATGGTGAGTTGGTCTTAACAGATGGTTATAACGTCGATCCTGAATTACAAACAGTCCTTGTTTCAGGAAAACAAGTCCACTATCAAGCGCATGTGTATTATATGTTAAATAAACCAGCAGGAGTTGTTAGTGCGGTGCGTGATGCTAACAATCAAACCGTTATTGATTTGATTTCGAAAAAAGATCAACGACCAGGGTTATTTCCGGTAGGTCGTTTAGATCGAGATACGGAAGGTTTATTGTTAATAACGAATAATGGTCAATTGGCGCATCAGTTATTAGTTCCTAAAAAAGAAGTGATAAAGAAATACGAAGCAATTGTTAATGAACCTGTTACAGATGAAGATGTTCAAGCATTTAAAGAAGGGATTATTTTTCATGGCGGTATTCAATGCAAACCTGCTGAATTGCGTATTTTAGAGACTATTGAGAATGAAAGTCGCGTTTTATTAGCTATTAGTGAAGGGAAATTCCATCAAGTTAAAAAGATGTTTTTATCTGTTGGGAAAAAAGTAACGTATTTGAAGAGAGTAGCTATGGGGACATTGGTTTTGGATGAAGGACTAGAAAAGGGTTCTTATCGAGCATTGACGAATGAAGAGCTGGAAAACTATCAGCGTTACTTTATATAAAAAAGGCTGTAATAAACACCAACCTGATTTTAGGAGTGTTTTTTACAGCCTTTTTACTAACACTCTATATAGAGTGTTTCGCAATAATAGCCTTTGCCACCAACATAAACTTGTTCTATTTCATTTGTGTGAGTGGTTGTTAGTTTTACCAATATTTCGGAAGGAGCGTTTAGAGAATTACCTTGTTCAAATACGTAAAGTTCTTTTTTTAAATCGTTTTGTTGATAAAGATAGCAAGCTAATGCACCGTTTGAAGTGCCAGTAGCGGATTCTTCATTGATATCGTATAAGGGAGCAAAGTTTCTACATATGATGCGATCGTCATCAATGGTATATAGGTGCATTCCGATAACTTGATAGTTCTTACTGATTTCTTTAATTTTTTCAAAATTAGGTTGAAGTGCATGTAGTTGGATTTCGCTTTTGATAGGAATTAACAGATCCTTTAGACCTGTGGAAACAATTTGAATGGGCATTTTACTGTCAATAGCTTCAATGTCAAAACAGTCAATAAACTCATTTCCAGGCACAACATCATAAAATAGTGGTTTGTTTTGTTCCATAAACAAGACATCATCTTGTATGGAAATACTAAGCACACCGCTATTGGTTTCTATTGTATAGCAATTTTTAAATAGTTTCTTTAAGTGCATCAAGATGACGAAAGAACCAATTGTAGCATGACCACATAAATCAACTTCTTCCTTTGGTGTAAAATACTCAAATTTATAATCGGCAATGTCAGAATCTGATATAAAAGCAGTTTCAGCATAACCCAGTTGTTTAGCGATTGCCATCTTTTGGATAGTGGTCAACCACTCATTTTCCATCAATACCACACCTGCTTTATTTCCGCCGCCTTGATTCTTACTAAATGCACTTGCAACATAAACCGGTAGTTTCATAAGACACCTTCCCTGTAGTATAATCACTATTTTTGATAATAAAATAAGAGACAAACTATCTTCAAGCATAGATGTGCCTAAAAATAGTTTGCCTATCATTTTTTTAATCTTCTAAGTTTACATTGTGATGAACTTTTTGAACATCCTCTAGATCTTCTAGAGCATCAATCAGATTCTCAAATTTTTCTAAATCTTCACCTTCTAAAGTCACTTCATTTTGTGGAATCATTTCGATTTCAGCAACGGTAAAGTCTTCAATTCCTAATTCTTTTAATGCTCCTTGAACAGTATGGAAGTTTTCAGGTTCAGCATAAATAATGGTTTGACCGTCTTCGTCAGCAACGTCACGAACGTCAACATCGGCTTCCATCAATAACTCAAGCAATTCGTCAGCATCACGATTTTCTACTCCAAAAACGGCCGTATTATCGAAAAGATAGGCAACAGAACCACTCACACCCATATTTCCTCCATTTTTACCATAAGCGGCACGAACATCAGAGGCCGTACGATTCACATTATTTGTTAAGGCATCAACAATAATCATTGAGCCATTTGGACCAAATCCTTCGTATCGTAATTCAGAGTAAGTTTCATCACCGGAACCTTTCGCTTTTTCAATCGCGCGATCAATGACATGTTTTGGCACGTTATAAGTCTTAGCACGTTCAATAACAAAACGTAATTTTTGGTTAGAGTGAGGATCTGGATCCCCTTGTTTTGCAGCTACATAAATTTCAATGCCAAACTTAGCATAGATACGACTTGTATTTTTGTCTTTTGATGCTTTTTTGTCTTTAATATTTGCCCATTTACGACCCATTCTTTTCACTCGCTTTCATTTATTCGATTCGTGTTCTACTGTGTTATTATACTTGGAAGTCCATGATTTGTTAAGTTTTTTTTGAAAATAACTCTTAGTAATGTTCTGATTGTAAAAAGAGATGCGCTTCAAGGTAGTTATAGATTACCGTAGAAATGTTAAACAGTAAGCCATTTGCTAGATAAACGGTTTCTTTGACAATCAAGGAGGGATCTCCCACTGGCAAGTCTAACAGAAAGGCTTCATCGGCAGTTAACTTGCTGACATGAATAAATTTGTCAGAAAAACCAATGGATAATTTTAAATCGTCTTCAATATAAGAATAAATTGATTTCTCCGCGATTTCTTGGTTTAAATAGGGAATGATTTCTTTGTTGTAATAGGTGTACTCAATACTTAAGGGTTTTTCGTCGCTAAAACGTTGCCGTTTCAAACGATAAATAGGTGTCCCAATTGGGCAATTCATCCTCTTAGAGAGATCTTCGTCGGCTTTAATCAGGGTTAGGTCTAAAAGTTTTGAACGGATTGTTTTTTGAAGGAAATCTTTGCTGATTCCTTTAACATTTCCGATATTAATACAATCTTCTTGTTCTGCTTTGCGAATGTAAATACCGCTTCCTTGGACTTGGTAAACTAGCCCTCTTAAAGAAAGAATTTCAATGGCTTTTCGAATGGTATTCCGACTTGCTTCAAAATCAATCATTAATTGATCCACAGTTGGCAATTTTGTATTTACTTCATAAACTTTTTGTCTGATACGGCGTTCGATTTCTTCAGCGATCACCTTATATTTAATCATAAAGGGTATTTCCTTTCTATTAATAGTGCTTGATGCATTTATTATAGCAGATAATGGCAAAGACGTTTGAGAATAATTAAAAGTGATTGGGTATTGTAAAATTAGTACCAATGAATTATAATGAAACCATCAAAAGAAAGCGCTTTATTTTTAAAAATAAAAAATAGGGGGATTCAAAGATGGAAAAATTTATGACGGTATTAGAGGAGAAAATGACACCCATTGCAGTTAAACTCGACAACAATCGGTACATTACGGCAATTAAAGATGGTTTTTTTGGAGTCATGTCATTATTAATTATTGGGTCATTCTTTTTATTAGTTGCTAATTTACCAATTACAGGCTATCCAGAGTTTATGGCATCGCTATTAGGTGAAAATTGGACAACCTATTTCACTGTTCCGTATGACATGACGATGAATGTTATGACCTTTTATGTCATTATTGCAATGGCTCGAAGTTTAGCAAAAACCTACGGAATGGACAGCATTTCGTGTATTTCATCGGTAGTCGTTGCTTTCTTAATTTTAACACCAACATTTGAGTTTAAAGACGGAGCTCTCGGAATGGGAATCCCATTAAGTAATTTAGGCGCAAGTGGATTGTTTTTAGGAATGTTAACAGCAGTAGCGGCGGTTGAAATTGTTCATTTTATTGATAAAAAGGGTTGGAAAATCAAAATGCCTGATTCAGTTCCAGCCAATGTTTCTCGGTCATTTTCAGCCTTGATTCCAGCACTTTTTGTTATTATTATTTTTAACTTAGTACGTATTTTGTTTAGTCTTACTGAGTTTGGTACAATGCAAGCGTTTATTTTCCATTATTTACAAGTTCCGTTAACAAGTCTAGGAAGCACGTTACCTGCTACGCTATTGATTACACTATTTGAAGCACTGTTATGGTGTTTTGGGATTCATGGTTCCAATGTAGTCGGCGGGATTATGCAACCTATTTGGTTATCCTTGACAGCAGACAATCAAGCAGCCTTTGCTTCAGGTGAAGCATTGCCTCATATTGTCAACTATCAATTTTATTCTAATTTTATGAAAATTGGTGGATTTGGTGGAACATTTGGTTTAGCTATTTTAATCTTATTATTTGCAAAATCAAGTCAATTTAAGGCGCTTGGAAAACTAGCCTTTGGACCAGGGTTGTTCAATATTAATGAGCCCTTGATTTTTGGGATTCCGATTGTTCTAAATCCAATCATGATGATTCCATTTATTTTGACGCCGCTTGTTTTATGTATTGTAGCGTATTTTTCAATGAAAACGGGTTTAGTCCCCTATACAAATGGCACGAATATTCCATGGACAACACCTCCTGTGATTGCTGGCTTTTTAGTAAGTGGTTGGCGAGGAGCGTTGCTGAATATCGTTCAAATTGTAATTTCTATGGTTATTTATTACCCATTCTTTAAATCAGCCGATAAAATCGCATATGACGCAGAAATGCAAACGTCAGAAGTAAGTGCTGAATCAGTAACAGAAGCTTAAAATAAATAGTAAAAAGGAGTTTTTATAATGTGTAGTTTACCAAAAGATTTTTTATGGGGTGGCGCAGTTGCTGCCCATCAATTAGAAGGCGGTTGGAATCAAGGTGGCAAAGGGATGAGTATCGCAGACGTTTTGACGGCAGGAACGAAAGACCAACAGCGTTTGATTACAGAAGGATTATTACCTGGGAAATATTACCCAAATCATGAAGCCATCGATTTTTATCATAAATATGAAGAGGATATCCAATTATTTGCAGAAATGGGTTTTAAGTGCTTTAGAACCAGTATTGCATGGTCGCGTATTTTTCCAAAGGGGGATGAGCTTGTTCCAAATGAAGAGGGCCTAGCCTTTTATGATAAGCTGTTTGATACATTATTAAAATACAATATTGAACCGGTAATCACCTTGAGTCATTTTGAAATGCCGTATCATTTAGCAACAGAGTATGGTGGTTTTTATAATAGAAAAGTAGTAGATTTCTTCGTACGATACGCAACAACGGTAATGGAACGTTATCAATCGAAGGTGAAGTATTGGATGACGTTTAATGAAATTAACAATCAAATGAATACAAGTAATGATATTTTTGGTTGGACGTGTTCAGGAGTGAAATTTTCTGAATTTGCTCATCCAGAAGAAGTGTTGTATCAAGTAGCACATCATGAGCTGATTGCGAGTGCGTTAGTCGTTAAAAAAGGAAAAGAAATCAATCCAGATTTTCAAATAGGGTGTATGGCTTCATTTGTGCCAATTTATCCATATTCTTGTGCTCCTAATGATATGATGCTAGCAACAGAAAGTATGCATGATCGTTTCTTCTTTACGGATGTTCATATTCGTGGTCACTATCCAAATTATATTCTCAAAAAATGGGAACGGGATGGCATTCATGTTGCAATGGAAGCAGGTGACGAAGCCATTTTAGCTAGTGGGAAAGTTGATTATCTAGGATTTAGTTACTATATGTCAAATGCAGTGAAGTCAGATGCGAACAATGACAACAGTAAGTCACTAGATGGAAGCAATCACTATTCAGTACGAAATCCTCATGTGGAAGCGAGTGACTGGGGATGGCAAATTGATCCAGTTGGGTTGCGGTATGCACTAAATACGTTATACGAACGCTACGAAATTCCGTTGTTTATTGTCGAGAATGGCTTCGGTGCGATTGACGAATTAAAAGCAGATGGAAGTTGTGACGACGGGTATCGCATTGACTATTTAAAAGCGCATATTGCAGAATTTAAAAAAGCGGTTGAAATAGATGGCGTTGAGTTGATGGGCTACACGCCTTGGGGTTGCATCGATTTAGTTTCCTTTACGACAGGAGAAATGAAGAAACGTTATGGATTCATTTATGTAGATAAGGACAACGAGGGGAACGGAACGTTGCAACGTTCTAAGAAAAAAAGCTTTGATTGGTATAAGGAAGTCATTGCTAGTAATGGAGAACAATTGTAGTCAAAAAAGGAACTTCAATACGAAGTTCCTTTTTTGATTTTAATTAACAAACAGCTCGTTTTCGTTTCTTGCCAACACGATTCATTTGAACTGCTTTTTCGATGTTTGTAATAGCGAGAGGAACTTTACAAGCAGTGTCCCCCATCCTAACGTCTACAGCTCCAATAGTAAGTGCGGTTTTTTTTGCTTTATCGAGTAAAGAAGGGCAATAACAACCAACTGATATTACAAAGCTATTCATAGTATAGCGAACAGCATTTTTTGCTTGATGAATGGTCTGTTCAATCGTATTTAATAAAAGAAGTACTTCTTGATGATTGATGGCGGTGTCAGGAGCAATGGAGAGAAACTTTCCATAACAACTCCAGCCGGTATCTTCAAGTAATTCATCATCTGAATGAATCCACTTTAAAGCCAATTCGATTGCGTAAGGACTCTCCGCAGCAACGCTAGCTACAATCGCTTCGCTGATGGCAGACCAATTAGACGTATTTGCCCAATGTTCTAATTGATTTTTTGTCATTAATTTAGGATTGATAGCTAAGCCAGCTAAATATTGGGCATCTGAATTGCCAGTATCAAATAAATCTAAAGCAAGTTGTTGATTTTTTTTAACTTCTTTCACAAGATGTTTTTTTAAATCGCCAATTTTCACTCCAAATAAAGGACCTGGTGCTCCATGTCGGATAAATGTTTTTTTTGTTTGTTCGGTTCCAAGTTCAGCAAGCTGTGTCATTATCTCTATTACATTCATTAGAATCTCCTTAATTTGTACTATCGTATAGTTTATTATAAAGGAGGTTAGGGTATATTTCTATTAAATCTATCTTACGTGTAGAACTGACACTATTTCTAATAGTATAAATATGGAAAATAGATCATTTATAACAAATAAACGATGCGCTACATTATTAAAGAAAGTAAAATTGTTTCAAAATAAGAACGGTACGAATTAGATAAAAGAGTCCGTGAACTTTTTTATCTCTATAACATTTTAAAAGTTGATGAACAGGTCGTAATTATCATGTAGATGTATTATAATAGAGATTACTAACTTATTGGAGGAACATACATGCAATCTTTACCAAATTGTCCTGAATGTCAGTCAGAATATACTTATGAAGATGGTAGCCTTTTGGTTTGCCCAGAGTGTGGTCATGAGTGGAGTGTAGAATCAAACGAAGAAACGAATGAGCAAAACGTTATCAAAGATTCTAACGGCAATATTTTGAATGATGGAGACACCATTACTGTAATCAAAGACTTAAAAGTCAAAGGAAGCTCATCTGCATTAAAAATGGGAACACGTGTTAAAAATATTCGTTTAGTTGATGGAGACCATAACATTGATTGTAAAATTGATGGCTTTGGTCCAATGAAATTAAAATCTGAATTTGTTAAAAAGATTTAATCAGTTAAGGCAGCGGAAAAGTAGCTAAGGTAAGCTATTTTTCCGCTGTTTTTTTTTAATTTAAAGATAACGGTTACATGTATAGACCAATTTACAACATTCATACAAAAATAACATCAAAAACTGATAGATATTTTAAAAGAATCTGCTAAAATGAAAGGGAGAACAGATTTTATTGACTGGTAGAACTAATGGTATGAAAAACTGGCTTCATTTAGTATATAAAAAATGAAAAAAGTGACATATAAGTATTTCTATCCTTAATTTTTGTCGCTCAAAACAATAGATGGAGGGATGTTGTGTTGGAAAATAAAAAAGTTGGCAAGCGTTATACGAAGCAATTTATGCTTCATTTAGTAATGGTAACGCTAATGGTATTTGGGGGAATGGCACCGACGGTTTCAGCGATTGGAGAAGCACAGACTGCAACAAGTAGCGAAACGAACGAGCCGGTTGAAAAGGAATTGAAAGCGGATACCGAAGTTCCTAGTGCAGTTGAATCAGATGCTAAGAAAGAGGTTGTCAAAGAAGAACCATTTCTAAAAGAAGAGCTTGAACCTTCTGTAAGTAAGGACGTTCACGCTCCTGTTGTGGAAGAACAACCAAAAGAAGTAGAGACTCAAAAACAGACATTGACGATTTTAGGAACAACCGATGTACATGGGAATTTGTGGGACTGGTCTTATGAGGATTCAGCTCAAAAAAATGTAGGACTAGCAAAAGTCAGTACGTTCGTTCAAGAAACACGAAAACAAAATCCAAACACACTATTGATTGATAATGGTGACAATATTCAAGGAACACTCTTAACCGATGACCTTTACAATGTGAAACCAGAACTATTAACTCAAATCCATCCCATGATTGCGGCAATGAATTACATGGATTATGACTCCATGACGTTAGGCAATCACGAATTTAATTTCGGTTTAGATTTAATAAAAAAAATACAAAATGAAGCTAATTTCCCACTATTATCAGCAAATACGTACAAAAAAGCTGATGGGCAACATTTTGTAGATGCCTATCGCATTAAAGAAGTTAATGGTGTTAAAGTTGCGATTTTAGGCTTAACAATTCCACATATTCCAGTGTGGGATGGAGGGAAAGTCGATTCTCTAGAATTTAAATCATTAAGAGAAGAAGCTAAAAAACAAGTTAAGCTACTAAAAGAAAAAGAACAGGCGGATATTATTGTTGCATCAATTCATGCAGGTTTAGATAATCGAGATCCAGAAGCAGCAGCTATTAACGTCATTGAAGAAGTGCCAGAGATTGATGCCTATTTAGTAGGACATGATCATAAAGACATCGCACGTAAAATTAAAGATAGTAATGGAACTGAAAAACCAGTTGGTGGCGCACAAGACACTGGAACTGGTGTAGTAAAAATTGATTTAGCCGTTTCAAAAACAGTAGATACTGAAAAATGGAATGTAGAAAGCAGTTCTGTTGAAGTTGTCAAAACAGCTAAATATCCAGCAGATGAAAAATTAAAGACTTTAACAAACAGCTACCACGAAACAGTCAATCAATTTATTAAAGACCCGATTGCAACAGCAACAGCGGATTTCTTACCACAAGAAGAAGTTAAAGGAATCCCGGAAGCACAAATAAAACCAACAGCAATGATTTCGTTAATTAACAATGTACAAAAGCAAGTAACAGGAGCAGATATTTCAGCAGCCGCTCTTTTCAAAGCGTCTAGCTCGTTGCCAGCAGGCCCTGTTACTTTTGCAACGATTTTTGATATCTATAAATATGCGAACACATTAGTAGGTGTAGAAATTACTGGTGCTCAATTAAAAAACTATATGGAACGGCAAGCTGCTTACTACAATCAATACCAAGCAGGGGACGTTACAGTTAGCTTTAATGAAAATATTCGCGTATACAATTACGACATGTTTTCTGGAGTTGACTATAAAATTGACATTTCGAAACCAGTAAACTCAAGAATTACTGACTTGACCTATCAAGGGAAAGCAATTAACGATACGGATTCCTTTAAATTAGCTATCAATAATTACCGCTACGAAGGTCTCAAAAGTGACGGCATTATTACTGCTGAACCTTATTATTCATCAGATCCTTTAACCTTGAGAAGTGCGATTGTAGACTATGTTAAAACCAAAGGTACCATTGATCCAACTGAAGAATTAGAAAACAATTGGGAAATCATTGGGGCAGATTTGACTCATTATCTAAGACCCTATATTGTTGAACAAGTTAACCTTGGTAATATCGAAGTTAAACAATCCGATACAGGTAGAACACCTAATATTGAATCTTTAAACGTTAATAAACTAATTGCAGAAGGAAAAATTCCAGAAGAAATAATCAATCAAAAAACACCTTTTACAATTATGCACACAAATGACATGCATGGAAGAATGGATGCAGATCTTAAAAACAACACACTTGGAGTAGCTAAATTAAAAACTTATAAAGATCAAATTCAGCCAACCCTAATGGTCGATGCAGGAGATGCTTTCCAAGGTTTGCCACTTTCAAATTATCGTCAAGGATTAGATATGGCAGCCGCAATGAATGCGGTAGGATATGATGCGATGACAGTCGGGAATCATGAATTTGATTTTGGTTACGACGTGGCTATGGCATACAAAAACGCGTTAAACTTTCCAATAGTATCGGCAAATGTGTACAAAGATGGGGCACGTTCATTTGAACCCTATACGATTGTTGAAAAAGCGGGACGTAAATACGCGATTATTGGTTTAACTACGCCTGAAACAGCAACAAAAACACATCCAGATAATGTTGAAGGTGTGACCTTTACAGATCCAATTCCTGAAGCAAAAGAACTATTAACGGAACTTAAAGGAAAAGCGGATTCGTATGTATTTTTAAGTCACTTAGGAGTAGATGAAACGACGCCAACCAAGTGGCGAAGCGACACTCTAGCTAAGTCTTTAAGTGAAGATCCGGCGTTTAGCGATTTTGATATGGTCATTTTAGATGGTCATTCTCACACAGCCTTAAAAGAAGGTCTTCGATTTGGCAATGTTTTACTTGCGCAAACGGGTAATTATTTAAACAATGTTGGGATTGTAAAAGCAGACTTTGGGAAAAATCCAAGCTCATTAAATGCTTCTCTAACACCAGCAGCTAGTTTAGCTGAATTAGTACCAGATCCAACAGTACAAGCCATTGTAGAAACTGCTAAAACAAACTTTGCAGAAGGAACATCAGAAGTAGTGATTCCTTATAATCCATTTACACTTAATGGCGAGCGAGACAATGTTCGTACAAGAGAAACGAATTTAGGAAACTTAATTAGTGATGCTTTGTATGATTACGGTCAAACTGGTTTTGCTCACCCCTCAGATTTTGCAGTCATTAATGGCGGGGGTATTCGTGCAAGCTTATTGCAAGGACCCGTGACAAAGGGAGATGTCATTGCAGTTCTACCATTTGGGAATATTATTTCGCAAGTTGCAGCAACTGGAGATCAAGTATATCAACTGTTCGAGCATTCACTTCGTTCAATGCCACGAACAGATAAAGAAGGCAAGGTCATTTTAGATGACAATGGACTTCCAGCATTAGGAGCTAATGGAGGCTTCTTACAGGCATCAGAATCGATTCGTGTCTATTACGATTCTACTAAAAAAGGCGCGGATCCAGAAGCTAAAACAGCAGGCGAACGCATTTTAAGAGTAGAATTGCTAAATAAACAAACAGGCAAATACGAGCCATTAGACAAAATGAAAACTTACTATGTTACAACAAATGATTTCCTAGCAGCAGGAGGCGATGGCTTTACAATGCTAGGTGGGGAACGTGAAGAAGGGCCATCCATGGAAATGATTGTGATGGATTACCTGAAATCAGCCGGTACGCTTCGTGCCGTTTCAACTAAAGGAACGGTTGATTTGTCGAAATATGCTACGGAATTTCCAGGTGCACGTATTGTTTCAATGACGGAAGAAGACTTTTTAAATGCGAATAAACCAAAACCCGAAGTCCCAGGTAATAATGAATCGGGTATTGGAGAAGAAACAACTAGTCCAGGAACTGGAAATCAAAGTAACAAACCAGCTGGCAATCAAAATTGGAACACGAATACCAACAATCAAGAAAAAATTTCTAACACAGAGAGGAATTTCCCAGCAACAGGAGAACAACAGGGAAACGAGTTGCTAAGTGGTTTTGCTTTACTTGCTTTGACAAGTGTAGGGCTATGGTGCAATAGTAGACGAAAAAAAACATCTTGATAAGTGGATAATTGATGAAAGGGTCAGACAAGATAGTCACGTCTGACCCTTTTTATTTTAAAAAATAGCGAATAAAATTTATTTTAAACCACCTGTTTTTTTAAATCTATGGTATAATATCAAATGCATGAGGAATTTATTTTTATAATGAAAAAACGTAAACCGATTTGGTTTTTAATTTCATAAAAATAGCCTATTAGCCAAATGTAAGGCTATTTTTTTTTGGAAAAGTTTGAGCATTAAAAAAACCTTTAGCAAAATTCGATAGAACATCGTATCTATCAAGTAAAGAGGGGGAGTTTGATGAAGTATTTAATTGGAGTTATCGGTATTTTTCTGATTTTAGGAACGGCATGGTTATTTAGCAAAGATCGTAAAAAAATCAAATTTCGACCAATCTTTACGATGTTGGTTTTACAGTTTGTACTAGGGTACATATTGTTGAATACTGGAGTAGGAAATTACTTAGTTTCTGGAATTGCAGATGGATTTGGCCAATTACTTATGTATGCTTCAGAAGGAGTAAATTTTGTTTTTGGTGATGTCATCAATCCAAAAGGGAATTCATTTTTCTTAGCAGTGTTGATGCCCATCGTGTTTATCTCAGCTTTGATTGGAATTTTACAATATATCAAAGTACTGCCATTTATTATTAAATATCTAGGTCTAGGCTTAAGTAAAATTAATGGTATGGGTAAATTAGAGTCGTATAATGCAGTCGCTTCTGTTATTTTAGGTCAATCAGAAGTTTTCATTTCAGTCAAAAAGCAATTGGATTTATTATCTGAAAAACGTCTGTATACGCTATGTGCTTCAGCTATGTCTACGGTTTCCATGTCGATTGTCGGTTCTTATATGATGTTGTTAAAACCAGAATATGTCGTTACAGCATTAGTTTTGAATTTATTTGGCGGATTTATCATTGTTTCGTTATTAAATCCATATGAAGTTTCTGAAGAAGAGGATATGTTGGAAGTTCAAAATGAAGAAAAACAAACCTTCTTTGAAATGCTGGGCGAATATATTATGGATGGTTTTAGAGTAGCGATTACAGTTGGAGCGATGTTGATTGGTTTTGTTGCATTAATTGCAATGATTAATGCCATTTTTGAAGGTGTTTTTGGAATCTCTTTCCAAAATGTATTAGGATATGCCTTTTCACCATTAGCCTTTTTAGTGGGAATACCTTGGAGCGAAGCCATTGATGCAGGAAGCATTATGGCAACTAAATTGGTTTCCAATGAATTTGTGGCAATGACCAACCTAAAAATGGGAAATCTTCAATTTTCAGACCGTTCAATGGCAATTCTCTCTATCTTTTTAGTTTCATTTGCTAATTTTTCATCGATTGGTATCATTTCAGGCGCAATTAAGAGCTTAAATGAACGTCAAGGAAATGTAGCAGCGAAATTAGGATTAAAATTATTATTTGGAGCAACCTTAGTTAGCTTTTTATCAGCTGCTGTTGCAGGCTTGTTATTTTAAGCTGAAAGATAATCATGCAAATAAAAAGTCAGTAATCTCAATGGCATTTTGCCTCAGATTACTGACTTTTTCTATTCTTCATTACATAATAAACGCTGGATTTTATCATGAGAAATATGTTCCAATCCCCAATTACAAATAACATCCAATACAGGAATCATACTTTGTCCGCTTTCTGTCAGAGAGTATTCAACATGAGGAGGAACTTCCTTAAAGATTTTCCGTTGAATAAGTTGGTCTTGTTCTAGTTCTCGTAGTTGATTGGTTAATGTTTTATGTGAGATTTTTTCGATGTATTTTTGAAGTTCATTGAAACGAACGGTTTTGCTTTCATAAAGTTCATATAGAATCATAATTTTCCATTTGCCTTGAATTAATTTCATGGTGGCATCAAATTCATTTAAATACATTTTTTTCGCTCCTTTAAACCAGTATATCGTTACTAAAAGGTTCCTTAGTGAAAAACAAGTGCGTACTAGTAATCTTCTAACAGTATAATATACTAAGAAGATAAATACACGAAAAGAGGAAAATGAAATGAAAAAATTAATTGTGATTACGGGTGCAAGTAGTGGTTTTGGAAAAGAAATGGCTTATTTATTTAGTAGAGCGGGGCATCCATTATTATTAATTGGACGTCGTGTAGACTTAATGGAGCAATTTAATTTGCCAAATACTCTTGTTCGAAAAGTAGATGTGAGAGATGCTAGTGAATTTGAAAAAGCTGTTCGTGAAGCAGAACAAAAATACGGGAAAGTTGATTTATTAATTAACAATGCAGGCATGATGTTGCTTGGAAATGTATGGGAACAAGATAGTGATGAGTGGCAAATGATGTTGGATATTAACATCAAAGGAGTCTTAAATGGAAGTAAAATTGTACTAAAAGATATGATGGAAAGAAATGCCGGTTCGATTGTAAATATTTCTTCCATTGCAGGTCGTAAAACTTTTGGCAATCATGCGGTTTACAGTGCGTCGAAGTTTGGTGTTCATGCCTTAACAGAAACTATTCGAGAGGAAGTAGCTAGCACTAACGTTCGAGTAATGCTAGTTGCGCCAGGGGCTGCTGAGACGGAACTGTTGGGTCATACTACTAGCGATAGTATCAAAGAAGGCTATCAAGAATGGAAAGCAACGATGGGTGGGACTTCAATGAATCCTAAATACGTGGCTGAATCTGTTAAATTCATGTATGATTTGCCACAAGAAGTGATTATTCGAGAATTGCTGATTGCTGCTACGAAACAAGACGCCTAATCATTTTTAAGTTGTTGAATAATGTTTCGCTTCTTAGTGCTATCTTTGCTATAATAAATTGGATTGCGTATCTAGTAGAACGTAAAATAGGATTTGATAGTATCATTAAAAAGGAGCCATTAGAATGACCAGAAAAAGAGGATTTGAAGTAATAAGTAAGTATCAAGATCAAGGAATCAATCTCCCAACAAGAGCTACTAAACAAGCAGCAGGTTATGATTTTGAAGCATCGGAAGATGTTGTCATTCCTACTTTTTGGAAAACATTAGTAAAAAATGTGATTTGGGAAGTAACGAATGCATTTAAAGATACAGAGATTACGATGGAAGATCAAAAATTTTTAAAACCCGTGTTAGTACCAACTGGCATCAAAGCATATATGGGGGCTGAAGAATATTTGCAGCTAGCAAACCGTTCCGGTAATCCCTTGAAAAATTTCTTGATTTTAGCTAATGGTGTTGGTGTAATCGATGCAGATTATTATGGCAATGATGCTAATGAAGGACATATTATGTTTCAATTTATCAATTTTGGTTTAACAGATAAAGTTATTAAAAAAGGTGAACGAGTAGGTCAAGGCATCTTTTTACCCTTTTTGAAAGTAGATAATGATACATCTGAAACAGAACGCACAGGCGGATTTGGTTCTTCAGGCAACTAGCAAAAAAACATCCCATATGTTTAATGGGATGTTTTTTTATTTATTATTTTTTACATAATGCAATTCAGAAAGAAGCTTAGTTACTAATTTTAAATCTTTTTTAGTAGGAATCGGATTCCAATGAAAAACAGGTATATCTTTACTAAAAATTTTAGGTATTGAAACATCGGTTATAATCAAATCAATATCTTCGATGTGTTCATTAAATACAATCGGAAAAGGATTTAAATCTTTCATTTGCTCTTGTAAAGAGTCTCGTTCGATGACATTTAAACCAGAAGCAAGGTAAATCGAAACGGGTTTTTCTTTTCTTTTTAGCAAATCAAGGACTAAAATTAAATACTGTGGGATCAATTGATTGTTGCGTTTAAAAATAAGTGAAAAATAAGGTTCATCTCTTTCTAATTTTAAACAGAATTGTTTAATTTTCACATAGTTATCTGGAGAACGCTTAAAAATGTTAGAACCATTGTCTAAAATACCATAAACATTACTAGGTCCAATTAAATATAGTGCGCGGCTGTGTAGAGAGAGTAAATTTGTATAAAGGTAGAAATACTCGTTCGGAGTTAACGAGATTTCAAAAAATGTACAGAATCGTTTAATCCATATTTGACTAGCAGTAACAGGTACAAATTCATGATTTGTATCAATATCAACAACTGAATAAAAATCATGATGAGAAAAAGAGCTGGTGGTCGCTAATGAAAAATACAAAAACTGCAGTTCGTATTTCGTCAATAATTCAGCAGGCAAACTTAAAGTTTCAGCTAAAGTCAGTGCAAATTCTCGGAATTGGTCGTAGGAAAGATTGTGGTTTTGAAATTGTTGATAGTCTTCTTCATAATCAATGACATAACCCTGTTTAATTCGAATTAGAGAAACTGCAATCCAGACAATCATTTTATTAACATCAGGAATGGGAAGATTTTTAAAATTCTTTGTAATATCATGAAGAGTTACTTGTAATCTATGCAAATCAATATCCGGGAAGGGCCATTGTGTAGAGCTATACGATTCCCAAAAAAAAGTATAGTAGAAGTAGCGAATTTGATGTTCTTTACCAACAATCATTTGATTTTTTGCAAGATCCAAAGTTAAATCATATTGCTTCACTAAACGTTTTAAGCTGTCCAAATAACGTTTAGTGGTTGAAACACTTTGATAGTGCTTGGCAGAAAATTGAGAGATGTTCGTAAAATCTTGGTTGAAAATATCTAAACAAGCCTTAAAATTGATGGACTGTTCTAAATAATTTACATAGAGTATTTGAGGATCAAAGGAATCAACAAGCGTAAAAATAATGTTACGCTCGTTTTGAAAATCTAAATGAATATCCTTTTCTAAACAAAATTGAAGAATATCTTGTTGAAAAGCTTGTAACAATCTAAGAGTTGTTCGCTTATCTAGACTAAATTTTTTAGATACTGATGAAATGGTTTGAATTTCGTCAGATTCCTTTAAAAGATAAAATAATTTTAATTTATTTAAGGCATCTTTATTTAGTAACCGTATCAAAATGTAACCTCCTAGAAAATGAAAGATGAGTAAGAGCTTAACTAGTTCAATTTATGTCGTAATATACACAAATTGAATAAAAAAACGCGATTATTCAATTTTTTTGTTTTTTTAATTCAATTTTATGCAAAAAAACATCTTTTTTTTTATTAAATTCCAATGAATGTAAACGGTTTATGCGAGTGTATATAATATTAATTAAGGTATAAACTGATAATTGCTATAAGAAAAAGCATAAAATGAATCTTCCTAATTAATCTGTCATCGGATATAATGAGAATACAGCTATAAAAAAGCTGTAGGATTGTTGATACGACAGGTGACTCTAATCGGTTTTTTCAATAAATAGTAGCTTCATTTTAACAGAAAATAATTAAAACCTAAATAGAAAACCAGTGAAAGTTGTCTAGATAAAAAAATATAGAAGAGGATTGGTAGAATGAAGTCACTAATAGAACAAAAAGACAGCAGAAAACTTGCTTTACTAGACTATTTGGCAGTAACTCAAAAGACATCAGTAGACGCTTGTAGTGCCTATTTAAATATAAGTGAAAAAGTTTTACTATTAGAACTGATGCAACTTCAAAATTTTATAGAAACCTGGGCAGACCAACTAAACATTACAATTGAAAATGATACAATTTCATTTAGTAAAAATCCAACTTTTGAAATGGAAAACGTCTATGTTGCTCTTAGAAAAAATTCTACTTTCTATTTATTACTTAACGAATCATTTCAATCAAAAGAAGCAACATTAAATGATTTTGCAGAAGCATATTACTGTAGCTATAATTATGTTTACCGTGCGAAAGAAAGAGTAGCACAATACATTGCGGAGTATAATTTTCAATTTGATTCAAAAACATTAGCGCTAAAAGGCAATAAACAAGCACTTCGGTTTTTCTTTTACAATTTCTACTGGGAGGTTCTAAAAGGAAAAGATTGGCCTTTTGGAAAAGAACTTAGAATCGAATTAGAAGATAAGCTAAAAGGGATGGAAGCAGACATTACGTTAACACCAATTGAAAAAGAAAAATTCCTTTATTGGATGGCTATCTGTTACCTACAAGTTAAAAAACAACAAACAGTGGATCAAAATTCTTTGTACCAAATAGTTGCGGAACAAGACCCACAATTTGTAAAAGTAAAAGAGCAATTAGCTTCTCTTTACGAAACAACTGAAATTGATGATGAGGTCAAAACAGAAGAAGTCTACTTTTTATATTTTGGGTTACTACTGGTTCAAGAAAAAAACATCTTAAGCACGATTAGTTCAGCGGATAAAAAAATCTTGGCCGAAACGAAACCGTTAATTCAAATGAAAATGAAATTAGCAAAAGAAAATAATTTAAAATTTAAATAAAACAGCAATTTACGGTTGCTGTTTTTTTCTAGTTGAAAGATAGATTGAAAAAAGAAAAAAGTATCTGACCGCTTGGTGTAGCAAGGGTTTCTATTGTTTCATTAAATTTAGTTCATTTAAATTACAAGTAAAGATACATTTTTACTGAAAATAAGATATAATGAGAATTAGTGAATAACTCTAGTTTTAATTTAAAAGAGATGATTACAATAACACAATAAGGGGAAAGCAAATGACAGAGAAAAACAATAATCAAGAAGAGCAAAACGAGTTAAAAAATAGCGAGGAAATGGCAAGTGAAGAGACTACTGAAAAAGCAGAGCAAGTACTTATTGAAAAAGAAGAAGTTGTTGAAGCAAGTGAATTAGAAGAGGAGTTTGAAGATGATCTAGAAGATTTTTCAGATGAAGAACTTGAAGAAGAACCTAAAAGTAAATTAGCTAAATACATGGGGCCAATTTTATATAGTCTATTGGGAATTATGATTGTCGCAGCACTAATCTTTACTTATTACGTGTTCCCATTCTTTAGCAAGGTTTCAGGTGAATGGACGGGTTCCAGTGCTTCAGGAACTTTTAAAATTGTGAACAAAGGCAAAGATTCAGAATTTCGTTTTGTTGATATGAATGGAACCAAAGGCTTAGATTTAATTTTTGAAAGCAACTTAAGTCGTAAAGGTGTTAATCAGTATGATGTAACGAACACCAAAGTGAAATTATCATTGTCTAAAAAAGATATTTCTAAAGAAAATATTGAAGCGATGAAAAAAGAAACAAAATTAGTAAAAGTTGAGAAAGAAACAGCTAAGGAAGTTATTTTAAGCTATACAAAAGAAGGAATCAAATCAAGCTTTGGTGATACTAAACTAAACGATCTCTTTCATTACCAACTATCTGATATTAACTGGATGTTAAAAGGTGAAACACTTGTGTTGAAAAATCAAGTATTTGCAAATCCTTCATTAGATTTCCAACGTAAATAATCTTTCAAATAATCTTAACCATACGTGCGTCTTGGTTAAGATTATTTTTTTTTGAAGATATCATTATCCTTTTATTTAAACTCTGTGCTATACTCAATTTAATTAAAATAAATAGAAAGAAGGAACCAATCATGCCTTTAAATATCTATTTAAATTTCAAAAATCAAGCAAGAGATGCAATCGAATTATATGAGAAAGTATTTTCAGTAAAATGTCAGGATATTATGACCTATGGAGAAGTTGAAATGGAAGGGGCACCTCCCATGGATGAAGCAACTAAAAAGCTCATCATGAATGCCAGTATTGAAATGGAAGGTACGAAAGTCATGTTCGCTGATGTTCCTGATTTTATGGAGTATAAGCCGGGCGATAATATTACCTTAGTCATTGATACATCCGATGAAACTCAGTTAACTACTCAATTTAATCAATTAGCTGAAGGTGGGAAAATAACGATGCCCTTGACAGAAACATTTTGGTCTAAGAAGTATGGTCAAGTAATCGATAAGTTTGGCATTGGATGGCAATTTAATCTATCATAAAGTAAAAAGAGCCGATTTTTTGGATATTATTTCCAAGAAATCGACTCTTTTTAAACTATCATTTATTTTGAAAAATATATTGGTGTTTTGTTATTTTTATTCAAATAAATATTACTTTAGTGTAATAAAGTAATTCGTATGTGTAAAAATATATAATACTGTGTAAGCTCTCTGTGTAAGTGTGAAGTGAGGGAATACACGGTATTTCATTTGGCACGATAATTGCTTTGTACATAATTGGGATGGCAAAATATGTAAAGGAGGGGTGACGTATTATTCTGTAATTTAATCAGCTTTAATAAAAAAGAAGATTAAACTGTGTTCTCAATAATATTCAAAGATATGGAGTTAAGAAAACTTTAAATGATAGCGTTTTCTTAAAAAGCTACAATTCTATTAGACTCTAATAGAAAACTAACTAAAAGAGGTGTCAAAATGAAGAAAATGAATCGAAAAGTTTTTGGAACATTTGCTACTATTTTGTTAACATGTGGATTAGCTGCTTCAACAGTTGTAACGGTAGCGATTGCTTCACCAGAAAAAGTGCAGGCAGCAGAAACAGCTCCTTACCGCAACGTGATGTATTATGGTGATTGGTCAATCTGGGGTGGAGAAGGAAACTTTTATCCAAAGGATATTCCAGCAGATCAATTAACACATTTGAATTTTGCTTTTATGGATTTTGATAGCAATGGGAATTTTAAATTTACAGATAAAGATGCAGCAGTCGGTGCACCAGTTGGACAAGAAGGCGTTCAATGGGGTGGAGCAAATGCGGGCGTATTAAATGCCCTCCAAGATTTACGTGCAAGCAATCCAAATATGAAAATTGGGATTTCAATTGGCGGTTGGTCAAAATCAGCAAACTTTTCAACAGTTGCTGCAAACCCAACAGCAAGAGCGAATTTTGTTGCCAATGCTATGAAATTTGTTAAATATACAAACATGGATTTTGTCGATATTGATTGGGAATATCCAACTTCTGTTCGACAACCAGACACTGTAGATAATAAAAATGATACAGGAACTCCAAATGCAACACCAGCAGACAAAGACAACTATATTACACTATTAAAAGATTTGCGTGCAGGCTTAGAAAAGCAAGGAACTGAAATTGGCAAAAAATATGAACTAACTGTTGCTTTACCTGCATCTCAAGGAACACTAGCAGCAGGAATTGACGTGGCCAACTTATTTAAAGTCGTTGATTTTGCAAATGTTATGACCTATGACATGAATGGCGCTTGGAGCAATCAAAGTGCGCACCATACAGCTTTATATGGCAATCCAAAAGACCCTCAATACAACAGTGGGCTGTCTGTCGATCAAACGGTTAAGTATCTTGAAGACAAAGGTGCATCCCCAGATAAAATTGTTATTGGCTCCGCTTTCTATACAAGGGGCTGGAATAAGGTAGCGCAAGGAAATGACCCATTACAACCAGGACTTTTCCAAGCTGCAGAAAAAAACAATAAAGATGCTGATTTATCTTTGACCTATGGTGCTAAAAATGAAAAACCTTTAACTTCTGGTGATGGTGGACGAGCTGGTGGTGTTTGGGCGTACCGTAGCATCGATGCGTTGAAAAAAGCGACGACAGGTTTGACTGAATATTGGGATGACGTGGCGAAAGCACCTTATTTATACAGTAAAGATACGGGTGAATTTTTCAGTTATGACAATACACGCTCAATTGGCTATAAATCGCAATATGTAAAGGATAAAAAGCTAGGTGGAATCATTTCGTGGATGCAGTCACAAGATAAACCAACGACTTCAACAAAACGCGATGAATTGACAAAAGCGATTAAAACAGGCCTATTAGGAAACACTGCAATTCCGAGTAATCCAATCGTTTATACAAATTTAAATGTTCAAGCAACCATCACGCCTTATAACGAAAATGGAGCAGGATACGAAATTACAATCAAAAACAATGAAGTTGCAAATGAAAGCAATGAAGTTCTAAAATTAACAGAACTTGCTTTTGAAACGGTTAAAACTCCAAAATTCTATTTAACAACAAGCGCAAATGAAACACTAACGGCGGGTGATTATACTGCTGGAACAGTAACAACAGCAAATGGCATGACTGCAATTGACCTTTCATCTGTTTATGACGGTCAAACGATTCCACAAGGAGCCTCATATAAATTCCGTTTGAAGTCAAGTGCAGCTACAGTTGATGTTAAAAATATTCAAAAAATTAGTTTAACTCAACGAATGGCAAAAAATGGCGTTGAGCTAGGTAAGCAAGATATTTATACAGGTAATGGCGAAGTAACACCACCCGATCCAAGTGATACTGTAGCACCAAGCATTCCAACTAATTTAGTAGCAAGCAATGTAACGGGTTCGACAGCAACTGTTACATGGTCTGCTTCAACAGATAATATAAAGGTTGCAGGTTACAAAGTACTTCGTGATGGAGTGGAAGTTAGCAATGTTACAAACGGTGTGAGCTTTACAGATACTAATTTAAAAGCATCAACCACTTACAATTATACAGTTAAAGCTTATGACGCAGCTGGAAATAGTTCAGCAGCAAGTGCAGCTTTAGTTGTAAAAACAACGGATACACCACCACCGGCAACCAATGAATGGAGTGCAACGAAAGTCTATGTTGGTGGAGATATCGTCACTTATCAAGGCCACCAATATAAAGCTAAATGGTGGACACAAGGCAATACACCAGGAGCAGAAGTCGGAGGACCTTGGGAACTAATTAAGTAAGAACTTAAATCTATAAAGATGAAAGCCTATCCGAATAAAGATAGTGCCTTTCATCTTTATATTTCTTTTAAGAACAGTAGGGGGATTGATAAAAATGACTGTTAAAAGAATTTCGTTAGAACTGTGGGAGCAGTGTAAAGTAGTTGTGCTAGGAATTATTACTCATGAAGGAATACCTGAAATGAAGGGATTGGTTACACCAATCAGCTATGTAGGATTAAAAACATTTTATTTTGATATCACAAACTATCAAATTGAGGCATCATTTTTTGAATTGCCTGTGACAGGAATCATTTGCTATTATAACCAAACAATTTTTAAAAGTGTAACAATTAATGGTCATATCCATTTGTTAACAAAAGAAGAAGTTCAACACATTCAAATCTCTCAAAAAATAAATCCATCAGCTAAATGCCAAATCTTACAATTTACTTCACAAAATGGAACCTTATACAGTGATTATAAAACACATTTGTTTGATATTTAACTAAATAAATTCAAGGAACGGTTAAAAAATCATGTGAAAACCATCACGATACCTTTACAAATCACATAGAAAATGCTATTTTATTTTCAGAAAGAACAAACATGAAAATATAATTGTAAAATTAGTTATTAAGAATGGTTATTTAATTTATCAAGGATGGGGTTGTGTAGGATGGATGCACAGATTAAAAAAGATTTATTAGATTTTATTTGGAGTGAAGGTCTTTTAGCAAAGGGACATTTGGTGAGCTCGCCAGAACATCCTGAAAAAGCATATCGGATTATCATTAAAAAAGATGAATTCATGGATATTATCGCAGAACAAAACGGGGATATGTTAGTAGTCGTTCCTGAAAAATCAATTATGGCTTTTTCTAAAAAGACAGAAAAAACGTGGGAACCTAAATATTATGAAAATTTAAGTATTGAAGATAAATTAACTGCAAGAGTACACTTTTAAAGAAACAATCTCAGCAAGACACAAAAAAGGATAGACACTAAAAACATGGAATGAATTTCCTGTTAGTGTGTATCCTTTTTTAAGTGGTCTATAAACTTAAATATCCTCCTCAAATAACGCTAAAACTTGATTGAATGGTGAGGCAATTAGCTTGCTTTTTATTTTAGTAAGCAATGTTTCGTTGCCATTTAAATAGGCTGTAGCTAACGCCAGTAAGTAATTCTTATTGGCTTGTTTGGAATCATTGATAGCAAAAAAGGTATTGCCCATTTCATAATAAAGCTCGTCTACTCGTTTTGTAAGGTTTTGTTTTTGAATTATTTTTTGAGCGTGTTTATAGAGTTTAAAAGTCTTAGTATATTGTTGATTAGAATTGAAAAATTCAGTTGTATTTAAGTACAGATGAATCAACTGTTGATAAGGAATGGCATCTACTTGATCGAACTTTTGGAGCTGCTTAATTGATTTTTCAAAATAAGTTAAAGCTTTTACACTGTCTTTTTGGAGTTGATAAGCAACGCCAATTGCGTTGGTTGTTAGTACATCAACAAAATCAATCATAGCCGTTGGATTCTCCATTAATAAAACTAAATTGAAATAATAAAGACTGTCTTCTAAACTTTTAAATACATAAAGTTGTGTTAAACCCAAAAAATAATTGTAATATTTTGTTTCCAAAGATGTAAAACTTTTTACTTTTGGATTGTGCTTTTCAATGAACTGATGTGCTTTTAGGTATTGCTGGTTGTCGCAAAACTCTTCCAAAGATTGGAAAAAGACATAATTTGAATGGTCGTTTGAATTTTCGATACAAACCTCATTAATGGGAATACCTAAACGTTTGCAAATATTATTTAAAATAATTAGGTTTGGTAACTTATCGTAATTTTCGATTTTACTGATAGTCACCTGCGTGCAAATCCCTTGAGATAAATCTTTTTGTGTCAACTTTTGCTGTTTACGAATTTTCTTGATTTTTTTCCCCAGAATGATCATGTAAAAGCCCCTCTCAACGGGTTATCTATGTAGAGAGAAAATAATTGGCGGAATAATAATAACGATTATTATTATATTACCATGTTTACAGGCATGATAAAAGCGAACAACAGAAAAAATAATGCTAAAAAGCTAAAAAATTAAAAGAAAACCATTATTTTAACGGACAATAAGAACGATGAAGAAATCGTAAATAGACGGATAAAACACAAAATGAAAGCGACTTTTATTGTTTTATAAAAATTTAAGTTAGTATTTAACAAAATAACGATTTCTTAAAGCTTTTTTCAAGGTTTTTTCATCTAGTTGAAACAATTCTATGTTAAAATGAACTTAGTATGTTTTTCGATTAGATATAAGGAGGATAAAAAGAAGTGGCCAAGAAAAAAAGTACGAAATTTGTGTGTCAAGCTTGTGGCTACGAAACTCCTAAATGGATGGGGCGTTGCCCAAGTTGTGGCGCGTGGAATCAAATGATGGAAGAAATGGAAACCGACAAAAACGATCGCAGAAGCCGTGTTAGCATGTCTGGGAAGGCAGCTAAAGCTGAAGCAATTCAAGATATAACTGTTTCAAAAGAACCAAGAGTCAAAACAAAATTAGGTGAACTTAACCGTGTTCTTGGTGGCGGGGTAGTTCCAGGTTCACTTGTTTTAATTGGTGGCGATCCAGGTATTGGAAAATCAACCCTATTACTTCAAGTGTCTGCTCAATTAAATCAAGTAGGTGGTAGAGTTTTATATGTTTCAGGAGAAGAAAGTGCAAGTCAGATTAAAATGCGAGCAGATCGATTAGAAGTAAAAGGATCAGACTTTTTTATCTACCCAGAAACAGATATGGCAGCCATTCGTCAAACGATAGAAGACATCAAACCTGACTACGTGATTATTGATTCCATTCAAACAATGAGCCAACCAGATGTTCAAAGTGTTGTTGGAAGTGTGAGTCAAGTACGCGAGAGCACGGCAGACTTGATGAAAATTGCCAAAAGCAATAATATTGCTATCTTTATCGTCGGTCATGTGACAAAAGAAGGTGCAATCGCAGGACCCAGAATGTTAGAACATATGGTAGACACAGTCCTTTATTTTGAAGGCGATCGACACCATACATTTCGAATTTTAAGAGCTGTAAAAAATCGTTTTGGTTCGACTAATGAGATTGGAATTTTTGAAATGCGTGATGGTGGATTAATCGAAGTACTAAATCCGTCTGAACTCTTTTTAGAAGAGCGTTTAGCAGGTGCAACGGGATCTGCTATTGTTGCTGCAATGGAAGGGACTCGTCCTATTTTAGTTGAAGTTCAATCGTTGATTACGCCAACCGTTTTCGGAAATGCAAAACGCACGGCTAGCGGGTTAGATCATAACCGAGTATCGTTGATTATGGCTGTTTTAGAAAAACGAGCAGGCATGTTGTTGCAAAATCAAGATGCTTATCTAAAAGCAGCAGGCGGTGTTAAACTAGATGAACCGGCTATCGATTTGGCGATAGCCGTCAGCATTGCTTCAAGTTATCGGGAAAAAGAAACCAAATCCACAGATTGTTTTATTGGAGAAATTGGTTTAACAGGGGAAATTAGACGTGTTAGTCGGATTGATCAAAGAGTTCAAGAAGCAGCTAAACTAGGATTTACACGCATGTTCATTCCCAAAAACAACATTGGTGGTTGGACTTTTCCAAAAGAAATTGAAATTGTTGGTGTGACCACCATTGCAGATACTTTAAGAAAGGCCTTTGGTGAAAATTAAGCATAATAACAAGGGTGCCGTTTTTTGCAAAGGCACCTTTAAATAGAGGAGGAATTTCTTTGACAAAAAAAATCATAACAACGATTCTAGTCATTATTGGGGGAAGTATCGGAGCAAGTTTTCTACCAGATGTCTGGAATCTATTCAATGTAACAAATGTGTTACTTAATAATACTGTCACGAATATTTTGTTTGGAGCCATTATATTTTTACTAATTTCAGTTGTTCTCGTGAAGTATATTGAACGTGGTGTGAAAAAAGCAGAAGCGTATTTAAATCAGCTAAGTGCAAGTTATTTGCTATTTGGTAGTATCGGAACGATTATCGGTTTATTAGTAGCCTTTTTAGTGACGATGCCTTTGATTGGGTTAAAATGGCCAGTTTTAAGCAGTACATTGCCAATTTTAGTTTATGTGATTTTTGCATATCTAGGATACCGAATTGGAACAACAAGACGTGAAGAGTGGCGTAAATTATTTCAATCCAAACCTAAGAAAAATTCAGACGATGAAGGTCAAATGTTAGAACGTAAATATGATGAGAGTTATCGTAAGTATAAAATCTTGGATACTAGCGTCATTATTGACGGACGTATCTATGACATCGCCAAAACAGGATTTATTGAAGGGACACTGCTCATTCCCAATTTTGTGCTACAAGAATTGCAATATATCGCAGATTCTGCTGATAGCTTAAAACGAGTGAGAGGGCGCCGTGGTTTAGATATTTTAAATGCATTGCAAAAAGAGTCAGATATGAACGTTGAAATGTACGATGGAGACTTTGAAGATATTACAGAAGTAGATAGTAAGTTAATCAAATTAGCAAAATTACTAGATGGCGTTGTAGTAACGAATGATTTTAATTTGAATAAAGTTAGCGAGTTTCAGAATGTTCCTGTGCTTAATATCAATGAGTTAGCAAATGCTGTGAAGCCAGTCGTTATTCCAGGAGAAACGATGAATGTGATGGTTGTAAAAGCAGGAACTGAGCGGAACCAAGGTGTAGCTTATTTAGATGATGGGACTATGATTGTTGTTGAAGATGGTCAATTTTATATGAATAAAGCGATTGAAGTGGTTGTAACAAGTGCTCTTCAAACAGCTGCTGGACGAATGATTTTTGCTAAACCTGTTCACGCACAAAGAGGAATCAAAGATAAAGAATAGGAGCGGTCGCAATGGACTATGAGCTAATTTTACTAGCAGCTGGTCAAAGTAGGCGGATGGTGGCTTCTACGAATAAAATTTTACTGTGTATACTTGATCGACCTGTAATCGAGTATAGCTTAGAAACTTTTCTGCAAGATGAGAAATGTCTGCATATCGTATTAGTTGTCGAAAAAAACGAGCAATTGTTATTAGAAAAATTAATCAGTGAAAAATTTGGTTCAACAAAAACGCCAATTACGATTGTAGTTGGCGGAATGGAAAGACAAGATAGCGTGTATAATGGATTGGCAACTTTAAAAAATCAAGAGGGATTTGTTTTAATTCACGACGGAGCAAGACCGTTTATTGAACAAAAGGTTGTTGATGAACTTGTTAATAAAATGACACAAACAAATGCGGCAATTGTTGCGGTACCTGTAAAGGATACGATAAAATGTGTGCACAATCAGGTTGTAGAAAAAACAATTCCAAGAGAATCGCTTTGGCAAGTTCAAACACCACAAGGTTTTTTAATTAAAACAATCAAATCTGCGCATCAAAATGCTAAAATAGAAGGATTCTTTGGAACGGATGATGCTTCTTTAGTGGAACATTACGGAGGGAAAGTGGCTGTAGTGACAGGAGATTATGATAACATCAAATTAACAACCCCAGAAGATATGTTGATTGGTGAAGCAGTACTTTTGAAGCGAAGAACAGAAGATAAGGACGGTAGAAAATCATGATGCGAATCGGACAAGGCTATGATGTTCATCAATTAGTATCTGGAAGAGAGTGTATTATTGGTGGCGTCAAGCTTCCTTATGAATTAGGTCTGCTAGGACATTCAGATGCCGATGTGTTGTTGCACGCCATTATTGATGCGCTATTAGGTGCAGCTGGAAAAGGTGACATCGGTCATTTCTTCCCAGATACAGATGAACAGTATAAAAACTGTGATTCACGATTTTTACTGAGAGAAGTTTGGGATATATTAAGTAAAGAAGGCTATTCATTAGGGAACATAGATGCTACAATTGTAGCGGAACGTCCTAAAATGCAACCTTATCTCGAAACAATGAAAATGCATATTGCCGATGATTGTCAAACAGTAATGACAAGGATTAACATCAAGGCGACTACTTCTGAGAAGATGGGATTTATTGGTCGTAAAGAAGGAATAGCCGCTATGGCTGTTTGTTTATTAGAGAAAAAGGTATAATTAGTTTAAGTCAATAAGGGAGTTGCTTGGCTTTTTAAATGAAGGCAAGTCAACAACCTAAAAATAAGAAAAGAGGAAACAATTATGACTAAGAAAATCCGTGTACGTTACGCACCAAGCCCAACGGGACATTTACACATTGGAAATGCTCGTACAGCATTATTTAATTACTTGTTTGCGCGTCACAATGGTGGAGATTTTATTTTAAGAATCGAGGACACTGACGCCAAAAGAAATATTGCAGATGGGGAATCTAGTCAGTTAGACAATTTAACATGGTTAGGCATGGACTGGGATGAAGGTCCTTCAAATCCAGGCAACTATGGCCCGTACCGTCAATCAGAACGTGGTGACATTTATGATCCATTAGTAGAACAGTTACTATTGAGTAATCGCGCCTATAAGTGCTACTGTACAGAAGATGAATTAGAAGCAGAACGTGACGCTCAAAGAGCTCGTAGTGAAATGCCTCATTATGCTGGGAAATGCGCTAATTTAACACCTGCACAACAAGCAGAAAAAGAAGCAGCTGGTTTAAAACCTGTCATTCGTTTCCGTGTACCACAAAATACAACGTATAGTTTTGATGATTTAGTAAAAGGTCCAATTAGCTTTGAATCAGGTAGTGTTGGTGGCGATTTTGTTATTGTTAAACGTGATGGCGTACCGACTTACAATTTTGCTGTAGCAGTTGATGACCATTACATGGAAATTAGCCATGTGTTACGTGGAGATGACCATATTGCAAATACACCCAAACAATTAATGATTTATGAAGCATTCGGTTGGACTCCTCCAACATTTGGTCATATGACCTTGATCATTAACAGCGAAACAGGGAAAAAATTAAGCAAACGTGATGGAAGTATTTTACAATTTATTGAACAATACCGTGATTTAGGCTATGTGCCAGAAGCGATGTTTAACTTTATTACGTTACTTGGTTGGTCACCAGTTGGAGAAGATGAAATCTTTAGTAAAGAAGAATTTATCAAAATGTTTGATCCAGAACGTTTAAGCAAATCTCCAGCAGCTTTCGACGCTAAAAAATTAGAATGGATTAACAATCAATACGTTAAAGCAACTGATTTAGATACATTGACAGACTTGTCATTAATTCATTTAATCAAAGCTGGCTTAGTTGAAGAAAATCCAACTCCTGAAAAAATTGAGTGGGTGCGTCAATTAGTTAGCTTATATCACGAACAAATGAGTTATGGTGCTGAAATTGTTGAACTTTCTAGCCTATTCTTTAGTGACGTCCCTGAGTTAGATGACGTAGCCAAAGACGTATTAGCTGGCGAAACGGTACCAGTTGTTTTGGAAGCCTTCCACAAAGTGTTGGATGAAATTGAAACGTTTGATGTTGCTAGCATTAAAGCTGGTATTAAAACTGTTCAAAAAGAAACTGGGATTAAAGGAAAGAACCTGTTTATGCCAATTCGTGTAGCTGTAACAGGTCAATCACATGGTCCAGAACTTGGTGAAACAATTGAATTATTAGGTCGTGCTAAAGCAAAAGCTCATTTAGAAGCAGCTATTGCAAATTTAGCTTAAACAGACTATAATACTAAATTAATAGTTAAAACAGTGATGAGAAGGAGTAAATTAATGTTGGTTCTAAAGAGAGTCTGAATCGGTGCAAACAGACGTTCCAACCTAATTGAAATGCGTCTCGGAGTTACATTGTCGAATCAAGTAGACAATTGTCGGTTCACATCCGTTAATGTGTCTGAGGTAGGAACTTTTTGAAGTGCCTATAAAAAAAAGTGGAACCACGCAAAAGCGTCTTTTAAGTTAATTAAAAGGCGCTTTTTTTTACTTTACTTAGAGAAAGACTTTCAAAAGGAGGGGAGCGGAGGATGAGAACCATAAGAGAATATTTTGCGGTAGTTAAACAAAATGACCCTTCAGTCAAAAGCAATTTGGAAATTTTATTAACCTATCCTGGTTTCCATGCACTCTTATTTTATCGAATGGCTCATTTTCTTTACCAAAAACATCTCTTTTTGTTAGCTAAAATAGTTGCTCAATTTGCCAGATTTTTGACTGGAATTGAGATTCATCCAGGAGCAACAATTGGAAAAAGACTTTTTATCGATCATGGAATGGGAATAGTAATTGGAGAAACTACGATTATTGGAGATGACGTAATTATTTTTCATGGAGTAACATTGGGTGGAACTGGGAAAGATAAAGGCAAACGCCATCCAACGATTGAAAATGGCGTATTGCTGTCGGCAAATGCACAAATATTAGGTCCAATTACAATTGGAAAAAACGCTAAAATTGGTGCGTCAGCAGTTGTCTTAAAGGACATTCCAGCCAACACAACGGCTGTGGGAATTCCAGCGAAAGTAGTTAAAAGAGGCTAGCGACTAGTAAGATTACTTAAATCAGTTCACTAAAAAGATCGGAGTGAGAATAATGTTAAAAATTTACAATACATTAACTAGAAAAAAAGAAGAATTTGTCCCATTAGAAGCTGGGAAAGTTAAAATGTATGTTTGTGGTCCCACCGTTTACAATTACATTCATATTGGAAATGCTAGAAGTACAGTTGCTTTTGACACGGTTCGTCGCTATTTAGAATTTCGTGACTACGAAGTGAATTTTGTGTCGAATTTTACTGATGTTGACGATAAAATTATTAAAGCAGCCAAAGAATTAAGCATTACAGCACCAGAAGTAGCAGATAAATTTATTTCTGCCTTCTATGAAGATACCTCTGCGTTAGGTGTGGAAAAAGCAACGTCAAATCCACGGGTAATGGAAAATATGCCAGACATTATCCAATTTATTGAAGCTTTAATCGAAAAAGGATATGCGTATGAATCAGCAGGAGATATTTATTACCGTACACGTAAATTCAAAAATTATGGAAAACTAAGCAATAAAACGATTGATGAATTAGAAATCGGAGCAAGCAATCGTTTGGAATCTAGCGAAAATGAACGCAAAGAAGATCCAATTGATTTCGCCTTGTGGAAATCAGCTAAAGCCGATGAAATCAGCTGGGAATCACCTTGGGGACAAGGACGTCCAGGATGGCATATCGAATGCTCGGTAATGGCAACAAAATATTTAGGTGATACGATTGACATTCATGGTGGCGGACAAGACTTAGAATTTCCTCATCATGAAAATGAAATTGCACAAAGTGAAGCGAAAACAGGACATCCCTTTGCAAATTACTGGATGCACAACGGATTTGTCACAATTGGTGCCGAAGATGAAAAAATGAGTAAATCATTAGGCAACTTTGTTTTAGTCCATGATATGATAAAAGAAGTAGACCCACAGATTCTACGCTTCTTTATGGCAACCACTCATTATCGTCGCCCAATTGCCTATAGTGGAACAGCCATTGAAGAAGCAAGAGTCAATTTAGCAAAATTAAAAACAGCTTATGAAAACCTACATTACCGTTTAAGTGACTCTGTTTTAGAGTTGCCAACAGATCCATCTTTTTTTGATAAATTAACGACAATTAAAGAACAATTTATCGTGGAAATGGATGACGATTTCAATGCAGCAAATGGCATTACGGTGGTCTATGAATTAGCTAAAATGATGAACATTTACAGTGAACAAAAAGAAGTTTCGAAAGCAGTCGTAGAAGCGATGTTAGGAATGTTAAAAGAATTACTGACTGTGTTTGGAATCATTTTAGAAGAAGAAACTCAGCTATTAGATGCTCATATTGAAGCCTTATTATTGGAACGCACAGAAGCCAGAGCAGCTAAAAACTTTGCTCGTAGCGACGAAATTAGAGATTTATTAAAAAACGAGGGCATCATTATCGATGATACCCCACAAGGAGCTAGATGGAGACGTGGATAAAACGAATGAAAAAGACTGGGGTTTATTAAATGGTTTAGCTTTAGCTTATGTGGGTGATGCCATCTACGAAATCTATATACGCGATTATTTAGTAAACCAAGGTCAAACAAGACCGAATCAGCTACACAAAGCTGCAACAAGATTTGTTTCAGCAAAAGCGCAAAATTATTTAATGAAAGAAATGTTAGCAGAAGAAGGCTTGCTTTCAGAAACGGAACTATTAATGTATAAACGTGGACGGAATGGAAAAAGTCATACATCTGCTAAAAATGTTGATATCACTACTTATCGAGTAGCGACAGGTTTTGAGTCTTTGATGGGTTATTTACACTTAGAAAAGCAAACCGAACGAATGGAAGAATTGATTCAATGGTGTATTAAGAAAGTGGAGGAAGATCAACATGGCAAATGAGCGTAATAATTTTGGTAAAAAAGTAACACAACAGAATCGCCGTCCTAAATCAAATAACAAACCGCAACGAACGTTCAAAAAAAGCGAACCAAAACACGTGGCTGAAATTGAAGAAACAGAAGAAGAGCGTGATTTAGTAGCAGGCAGAATGCCAGCAATTGAAGTTTTGAAATCAGAACGAGATATCAATAAAGTCTTTTTACAAGAAGGTTTGACGGGATCTAAAATGAATGAAATTATGAGTCTTGCTAAAAAACGCAACGCCCAAATTCAATTAGTTCCTAAAAGTAAATTAGACAATCTAGTCGATGGTGTAAATCATCAGGGCGTTGTTATTGCTGCTGCCGCTTTTCCATATGCGACACTGGATGATCTCTTTGCTGCTGCCACTTTAAAAAACGAAGATCCATTCTTTATTTTATTAGATGGAGTAGAAGATCCACATAATTTAGGTTCAATCATGAGAACAGCAGATGCTAGTGGTGCTCACGGAATCATTATTCCTAAACGTCGAGCGGTTGGATTGACAGCTACAGTGGCAAAAGCTTCTACAGGGGCTATTGAACACGTCCCCGTTGCTCGCGTTACGAACTTGGTACAAACAATCAAAGAACTGAAAGAACGCGGTGTGTGGCTTTACGGAACCGATATGGCAGGTGTTGATTACCGTAAATGGGAAACAACGTTACCAATTGCTTTAGTAATTGGTAATGAAGGAAAAGGAATTTCGCGCTTAGTTAAAGAACAAATGGACGGTATTGTTACGATTCCAATGGTAGGTCATGTTCAAAGTTTAAATGCAAGTGTTGCAACCAGCCTATTGATGTATGAAGTTTACCGCGGTCGCAATCAAATCTAACTAACAAGGAGGTGCATCACGTATGAAAAAAGAATTAATGATTGTGGATGGTTACAATATGATTGGCGCTTGGCCAGAGCTTGTAAAGCTGAAAAACCAAGATGAGATGGAAGAAGCCAGAGATCAATTGCTCCATCAATTATCTAATTACCAACGTTACGAGGGTATTGAAATTCTTGTCGTATTTGATGCACAATTTGTTCCTGGAATCCAAACATCCTTTCAAAAATATTTAGTTACAGTTATTTTCACGAAAGAAGGAGAAACTGCGGATAGTTATATTGAACGTATTGTTGAAGAAAAAAATAATCGATTGACCCAAGTAACAGTAGCAACAAGCGATATGGCAGAACAATGGCTTGTCTTTTCTAAAGGCGCGCTCCGAAAATCAGCCAATGAACTTTATCGTGATTTAAAACGTGCCAAACAAGCAATTAAAGCAGAAACTGTAAGTTTTCATTCTAAAACAATGCGTCGCAATACACCTTGGGATTCCCAACAACTAACAACGCTAGAAGAGTTGCGTGAAAATCTTTCTAAAAAAGAGTGATTGTTAACGAAACGTTATTTTCTATTAATAATATGTAATCGTTCCCTTCTAGTGTTGAATTAAAAGGGGGCATTCAAATGAACAGTAACAATGAACGAAAGAGTGATGGGGAACTGATTGTAGCAATAAAAAGAGGCCAGACAGAAGAATTTGAGCAATTGTTCCTCCGTTATTTACCATTAACAAAAAAGCTAAGCAACATGTACTATTTTAAATACTTAGAAGAAGAGGATTATTTACAAGAAGCACGAATGGTATTTTTTAAAGCCATTCAGCAATTTGTGGAAGGTAAGGGTCATACATTTGGGAATTTTTATAAACTTAATTTAAAGCATCATTTATTTAGTTTGATTCGTAAAGAAAATGCTAAAAAAAGAGGAGCAGATCGGCTATCTGATTCTTTAGATGAAATGTTGGAAAATAATCATGCACCCAAGTACATAGCCAACCAAGAAGAACAAGTGACAGCATACGATAAGATGATGATAAGTGAAAATGTGACAGCTTATTATGACACACTTTCTTCATTTGAACGACAAGTGTTTAATGGCTATTTAGCAAACCTAGAATTAGAGAAGATCGCAAAAAATCTTGATTGTGAGGTATTGAAAGTACGAAATGCATTAGATCGATGTCGGCAAAAATTACGAAAAAGTTTTGATGGATAATCAAAAGAATAGTTTCGTCTACTTTAAAAATATCTTTCCAACACTAAAACGTGACTAGTACGATTCCCATATATATGAAAAAATATCTTGAGGATTTTCAGTTCTTCTGAATTTCATCAAGATATTTTTATTTTTTTATAGAGTCATAGACTTATAAATGTCGGCCTAGAAGACTTTTAGTAATCTCGCTAATTTGTTCTTTTTCAGGGATATCAGGAAGTTTATCAATGCCCTTTAAAGCTTTACGTGTGTATTTTTCAGCGAGTTCTTGTGCTTGAGATACACCACCAAGGGTTACTACAAGTTGGTGAACAGTTTGGATGTCTTCATTGGTCATGTCCGCTTTTTTTGAAAGATAAGGAGCAAAAGCTTTAGGGTTTTTACGAAGTGCAAAAATCAATGGAGCGCTATAAACACCTTGTCGTACATCTTCTAAAACAGGTTTGCCAAATATTTCAGCTGATTGCGAGTAATCAAGAATGTCATCCATAATTTGAAAAGCCATGCCAATATGGCTGCCTATATAATAACAAGAACGAGCAAACTTTTCAGTAGAACCACCTTCTAACGCGCCAGAAAAACAACTTAAAGCAAAAAGTTGAGCTGTTTTACCCGATATTTGTGTTAGATATTGTCTCATCGTGATTTTCTGATTGTACCGCAAATGCATTTGATCCAGCTCGCCCATCAAAATACGTTCCATACCTCTAGTATCGATTTGAATACTTTCGATTGAACTTGAATATTTTGATAATAATTTAAAGCAGACGGTAAATAAATAGTCACCTGCGTAGACAGCAACGTCTTTACGATACTTAGCTTGAATGGTAGGTGTGCCACGTCGAAGGGGAGAGTCATCAACAACATCATCATGGATTAATGTCGCCATGTGTAAGATTTCCAGTGCGGCAGCCACGGCTTGAATTTTTTCTGAATCTGGCTTAGATCCAAATTTTGAAAATAAAATGGTGTAGGCAGGTCGAAGTAGCTTGCCGCCGGAATGAATCAACTCAATAATTGTTTTTTCAATATCTTTATTTCGGATTGTGATGCTGTTTTCCATTAAATTTACGGTCGCTTCTAATTCTGATTTAAGTTCAGGGTAAGCTTCCCATAGTGGATGAATCTTCATTACGATTCTCCTTTCATGTGATGGTCAGAAAATGGATGATACATCGCTTTAAAATCGCGTAATGTTTGGACATGTTCTATTAAATAATTTGCTGCAATGCCAATGGCAATACCAGATAAGATACCTAAAAAGGCCAATACAGGCAAATAGAGCATGACTGTCCAAGTTTGAGCAATCCAACTGGCGATCATCAGTTGACCCACGTTATGTAAAATGCCACCAGTCGCACTGATTCCAATAATACTTACGCGTTTTGGTCCCAATTGTTTTACTGCTAGCATGCCAACGTAACTCAATAACGCACCTGCGCAACTATACATGAATGTCGATAAGGTTCCACCTAATAATGTGGTCAGTAAAAGTCGCATCCAGACAACCGTAAAGCTGTCTTTAACTGGCAATGTAAAAATAGAAATAATCGTAATTAAGTTTGCTAAGCCAAGTTTTGCTCCAGGAGCAAAAGCAAATGGAAAGGGAATGCTGCGTTCGATAAGCCCAATTACAACTCCTTGTGCGGCTAGTAAAGCAATATAAACAATCTTTTGATTTCGAGTCATCTCGCTTTTCCTCCTTTAATGAACAGTCATCTTTTAGTTTATCAAATCGCTCTTGTGGTTTCTATCTGCAGGGTGATAACAGACAGAGTTCATTTTTCGTTGTTGATGAATGAAAGCAAAATGATTTTAGTTCCATAGTAGTTTGGTGCAAATAAAAAAGAACAAGAGGCAAAAAAGAAAATGATGAAAAGCTTTTTTTATGGTATTAAAAAAATACATTTCTTTTCTCTCTCCTATTTTTTTAGTTGATTTTGTAAAAAAAAGAATGGTTAAGGCAGCATTTTTCATCTGCCTTAAACCATTAATTAATGACTTATTTTCCGTCGTATAAGGATTTAGGTGTACCATACCACCATTTTCCAGCGACTTTTTGTACCCATGGAATCACATAATAATCTAAACCAAAGGCACGACCAGAACCATTCATTAATGCAATAGCGGCGAAAATAAACCAAATATTTACCCAGTAGAACATACCTGATAATGCGAAGCTGATTACTAATGCAATTGTAGCAGCATTGCTTAACCAAGTGAATAGACCTGCAATAATAGCAAGTGCAATTAATAACTCAATGATTGTCATAGCTTTTTGGAAGAATAATGCAACTTCAGGAGTTGGAATCATTTTTTCCATCATCCATTCAAACCATTTAGGAGCTTTCTCAAAGACCATCATAGGTTCTTCGCCATATGCATAACTAAAACCGAATACAGGTTTTGCAGTTTCAACAACAGCATCAGCAGCGCCACCGGCAGCTTCAGATGCACCACTCGTAGCTTCTTGCAACCAAGCAAATGGCAGTTTTACTGAATCGCCAAACCATGATTCTCCACCAAACCATCCAAAGGTTTTCTTACCAGCCTCAAGGAGCCACATGCTACCGTAGAATACGCGCAGTGGAACACTCCATAGCACGTTACCATAACGAGATAAATGACCACGGAAGATATTACGTTTGTCTTTAATGTGGAAGAATTCATGCATAATATATTGGAATGCATAGTATCCTGAACGAATATCAAAGAAATATTTCAAGTTAACAATATGTTTCATTAAGATAGCTAAGAAACCACTTAAGTGAATTTTTTCAAATAAACAAGCAACGCCATAACGGCTACCGATTGATACCATGAATCCTTGATAATTTCCTTTGTATTCATGTTTTTCAGTACCGTCAATTTCAGCAATGATGTTAGCAGCTGCAGTATGAGCTGTGCATTCAGCGGCTTGAACGATTTGTGGTGTTGGAGTATTTTCAAACTCTTCAAAGTACACTAGATCGCCAATAACGTAAACGTCTTTTAAATCTTTTGCTTCCATATATTGATTGGCAACTAAACGTCCAGCGCGAGCTGCTTCCATACCAAATTCAGCAGTATCAGAGTTTGCTCTAACACCAGCAGTCCAAATCAATGTGTGAGTTGGGATGCTTTCGCCTGATTTTAATAAGATGTGATCTTCTTTCACTTCAACAATAGGTGAGTCAGTTAAAATTTTAATGCCTTTTTTAGTCATGTAACGTTCTGCTTTACCAGCATCATTACGATCTAACATATTTAAAATGGTTGGTGCAGCTTCAACTACATATAATGTAATTTCTTCAGCTGAAATTTTATTGTCTTTTGCAAGACGTTCTTTCCATTCTAGCAATTCTCCGACCATTTCAATCCCAGTAAATCCAGAACCACAAACAGTGAAAGTTAACATGGCTTTACGTGTTGCTTCATCACGAATTTTAGCAGCTTTAGCTACTGTTTCTTCGATATGAGTACGTAATTTCATTGCATCTTCCCATGACCATAAAGTGAAGCCGAAATCTTTAACACCAGGAGTCCCAAAGTCATTAGGTTCGCCACCCATACCTAATACTAGGTAATCATAGCTGTATGAACCTTGCTCAGTTGTAACAACTTTTGTATCGTGATTAATGTCAGTAACATTATCTGTTACTAATTTAACATTTTTCAAACGACAAAATAGACGTTGTAAGTCATATTGAACAGCATTAGGCTCAACACGAGCACCAGCTATTTCATGTAATTCAGTCATCATAGTGTGGTATGAGTGACGGTCGATCAAGGTAATCGTAACATCTTTGTTCTTTTTGTACTTTTTCGCTAGCTTTTTAGTAGCAGCTACTCCAGCATAACCTGCGCCGATAACAACAATATTCTTTTCGGGCATTTTTTTCACTCCTTTGAGATAGTTATTTTTAAGAAATAATAATAGCAACTATAAATTATAGTTAAATGGTTCACAACCTTACTAATTATACAAGATTTAATAAATTAAGTCTATGATTATCTCGTTATAAAAGATAAAACTTTCGTTATCTAAAAAAGTTTGTGAACTATTGTTCAAATTTGAACAAAAAACGAATATTATAATAAAATTCTAATTAAAAACGTGATGAAATAAATAGACAAAAAATAAAAAAGTGAGTATGATGTTAATAGGTACTTACGGACATTGTGAACAACATAACATATAGCGTTTACAAATAGCCTTAAGTAAACTAAAAAGGATAAGGTGGGAATTTTATTATGGAATTCAAAAAAGTAATGACAATTGGGTCATTGGTTTTAGCTTCAACTTTTGTATTAGCAGCTTGTGGTGGCGGAAACGATACTAAAAAAGACAGCTCAGATAGCAAAACAAGTGAAGTAGCTAAAGATTCTTCTAAAGAAGAGTCAAAAGAAATGGTTAAAACAGCTGGTGGCGAGTTAAAAGACGGTACCTACACTCTTGAAGAAAAAAACTTTGACGATAAAGGCTGGAAAGTAAACTTCAGCATGACTGTTAAAGATGGTAAAATTACTAAATCTGATTACGATTATTTAGATAAAGATGGCAAGAAAAAATCTGAAGACAAAGCTTACCAAAAAGCAATGTCTGAAAAAACAAAAGAAAAAATTGGACCTGCTGACTACATTCCAGCTTTAAACGAAGAATTAGTTAAAGCTCAAGATGCAGCATCAGTTGACGTTGTAAGTGGCGCAACTCACTCATCAGAAGCGTTCAAAAACTACGCACAACAATTAGTTCAAGCAGCTCAAGCTGGTAAAACTGATAAAATTGAAATCGACAACAATGCGGATCTTAAAGATGGTACGTATTCATTAGAAACTAAAAATGCTTCAAACGGCTGGACAGAAACATTTGAAATGGTAGTTGCTGGTGGCAAAATCACTGAATCTAAATACGATGGTACAAACGATAAAGGTGAATTAAAATCAGAAAACAAAGAATACCAAGAAAACATGTCTAAGATTGCTAAAGTTGGACCAGCAGATTACTTCCCAGCTTTAAACAAAGGATTAGTTGAAAAACAAAATCCAGGTGAAGTTGAAGTCGTAAGTGGCGCAACTCACTCATCAGAAAGCTTCAAATTATGGGCAGCACAATTAATCAACGCTGCTGAAAAAGGAAGCCAAGACAAAATCGTTGTAGATAACATCGTAATGTCTGAAAAAAAATAAGTCTAACGACTAATTGAATGAAAGTTGAAGGTCTTAGGGGATTGATCACTCTAAGGCCTTTTCTTATGAAATCAGCTAGTAGATAAACTTGTAAAATAATAGCGCCACTACTATAATGAAAAAGATAAATAGAGACTGATAGACAAGGGGCAATTATGAAGATGAAAAACAAACACTTACTTTTAATGAGCTTTTTCTTCGTTTTAGTAATCGGATTGGCAGGTTGTGGAGATGGAAAAGAAGAAAAAAAAGCTGCAATTCTTAAAGATCCTTATTCAGATACACAGTTTTTAATGGGAACAGTTGTCAATGTGAAAATATACAACGAAGGCAAGGAAGACGTTTTAGAGAAATCATTTGACCGAGTAAAAGAACTAGCTGCTAAAATTACAGTGAATGAAAAAGGCTCTGAAATTGATGAAATCAACGATCAAGCGGGAGTTGCTCCTGTGAAGGTAACAGATGACATCTATTACTTATTAAAAGAAGCCTATCATTATAGCAAGACGTCAGAGGGCGGATTTGATATGACGATTGGTTCATTAACGGATCTTTGGCGAATTGGTTTTCCAGATGCTCGAAAACCAGCACAAAATGAAATTGATGCCGTCCTACCATTAATTGATTACAAAAAAGTTGTTTTTAATGATAAAGACAAAACAGTTTATTTACCTGAAAAAGGTATGCAATTGGATTTAGGTGCTATTGCAAAAGGTTATATTACGGATGAAGTAGTGAAAGTCTTAAAGGCAAACGATGTTGACACTGCAATTGTCGATTTAGGTGGAAATATTTTTGTTTTAGGACACAGCCCAAGAAAAGCAGATGCAGACTGGAATGTCGGAATTCAAGATCCAAATGAAACACGAGGCACAACAATTGGCACAATTCCAGAAAGCAACCGTTCGATTGTAACATCAGGCATTTACGAGCGCTTTTATGAAGATCCAACAGATGGTAAAAAATACGATCATTTAATGGATGGGACAACGGGTTATCCATTTGATAACGATATTGCAGGTGTTTCAATTGTTTCAAAAAAATCAATTGATGGTGACGGGTTATCAACCGCTGTCTTTTCAAAAGGTGTTAAAGGCGGTTTAGAATTTGTCGATAAGTTAGACGGTGTTGAAGCTATTTTTGTGACGAAAGAAAATAAAATCTATCTTTCAAAAGGATTAGATGGCGTATTTAAATTAACAAGTGACACCTATACGGTAGAAAAACGAGACACATTGAAATAAGAAAATAAAGGAACGGGAGAAAATCTATGTCCTTCAAAACATTTTTAAAATTAGTAGAGATTCAAACAAAATTAGCAAGTTTATTTCCATTTTTACTAGGAACATTATTTGCTAGTGTGTATTTTAAGCAATTTAATCTAATTAATACGTTGTTATTTTTTGCAGGAATGTTGATATTTGATATGACGACGACTGCAATCAATAATTTTATGGATTATCAAAAAGCGAAAAATGCAGGTTATAAAGATAACGTTAATGTGATTGGACAAGAAAAAATACCCGAAAAGTTAGTTCGCATGTTGATATGGGTGATGTTGTTGGTTGCAGCTGTCTTAGGGATTATTTTGACTTGGCGCACAGATATTTTAGTCTTATTGATGGGCGGAATTTGTTTCTTTATCGGTGTGTTCTACACTTTTGGACCTGTCCCACTGTCAAGAATGCCTTTAGGAGAGCTGTTCTCAGGAGTGACAATGGGGTTTGGAATCTTTTTCATATCTGTGTATGTCAATTTGACAGAAGGCACACTTTTGGCTTTTGAATTTTTACCAAATAATCAATTTATCTTAAGTGGTAATTATTTAGAAATAGTGACGGTATTGCTGGTGTCATTGCCATCCGTATTTACGATTGCGAATATTATGCTAGCAAACAATATTTGCGATTTAGAAGAGGATATTTCGAATCATCGTTACACACTGCCATTTTATTTAGGAAGAAAGTTAGCGGTTCAGCTTTTTGATTTTTTAATTTATTTATCTTACGTAGCGATTATTGTAGCAGTTATTTTCGGTGTCTATCATCCAATTATGCTAGGCGCATTAGTCAGCTTTATTCCAGTTAAAAAGAATCTAGCTATTTTTAGCAAAAAACAAGTGAAATCTGAAACCTTCGTCATCTCGATTAAAAATTTAATTCTAGTAAATGGTTCTCAAGTGTTATTTTTAGCCCTTAGTTTGTTATTTTAACTAAAAATAATAAAAGTTGATTTGACACATTTTACAAGGAATGTTAAATTATAAGATGATAAGTATCGGTCATAAAGAAAGTATGGTGGAAAAATGACTAGTAAGAAAACAGCATTAGCATGTTCAGTATGCGGTTCAAGAAATTACGCTAAAAAAGTAAATGAAGGCAATCGCACAGAGCGTCTAGAAATCAAAAAGTTCTGTAAATATTGTAATCAACACACATTACATCGTGAAACAAAATAAACTATTTTTAAATGAAACTAAACGTTCGGAGGTATAAAGATGGGGAAATTATTCGGCTATTTCGGTAGCGTTAAACGTGAAATGCATGAAGTGACTTGGCCAACAAAAAAAGAACTAAGAAAATCAATGATGACCGTTATCGGCACTGTGTTTTTCTTTGTAATCTTCTTTATGGTTGTTGATTATGGCATTACATCAATTTTAGATTTATTTCTAAAAAAATAATTAAATTACTAGCGAGTATGCTGTAGTAATGGTATACTTACTGTACAAACAAGCGATAAGAAACCTTCTTTATAATATTGAAGGTTTTTTTGTATGAATTTAAAATGATCGGTATAATACCATGAAATTAAAAATAAAAATTTAGGAGTGTTCATCGTGGAAACAGTAGAATTAGAAAAAAATTGGTACGTCTTACACACGTATTCTGGTTACGAAAATAAAGTGAAAACAAACATCGAATCTCGTGCAACAAGTATGGGAATGAACGATTACATTTTCCGCGTAGTAGTTCCTGAAGAAGAAGAAACAGAAACAAAAAATGGGAAAGAAAAAATCAACATGAAAAAAACGTTCCCTGGATACGTCCTTGTAGAAATGATTATGTCTGATGATTCATGGTATGTCGTTCGTAATACTCCCGGAGTAACAGGATTTGTTGGTTCCCATGGTGCAGGTAGTAAACCCGCTCCACTATTAAAAGAAGAAATTGAAGTTATTTTACGTCGTCTAGGTATCAGCACGCGTCATCAAGAAATCGACTTTGAAGTGGGCGATACAGTCACAATCATTGAAGGTGCATTTAGTGGATTGATGGGTAAAATTACTGAAATTGACATGGAACGCGCTAAACTAAAAGTAAACGTAGATATGTTTGGTCGTGAAACAAGTACCGAACTTGATTTTGAACAAATCGACAAATTATAAACGAATAAAGAAAGTTCCTTTTAATAAAGGGACTTTTTTTCTATCTATTTGTAAAAGGAGGGTCATTATGAAAAAAATAAGCTTAATTCTGTTTGTATTTATGATTTTAATTGGAAGCATTATTTTCTATTCAAAGTGGAATGACACAACAGGCCAACCTAAATTGCCCCAAAAGAATGAACGAGCAAAAGTTGCAAAAAAAGAAACGGTATCCGAATCAATTCCTACCATCTTTGTTCATGGGTACAGTGGTACCAAAAATTCATTCGGTGGAATGATTAAGCGACTGACTAAAGAAAAAGTAGCAACTCCTTCTTTAATAGCAACAATCACAAGTGACGGAGAAATCACTTATGAAGGAGAATTTAATAAAAAAGAAAAAAATCCAATGATTCAAATATTGTTTGCGGACAATAAAAGTACAGAAGAAAATCAAAGTTGGTGGCTACAAGAATTAATGCAGTCCTTAAAAACAAAATATGGAATTGAAAAGGTGAACGCCGTGGGACATTCAATGGGTGGTGTGGCATTAACTAATTATGTGACGGCAGTTGGGATAAACGGTGCTTATCCTGAGGTAGAAAAACTAGTTCTAATTGCAGCGCCAATCAACGGTCTTGAAATTGGAGAAGACGGCATAACTGATTATGACCTGACAGAGAACGGCCCCAAAATGCAGACAGAGCGCTTTGCCAATTTCGATACTTTAAAAGAAAAAATCCCATCCGAACTAGCCGTTTTGACGATTGCTGGTGATAAGGAAAATGGCACGAAAAGTGATGGCTCTGTTTCAGTTGCAAGTGCATTGTCAGCCAAATTCATTTATCAATCGCAAGTGACGGATTACCGAGAAATGGTATTTACAGGTATAAAAGCGAGCCACAGTCTGCTTCATGAAAATACAGGCGTTGACAAGGCAGTTGCCGAATTTTTATGGTCAGAATAAACACCGTAAAAAAAATAATTTAAAGGTTGAAAAACACAAATGAATTTGATATAGTATGTAGGTACGTTTTACGTATGTAAGAAAGTGGGAGGGGAAATATTAACCCCATTAACCACATCACGGACTCAATCAAGGAGGTATGTCTCGTGGCTAAAAAAGTTGTTAAATTAGTTAAATTGCAAATTCCTGCAGGAAAAGCAAATCCAGCTCCACCGGTAGGGCCTGCATTAGGTCAAGCACAAGTAAACATCATGGGATTCTGTAAAGAATTCAATGCTCGTACTGCTGATCAAGCTGGACTAATCATTCCAGTAGTAATCTCTGTATATGAAGATCGTTCATTTACATTTATTACAAAAACACCACCTGCTGCTGTTTTACTTAAAAAAGCTGCTGGTATTGAATCTGGTTCAGGCGAACCAAACACTAAAAAAGTTGCGACAGTTAAACGCGATAAAGTTAGAGAAATCGCTGAAACAAAAATGCCTGACTTAAACGCTGCAAATGTTGAATCTGCAATGCGTATGGTCGAAGGTACTGCAAGAAGCATGGGGATCACAATCGAAGATTAATCTTCATTAACCGCTTCTTACGTATCGACTCATAAGTTAATTTATTAGCTTTGAGGATTAAGTGGGAGGTAAAACCGTTATAACCACAATCAAGGAGGAAAAAGAACATGGCTAAAAAAAGCAAACAATATCAAACTGCCCTTAAGCAAGTTGATGTTACAAAAGCTTATTCAGTAGAAGAAGCAGTTGCTTTAGTAAAAGAAATCGATTTTGCTAAATTTGATGCAACAGTAGAAGTCGCTTATAGACTTGGTGTTGACCCTAAGAAAGCTGACCAACAAATTCGTGGGGCAGTTGTTCTTCCAAATGGAACAGGTAAAACACAACGCGTTTTAGTATTTGCTAAAGGTGAAAAAGCTAAAGAAGCAGAAGCAGCAGGCGCAGATTACGTAGGTGAATCTGATCTTGTTCAAAAAATCAGTGGCGGTTGGTTCGATTTCGACGTAATCGTTGCTACTCCAGATATGATGGGTGAAGTTGGTCGTCTAGGACGTGTTCTAGGACCTAAAGGATTAATGCCTAACCCTAAAACTGGTACTGTTACAATGGACGTTACAAAAGCAGTTAACGAAATCAAAGCTGGTAAAGTAACTTACCGCGTTGATAAAGCTGGTAATGTACAAGCTCCAATTGGTAAAGTATCGTTTAGTACTGACAAATTAATTGAAAACTTTAAAACAATCAACGATACAATGTTGAAAGTTAAACCTTCTTCAGCTAAAGGTCAATACATCAAAAACATTACTGTAACAACAACTTTTGGTCCTGGTGTAAAAGTTGACCAAAGTTCTTTATAATCACTAATTAAAATTTTACTTGACCTAGATGATTGTACTTGTTACAATCATCTAGGTTAATAAATATTTACCGAAGACAGTAGGTGACGCAAGTCTTAATTTCCTACCGAGGATCATACTATGTGCAAACATACAATAATCCCTCTATGTCTAAGGTGACATGGGGCTTTTTGCTTTTCTTGACTATAATGACTTGTTTTGCAAGCCAGAGTAGGTAAAGAAGTGAAAAAATGAGTCTTATAGAAGTGGTCTTAAGACGATTTTTATAGTTCTTATTTTTAAATCCCCAGACAATCTATCAGGAGGTGAAACTTACACATGAGTCAAGCAGCAATCGCTACAAAACAAGTAATCGTTGAAGACGTAACAAAGAAATTTGAAGCAGCAGCTTCAATCGTCATTGTTGACTATCGCGGATTAACTGTTGAAGAAGTTACAGAATTACGTAAACAATTACGTGATGCTGGTGTTGAGATGAAAGTTATTAAAAACTCTATTCTTAGCCGTTCAGCTGAAGCAGCTGGTTTATCTGGTTTAGGAGATATCTTTAAAGGTCCTACTGCTATCGCATTCAGTAATGAAGATGTTATTGCACCTGCAAAAATCATCAATGAATTTGCTGAAAAAGCTGAAGCATTAGAGATTAAAGCTGGCGTTATTGAAGGTAAAGTTTCTTCAAAAGAAGAAATCGAAGCTCTTGCAAAACTTCCAAATCGCGAAGGTTTGTTATCTATGTTACTTTCAGTACTACAAGCACCAGTCAGAAATACTGCACTTGCTTTCAAAGCAGTGGCAGATTCAAAAGAAGAAGTGGCTTAATTACGAGTTACAATTTTTTTGAAACAAAACAAGCAATCTAAAAATATACCCAATAATGGAGGAAATTAACAATGGCATTAAACATTGAACAAATCATTGCTGATGTGAAAGAAGCAACAGTATTAGAATTAAACGACTTAGTAAAAGCAATCGAAGAAGAATTTGGCGTTACTGCAGCTGCTCCTGTAGCAGCTGCTGGTGTTGCAGGTCCTGCAGCAGCAGAACAAACTGAATTTACAGTAGAATTAACTTCTGCTGGAGATCAAAAAATTAAAGTAATCAAAGTAGTTCGCGAAGCTACTGGCTTAGGTCTTAAAGAAGCTAAAGCATTAGTTGACGGAGCTCCTACAGCACTTAAAGAAGGCGTATCTAAAGATGACGCTGAAGCTATGAAAGCACAACTTGAAGAAGTTGGAGCTTCTGTAGAAGTTAAATAATCATTTTTAATGATAGAAGAAGACACGCAGTTTACTGTGTGTCTTTTTTTGTGGATAAATAAGATACAATCAAAAAGTTATTCAGTTGTGGAAAACTTTTTTCCGGATTCTAACTTGCTATTCATCCACAGTAAAGAAAAACAAGTCATTTTTTGTGGATAAGTCTGTCTTTTTTCGAATGTATGTTCTATAATGTGGAGAGTTACATAAAGAGAGTAGGGTGCGTATGAATCAAAACAATCGGTTATCTGTTAGGAAATTAGTAGAGTTTGTATTGAAAAAAGGTAGTATTGATGAACGTTATACAGGTTCTGCGCATACTGCAATCGAGGGAACAAAGCTTCATCAGAAAATCCAAAAAGAAGCTGGGGATAACTATCAAAAAGAAGTGTTCTTAAAAAAAGAGCTGTTAATAAATCAGCGGAATTACTCCATCGAAGGACGAGCGGATGGCGTTGTCGAAGAAAAAAGTGGGAAATATTGGGTCGATGAAATTAAAACCTCTGAAATAGACTTTGATTTATTACCTGATAATACGCTTGAACGGTTTTGGGGACAACTTATGTGTTACGGCTATATGCTAGCTGTGGAAAAAGAATTAGCAGAGATTGAATTGCAGTTAACATACTATGAAACATTAAATGAAAAAATAACTCGAACTAGAAAAAAAGTATCCATCACTGAATTGACTTCTTTTTTTAATCATTTAGTGGAACAATATGAAAAATGGGTCATTTTTAATGACAATTGGCGTATTTTGCGCAATCAAACACTTAAACAACTTGACTTTCCTTATGGTGATTACCGCTCAGGACAAAGAGAACTTGCTGTTGCGGTGTATAAAACAATTTTAACTGAACAAAATTTATACTGTGAAGCGCCAACTGGAATTGGTAAAACAATGTCTACTTTATTTCCAGCGGTGAAATCGATTGGAGAAGAGAAAGCTGAAAAATTATTCTATTTAACAGCTAAAACCATTACACGTCAAGTAGCAGAAGATGCAGTCGAACAAATGGAACGAAATGGAGCAAAACTAAAGAGCGTTACGTTAACGGCTAAAGATAAAATTTGTTTTTTAGATGAACGTAAATGTGATCCGGAGCACTGTATATTTGCAAGAGGCTATTATGATCGTTTGAATGAAGCGTTATTTGAAATGCTACAGCAAGAAAATCATTTTACAAGAGAGATTGTGGAAAATTATGCTAGAAAATACACGTTATGTCCGTTTGAATTATCTTTAGATATTAGCTTATGGTGTGACATAATTATTTGTGATTACAATTATTTGTTTGATCCAATTGTTTATTTGAAGCGGTTTTTTAATGATGAAAAGAATGAGTATGTATTTTTGATTGACGAAGTCCATAACTTAGTTGATCGTTCAAGAGAGATGTTCTCTGCAAGCTTATCGGAACAAAAAATAATAACGATATACAGGGAGTTGATGAAAGAAGATCAAAAGCAACGACGTGTGATGAACCGTTTAATAAAAGATTTTAAAAGTTTCAGAACCAACTGTGGCGAAGTTGAGTTTATGACTCAAAGTGAACCAGCGGATTTATTTTTAAAACATGTAGTTAAATTTACTGAGAACACAAAAGAATGGTTGCTGGTGAATCAACAAGCGAGTAGTCATTCGAAAATGTTAGAGCTTTATTTTGAAGCACTAACCTACTTGAAAATTTCAGAATTTTATGATGAACGATACGTAACCTATGTTCATTTAGTAGGGAAGGATGTCACTATTAAGCAATTCTGTTTAAATCCCTCTTTTTTAATTAATCAAACATTGAAACGTGGAAAAGCATCAGTTTTATTTTCCGCCACACTGTCTCCAATCAACTATTTCGCGCAATTACTAGGAGGGAAAGAAAAGCCTTTAATGTATCAATTGCCTTCACCATTTAAGCAAGAACATCAATTGTTAGTAATTGCAAATTACATTGATACTCGTTACCAAGTGCGTCAAGCCAGCCACCAACCGATTGCCAACGCTTTGACTACAATGGTTACTCAAAAAAAAGGCAATTATTTATTCTTTTTTCCTTCTTATCAATATTTGGAATCGATTTATCAAGAGTTTGTCGAAAAGAATCCGACAGTAGAAACGGTGGTTCAAGGAAGGGTTATGGATGAACAGCAACGTGAATTGTTTTTACAGAAGTTTAAGAATAGGCCAGAATCGAATTTAGTTGGTTTTTGTGTACTAGGAGGCATTTTTTCAGAAGGAATCGATTTAAAAGGGGAACGTCTTATTGGTGTGGCTATAGTTGGCGTGGGATTAGCACAATTGAATGCAGAAGCTGATTTAGTTCAAAAATATTACCAAACAGAAAACCATGAGGGGTATCAATTTGCGTATCAAATTCCTGGAATGAACAAAGTTCTTCAAGCGGCAGGGCGCGTGATTCGAAGCGAAACAGATATTGGCGTTGTTCTATTATTAGATCAACGTTTTAATGCTAGAAGATACAGAGAGTTATTCCCAGAACATTGGCAACAAATCGAGAGTGTAAACAATGATAGAGAACTAAAGAGCCAGTTAATGAGATTTTGGAAATAAAAAAAGATTACTGTGGAAGAAATTTCTTTCATAGTAATCTTTTTTATTTACAAATTATACCGCAAGGGGTATAATTTGTTTTGGATACGGTAGGAGGTATTTTTGGATTTCCTTCTAAATGAAGTATAGAGTATGAAAGGATTGTGTATAGAATGTTTTTCTTTAAAAAATTACCAAGTATCACAACAAAAGAATTAGAAGAAATGTTACCTAAGAAACCGATGATTATTGATGTTCGTGAGCCACAGGAGTTTAGTGGTGGACATATTCCTACAGCTAAAAATATTCCTTTGAAAAAGATAAACAGCTATCAAATAAAAGAACCTGTTTACATTATTTGTCAGTCTGGTATGCGAAGCAAACAAGCGGTGAAGACATTACGAGCTAAAGGTATGGATGCAGTCAACGTTAAGGGCGGAATGATGAGTTGGGCTGGAAAAGTTAGAGGAGGAAAATTATAATGAGATTTGTTATTATTGGTGGAGTAGCTGGCGGAATGTCGGCGGCTACTCGCTTAAGAAGATTAAACGAAGATGCAGAGATTGTTGTGTTAGAAAAAGGACCGTATGTGTCTTTTGCAAATTGTGGCTTGCCTTATTATGTTTCAGGAGAAATTCAGCAACGCCAAGAATTGCTAGTACAAACACCAGAACAATTAAAGGCACGTTTTCAACTAGATGTTCGACCATTTAGTGAAGCCATTTCAATTGATGCTGAAAATAAAGTTGTACAGGTTCGAAATGATGAAGGAGAGTATTCTTTGTCTTACGATAAGTTGATTCTATCGCCAGGAGCCAAACCGTTTATTCCGCCTATCGAAGGATTGGATCAAGCAAGCAATGTCTTTACCCTTAGAAATGTACCGGATGTTGACCAAATTATGAAATTTACCATTAGTCAAAATCCGAAAAAAGCAATGGTTATCGGTGCTGGTTTTATCGGTTTGGAAATGGCCGAAAGCTTAGCAAAACGAGGGATAGACGTAACAATTGTCGAAAAAGCACCTCATGTACTGCCTCCTATTGATGAAGAAATGGCTGCTTTTGTTACAAAAGAATTAAAAGCCAATCAAGTAACTGTTTTGACAGGAACGTCAGCGACAGCCTTTACGAATAACGGGGGACGTGTCCTTTTAGAAAATGGAGAAGAGATTGCAACAGATTTAATTATTTTATCAGTCGGTGTGCAACCTGAAAATACATTGGCTCTACAAGCTGGTATTGAAACAGGAATGCGTGGAGGAATTTTAGTAGATGAACACTATCAAACAAGTCAAAAGGATATTTATGCTGTAGGCGATGCTATTTTGGTGAAGCAGTTTACGAGCCAAGAGGATGCCCTGATCTCACTAGCATCTCCTGCTAACCGACAAGGTAGACAAGTTGCAGATGTTTTATCAGGTATACCCCGCAAAAATTTAGGAAGCTTAGGAACAGCAATTGTCCGCGTCTTTAGCCAAGCAGTTGCTTCGACTGGTTTAACTGAACGTCAATTAAGAGCCCTTGGTTTAGAGTATAAGAGTGTCCACGTTCAAGGGAAAAGCCATGCTGGATATTTTCCTCATGCAGAAGGGATTTTATTGAAGCTGCTATTTAACCCTACAACAGGTGAGCTATATGGCGCTCAGGCAATTGGGAAAGATGGCGTGGACAAACGCATTGACATTATTGCAACGGCGATTAAAGGTCGTTTGACCGTTGAGGATTTACCAGAATTGGAATTTAGCTATGCACCTCCATTTGGCTCTGCAAAAGATCCAGTGAATATGGCGGGTTATGCTGCATTAAACATTATGGAAGGTATTTCTGAGTCGATTCAGTGGTATGAATTAACAGAAAAACAAGCAGAAGGAGCCTTTTTATTAGATGTTCGAACAACCAATGAGGTAGCTCAAGGTAGTTTAAAAGGTGCGTATCACATTCCGTTAGATGATTTGAGATGCCGTCTTCATGAATTGCCAAAAGACAAAGAGATTATTGTAAGTTGTCAAAGTGGATTACGTAGTTATCTTGCAGAACGTATTTTAAAACAATCAGGTTATCAAGCGAAAAATTTAGACGGCGCATTTAACTTGTATTCAACTATAAAACCAGAGGAGATCGTAAAATAATGTATCAATCAATTACAATGCCAGAATTTGAGCACTTAGTAAAACAAGGTGGAATTTCAATTTTAGATGTTCGTGAACCTACTGAATTTAGTAGCGGTCATATTAAAGAAGCGGTTCTAATGCCGTTGAATTCAATTCCAGAACAATTAAATCAATTGAATAAAGAAAAAGAGTATTATATTATTTGTCATTCCGGTATGCGTTCAGCATCAGCAAGTGCTTTCTTAGCAGAAAAAGGATACAGCGTTACAAACGTCATGGGTGGAATGTCTGCTTGGAAAGGAGAGACTCTTAGTGGAATGTGATAAAAAAATATTAAATCGTCTAAAACGTTCAGAAGGTCAAATTAGAGGCGTTTTGAAAATGATAGAAGAAGAACGAGAATGCCAAGATGTCATCACGCAACTTTCGGCAGTCCGTTCAAGTATTGATAAAGTAATGGGAATCATGGTAGCTGAAAACCTCGTTCATTGCATTGAAGAAAGCGACAATAGTAAAGAAGTTTATGAACAACGTGTTAAAGAAGCGATTGATTTAATTGTAAAAGTAAAATAAAGAAAAAACGCTGTATCCATTGGATACAGCGTTTTTCTGATTAACTGAGATATTAGGGTATCTTTTAGTATAGTTTTATTTTTTGAGGTTTAAATAAGAATTAGCAATCTAAATTTATCGATTAATTAAAAAGAAGAGGGGTTACTTTTTAATTTTGATTTTAACTTTAGTATTATCTGTAAATTGTGCTTGTAATTGGAATTGTTTGTAGTCAGAACCCGCATTTAATTTTTTAACAACGTGTTTTTCAATGTCTGATTGACTAGCAGAATTCAAATCGATACCAGTTAAAACAGCTTTTACTTTTTCTTCAGCTTTAGCGCCTTGGAAATTTTTTTTTGTTAAGCCATTTTTGTATTGAGCTTTAATAGTTCCGTTAGAATTTACTTGATATTGTAATTGGATATCGCCTTTTTTATAATCAAGTTCGATTTGTAATTGACGGATATCTGAAGTTTGTTCAGCACTTTCTTCTTCACCAGCGTTTGATGAATCACCAGGTTTTTCAGTTTCTGGAGCTTCAACTTCTGGAGCAGATCCATGAGATTGCACGCCTAATTCAGCTTTAGGGAAATTATTTTTGATAACAATTACTTTAAAGTCTAAGTTCGCAACATTTGCAACCTTTTGTAAAAGAGCAAGTGATTGGCTAGCGTTTAATTTAACACGGTTCGCAATTAAAGTAGCTTCAGAAGCTTCATAACCAGCTTTTTCCCAAACTTTAGCATCTGTCAACGCTTTTTGGATAGCAGCAGCATTTTTAGTTGTTAGTTCAAGTCCAGTTAATTCTTTAATTTCAGCTTTCGTGAATAAAGTGATTGATTTGTACGCATTAGATTCAATTACAGTACCTAATGGAGTTGATGTTTCTGGAACTTCAACTTCAGGAGTTTCTGTACCTGGGTTACTTACTTCAGGTTTTTCAGCTTCTGGAGCAGATACGTGATTTTGAACGCCGATTTCAGCTTTTGGATAGTAATTATTTTTTACAAGAGTCACTTTAAATTGTAAATTAGAAGTGTTTGCCATTTTCTTTAAAAGGTTTAAAGATTGGTTATAGCTTAATTTAACACGGTTCGCAATTAAAGTAGCTTCAGAAGTTTCGTAACCAGCTTCTTCCCAAACGGCTACTTCAGATAAAGCTTTTTGGATAGCAGGTGCATTTTTAACAGTTACATCAAGACCTGTTAATGTTTTGATTTCAGCTTTGCTAAATAATGTCACCGATTTGTATTGATTTGACTCGAGAACTGTTTCTGCGTGAGCTTTTGGGCTAACGGCTAACGTTGACATCGCGCCAACTGATAAAACTAGACCTGCAATTAATGTTGATTTTGTTAATTTGTTCATAATGTAGAACCTCCTAAGTTTTTTTCTACTATTTTTTGATTACTAGTTAATGAATAGTAGCTGACGTCAGTATACGAAGAAATAATTAAAAATACAACCGTTTTGATTTTTTTAAATTTCCCAAAATTGAGTAAGAAAATGTAAAAAACTGATGTGTCTGCGTTTGCCGAACTATTTTTAAAGAGAAAAGTCTGTAAAATAGAGGGATTCTATTTTTTTAGTAAGTATTTAGTTGAAAAGTAGGAAGTTTAGCAAAAAAAGTGTAGAATATAGAAGAGATTAATGAACAATTGGTTCAGAAAGGAATTTACAATGGCAGATCATTATTATACAAACAAACCTAAAACTGAATCGAAAGAGAGTGTTTGGACGTATCAGTTAAAAGGCTTTGATTTTAAATTTGTTACAGATTTAGGTGTGTTTTCAAAAAAAACAGTGGATTTCGGATCGCGTTTACTAATAGAAACAATTGATTTAAACGATGTAGTCAGTGGTGACGTGTTAGACGTAGGGTGTGGATATGGTCCAATGGGCTTATCTTTAGCCAAAGCAGATCCAAATCGTCAAGTTGAAATGGTTGATGTAAATGAACGAGCGTTAGGATTAGCAAAACAAAATGCTTCGAATAATCGTATTTCCAATGTTTTGATTCATTCATCAGATGTGTATGATCAAGTTGAAGGCAAAGAATTTGCGCTAATTGTAAGCAATCCGCCGATTCGTGCAGGAAAAACAGTCGTACACACGATCTTAACTGACGCATATACACACTTGAAAAAAGGTGGGAAGTTAGTTATTGTAATTCAGAAAAAACAAGGGGCACCAAGTGGAATGAAAAAAATGGAAGAAACCTTTGGAAATGCTGAAGTTATCGCTAAGGATAAAGGTTACTGGATTATTCAAAGCATTAAAGAAAACTAAATTAAAACATCAAAAGAAGAGTGTTTATTGTTCTTTTGATGTTTTTTTATTTTTCAAAAAAATGTTATTAAATCATTTCCATTCAATTTTACATAGTGTATACTGAAAAAATATAATGAATTATGAAGGGGTTTAAATAAGATGGAAGCAATTAAGTTGATAGGTATTTTGATTATTCTAGTTGGCTTTATTTTTAAGTTTGACACAATTGCTGTGGTATTGGTAGCAGCATTAGCAACAGCATTAGTTTCGGGGATTTCGATTCCAGATTTTTTAACGATGTTAGGAGAAGCGTTTGTTTCCAATCGTTTAGTTACGTTATTTTTACTAACATTACCTATGATCGGTTTATCTGAACGTTTTGGTTTACGTCAGCAAGCCGTTGTATTAATTGAAAAAATGAAAGGTTTAACACCGGGGCGATTTTTAACAATCTATATGATAATCCGTGAATTGGCAGGCTTCTTTTCAATTCGTGTACAAGGGCATACACAATTTATCCGTCCAATCGTCAATCCGATGGCACAAGCTGCCGCATTGACTAAATATGGTGAAATTACGCCAGAAGATGAAGATAAAATCAAAGCAAAAGCAGCCGCGACCGAAAACTTTGGGAATTTCTTTGCTCAAAATACGTTTATTGCAGCAGCCGGAGTATTATTGATTGAAGCAACAATGAAATCATTAGGTTATGAAGCGACAGCGGTAGCGATTGCACAAGCATCTATTCCAATCGCGTTGATTATGTTGCTGTTAGTTGCGATTTCAAATGTGTTATTTGATAAAAAAATGGCTAAAAAATATGGCATGGAAAAAGTTGAAGAAATCAAAAGCAAAGGAGGACGTTCTTAATGGAAAGTTTAATCAATAATTTATTGGAGTTCTTCTATATTTTAATCGGTTTGTTGTTAATGACAACGGCTGCACGTGTGTTTATGGATAAAACACATCCAACGAGAATGGGAACGTCTTTATTTTGGATGTTACTAGGAATTGTTTTTGCATTTGGCAACTTCATTCCGTTCATGATTGATGGCATCATTATTTTAGTGATGGGTGTCTTGACGTTGTTTAAACAGGTTCAAATCGGCAAATTAGCTGAATTAAATGAAGCAGAATCAGAAGCTGCTTCTAAAAGAATTGGCGCATGGATTTTTCTACCATGTATTTTACTAGCTGCTTTGGCAGTTGGAATTGCTCAACTAACACCATTAGGTGGTCAAGTTGGGATTGGGTTAGCTTCAATTGGTTCGTTACTTGTTGTTATTTTCATAACGAAAGCAAAACCTAAAACCGTCTTAGACGATTCAGATCGTATGATTCAACAAGTTGGAACAACCGGAATTTTACCTCAATTACTAGCTGCTTTAGGTGTGATTTTCACACAAGCTGGTGTTGGGACAGTGATTTCGAATGGAATCTCAACAGTAGTTCCAGAAGGGAATCGCTTAGCAGGTGTTATTGCCTATTGTCTAGGAATGGTTATTTTCACAATGATTATGGGAAATGGATTTGCAGCCTTTACAGTTATTACTGCTGGAATCGGTGTTCCTTTTGTGATGATGCAAGGAGCCGACCCAGTTGTGGCTGGAGCACTTGCAATGACGGCAGGTTTTTGTGGAACGCTATTAACACCAATGGCAGCGAACTTCAATGCGTTGCCAGCAGCCTTATTAGAAATGAAAGATACAAACGGTGTTATCCGAGCGCAAGCGCCGTTAGCGATTTTAATGATTTTAATTCACATCGTCTTAATGTATTTCTGGGCGTTTTAAAAAATAAATTTTAAGGATAGAAAGGAAGTAAAGTATATGAAAATTTTAGTTACAGGATTCGATCCATTCGGTGGAGAACCAATTAACCCTGCTTTAGAAGCTGTTAAAGGATTAGCGGATACAATCAATGGTGCAGAAATCATCAAGTTAGAAATTCCAACAGTATTTGGCAAATCGGCTGAAGTTGTAAAAGCCGCAATGGAAAAACATCACCCAGATGTTGTGTTAAATATCGGTCAAGCAGGCGGTCGTTTTGCAATTTCGCCAGAACGAGTAGCGATTAATATTGACGATGCGAGAATTCCAGATAACGAAGGCAATCAACCTGTTGATATCGCAATTCAAGAAGACGGAGCACCTGCTTACTTTACACAACTACCTATTAAAGCAATGGTGACTCAAATGAAAGAAGCAGGAATTCCTGCTAACGTATCAAATACAGCAGGAACATTCGTCTGCAACCATATTATGTATCAAGTTCAATATTTGATTGAAAAAGAATATCCAGCAGTTAAAGGCGGATTTATCCATGTTCCTTATATTCCAGAGCAAGTTATCGAAAAAGCAGGTCAACCATTTATGAGTCTAACAGATATGACTAAAGGACTGACAGCAGCAATCGAAGCCATTATTTTATATGATGGCAAAGAAGATTTAAAAGCTGTTGGAGGTGCCATTCATTAATGAAAGAAGCAGTACCGCGTCCCTTATTCACCTATGGTAGTTTGATGGAAAATCTTTTTAATTACGACTTGTATTTAGCTGGGAAAGTAACTGGATCCCCTAAAAAAGCACGTATAAAAGGAGAACTCTATCATTTAGATTCTAAAGGCTATCCAGCATTGTTGCCAGGAGACAACTGGGTATATGGTGAAATTTTTGAGCTGAAAGAATTCTCAAAAGAAATCCTTCCGTTAGATAAAATGGAAAACTACTATGGAAAAGGCGCAAGCAACAATGAATACGAACGTCAACTCGTTGAAGTAGAAGTTTTTAATGAAGCTACAGAAAAATATGACCTTAAAGAAACGGTTTATTGTTATCTATATGTACCGGACCATGATGAAACATTCGCTACTCAAAGTACCTATTTAGCAACTGGGAATTGGCGAGCTTATTATCATCAAATCGCAGGTTAATCACACACAGAAGGAATTTTTCCTTCTGTGTTTTTTCATATATCGAGGATGTTTTAAAAATCTTGACAAGTGAGTCAATCAGTTATATAATGACTAAATGCGAATACTGTAGTCAGTAGCATAGAATTCACCCTGAAATATTGTCCAGAGTGAGTTTTTAAAGGGAAAACAAAAGAAATTGTGAATTTTATTAAAGAAAATGTCACGAATCTTTTGGTTTTTTTTTGCCAAAAAATGAAAAAAAAGCTAGTTTGTTACTTATATTTAACAAAAGTAACGGAAATGTAATATTCATTTTAAAGCTTGCTACGGTTGCATTAAATATGTTTTGAGGGGTGAATAGGTTGGCAGGCCACTTAGTAAATTACGGAAAACACCGTACACGAAGAAGTTTTGCACGAATCAGCGAGGTTTTAGAGTTACCAAACTTAATTGAAATCCAAACTGACTCATACCAATGGTTCCTAGATGAAGGATTGCGTGAAATGTTTAAAGATATCTCACCAATTGAAGACTTTGCAGGAAACCTATCATTAGAATTTATTGATTATCAATTACACAACCCAAAATACACAGTTGAAGAAGCGAGAAGCCATGATGCCAATTACTCAGCTCCGCTTCACGTGAAATTACGTTTAATCAACAAAGAAACTGGTGAAGTAAAAGACCAAGAAGTATTCTTTGGCGATTTCCCATTAATGACTGAAATGGGTACATTTATTATCAACGGAGCAGAGCGTGTTATTGTATCACAATTAGTTCGTTCACCAGGGGTTTACTTCCATGGTAAAGTGGATAAAAATGGCAAACAAGGTTTTGGTTCTACTGTTATCCCTAACCGTGGAGCATGGTTAGAATATGAAACAGATGCAAAAGATCTTTCTTATGTAAGAATCGACCGCACACGTAAAATTCCACTTTCAGTATTAGTTCGTGCTTTAGGATTTGGATCAGATGATCAGATCTTAGAAATTTTTGGCGATAATGAAAGTCTACGTTTAACGTTAGAAAAAGATTTACACAAAAATTCTAGCGATTCTCGTACAGAGGAAGCCTTGAAAGATGTTTACGAACGTCTACGTCCAGGTGAGCCTAAAACTGCTGACAGCTCAAGAAGCTTGCTAAATGCTCGTTTCTTTGATCCAAAACGCTACGACTTAGCAAATGTTGGTCGTTACAAAGTCAACAAAAAACTAAACCTTAAAACCCGTCTATTTAACCAAACTCTTGCTGAAACATTAGTTGATCCTGAGACTGGTGAAATTTTAGCAGAAAAAGGAACGTTCTTAGATCGTCCAATGATTGATAAACTGACACCATTCTTAGACGCAGGTCTAAACAGTGTGACTTTATATCCAACAAATGATGGTGTTGTACCAGAACCTGTAACGATTCAAGTAGTTCAAGTAATTTCACCAAAAGATGGCGAACGTGTTGTTAATGTGATTGGAAACGGCAACGTTTCAACTGACATCAAAAACATTACGCCAGCTGATATCTTAGCTTCAATGAGCTATTTTTTCAACTTACAAGAAAATATCGGCAACGTAGACGACATTGACCATTTAGGAAACCGTCGTATCCGTTCTGTTGGAGAATTATTACAAAATCAATTCCGTATTGGTTTGTCACGTATGGAACGTGTTGTTCGTGAACGTATGTCGATTCAAGATGTTGCAACCGTAACACCGCAACAATTAATCAACATTCGCCCAGTTGTAGCAGCAATCAAAGAATTCTTTGGTTCTTCTCAATTGTCACAGTTCATGGATCAAACGAATCCACTAGGTGAGTTGACTCACAAACGTCGTCTATCTGCCTTAGGGCCTGGTGGTTTGACAAGAGACCGTGCCGGATATGAAGTTCGAGATGTACATTATTCCCATTATGGTCGTATGTGTCCTATCGAAACACCTGAGGGTCCAAATATCGGGTTGATTAATAGTCTATCAAGTTATGCAAAAATTAATAAATTTGGTTTTATCGAAACACCATACCGTCGTGTGGATCGTGAAACTGGTAAAGTAACAAAACACATTGATTATTTAACAGCAGACGAGGAAGATCACTACGTTGTTGCCCAAGCAAACTCAGTATTGCTTGAAGATGGTAGCTTTGAAAGTGACATCGTGATGGCTCGTTTCATCAGTGAAAACTTAGAAGTTCCAATTAGCCGTGTCGATTACATGGACGTTTCACCAAAACAAGTAGTTGCTGTTGCGACAGCATGTATTCCGTTCTTGGAAAACGATGATAGTAACCGTGCGTTAATGGGAGCCAACATGCAACGTCAAGCTGTACCGTTGATTCATCCACAAGCTCCACTAGTTGGAACTGGGATGGAATACAAATCAGCACACGATTCAGGAGCTGCATTAATTTGTAAAAATCCTGGTGTCGTTGAATATGTAGATGCTAAAGAAGTTCGTGTTCGTCAAGATAACGGCGCTTTAGACAAATACTCAATCACAAAATTCCGTCGTTCAAACTCTGGTACATGTTACAACCAACGTCCAATCGTTTCTAAAGGCGACCGTGTGGATGCTAGCGAAATCCTAGCTGATGGTTCTTCAATGGAAAACGGTGAGATGGCATTAGGACAAAATGTTTTAGTGGCCTTCATGACTTGGGAAGGGTACAACTATGAGGATGCGATTATCATGAGTGAACGTCTAGTTAAAGATGATGTTTACACTTCTGTCCATATTGAAGAATATGAATCAGAAGCTCGTGATACAAAACTTGGACCTGAAGAAATCACTCGTGAAATTCCAAATGTCGGAGAAGACGCATTAAAAGACTTAGACGAATTCGGAATTATCCGTATTGGGGCTGAAGTTCATGATGGCGATTTATTAGTTGGTAAAGTAACTCCTAAAGGGGTAACCGAATTATCTGCTGAAGAACGTCTATTACATGCGATCTTTGGTGAAAAAGCTCGTGAAGTTCGCGATACATCATTGAAAGTTCCACATGGTGGTGGCGGAATCGTTCACGACGTTAAAATCTTTACACGTGAAGCAGGAGACGAATTATCACCCGGTGTGAATATGTTAGTACGCGTTTATATCGTACAAAAACGTAAAATCAACGAAGGCGATAAAATGGCTGGACGTCACGGAAATAAAGGGGTCGTTTCTCGCATTATGCCAGAAGAAGACATGCCTTTCTTACCAGACGGCACACCTGTTGATATCATGTTGAACCCTCTTGGGGTACCATCACGTATGAATATCGGACAAGTTCTTGAATTACACATCGGAATGGCCGCTCGTCAACTAGGAATCCATATTGCGACTCCTGTATTTGATGGAGCAAGCGAGGAAGATGTTTGGGAAACTGTACAAGAAGCAGGAATGGCAAGTGATGCTAAAACTGTTTTATACGATGGACGTAGTGGTGAGCCATTTGATAACCGTGTTTCAGTTGGTGTGATGTATATGATTAAATTAGCCCACATGGTTGATGATAAATTACATGCTCGTTCAACTGGACCTTACTCATTAGTTACACAACAACCACTTGGAGGTAAAGCTCAATTTGGTGGACAACGTTTTGGAGAGATGGAAGTTTGGGCACTTGAAGCGTATGGGGCAGCTTATACACTACAAGAAATCTTAACGTACAAATCAGATGACGTTGTTGGACGTGTGAAAACATATGAAGCAATCGTTAAAGGTGAAAAAATTCCAAGACCAGGTGTTCCAGAATCATTCCGCGTATTAGTAAAAGAGTTACAAGCTTTAGGACTAGATATGAAAGTTCTAGATGCAAATGACGATGAAATCGAATTACGTGATTTAGATGATGATGACGATATCGTAAACATTGATGCACTTAGTAAATATGCAGAAGAACAAGAAAAAATTCGTGCAGATGCTCGTGAAAAAGAACGTTTAGAGCAAGAAGGCGCAGAATAATAGAAGTATCCTATTGAGACATCTAAAGTCGAATGCAGATTTGACTTTAGATGATCCCTCAATAGCAAATCGAGCAGGTAGGGCAGCTCAACCAATAATTAAAGGGAGGTAGGCCCCTTGATAGACGTTAATAATTTTGAAAACATGCAAATCGGTTTAGCATCTCCAGACAAGATTCGTAGTTGGTCTTATGGAGAAGTGAAAAAACCTGAAACCATTAACTACCGTACACTAAAACCAGAACGCGATGGCTTGTTCTGTGAACGCATTTTTGGCCCATCAAAAGACTGGGAATGTGCTTGTGGTAAGTACAAACGTATTCGCTATAAAGGAATTGTTTGTGATCGTTGTGGAGTGGAAGTAACAAGATCTAAAGTTCGTCGTGAACGTATGGGTCACATCGAATTAGCAGCACCTGTTTCACACATTTGGTATTTCAAAGGAATTCCAAGTAGAATGGGTCTTGTCTTAGATATGAGCCCACGTGCTCTTGAAGAAATCATTTATTTTGCTTCGTATGTTGTTACCGATGCAGGTGACACCTCTTTAGAACGCAAACAATTGTTAACTGAAAGAGAATATCGTGATAAACGTGAACAATATGGTCAAAACTTCCAAGCAGCAATGGGAGCAGAAGCAATCAAACAATTGCTAGATGATGTTCAATTAGAAAAAGAAGTGGCTGAATTAAAAGAAGAGTTAAAATCTGCTCAAGGGCAAAAAAGAACTCGCGCCATTCGCCGTTTAGATATCTTAGAAGCATTCCGTCATTCAGGTAATGAACCTAGCTGGATGGTTATGGACGTTGTTCCAATCATTCCTCCAGATTTACGCCCAATGGTTCAATTAGAAGGTGGACGCTTTGCAACGAGTGATTTAAATGATTTATATCGTCGTGTAATCAACCGTAATAACCGTCTAAAACGCTTATTAGACTTAAATGCACCGAATATTATCGTGCAAAATGAAAAACGTATGCTTCAAGAAGCTGTTGATGCATTGATTGATAATGGTCGTCGTGGCCGTCCAGTTACTGGACCAGGTAACCGTCCATTGAAATCATTGTCACATATGCTTAAAGGGAAACAAGGTCGTTTCCGTCAAAACTTACTAGGAAAACGTGTCGATTATTCTGGTCGTTCCGTTATCGTAGTTGGTCCAAACTTGAAAATGTACCAATGTGGACTTCCAAAAGAAATGGCTATTGAACTATTCAAACCATTTGTAATGAAAGAACTAGTTGCACGTGATCTTGCAAGCAACATCAAAAACGCGAAACGTAAAATTGATCGTCAAGATGAAGGTATCTGGGATGTATTAGAAGACGTTATTCGTGAACATCCAGTATTGCTTAACCGAGCACCTACTCTTCATAGATTAGGGATCCAAGCCTTTGAACCAACCCTAGTTGAAGGTCGCGCAATTCGTCTTCACCCATTAGTATGTGAAGCCTACAATGCCGATTTCGATGGAGACCAAATGGCGGTTCACGTTCCACTTAGTGATGAAGCACAAGCTGAAGCACGTATGTTGATGTTAGCTGCCCAAAATATCTTAAATCCAAAAGATGGTAAACCAGTTGTAACTCCTTCTCAAGATATGGTATTAGGTAACTACTACCTAACAATGGAAGAAGAACAACGCGAAGGCGAAGGGATGGTCTTTAAAGACTTAACCGAAGCATTGATTGCCTATCAAAACGGATACGTTCATTTACATTCAAGAATTGGTGTTCAAACAACGTCCTTAAAAGACAAACCATTTACTGAATGGCAAAAAGAACGTACATTGATTACGACAGTAGGGAAATTACTTTTCAATGAAATCATGCCTGTAGAATTCCCTTACTTGAATGAACCAACTACTGAAAACTTAGAAGTTGCTATTTCAGATCGTTTCTTTGTAGAGCCAGGAACAGATATCCCAGCTCATATTAAAAAACAAGAAATCAATTTACCATTTAAAAAGAAAAATCTTGGAAATATCATTGCCGAAGTCTTCAAAAGATTCCATATCACTGAAACTTCTAAAATGTTAGATAGAATGAAAGACTTAGGTTACAAACATTCTACACGTGCTGGTATTACAGTAGGTATCGCTGATATCGTAGTACTACATGAAAAACAAGAAATTTTAGATGAAGCTCATAAACAAGTTGATAACGTAACAAAACAATTCCGTCGTGGTTTAATCACTGACGAGGAACGTTACGAACGCGTTATTGGCATTTGGAATTCAGCTAAAGACCGTATCCAAATTAAATTAATGGAAAGTTTAGATGCGAAGAACCCAATCTTCATGATGAGTGACTCTGGAGCCCGTGGGAATATTTCCAACTTTACTCAGCTTGCTGGTATGCGTGGACTTATGGCCGCTCCTAATGGACAAATCATGGAATTGCCAATCACATCAAACTTCCGTGAAGGTTTAACCGTCTTAGAAATGTTTATCTCAACCCATGGAGCTCGTAAAGGTATGACCGATACAGCCCTTAAGACTGCCGATTCAGGTTACTTGACTCGTCGTCTAGTTGACGTAGCACAAGATGTTATCATTCGTGAAACAGACTGTGGTACTGATCGTGGCTTAGATATTTCAGCAATCAAAGAAGGAAACGAAGTCATTGAACCTCTTGAAGAGCGTTTACTTGGTCGTTACACTCGTAAAACTATTTTCCATCCAGAAAATGGTTCAGTTATCATGAAAGAAAACGAGATTATCACTGAAGATCTTGCAAAAGAAATCATGGACGCTGGAATCGAAGAAGTATCAATCCGTTCAGTATTTACATGTAACACGAAACATGGTGTATGTAAACATTGTTACGGTCGTAACCTTGCAACAGGTTCAGAAGTTGAAGTTGGGGAAGCAGTTGGTACAATTGCGGCTCAATCAATCGGAGAACCAGGTACCCAATTAACAATGCGTACCTTCCATACAGGTGGGGTTGCCGGAGATGATATTACTCAAGGTTTACCTCGTATCCAAGAGATCTTTGAAGCTCGTAATCCTAAAGGGCAAGCGGTTATCACTGAAGTTACTGGTGAAATCATTGCCATTTCAGAAAATGCTGCTGAACGCACTAAAGAAGTGACAATCAAAGGAACAACGGATACTCGTAGCTATCCAGTACCTTATACCGCTCGCTTGAAAGTTGCAGAAGGCGACACGATTCATCGTGGAGAAGCACTTACTGAAGGATCAATTGATCCAAAACAACTATTACGTGTTCGTGATGTATTATCTGTTGAAAACTATCTATTACGTGAAGTTCAAAAAACTTACCGTATGCAAGGGGTAGAAATCGGCGATAAACATATCGAAGTAATGGTTCGTCAAATGTTACGTAAAGTCCGAGTTATGGACCCAGGTTCAACAGAGATTTTACCAGGAACATTGATGGACATCAGCGAATTTACAGACAAAAACTACGAAACAATTATGGCAGGAAATGTACCAGCAACGGGTCGTCCTGTACTACTTGGAATCACAAAAGCTTCTCTTGAAACGAACAGTTTCTTATCAGCTGCATCTTTCCAAGAAACAACTCGTGTGTTAACAGATGCTGCAATTCGTGGAAAACGTGATCCGTTACTTGGTCTTAAAGAAAATGTTATCATTGGTAAGATCATTCCAGCTGGTACCGGTATGGCTAAATACCGTAACATGGAACCAAAAGGAATTGGTGTTGTGAGTGAAAATGTTTACAGTATTAATGACACAATTGAACCAAAAACAGATTTCTAAATCCATTTAAACCATCCACTATTTGTTCAATCAAATAGTGGGTGGTTTTTTGATATTTTTTTGGAAACTCAAGTTACATAAAGAGCTATGATTGGAAAACTATAAAAATGAGGTCTACAATAGAAGATGAGGAGTTAAGCAAATAAATAATTTAGTGGATTATAAATTGGTTAGCAGACAAGGGAGCGGTAAGTATGTTAGAAAAACAATTTTTCAAAAAAGTATTTAGTCATTCATTTTCAATACCTGTCAGAGTGAATTTTTGGGATGGAACATTCGAAATTTATGGAGTTGGCGAGCCTCAAGTAACAATTACGTTTCATGAAAATATCCCAATCAAAGAAATTCTTAATAATGCTTCAATTGCATTGGGCGAAGCCTATATGGATAAAAAAATTGAAATAGAAGGTTCCTTAGAAGAGTTAATTGCATCAGCCTATGAAAATGCAGAAAGTTTTATGTTAAAAAAAGATTTCCGTCAGTATTTACCAAAGATGTCACATTCTGAGCAAAAAAGTAAGAAAGATATCCAAATGCATTATGATTTAGGAAACGATTTTTACAATTTATGGTTAGACAAAACGATGACCTACTCATGTGCGTATTTTAAAAACCCACAAGATACCTTAGAAGTTGCTCAACAAAACAAAGTGGAACACATCTTAAATAAACTCGACTTGAAAGAAAATGAAACGTTGTTAGATATTGGATGTGGGTGGGGGACTTTAATTCTGACAGCTGCAAAAAAATATCAAATACAAGCAACGGGTATCACCTTAAGTAAAGAGCAATTCCGATACATTAATAGCAAAATTAAAGACGAAAATTTAGAAGAACTTGTAACGGTTAAATTAGAAGATTATCGCAAATTAAAAAATGAAACCTTTGATCATATTACAAGCGTGGGAATGGTTGAACATGTAGGGCAAGAAAATTTAGGTATCTACTTCAAAGATGTTTATGAATTATTAGCACCAAATGGAACAGCTTTAATTCATGGGATTTCAAGACAACAAGGCGGTGCCACAAATGGTTGGTTAAACAAATATATTTTTCCAGGAGGCTACGTTCCGGGAGTTGCAGAAATGGTCACACAAATTACTGGAAATGGACTGCAATTAATAGATTTAGAAAGCCTACGTCGTCACTATCAAAAAACAACAGAAATTTGGGATGAAAACTTTAAAAAGCAATTGCCAGAAATACGCAAAATAAAAGACGAACGCTTTATTCGAATGTGGGATCTATATTTGCAAGCTTGTGCTGCTTCGTTTAAATCAGGCAATATTGATTTAATTCAGTACTTAGTGACTAAAGGAGCCAATAATGATTTGCCAATGACACGAGAATATATGAATCCATAGTAGATGATAAAAACGATTAATCTAGCAAAGGTTAATCGTTTTTTTTAATATCTTTGAAAACAAAAAACTAGAAAAGCACCAAGACTAATAAAAGGAGCAAAAGGAAGTTTATCATTTAGTGAAAAGAACAGTCGCTTTCGACTGATAAAAATTGCTATTAATGCAAAAAAACAACTAATAATAATGGCTACTAATATTCCTTGGAAACCTAAGAGCCAACTTAACACAAAGTAAAATTTAATATCGCCACCACCTAACCCTTCATGAGTTACAAAAGAAATACTAAGTAATAAAAAGAGAATAAAAATAGAATTTAACGCACTGTGAAACCAATTAAAATCATCTAAATACCAACATTCTAAAAGAATGATAACTAAAAATAAAAGCATTAAAGAATTTGGCAAAATAAAATAAAATAAATCCGTTAAGCTAAAGATTAAACTAAAAAAAATCAAGGTCCATGCAATCAAAAGCTCTAAAGGTTGGCTTTTAAATAAGAAAAAAGAGAAGACAGCAAGAACTCCTGTTGAAAATTCTATTAATAAGTAATAAAAAGGAATAACAGATTGACAAATTAAACAGCGGCCTTTTTGAATAATATAAGAAAAAACGGGAATCAAAGAAAGAATAGGCAGTGTCGTTTTACAATGCTCGCAATGAGAACGAGGGCGAATGATAGATTGATTTAATGGTACCCTCAAACTAATTACTAAAATAAAAGATCCAAAACAACACCCAAAAATCCAAAGTAATATTAAAAACAACATGAAATTTCACTCCAATCTTAATAACTATCCTAGCTATACTATCCGAAAAACAAGGAGTTTTCATTTAAAATAGTGTTAAAAAAAAGAATAGTAAAAAAAACTGTTTTTTTATTAAAATAGGTTGACAAATATTAAAGGAACATGGTATGCTTTCTAAGGTGCTTTTGTAGACAGATTCCTGTAAATCAGTCGTTCTGACTGTTACAAGGGCCATCATTAAAACACTGATGGGAAAAGGTTGCAATTATAGCAATTATTTTTTTGCAAAAAAAGGAACCACCTGGATGTGTGGACTTAGAATGATAACATAGGGAAGGAGGAAACTAAAAATGCCTACTATTAATCAATTAGTACGTAAACCTCGTAAAGCAAAAATGGAAAAATCAGATTCTCCAGCTTTGAATAAAGGTTACAACAGCTTCAAAAAATCACAAACAAACACTAGCTCACCTCAAAAACGTGGTGTGTGTACTCGTGTAGGAACTATGACTCCTAAAAAACCTAACTCAGCGTTACGTAAATACGCGCGTGTACGTTTGTCAAACTTGCTTGAAGTAACAGCTTATATTCCAGGTATCGGACATAACTTACAAGAACACAGTGTGGTTCTTATTCGTGGTGGACGTGTAAAAGATTTACCAGGAGTTCGTTATCACGTTGTACGTGGTGCTTTAGATACTGCCGGTGTTACAGATCGTAAACAAAGCCGTTCTAAATACGGAGCTAAAAAACCAAAAGCTTAAACTAAAACTTATGAACTATAAAATGACTATTATCGAAAGGAGGAATTTGGATGCCTCGTAAAGGTCCTATTACTAAACGTGATGTGTTACCTGATCCAATGTATAATTCAAAATTAGTAACTCGTTTAATTAACCGTTTAATGGTTGATGGTAAACGTGGAAAAGCTGCTACTATTCTTTATAGCTCTTTTGATGTTATTAAAGAACAAACTGGCAATGATCCTATGGAAGTTTTCGAACAAGCAATGAAAAACATCATGCCTGTTCTTGAAGTTAAAGCTCGTCGTGTTGGGGGTTCTAACTATCAAGTCCCTGTCGAAGTTCGTAGCGATCGTCGTACTACTTTAGGTTTACGTTGGTTAGTAAACTACTCTCGCTTACGCGGAGAAGATACTATGGAACAACGTCTTGCTAAAGAAATCATGGATGCAGCTAACAATACTGGTGCTGCAGTTAAAAAACGTGAAGATACTCATAAAATGGCAGAAGCGAACAAAGCGTTTGCTCACTACCGTTGGTAAAATTTTCTCTTTAAAAGGTCTCTGCTATTGTAGTAGAAGGCCTTTGATTGAGAATTTTATAACATTATCGAGTCTTCCTTCTTATCAAGTTACTAAGATATAGAGAGGAGTTAAAAATAATTATGGCAAATAGAGAATTTTCTCTAGAAAAAACTCGTAATATCGGTATCATGGCTCACGTTGATGCAGGTAAAACTACAACAACAGAGCGTATTTTATACTATACTGGTAAAATCCATAAAATTGGTGAAACGCATGAAGGTGCATCACAAATGGACTGGATGGAACAAGAGCAAGAACGTGGTATTACAATTACTTCTGCTGCAACAACAGCTGAATGGAAAAATTACCGTGTAAACATTATCGATACTCCTGGACACGTGGATTTCACAATTGAAGTTCAACGTTCTCTACGCGTATTAGATGGTGCTGTAACTGTTCTTGACTCACAATCAGGAGTAGAGCCTCAAACTGAAACAGTTTGGCGTCAAGCAACTGATTATAAAGTTCCACGTATTGTTTTCTGTAACAAGATGGATAAAATTGGTGCAGATTTCTTATATTCAGTAAATTCATTACACGAACGTTTACAAGCCAATGCACATCCAATTCAATTGCCAATCGGCGCTGAAGACGATTTCACTGGTATTATCGACTTAGTTAAAATGAAAGCTGAAATCTACACAAATGACTTAGGAACAGATATCCAAGAAACAGATATCCCTGAAGAATATGTAGAAGCCGCTACTGAATGGCGTAAAAAATTAATCGAAGCAGTTGTTGAAACTGATGAAGAATTAATGATGAAATATCTTGACGGTGAAGAAATCACTGAAGAAGAATTAAAAGCGGGTATCCGCCAAGCAACAATTAATGTTGAATTCTTCCCAGTAATGGCTGGTTCTGCCTTTAAAAATAAAGGGGTTCAATTAATGCTTGATGCAGTTCTTGATTACCTACCATCACCACTTGATGTTGATGCTATTAAAGGAATTGATGTTAAAACAGAAGAGGAAACGACTCGTCCTGCTGACGACTCAGCTCCATTTGCTTCATTAGCATTTAAAGTAATGACAGACCCATTTGTTGGTCGTCTAACTTTCTTCCGCGTGTACTCTGGTGTTCTTGAAAGTGGTTCATATGTTTTGAACGCTTCTAAAAACAAAAAAGAACGTGTTGGTCGTATTCTACAAATGCATGCAAATACACGTAAAGAAATCGATAAAGTTTATTCAGGAGATATCGCTGCTGCTGTTGGTCTTAAAGACACAACAACTGGTGATACATTATGTGCGTTAGAAGCGCCAGTTATTCTTGAATCTATCGAATTCCCAGAACCAGTTATCCAAGTCGCTGTTGAGCCTAAATCAAAAGCTGACCAAGATAAAATGGGTATTGCATTACAAAAACTTGCAGAAGAAGATCCTTCATTCCGCGTTGAAACAAACGCTGAAACTGGTGAAACTGTTATCTCGGGTATGGGTGAATTACATTTAGATGTATTAGTAGACCGTATGCGTCGTGAGTTTAATGTGGATGCTAGCGTAGGTGCTCCTCAAGTATCTTACCGTGAAACATTCCGTGGTTCTACAAAAGCAGAAGGTAAGTTCGTTCGTCAATCGGGTGGTAAAGGTCAATACGGTCACGTATGGATTGAATTTACACCGAATGAAGAAGGAGCAGGCTTCGAATTTGAAAACGCAATTGTCGGAGGGGTTGTTCCTCGTGAATACATTCCTGCTGTTAAAGCTGGTTTGGAAGGTTCATTAGACAATGGGGTTCTTGCTGGATATCCATTAGTAGATATTAAAGCAAAACTTTATGATGGTTCTTACCATGATGTCGATTCAAATGAAACTGCCTTTAAAGTTGCCGCATCAATGGCCTTAAAAGCAGCTGCTAAAAAAGCAAATCCTGTAATTCTTGAACCAATGATGAAAGTAATTGTTACAGTACCAGAAGATTACCTAGGTGATATTATGGGACACATTACTGCTCGTCGTGGACGTGTTGAAGGTATGGAAGCTCATGGTAACTCACAAATCGTTAATGCGATTGTTCCTTTAGCTAACATGTTTGGATATGCGACAACATTGCGTTCATCAACACAAGGACGTGGAACATTCATGATGGTATTTGATCATTATGAAGATCTACCAAAATCAATTCAAGAAGAAATCATCAGCAAAAACGGTGGCAACTAAGCTCTGCTTAGTCTTTCGTTTCTAACGGTTGATTTTCTTTGAAACAACCTATATAATTTCTTATAAACAGTGAAAAGAGTTTGCTCTATTTGTTGTTTATAACAAAAATAAAAATCTATAACTCAATATGAGGAGGAAATATTAAAATGGCAAAAGAAACCTTTGATCGCTCAAAAGCCCATGTTAACATCGGTACTATCGGACACGTTGACCATGGTAAAACAACTTTAACAGCTGCAATTGCAACTGTATTATCAAAACACGGTGGCGGTTCAGCGCAAAACTACGCTGATATCGATAACGCTCCTGAAGAAAAAGAACGTGGTATTACAATTAATACTTCACACATCGAGTATGAAACTGAAACTCGTCACTACGCACACGTAGATTGCCCAGGACACGCGGATTATGTTAAAAACATGATCACTGGTGCTGCACAAATGGATGGAGCTATCTTAGTAGTATCTGCTGCTGATGGTCCAATGCCACAAACTCGTGAGCACATCTTACTTTCTCGTCAAGTTGGTGTTCCATACATCGTTGTTTTCTTAAACAAAGTTGACATGGTTGATGACGAAGAATTATTAGAATTAGTAGAAATGGAAGTTCGTGACCTATTAACAGAATACGATTTCCCAGGTGATGACACTCCAGTTATCGCTGGTTCTGCACTTAAAGCTCTAGAAGGCGACGCTTCATACGAAGAAAAAGTTCTAGAATTGATGGCTGCTGTTGATGAGTATATCCCTACTCCACAACGTGATACTGAAAAACCATTCATGATGCCAGTTGAGGATGTATTCTCAATCACTGGACGTGGTACTGTTGCTACAGGCCGTGTTGAACGTGGTGAAGTACGTGTTGGTGAAGAAGTTGAAATCGTTGGTATCACTGAAGCACCTACTAAAACAACTGTTACAGGTGTTGAAATGTTCCGTAAATTATTAGATTACGCACAAGCTGGAGATAACATTGGCGCATTACTACGTGGTGTTGCTCGTGAAGATATCGAACGTGGTCAAGTATTATCTAAACCAGGTACAATCACTCCACATACTAAATTTAAAGCTGAAATTTATGTATTATCAAAAGAAGAGGGTGGACGTCACACTCCATTCTTCACTAACTACCGTCCACAGTTCTACTTCCGTACAACTGACGTTACTGGTGTTTGTGAATTACCTGAAGGCGTTGAAATGGTAATGCCTGGAGATAACGTTACTATCGACGTTACTCTTATCAACCCAATCGCTATCGAAGCAGGAACTAACTTCTCAATCCGTGAAGGCGGACGTACAGTTGGAGCCGGCGTTGTAGCTGAAATCGAAGCATAGTCAAAACTTAAGCAATTAAGTTTTCAAAATAAGATGAATCAAACATCTCGAAAAATACTCTAGTCATTGCCTTTGTGCAATGCGTGCCCATCCGAGAAAAAGACCTGCTATTGTATAAATAGCAGGTCTTTTTATTTTTAAATTAAAATAGTTCACATTTAAATTTCATTTATTTGCCATAAATGTGATAAACTGGTACATAGAACAAACAACTAGGGGGATAAGATATGAATGAAGCGAAAATTGATTGGGATAATTTGGGATTTGACTATATCAAAACAGATGAACGCTACTTGTCTTATTGGAAAGATGGTCAGTGGGATAATGGCAAGCTAGTGACAGACAACCAAGTCCATATTAGTGAAGGTTCAACAGCTTTACATTATGGTCAAACATGCTTTGAAGGCTTGAAGGCATATCGATGCAGAGATGGATCAATCAATTTATTTCGACCAGACGAAAATGCGAAACGAATGCAAGCGAGTTGTAGAAGATTGTTGATGCCAGAAATCCCTGTAGAAACATTTATAAATGCGTGTAAGCAAGTTGTTAAAGCAAACGAACATTTTGTCCCTCCTTATGGAAGTGGAGGGACATTGTATTTAAGACCATATATGATAGGGATAGGGGATAATATTGGAGTACATGCAGCACCGGAATATTTATTTTCAATATTTTGTATGCCGGTGGGGGCTTATTTTAAAGGGGGCATTGTTCCGACTAATTTTATTGTTTCAACGTATGATCGAGCAGCTGGAAACGGGACGGGAGCTGCTAAGGTTGGTGGGAACTATGGTGGAAGTTTACTACCAGGTAAAGAAGCCCATGATCGGGAATTTAGTGATTGTATCTATTTAGACCCTCAAACACATACAAAAATTGAAGAAGTCGGCTCAGCTAACTTTTTTGGAATAACAAAAGAAAACCAATTTGTCACACCTATTTCTCCGTCGATTTTGCCAAGCATTACAAAATATTCATTGCTTTATTTAGCGGAAAACAGACTAGGTTTAGAGGCGATAGAAGGAGATGTGTATTTAGATCAGTTAAATCAATTTAAAGAAGCAGGAGCATGTGGGACAGCAGCGGTGATTTCTCCGATTGCGGGTATCCAAGCAGGAGCTGATTTCCATGTTTTTTACAGTGAAACAGAAGTTGGCCCTGTAACTCAACGATTATACGAAGAGTTGACGGGGATACAATTTGGTGATATCGAAAGTCCGGCAGGTTGGGTAATGAAGGTATAAAAGTTAGAATTAGCAAAGAAGTTTTCTTTGCTAATTCTTTTATTTAATAAAAGGTTTGTGGAAGCTTAAGTAAATTTAAAGAGTTTTACTTGTATAATACATAAGATGAACAAACAAGGAGGTTTTTTTATGGTAAATAAAAAATGGATTTATCGATTAATGGTTCTTTTATTCTTTTCTCTCGTTTATTTTACGGAAAATAGGTACCAATTTTTAATCTTAAATGTGGGGCTTGCTTATATCCCGCTTGAAATCGCTTGGCTATATGCTAAAAATAAACAAAAAATGGTTTCAATTGTTTTACTTATTAGTTGGCTCTTATTTTATCCAAATGCATTTTATATGCTTACTGATTTCTTTCATCTGTCAGCAGTGGGGATGACAATCAGTAGTCCGGATGTCTATTTTCATTTTTCATTATTAACAGCTGGAATCATGTTAGGCGTTTTTATGGGATTTGAAAGTTTAACAGCTGTTGCTACGAAATTAAAAGAAACTATATTTGGAAATAACCTTCTTCTTTTGAGTGGCTTTTACGTTATTATATCTCTATTAAGTGCTTATGCTATTTATTTAGGGCGATTTTTACGCATCCATACTGTTTACTTGCTTACAGATTTTATAGGTACAATGCGAACTGTCGCTGAAACAGTGGATTCAGAAATGATTCATTTTGTTGGTGTCTTTACGCTGTTGCATTTATTTGTTTTATTTTTATACCAGATGGCAAAAATAACTCCTTCTAAAAAAGGGGAATAACATTCCAAGTGGAACCCTTTTCAAAATGAGGAATAAAGAAATTAGAAAAAACCTAGATAAATCAACAGAAAAAGCTTGTAATTTATGTGTGTTCTTTGTATAATGATAAAGGTGCTGAATTTGTAGAGCAAATCGCACTGAGGTAATTCGAAAGAATACCTGCGGCTATGAAACGAGAGGTTGTGACACACCCGGCCGCTTTGTCACGGAAGGGCGTGCCAGAAATTTTCGTGGAGCAATGTCTAATTTCTTAAGAATAGGCGAAGGAGGGAAAACAAAAATGGCAAAACAAAAGATTCGTATCCGTTTAAAAGCGTATGAACACCGTATTTTAGATCAATCAGCGGATAAAATTGTAGAAACAGCAAAAAGAACTGGTGCTAGCGTGTCTGGTCCAATTCCATTGCCAACTGAAAGAACACTCTACACTGTTATTCGTGCGACTCATAAATACAAAGATTCTCGCGAACAATTCGAAATGCGTACTCACAAACGTTTAATCGATATCGTTAATCCAACACCAAAAACTGTTGATGCATTAATGAAACTTGATTTACCAAGTGGCGTAGACATCGAAATTAAACTGTAATACCCCGCAAGACAAAAAAACTAAACTAATTATAATGGAGGTGTACTCATGACCAAAGGAATCTTAGGAAGAAAAGTAGGAATGACGCAAGTCTTCACTGAAAATGGTGAATTAATCCCAGTAACAGTAATCGAATCTACTCCAAACGTTGTTTTACAATTAAAAACAATGGAAAACGATGGATACGAAGCAGTTCAAGTGGGTTACCAAGATAAACGTGAAGTATTGTCAAACAAACCTGCTAAAGGTCATGTAGCAAAAGCAAATGCTACTCCTAAGCGCTTCATTCGTGAATTTAACGATGTAGAGCTTGGAGAATACGAAGTAGGACAAGAAATTAAAGTTGATGTATTTGAAGCAGGAGACATCGTTGATGTCACAGGGACTTCTAAAGGTAAAGGTTTCCAAGGCGTTATCAAACGTCACGGACAAAGCCGCGGCCCAATGGCCCACGGTTCTCGTTACCATCGTCGTCCTGGTTCAATGGGTCCAGTTGCTCCTAATAGAGTATTTAAACGTAAATTATTACCAGGTCGTATGGGTGGAAATCGTATTACGATTCAAAACCTTGAAATCGTCCGTGTTGACGTAGAAAAAAATGTTATCTTAATTAAAGGTAATGTTCCTGGAGCTAAAAAATCGTTAATCCAAATCAGAACTGCTCTTAAATCAGCAGCTAAATAATAGAGAAGAGAGGAGGAACTAAGGAATGGCTAATGTAGCATTATTTAAGCAAGACGGTACACAAAACGGCGAAGTTACTTTAAACGACGCAATTTTCGGTATCGAACCAAACGAAAACGTTGTTTTTGATGCAATCATCATGCAACGCGCTTCATTAAGACAAGGAAATCACTCGGTTAAAAACCGTAGTGCTGTCCGCGGTGGTGGACGTAAACCATGGCGTCAAAAAGGAACTGGTCGTGCTCGTCAAGGGTCAATCAGATCTCCACAATGGCGTGGCGGTGGCGTTGTCTTCGGACCAACACCTCGTTCATACAGCTATAAACTTCCTAAAAAAGTTCGTCGTTTAGCGATTAAATCTGTTCTTTCTACTAAAGTAGCAGAACAAGACCTAATCGTTGTTGACGCATTGAACTTTGATGCACCAAAAACAAAAGAATTTGCACAAGTGTTAAAAAATCTTAACGTTGATTCAAAAGTATTAGTTGTTGTTGAAGACACTAACGACTTTGCAACATTATCAGCACGTAACATTCCAGGAGTTACAGTAGTAGCTCATGACAACGTTACTGTACTAGATGTTGTTTCAAACAAAAAAATGATTTTAACACAGACTGCTCTTACTAAGGTAGAGGAGGCTCTTCAATAATGAATGTACGTGACATAATTTTACGCCCAATCATCACTGAGAAATCAATGCTTGTTACAGATGACAAGAAATACACTTTCGAAGTAGATGTTCGCGCTAATAAAACGTTAGTAAAACAAGCAGTTGAAGAAATTTTCGATGTTAAAGTTGAAAACGTAAATATCATGAATGTACGTGGGAAATTAAAACGTATGGGTAAATACGCTGGATACACTAAAAAACGTCGTAAAGCTATCGTAACTTTAACAGCTGAATCTAAAGAAATTCAATTTTTTGAAGCTTAATTAAAAGCTTAAAAATAAATATCGGGAGGGAAAACACTTGGGAATTAGAAAGTATAAACCTACCACAAACGGTCGTCGTAATATGACTGGTTCAGATTTCGCTGAAATCACTTCAACAACGCCTGAAAAGACTTTGTTAGAATCAACTAAAAAAACTGCTGGCCGTAACAATAATGGTAGAATTACTGTTCGTCATCATGGTGGTGGTCACAAACGCCAATACCGTGTGATTGACTTCAAACGTAACAAAGACGATATCGCTGGTATCGTAAAAACAGTTGAATATGATCCAAACCGTTCAGCTAACATTGCCCTAATTCACTATACTGATGGTATTAAAACTTATATCATTGCACCAAAAGGAATTGAAGTAGGTCAACGTGTCTTCTCTGGTAAAGACGCAGATATCAAAATCGGAAACGCATTGCCATTGGAAAATATTCCAGTAGGTACTGTTATCCACAATATTGAAATGAAACCTGGTAAAGGTGGACAATTAGTTCGTTCAGCTGGAACAAGTGCTCAAGTACTTGGTAAAGAAGGCAAATACGTATTAGTTCGCTTAAACTCTGGTGAAGTTCGCATGATCTTAGCAACATGCCGTGCAACAATCGGTTCTGTTGGTAACGAACAACATGAACTAATCAATATTGGTAAAGCAGGTCGTTCACGTTGGATGGGCAAACGTCCTACAGTTCGTGGATCTGTAATGAACCCTAACGATCACCCACACGGTGGTGGTGAAGGTAAAGCTCCAATCGGACGTAAAGCTCCAGTTTCTCCTTGGGGTCAACCAGCTCTTGGTTACAAAACTCGTAACAAAAAAGCTAAATCAGATAAATTTATCGTTCGTCGTCGTAAAACTAAATAAAAATAATGTTAACTGGCGACAAGCCAGTTAGCAACCGAATAGAAGGAGGTTCAACCATGGGACGTAGTTTAAAAAAAGGACCTTTTATTGATGAGCACCTAATGAAAAAAATGGATGCTCTCGCTGAAAGTGAAAAAAAACACGTTGTTAAAACTTGGTCACGCCGTTCAACAATTTTTCCAAGCTTTGTTGGATACACTATTGCAGTATATGATGGACGTAAACATGTGCCAGTATATATTCAAGAAGATATGGTAGGCCACAAACTAGGTGAATTTGCACCAACAAGAACATACCGCGGACATGCTGCGGATGACAAAAAAACTAGACGTTAATATCGAGGGGAGGATTACTCATGTCAGAACAAATTACAGCAGCTAAAGCAACTGCAAATACTGTTCGCATTTCAGCTCGAAAAGTTCGTTTAGTTATCGATCTTATCAGAGGAAAAAGCATAGGAGAAGCAATTTCAATCTTGAAATTCACTCCAAATGGTGCTTCAGTACCTGTTGAGAAAGTACTAATGTCAGCAGTAGCTAATGCAGAACACAACTACGATTTAGACGTAGAAAACTTAGTGATTAGCGAAGCTTATGCAAACGAAGGACCAACAATGAAACGCTTCCGTCCACGTGCAAAAGGTTCAGCTTCACCAATTATGAAACGTACAAGCCACATTACAATCGTGGTATCAGAAAAAAAGGAGGGGTAATCAGTGGGTCAAAAAATTAATCCAATAGGTTTGCGTGTTGGCGTTATCCGTGATTGGGATGCTAAATGGTATGCAGAAAAAGAGTATGCTAACTATTTACACGAAGATTTACGTATCCGTAAATACATTGCTAAAAACCTAAGCGATGCAGCTGTTTCAACCGTTGAGATTGAACGTGCCGCTAACCGCGTAAACGTATCAGTACACACTGCTAAACCAGGAATGGTTATCGGTAAAGGTGGTTCTGAAGTTGAATCGTTACGTAAAAACTTAAACCAATTAACAGGTAAACGAGTTCACATCAACATCGTTGAAATCAAAAAACCTGATTTAGATGCTAAATTAGTAGGCGAAGGAATTGCACGTCAATTAGAAAACCGTGTAGCATTTCGTCGTGCTCAAAAACAAGCAATTCAACGCACAATGCGTTCTGGCGCTAAAGGGATCAAAACGCAAGTTTCTGGTCGTTTAAACGGAGCAGACATCGCACGTGCGGAAAGCTATTCTGAAGGAACTGTACCTCTTCATACATTGCGTGCCGATATCGATTACGCATGGGAAGAAGCAGACACTACTTACGGTAAACTAGGCGTTAAAGTTTGGATTCACCGTGGAGAAGTACTTCCTACAAAAAAGAACGCTGAGAAAGGAGGGAAATAATCATGTTAGTACCTAAACGTGTTAAACACCGTCGTGAGTTTAGAGGTAAAATGCGTGGTGAAGCAAAAGGTGGAAAAGAAGTAACTTTTGGTGAATGGGGTTTACAAGCTGTAGATTCACATTGGATTACTAACCGTCAAATCGAAGCAGCCCGTATTGCCATGACTCGTTATATGAAACGTGGTGGGAAAGTATGGATTAAAATCTTCCCTCATAAATCATATACTGCAAAAGCAATCGGAGTTCGTATGGGTTCTGGTAAAGGAGCACCTGAAGGTTGGGTAGCACCAGTAAAACGCGGCAAGATCATGTTTGAAATTGACGGCGTATCAGAAGAAGTGGCTCGCGAAGCATTACGCTTAGCATCTCACAAATTACCAGTTAAAACTAAGATTGTAAAACGTAAAGAAATTGGTGGTGAATCGAATGAAGGCTAATGAACTTAAAGAGTTATCCACTGCTGAAATGGTTGAAAAAGAGAAAGAATATAAAGAAGAATTATTCAATCTACGATTCCAATTAGCGACTGGTCAATTAGAAAATACTGCTCGCTTAAGTGAAGTTCGCAAATCGATTGCACGCATTAAAACTGCGTTACGTCAAAGTGAATTACAAAAATAGTTGAGACTAGTAAGCAAAGGAGGCCACATCTAAATGAGTGAAGAACGTAACCAACGTAAAGTTTACCAAGGACGTGTTGTTTCTGACAAAATGGATAAAACCATCGTTGTTGAAATTGCAACTTATAAAAAACACGGCATCTATGGTAAACGTGTAAAATACTCTAAGAAATTTAAAGCGCATGATGAAAATAACGCTGCAAAAACTGGAGATATCGTAAAAATTATGGAAACTCGTCCATTATCAGCTACAAAACGTTTCCGTTTAGTAGAAATTGTTGAAGAAGCAGTAGTTATCTAAAACAAATTTTGATGAGACAAAGAGATTTCTAATTCCGAAAGGAGGATACTGAAGTGATCCAACAAGAAAGTCGTTTAAAAGTTGCTGATAACTCAGGCGCTCGTGAAGTCTTAACTATTAAAGTTTTAGGCGGATCTGGCCGTAAGACTGCGAACATTGGTGATGTAATCGTGTGTACTGTTAAACACGCTACACCAGGTGGCGTTGTCAAAAAAGGTGAAGTTGTACGTGCAGTAATCGTTCGTACTAAAACAGGAGCTCGTCGTGCAGACGGTTCTTACATTAAATTTGATGAAAATGCTTGTGTTATCATCCGTGATGACAAGAGCCCACGTGGAACACGTATCTTTGGACCTGTTGCTCGCGAATTACGTGACAACAACTTCATGAAGATCGTTTCACTAGCTCCAGAAGTTCTTTAATATACAACCATCCATGAAGGAGGTGCGAGAAAAACATGATCGTAAAAACTGGTGACAAAGTTAAAGTTATTACTGGTAAAGACAAAGGTAAAGAAGGCGTAATTTTAAAAGCTTTCCCTAAAAAAGATCGCGTGATCGTTGAAGGAATCAACATGATGAAAAAACATCAAAAACCGAATTCAGCAAATCCACAAGGTGGAATTCTTGAAACGGAAGCTCCTATCCACGTATCAAACGTAATGCTTATTGACCCTAAAACAAATGAACCAACTCGTGTTGGCTTTAAAGTTGAAGACGGCAAAAAAGTACGTGTTTCTAAAAAAACCGGTGAAGTTCTAGATAAATAATACTATTAGGAAGGAGGTACTAACTTCATGAACCGCCTTAAAGAAAAATATATCAAAGAAATTACTCCATCAATGATGGAAAAATTTAGTTACAAATCAGTAATGCAAGCTCCTAAAGTTGATAAAATCGTTATTAACATGGGTGTGGGTGATGCTGTTTCAAACGCTAAAAACTTAGACAAAGCTGTTGACGAATTAACTGTAATCTCTGGTCAAAAACCATTGATCACTAAAGCTAAGAAATCAATCGCTGGATTCCGTTTACGTGAAGGAATGCCAATCGGCACTAAAGTAACTTTACGTGGCGAAAGAATGTATGAATTCTTAGACAAATTAGTTTCAGTTTCATTACCTCGTGTACGTGACTTCCACGGAGTTTCTAAAAAAGCTTTCGATGGACGCGGTAACTACACGTTAGGAATCAAAGAACAATTAATCTTCCCAGAAGTTGACTACGATATGGTAGACAAAGTCCGCGGAATGGATATTGTTATTGTAACAACTGCAAACACAGACGAAGAATCACGCGAACTTTTAACACAACTTGGAATGCCATTCCAAAAATAAAAAAAGGAGGCGAACTACGTGGCTAAAAAATCAATGATTGCTAAGAATAAACGCCCTGCAAAATTCTCAACACAAGCATACACACGTTGCGAACGTTGCGGTCGTCCACATTCAGTTTATCGTAAATTTAAACTTTGCCGTATTTGCTTCCGCGAACTTGCCTATAAAGGACAAATTCCCGGCGTGAAGAAAGCAAGCTGGTAAAACGATACTTGCAAAAAGGAGGTAATAAGTACAATGGTCATGACAGATCCGATTGCAGATTTTCTAACGCGCATTCGTAACGCCAACATGGTGCGTCACGAATCACTAGAATTGCCTGCTTCAAGAATAAAAAAAGATATCGCTGAAATTTTAAAACGTGAAGGTTTTATTAAAGATGTTGAGTATATTGAAGATGACAAACAAGGTGTTATCCGTGTTTTCTTAAAATATGGAAAAAACAACGAACGTGTTATCACTGGATTGAAACGTATTTCTAAACCTGGTTTACGTGTTTACGCTAAAACTGGTGAAGTTCCTAAAGTTCTTAACGGACTAGGAATTGCGATCGTTTCAACTTCTGAAGGTGTTATCACTGATAAAGAAGCAAGAGCTAAAAACATTGGTGGCGAAATCGTCGCTTACGTTTGGTAATATTTAAGATTAAACAAGGAGGTGCATTGCTGTGAGCCGTATTGGTAAAAAACCAATCACAATTCCTGCAGGAGTAACTGTTACTGAAAATGGTAACGATATTACTGTTAAAGGACCTAAAGGTGAATTAACTCGCTCTTTCAGCCCTAACATTACAATGCATGTGGAAGGTAACGAAATTACTTTTACTCGTCCAAACGACGATAAAGAAAACCGTGCTTTACACGGAACAATGCGCGCTAACCTAAATAACATGGTTATCGGAGTAACAGAAGGATTTGAAAAAGCTTTAGAATTAATCGGGGTTGGGTACCGTGCACAATTACAAGGTAAAAAACTTGTATTGAACGTTGGTTACTCACATCCAGTTGAATTTACACCAGAAGAAGGAATTACTGTTGAAGTTCCTTCAAATACTAGTGTAATTATCAAAGGAGCTAACAAAGAACGCGTTGGCGAATTAGCTGCTAACATCCGCGGAGTACGTCCTCCAGAGCCTTATAAAGGCAAAGGGATTCGTTACGTTGGAGAACACGTTCGTCGTAAAGAAGGTAAAACAGGTAAATAATCGCCTGCGAATAGCCTAAATAAACTATTAAAGAGGTGACAATTGTGATTACGAAACTAGATAAAAACAAAATGCGTCAAAAGAGACACGCACGAGTTCGCTCTAAGATTTCAGGTACTGCAGAGTGCCCACGCTTGAACATTTTCCGTTCAAACAAAAACATCTACGCTCAATTAATTGATGACGTAGCGGGTGTAACGCTAGCAAGTGCATCTACATTAGATAAAGAAGTATCAGGCGAAACTAAAGTTGAACTAGCATCTGCTGTGGGAGCTTTAGTAGCTAAACGCGCTGTTGAAAAAGGCGTTAAAGAAGTAGTCTTTGACCGTGGTGGTTACCTTTACCATGGCCGTGTACAAGCTTTAGCTGAAGCTGCTCGCGAAAATGGACTAGAATTTTAATAAAAGGAGGAATACCATTCATGGTTTATATCGATCCAACACATTTGGAATTAGAAGACCGTGTCGTTGCTATCAACCGTGTTACTAAAGTTGTTAAAGGTGGACGTCGTTTACGTTTTGCTGCTTTAGTAGTTGTAGGAGATAGAAATGGTCACGTAGGTTTCGGTACTGGGAAAGCCCAAGAAGTACCTGAAGCTATCCGTAAAGCAATTGAAGATGCTAAGAAGAATCTTGTTGAAGTACCAATGGTAGATTCAACAATTCCTCATGAAGTTATCGGACGCTTTGGCGGCGGAAACATCTTAATGAAACCAGCCGTAGCCGGTTCTGGAGTCAGTGCTGGAGGTCCCGTTCGTTCGGTCCTTGAGTTAGCAGGTGTTGCTGATATTACAAGTAAATCATTAGGCTCAAGCACTCCAATTAACGTTGTTCGTGCAACAGTTGACGGTTTAAAACAATTGAAACGTGTTGAAGAAGTTGCAAAACTTCGCGGCAAATCAGTTGAAGAAATTACAGGTTAAGGAGGACAATAAGAAATGGCTAATTTAGAAATTACTTTAAAACGTAGCGTTATCGGACGTCCTCAAAATCAAAAAGATACTGCGAAAGCTCTAGGTTTAAACAAACTGAACAGCACTGTCGTGAAACCAGCTAATGAAGCAATCAAAGGTATGGTTAACACAATTTCGCATTTAGTGGACGTAAAAGAAGTTTAAAAAAAGAATGAGACTTATTATTGAAGGAGGTGCCCAATCTATATGAAACTTCATGAATTAAAACCTGCTGAAGGTTCTCGTAAAGTGCGTAACCGCGTTGGACGTGGAACTTCATCTGGTAATGGTAAAACTTCAGGTCGCGGTCAAAAAGGACAAAACTCACGTTCAGGCGGTGGAGTACGTTTAGGCTTTGAAGGTGGACAAACACCTTTATTCCGTCGTTTACCAAAACGTGGTTTTACTAACATTAACCGCAAAGAGTTTGCAATCGTTAATTTAGAAACATTAAATCGCTTCGAAGACGGAACAGTAGTTACACCAGCATTGTTGGTGGAATCTGGTATCGTTAAAAATGAAAAATCAGGGATTAAAGTTTTGGGTAATGGTCAAGTTGAACGTAAACTGACTGTTAAAGCAAGCAAATTCTCCGAAGCAGCAGAAAAAGCAATCGTTGCTGCTGGTGGTTCAATCGAGGTGATCTAATGATCAAATTACTGAGTAGTGCAATCAAAGTAAAAGACATTAGAAACAAAATATTATTCACTTTAGGTGTTTTAATCGTTTTTCGCCTAGGAACTCATTTAACAGTTCCGGGCATTAACGCTAAAGCCGTTTCTAACATTTCAGATTCTGGAATTTTCGGCTTGCTGAATACCTTTGGTGGTGGCGCGTTAAGTCAATACTCCATCTTTGCGATGGGTGTATCGCCTTATATCACGTCTTCAATCGTTGTTCAATTACTTCAAATGGACATTGTTCCTAAGTTTGTTGAGTGGTCGAAGCAAGGGGAAGTTGGTCGTAAAAAATTAAATCAAGTAACAAGATATTTAACGATTATTATGGCATTTGTCCAATCAATCGGTATCTCTTACGGGTTTAACGCTTTATCTGGATTTGGCTTAGTTAAAAATCCAGGGACAATGACTTACCTAAGTATTGCATTGATGTTAACAGCAGGTACAATGTTAGTTATGTGGATGGGTGAACAAATCACTGTTAAGGGATTTGGGAACGGCGTCTCTATGATTATCTTTTCCGGTATTGTGGCTCGTGTACCAGATGGGATTATGTCCTATTACAATACACAAATCAAAAATGCGGGATCAGAACTTTGGAAAGCAATCTTGTTTACTGTTGCTTTAGTTGTTGCAATTCTTGCAGTAGTTTTACTAGTTGTGTTTTTTGAAACAGCAAAACGAAAAATTAAAATTCAATATTCTAAGCGTGCAACTGGTTCCGACCAAAGCTCGTTCTTACCGTTAAAAGTTAACTCTGCTGGTGTTATCCCAGTTATCTTTGCAAGTTCATTTATTGTAACTCCGCAAACGATTATGGGATTCTTCGCTAAGACACATGCTGACGATCAATGGTATATCATTATGAATAATATTTTTAATTATCAAAAACCAGCAGGTGCGGTTTTATACACATTGTTAATTGTTCTTTTCACATTCTTCTATGCATTCATTCAAGTGAATCCAGAAAAAGTTTCAGAAAATTTACAAAAACAAGGTGGATATATTCCAAGTGTGCGTCCTGGTAAAGGGACAGAAGATTATATCTCAGGCGTATTAATGCGTTTAAGTACAGTCGGTGCAGTTTACTTAGGTTTAATTGCAATCTTACCTATTATCGCGCAAAACTTATGGAACCTACCTCAGTCTATTGGTCTTGGTGGAACAAGCTTACTTATCGTAGTAGGTGTTGCATTAGAATCAACTAGACAATTAGAAGGCCAAATGATTAAGCGTAACTATCTAGGCTTTATACAATAAGAACAGTAGTGTTGAGGGATTTCCTTCAGCACTCATTCTTACATTTAAGGAGGAAAAACATGAATCTCATTTTAATGGGTCTTCCTGGTGCAGGTAAAGGCACACAAGCTGAACAAATTGTGGATACTTATAAAATTCCACATATTTCAACTGGTGATATGTTCCGAGCTGCTATCAAAAATGAAACAGCCTTAGGTTTAAAAGCTAAATCCTTTATGGATAAAGGCGAACTCGTACCAGACGAAGTGACAAACGGGATTGTAAAAGAACGTTTAGCTGAAGCTGATACAAAAGAAGGATTTTTATTAGATGGTTTCCCAAGAACGCTTAACCAAGCGGAAGCCTTGGAAACAATCCTTAATGATCTGGGAAAAAAAATCGATGCCGTTATCAACATTCATGTGGATAAAGACATCTTAATGGAACGTTTAACTGGGAGAATCATTTGCCGCACTTGTGGGGCTACTTATCATAAAGTATTTAATCCTCCAACAGTTGAAGGAACTTGTGATCGCTGTGGCGGACATGATTTCTATCAAAGAGATGATGACAAACCTGAAACAGTTGAAAACAGAATCAATATTAATCTAGAGTTAACAGAACCTTTGTTAGACTTTTATGAAACGCGCCATGTTTTGAACACTGTTAAAGGTGATCAAGACATTCACGATGTTTTCAAAGAAGTAAAAGCAATTATTGAAAAATAAAAGCTTAGTTTTTTAATGACGAAAATGAAGCCTCGTTTTATCCAAATTGTTGAACGAGGAAAAGCGGTAGTCTCATGAGGGGCTTGTCACTATTTTAATTCTATGGTACAATATTCGGGGTCTTGACTTTTCAATGCGTCTATATTGTGATAGAATTAATAGGTTAAGATGAAACAGAATGGTGGGGGCCAAGGTTCTCGCTAAGTTTATCGCATTGATTTGCGAAACAATTTTAAGGAGGTACTAGGCGTGGCTAAAGACGATGTCATTGAAATTGAAGGAACAGTCGTTGAAACTTTGCCGAATGCAATGTTTAAAGTGGAACTTGAAAATGGGCATGTTGTATTGGCTCATGTTTCAGGAAAAATCCGTATGCACTACATTCGTATTTTACCTGGAGACAAAGTAACAGTAGAATTGTCACCGTATGATTTAACTCGCGGTCGCATTACCTATCGCTTTAAATAATTGTACTCCGTCAATAAAATGGGAGGTATAGTTCATGAAAGTAAGACCATCAGTAAAACCAATTTGTGAAAAATGCAAAGTTATCCGTCGTAACGGACGTGTTATGGTAATTTGTGAAAATCCAAAACACAAACAGCGTCAAGGATAATAACTAAAAATATACAGGAGGTGTAATTGTAATGGCTCGTATTGCAGGTGTAGATATTCCACGTGATAAACGTGTAGTAATCTCTTTAACTTATATTTATGGAATCGGTAAAAACACAGCTATCGAAGTTTTGAAAGCTGCAGACGTATCAGAAGAAATTCGTGTACGTGAATTAACAAATGATCAATTAGATCGCATCCGTGCTGAAATTGACTCGTTGAAAGTTGAGGGTGACTTACGTCGTGAAGTTAACCTAAACATCAAACGTTTAATGGAAATCGGATCATACCGAGGCATGCGTCACCGCCGTGGTTTACCAACTCGTGGACAAAACACGAAAAACAACGCGCGTACTCGTAAAGGCCCAGCTAGAACAGTTGCAGGCAAGAAAAAATAATTAATTAAGTTAGGAGGTAACTCTTCATGGCAGGAAAAAAAGTCGTTCGTAAACGTCGTGTGAAAAAGAATATTGAATCTGGTGTAGCACATATCCGTTCAACATTCAACAATACTATTGTAATGATTACTGATACTCATGGGAATGCAATTTCATGGTCATCAGCTGGATCATTAGGCTACCGTGGATCTAAAAAATCAACTCCATTCGCAGCTCAAATGGCAGCAGAAGTTGCAGCTAAAGCGTGTATGGAACATGGTATGAAAACTGTAGAAGTTGCTGTAAAAGGTCCTGGTTCAGGACGTGAAGCTGCAATTCGTTCATTACAAGCTACTGGTTTAGAAGTTACAGGTATTCGTGATGTAACTCCAGTTCCTCACAATGGATGCCGCCCTCCAAAACGCCGTCGTGTTTAATTGAGAGCTGCTACATTGAACTTGTTTGCACTCAGTAACATGAACTTAACGTTTTGAAAGGGGTATGTATAGAATGATCGAAATTGAAAAACCAAGAATTGAAACGATTGAGATCAGCGATGATGCCAAGTTTGGTAAATTCGTTGTAGAACCACTTGAACGTGGTTATGGTACAACGCTAGGGAATTCTCTACGTCGTATATTGTTGTCATCTCTTCCAGGTGCAGCAGTAACTACTATCCAAATTGATGGTGTTTTACATGAATTTTCAACCGTTGATGGCGTTGTTGAGGATGTAACTTCAATCATTTTGAATATTAAAAAACTTGCACTCAAGTTATATTCTGGTGAAGATAAAACGATTGAAATCGATGTAAAAGGTCCAGCAGTTGTAACAGCAGCCGATATCACTTATGATAGCGATGTTGAAATCTTAAATCCTGACTTGTACATTTGTACAGTAGCTGAAGGCGCACGTTTCCACGTTCGTTTAACTGCAAAATCAGGAAGAGGTTATGCAAGAGCTGAACATAATAAACACGATGATATGCCTATTGGTGTATTACCAGTCGACTCGATTTACACCCCAGTTAGTCGTGTGAACTATCAAGTAGAAAATACTCGAGTGGGTCAAAAAGATAACTTTGACAAATTAACACTTGATGTATGGGCAGATGGTTCTATTAGCCCAGAAGAGGCTGTGAGTTTAGCAGCTAAAATTCTTACAGAGCATTTAAATATCTTCGTAAATCTAACTGATGAAGCCCGTAAAGCTGAAATCATGGTAGAAAAAGAAGAAACGCATAAAGAAAAAATGCTTGAGATGACAATTGAAGAACTAGATTTATCTGTACGTTCATACAACTGTTTGAAACGTGCTGGTATTAACTCCGTTCAAGAATTGACAGACAAATCTGAAGCAGAAATGATTAAGGTGCGTAATCTTGGTCGTAAATCACTTGAAGAAGTGAAATTTAAACTAGCAGAATTAAGTTTAGGTCTACGTCAAGACGACTAGTACCGTATCAAGGGAGGAAAATCACAATGGGTTACCGTAAATTAGGACGTACAAGTTCACAACGTAAAGCAATGTTGCGCGATTTAACGACTGATTTAATCATTAACGAACGTATTGTAACAACTGAGGCTCGTGCTAAAGAAGTTCGCTCTACAACTGAAAAAATGATTACTTTAGGTAAACGTGGCGATTTGCACGCTCGTCGTCAGGCAGCTGCATTTGTTCGTAACGAAGTTGCTTCTGTTAAAGAAGATGGCGAAAAAATTGTTACTGAATCAGCTTTACAAAAATTATTTGGCGATGTAGCACCTCGTTACGCTGAGCGTCAAGGTGGATACACTCGTATCATGAAAACTGAACCTCGCCGCGGAGACGCTGCACCAATGGTTATCATTGAATTGGTTTAATTTCAATTTAAACATTACAAATGCTTCACTTTATCGATGTTTGTAAAGAGTGTTACGATGATGGAAGTTTACTTCCAAGTCTAGCTCGAAACTTCCCCTGAATGTTTTCAGGGGAGGTAAATTCATCAAAGGTGATTATTTTTTTTGTTTTCTAGCAGTTTTTACGAAACTCTTTTAAAAGAGCTCGTAAAAACTGTTTTTTTATTTGGATTAGAATCGTAAACTAACGCTTGTTTTAAAATAAGGTTGCAATTCAAATGGTTCTTTTGTATACTATTGTAAATCAGAATATTCTGACAATAACACAACATGGGGAATGTTTATGTCGCAAATGTTAGCTTTTACTTTATTGATGGGAATTTTATACATAGGAGATATTATATCTGCTAAAACGAAAGCTTGGGTATCCTCTGTCTTTGTTTGTGCAGTCTTGTTTATTATTGGGTATTGGACTATTTTTCCAAAGAATATTGTTGAAGTCGCAGGTATTCCAAGTGTCGTAGCTACGTTACTGATGTACTTGCTAATTACCAATATGGGAACATTGCTTTCTGTTAAGGAGCTAATCAATCAGTGGAAAACGATTGTCATCACACTGTCAGGAATTGCTGGAATTGTTGTCTTACTTTTAACAGTTGGGATGTTGTTTTTTGATTTACAAACGATTTTAGTAGCGATCCCTCCATTGGTGGGTGGAGTTGTTTCCTCTTTGATTATGTCAGAAGCAGCACAACAGGCTGGTTTGATGTCATTATCCGTGCTTGCAATTTTGATCTATGTGATGCAAGGTTTTGCAGGGTATCCTTTGACATCGATTATGTTGAAAAAGGAAGGCAAACGAATGCTAGCCAACTATCGAAGTGGCGAATGGACTCCTACAAATGAGCAAGAACAGCAAAAAGCAATAAAAGAAGAGGATGAAGAAATTCCTAAATTATTTGCCAAAGTTCCAAAACGATATCATACAAATTTTTCTAGATTTTTTAGATTGTCCATTGTTGGAATGTTCGCTTATTATGTTTCTGTTTGGTTGGCTCCATTTGTTTCAGTTAGCCCGTTTGTTTTGTGTTTATTATTTGGAGTTATAGCTTCAAGTAGTGGTTTCTTAGAAAAACAACCACTTCAAAAAGCAAATGGTTTTGGTTTTGCAATTTTAGGCTTGATGTTGTTTATCTTTGATGGATTAAAAAATGCGACACCAGAAATGCTAAAAGAATTATTGTTGCCGATGGTAGGAATTATTGTCATTGGAGTATTTGGAATGTATGTATTTTCAGCAATTATAGGAAGGCTACTAGGTGTGAGTAAAGAAATGGCTTTTGCAGTTTCGCTAACAGCGCTCTATGGTTTCCCAGCAGATTATATTATTACCAATGAAGTGATCCAAGCTTTGACAGAAGACAAGAAAGAGCAAGAAGCATTAACAAGTCATATGCTGCCTCCGATGCTAGTAGCAGGCTTTATCACGGTTACAATCGTATCTGTTGTTTTAGCAGGTATTTTTTCAAGCATTTTATCAAATTTATAGAAATGAGGTCTTAATTGATGGGGAATTTAAAAGCTAGTGTTAAAAAATACGAAGAAGAAATGATTGCATTTAGACGAGATTTACATCAACACCCAGAATTGCAATGGGAAGAATTTCGTACGACTCAAAAAGTAGCAGATGAAATGGATAAGTTAGGAATTCCTTATAGAAAAACAGTTCCTACTGGTTTGATTGCAGAGTTAGTAGGAGGGAAACCTGGTAAGACAGTAGCGTTACGTGCTGACATGGATGCATTACCTGTTCAAGAATTAAATGAAGGATTAGCTTATAAATCTTTAGAAGACGGTAAAATGCATGCCTGTGGACACGATGCCCATACAGCGATGCTGGTAACGGCTGCTAAAGCTTTAAAAGAGATTCAATCTGATATTAAAGGAACGATACGATTTATTTTTCAACCGTCTGAAGAAAATGCAAAAGGGGCTAAAGCGATGGTGGAGCAAGGTGCTGTCGAAGAGGTAGACAATGTTTTTGGCATTCACATTTGGTCACAAATGCCTTCGGGAAAAGTTTCTTGTGTAGTAGGTTCTTCATTTGCTTCTGCTGATATTTTCACAATTGATTTTACTGGACGAGGAGGTCATGGGGCGATGCCAGATGCATGTATTGATGCAACGATGGTGGCGTCTGCTTTTGTAATGAATGTTCAAGCAATCGTTTCAAGAGAGACACATCCGTTAGATCCAGTAGTAGTGACGATTGGTAGAATGGATGTTGGAACGCGATTCAATGTCATTGCGGAAAATGCACGTTTAGAAGGAACCGTTCGTTGCTTTAGTATTGAAACAAGAGAGCGAGTAAAAAAAGCGATTCAACGATATGCAGAACATACAGCGTTAACTTACGGAGCAACAGCAGCAGTTGATTACCAATACGGGACGCTTCCAGTTGTAAATGATGAAAAAGATGCCTTGTTTGCGCAAAAAATTATTCAAGATAGCTTTGGTGAGGACGCATTACTTCAAGAGCCACCAACTACTGGTGGGGAAGATTTTAGCTACTTTACAGAACATACTCCAGGTTGCTTTGCTCTAGTGGGCTGTGGAAATCCAGCTAAAGACACAGAATGGGCGCACCACCATGGGAAATTCAACGTTGATGAAGACGCAATGAAAATGGGGGCAGAGATGTATGCTCAGTACGCATATAACTATTTAAATAACTAATAAAAAAACTAGTCTAAGGGAAAATTTTAGGCTAGTTTTTGAATTTCAGAAACATTATAATAGAGGGAGTTAAAACAAATAATATTGCATAAGACTCTCTTTTTTGATAGTCTTATAGGGATTGAATTGAATCAATATGGAGGTTTCGTCAGTGGAGAAAATTATAACATTAAATGACATATCCTATAAATATCATCCAGATGCAGAAGGTTTAGCAATTGACGGTGTCTCACTTGATATTGAAGCTGGAGAATGGATTGCAATTATTGGACATAACGGTTCAGGAAAATCCACCTTAGCGAAAACCATTAATGGGTTACTAGCTCCAACTCAAGGAACGGTTACCGTTGGCGGACATCTTTTAACGGAAGAATCTGTTTGGGATATTCGAAAAATGGTTGGAATGGTCTTTCAAAATCCAGACAATCAATTTGTAGGTTCAACGGTTCAAGATGATGTAGCTTTTGGTTTAGAAAATATAGGTGTTCCCCGTGAAAAAATGATAGAACGCGTAAAAGACGCAATTGATAAAGTGAAAATGACGGATTATCTTGAAAAAGAGCCGGCCAGACTTTCAGGTGGACAAAAGCAACGAGTGGCCATTGCCGGTGTGGTGGCACTGCGTCCAGATATTATTATCTTAGATGAAGCAACAAGTATGCTGGATCCTCAAGGCCGAGAAGAAGTACTTGCGACTGTGCGAGCAATCAAAGAGACTGCTAATTTAACGGTGATTTCAATCACTCATGACATCAATGAAGCGGCTAGTGCAAATCGTGTGTTAGTGATGAAAGAGGGCAAGTTGATTAAAGAAGGGACTCCAGAAGAAATTTTCTCTTATGGGGATGAGCTGATTGAAATGGGCTTAGATTTGCCATTTCCAGAAAAATTAAAGTCAGCATTGAAGGCTAGAAATATCACAGTACCAGAAGAGTATTTAACTGAGGAAGGGATGGTGGATTGGCTATGGACATTACTTTCGAAAAAGTAGGCTATACCTACCAAAAAGGCACTCCTTTTCAAAATCGCGCCTTATATGATATTGATTTAGAAATCAAATCAGGCAGTTTTACAGCGTTAGTGGGACATACTGGTAGTGGGAAATCGACTGTATTACAACACTTAAATGCACTAATGAAACCTACTGAAGGTGTTGTAACGATTGGCGATCGTGTGATTACACCTGAAACCAATAATAAGAACCTAAAAAGCATTCGTAAAAAAGTTGGTATTGTGTTTCAATTTCCAGAAGCGCAGCTTTTTGAAGAGACCATCGCAAAGGATATTGCATTTGGTCCTCGAAATTTTGGCGCAACGGAAGAAGAAGGCAAAGCGCTAGCAAAAGAAATGCTTGATTTGGTGGGCTTAGACGAATCTTATATGGAACGCTCACCATTTGATCTATCCGGTGGCCAGATGCGCCGTGTGGCGATTGCAGGTGTCTTAGCGATGGAGCCAGATGTCTTGGTCTTAGATGAACCAACAGCAGGCTTAGATCCAAAAGGACGTCTAGATATGATGGAAATGTTTCACTATCTCTATAAAGAAAAGGGACTGACAATCGTTTTAGTAACCCATCAAATGGATGACGTGGCAGATTATGCGGATCAAATGGTTGTTTTAGAAGGTGGCACAATTGTGAAAAAAGGCTTACCGAGTGAGATTTTTAAAGAATCCGATTGGTTAAAGGAAAAACAATTAGGAGTGCCAACGGCGGTTGCTTTCAGTAACTATTTTGAAGCACGAACAGGTGTTGACTTAGGCGAATTGCCATTAACGACAGAGGCTTTAGCTGATTTGCTTGTGACGAAAATTCAAGACAAAGCAGGTGACGGCAAATGATGGACAAACTGATTTTTGGTCGTTATATACCTGGGGATTCGATTATTCATCGTTTAGACCCGCGAGCAAAATTACTAGCAAGTTTTTACTTTATTGGTATTATCTTTTTAGCAAACAATTGGCAAACATATTTATTTTTATTTGCCTTTACAATGGCAACAATCGCTCTTTCTAAAATCAAGTATAAGTTTTTTATTAACGGCGTAAAACCACTAATTTGGTTAATCTTGTTTACCGTTGTCTTACAAGTTTTATTTAGCCGAGGTGGTGAAGTCTACTTTGAGTGGGGACCAATCGTCATCTCACAATTTGGGTTGTTAAACGGTGTATTTATCTTCTGTCGTTTTGTGTTGATTATTTTTATGTCGACCTTATTGACGTTAACTACGGCGCCTTTAGCATTAACCGATGCGATTGAATTTTTATTACGCCCATTAAATGTAGTTAAATTTCCAGTGCATGAAATTGCGTTAATGCTATCGATAGCATTGCGATTTGTTCCGACATTGATGGATGAAACGGAAAAAATTATGAACGCTCAACGGGCTCGTGGAGTTGATTTTGGTGAAGGCAATGTCTTCCAACAAATGAAATCCATCGTCCCATTACTAGTCCCGCTTTTTGTCAGTTCCTTTAACCGCGCGGAAGAGCTTGCAACAGCAATGGAGGCTCGAGGCTATCAAGGTGGGGAAGGTCGAACCAAATATCGCTTACTAAAATGGAAACGCAATGATACACTCGTAATTTTAGTATACGCAGTGGTAACTGTTTTACTTGTATATTTAAGAACTTAAACAACTTGAAGGACTATTTCTAATTGAAATAGTCTTTTCTATTAGCAGAAACAAGGAGAAATCGAATGAAAACAACACGCTATAAAGTAACTCTTCAATATGATGGCACGCATTTTGCTGGTTTTCAGATTCAACCAAAGTGTCGAACGGTTCAAGGAGAAATCGAAAAAGCTTTAAAAACCATGACGAAAGGCACTGTCATCAAAATCCAAGCGTCGGGTAGAACAGATGCTGGTGTCCATGCATTAGGGCAGGTGATTCACTTTGACTATCCTAGTGAGATTCCACCAGCTAATATGCTTCGGGCTTTAAATAGCTTAACAACAGATGAAATTGCCTTTATAGAAGCAGAGATTGTGGACGATCAGTTTCATGCCCGCTACTTTACAAATGGTAAAAGATACCAGTATCGAGTCAATATCAGCAAAGTTGCTGATCCATTTTTAAGAGATTATACGTTACACCATCCCTACCCCATTCATATGGAGTATTTAGAAGCAGCGTTAAAGGACATTGTAGGAACTCATGATTTCACAAGTTTTTGTGCGGTGAAAAGTGGACGTGAAAATAAAGTTAGAACAATCTATGAAGCAACCGTAACGAAAGATGAAACGCGTGATGAATTGATTTTTGAATTTTATGGCAATGGCTTTTTATACAATATGGTTCGGATTTTAATAGGGACGTTGATGCAAATTGCAAACGGACGTCGACCTGTCACAGATATGAAACGCATCATTGAAGCAAAAGACCGACAACAAGCAGGGCCGACAGCCTTGCCCCATGGACTCTATTTAAAAAAAGTATATTATTTGAATGCTGCTGAAATCGCTGAAAAAATTGCTGAAAAGGAAGCTTGGGATCGACAAAAGGAGCTGAGTGAAAATGGAGATTAGATTAAGTTTAGTAGAAGATTACCCCGGAATGGTAGCCATTGAAAATAGTATTTGGAACGATTTAAACACGCCATCTGTGACGACCTATAATAGTGTTGCTGAATTTCAACTGCGCTATCCTACTGGCTCACATTTAGTTGCAGTTGAAAATGGGGAGGTCTTAGGTTTGTTAGGCTTTCATCCCCCAACAGGCTTAGCAGCGCATCAAAGAACCTGGTTGCTAGACATTGGCGTTTTGCCAAGCGCGCAAGGTAGAGGTGTAGGGAATTTTCTGGTGTCAAAGCTTAAAGAACTTGCTAAAGAACGCGGCATTCATAAGTTATCACTGCGGGTATTAGGGACGAACGAAGGAGCAATTCGTTTTTATAAACGTCATGGATTTGTTGAAGAGGGCGTTTTAAAAGATGAATTTTGGATCAAGGATCGATATGTAGAGGATGTCTTTATGGGGTATTTACTAAACAAATAAATTCTGGTAAAAGTTTGAAATAAGATTGACAAAACCGATAAAAAACGGTAATATGTTAGATGGTATTGTTTGCCCCCACGATGAGCCCCGGAAACTTATTGTGCATTCAAACAAACAGATAAGAATATGGAGGAAATTAACGTGCGTACAACTTATATGGCTAAAACAAACGAAGTAGACCGTAAATGGTACGTAGTAGACGCAACTGATATTCCATTAGGACGTCTATCTACAGCAGTAGCAACTATTTTACGTGGTAAAAATAAACCAACTTTCACACCTCATGTAGATACAGGGGATTTCGTGATCGTAATCAATGCAGACAAAATTAAATTAACTGGTAAAAAAGCAACTGACAAAATCTATTATCACCATAGTGGATTCCAAGGTGGTTTGAAACAAGTATCAGCTGGCGAATTACGTGCGAACAATTCTCGTAAATTAGTTGAATTATCAGTAAAAGGTATGTTACCAAAGACTTCTTTAGGTCGCAAACAATTTACTAAATTAAACGTTTACGGTGGAACTGAACATGAACACCAAGCACAACAACCAGTATTATTGGACATCAACAACCTAATTTAAGGAGGGAATTTCATTGGCACAAGTACAATATATCGGCACAGGCCGTCGTAAAAACTCAACTGCTCGCGTACGTTTAGTACCAGGAACAGGTAAAATCATCATGAACAAAAAAGATATCGTTGAATACATTCCATTTCCATACCTACACGAGGTAGTAAAACAACCTCTTGCAGCTACAGAAACTCTAGGAAGCTACGATATCCACGTTAACGTAAATGGCGGAGGATTCACTGGACAAGCAGGCGCTGCTCGTCACGGAATCGCTCGTGCATTGTTACAAGTTGACCCAGAATTCCGCGCACCATTAAAAGCGGCTGGACTATTAACTCGTGACCCACGTATGAAAGAACGTAAAAAACCAGGTCTTAAAAAAGCCCGTAAAGCTTCACAATTCTCAAAACGTTAAAACCTTGTTATCAAGGGATTTACAAGACTCTCAGATATTTTATCTGGGAGTCTTTTTTTGAATCCCCATCTATTCCCCACCGCTACATTCAGAAATATTATCAAAGATGTAATCTGCAGGCGTAATCCTAACAGTAGGCTTTATATTAATATAAATTTTCGTTGTTTCTTGGTCACTATGAGTCAAAGCCTCCATAATATCGTCTAACGACATTCCGTGCTTACTAGCTAAACTTGCTGAAGTGTGTCGAAGTTTATGGGGTGAGGCATGTGTGAGCTCAGGGTGTCGTTTTTCGACTACTTTCATTCTGTAATTTAAAGAATCCGTGTGAACCCGTTTGTTAATATTTCCTTGACTATCACAGAAAGTGAAGAGGAACTGATTAGGGTCTTGAGAAATTCCAAGTTGTTTCAGCTCTCTTTTCTGTTGCTCATTCCAAGCGATTAAAATAGCTTTTAAATTTGCTGATATTTTAATCGTTGTTTTCTTGCGTCCTTTAGTAGCTTTTACAGTTCCTTTTTTATCCAATGTTTGATCTAAATGAATACAATTATGTTCAAAATCAATATGTTTCCATTGAAGTGCATAGCATTCACTTTTCCTACAACTCAAAAAGAATGTTGTCCAAAATAGCATATATTCTTGTGTAGTTAAATCGCCATTTTTGTAGTCTTCATTAATTGCTTTGAAGCAGTAATTCAATTCATTTTCGTTTAGATACCTGTCTTCATCAAGTTTGCTTTCTGCTAGCTGAATCTTTTTCAAAGCTTTTATTTTTTTAAGTGGTTCAGCAACCCTGTTGTATTCAATATATTTATAGTGAACAGCTAAATCAAAAACCTGATTCACGTAACACCTTAGAACTTTAAAATTAGCGTATTCTTTAGCTTTCGCAGTCATTCTAGGTGTAACAAATTCAGGGTGGTTATTTAAAAAGTTTAATGTCTGTTCTCCGAGCATTGGCAAGATATGAAGTCTAAACATATCTTTAGTGTTCTGTATAGCAGGTGGGTTGGGTAGGATAAGAACTTGTTGAACCATTGATATAAGCATCATACCAATATTTGATACAAAAATCCTCAAATATCATATTTCCACCAAGCTCAAACTCATTCATATGTTGTCTCCTTCGTATTTCTTGAATATAATTATCAAAATCTAAATCAGCTTGTTTTGCTTGTTGTAGAGTTTTAAACGTTTTGTCATAGTATGGATGTTTCAGGTTACAAAGTTATTATTGACAGTATGGGAATAGAATTAGCTATTCCTCAATATATAGCTGACTGGCTAAAAAAAGCATCTGCAAAGCAAATCAAAATTTTTTGGTGTACAGACCCGTCCACCTATACTTGGTTCGCTAATTGAGAGGACTATAGGTTTTAAAACGGAAGGACAATTACAATTCTATAATACAAAAGCTTATGAATGGACCAAACTATATGGAATAATAGAATTTTGTAATGAACATGAAAATGATTTAGTAGTACTAGCTGATAATCTCGTGGAAAGAATGACGAAGGGAGTAGAATTACCAAGTAATTTGAAAACTGTTTTACTGTCAGATGCGACATCAACTATTGTAGATTTAAAACTAATTGATAATTTGTAACAAATAGATTTAAGAAAAAATATATAATAAAATTATTGTTCTAGACTAGTTCATTATTAAACATGATCATGATACAATGGATGAAAAAGTATTAAAAGGAGAAGTATATGGCTAATATTAACGATTTTAAAACGGTAAATATGAAATCTAAAAAATATTCAGAATTTTTAAATTTGACTCCTGAGCAAATGGAGAAAAATGGTTCTAGATTTGGATTTTATTTATTAGCATTGGAGTGTATAACTAATGTTAAAGAAATAAGTGATTTAGTAGATATGGTTATTGATACAGATTTCAGAAGCGTTGTTTATAAACAAAAAAACAATGATTTAGGTGTTGATGCAGTTAATATTGACGAGGAAGATAGAAAGATACAACTGTTTAACTTTAAATATAGAGATAGCTTTAAAGTAAAAAAAGGACAAGAATTGGGTGATATGATAGATGTTACCAAATTTTTAATTCATATCGCTAATGAAAATACAGATAAGGTCACATCAATAACTAAAAATAAAATTAATAAAATAATTGAAGCTTTAAATTCTACAGATGTTTGGACTATTGAATTATTTATGGTTTCCAATGAAAATCGGGCTTTGGAATTAGAGAATCCAACGGTGGATCAATTTAAAGATAGTTATGGTATGAAAGTGAAAACTGTAGTTTTAGATGATATTGTTTCATATATTTCAGGGTTTCCTGATGATTTAAGTGCGAAATTTATGGTGGATAGTACTTCTGTAATGACATATGAGATTGATAAATTGTCATCTAGTAAATCTTATCTAATTAAACTACCTTTAGCAGAATTAATTAGAATTACTTGTAAGAATGAAGAGTTAAGAAATAATATAAATGCAGATTATAGTAAATTACAAGGACAAGAAATAGAGTTAAGTTTATTATTTGATAATGTAAGAGGGTACTTAGGAGCTACTACAAAATTCAATAAAAATATTATTAAAACTATTGTAGAAGATCCTAATAAGTTTTTTATGTTTAATAACGGAATAACAATGACAGCAAAAAATATTACTGCTGGAGATAAAAATGGAAATAAAAAATTTGAATGTACAATTAATGGTTTTCAAATTGTTAATGGCGGACAAACTTTAAGAACTATATATGAGTTTAACAAAAGTCAGTTTGATGAAAAAAGCTTAGCGAATGCCGAGGTGTTAGTACGATTATTTCAAACAGAAACAGATAAAGAATTGACTAATGATATAGCGGAATATACTAATAGTCAAAATGCAATATCTTCTATTGATTTGAAGTCAATAAGTAATTACCAAATTCAAATAGGAGCATATTTAGAAGCAATGGGTATTTTATATGTTCGCAAATCTGGTGATACGGGGAAAAAAGATGAGAAATATATACACCGAATATCAATGGAGAAAACGGCTCAGTTATTATACTCTTATAAAGGTTATCCAGATAGAGCAACTAATCAGAAAAAAGCGTTATTTGAAAAATATTATGATGATATTTTTGATGTAGAAACATTAGATTTTGAATTTTTAGCTAATCTGATAATAAAATATTATGAGATAGAAAAAGACTATATAGATTCTAAATATGATGAATATCATCAAAAATATTTGTACATTATATACATCATGGAAAAATATCCAAAAAAATCTATTCATGAATGTATCGAACTGCTTGAAGATTATTTAATAGAATATAAAAAGGATGATAAGTTAAGTCCTGCTAGAAAATTGATCCAAAAAGGATTTAAAGACCATATAGATGGTGGTAAATAAAGAGTAGTATTGCGTGGGACGATCTATAAGAAAATTATTGTAATTCGTTAAAATAGACTTTACATGATTGTGCAGCAAAATAATAAATATAAAGAAATTGAAGTTATTTATTAAACTATTATACAAAACCAGGTCTTAAAAAAGCCCGTAAAGCTTCACAATTCTCAAAACGTTAATCTTTGTTATATCAAGACACTTTCCAATTTTTGGAAGGTGTCTTTTTTATTGTAATACAGACTGTAATAGATTACATTAAATACTCTAATAAAATTCGAATTCATCAAAAATTAGGCTATAAATAACCGATAGAATATCGGAAATTTATAGCCTAACAAGCGCTTTTTTTTGATCATGTCCCATTAAATGGGGTCAGTTCCAGGTCAGTTCAAGCGGAAGATAAGAAGGGGGGATTCTTATTCCACCGTTATATTTCAAGTGACTAGGGTATGTTTTACAGAGTTAGACCCCGGTCACAAGATATATTTGGGTGAATGATGGAATCAAAAGCAGCTGCCAAGTTCAGCATCTGTTTTCAAACATCGAGTAAGGAGTTGATTTCATCGCTTAGAACCAATAAATTAACTGACTGTTGTGTTATTCTCGTGCAGTTTTCTTTTGAATATACTCTTTAGTGAATTTTAAAAGAAGAGCAGTTGCTGCGATAATAGGTGAAATTTGAACTGGGAAGAACAAAGCCATAAAAATAGCTACTCCAATTGGAGAATTTAAAATAGTGACAGCCATAGAAGTAGCAACAGTTGCTACAATAAAGATGACATCAAATGATGGAAATAATTTAGAAATGGCAAACCCTTGAATAATAGCAGCAAAGACAATCGGGAAAATATCTCCGCCAATCCAACCAGTATTCAGACAAATTTGTAGAAAAATCAATTTAACAATGACGATAAAAAGTAAAATTAAAACCGAAAAGTGTACATATTTTTTAGGAACAGAGCCTAATGCTACTTGACCAGAGAAAAGTAAATTAGGCAAAAATGTACCCACGATAAAGATAGTAATAGACCCAAGTAACGCTTTTTTTATAGGATTATTTGGCCAAAAATTTAACCACTGTGACATTTTATTTTTGAATAAATTGTATAATTCACCTGAAAGAAGACCTAAAATAATCAAAGGAATAAACAACCATAAATCGTTGAGATGCCACATAGAATCACCCATTTTACTGATGAATGAAGGCTGTTTTGTTAGTTTCATCAATAGTGTAAAAGAAACTAAACCATTAATAACAAAGAATAAATTCATCGCTTTTTTAGTTGATACAAAATTTTTATCAGTAGGAGCTATGGTTGGGTTATACATCACTAAATATTTTGTCGGATGAAGCATGTGAGTCACTCGCTCGAAAGGATTGAGTGCTGAAAATACTTCCTGATTAAAAAAAAGATACCGAATTTTATCTGCTTGCCAAATCGATAACATAACAATCGAGCTTAACAAAGCGGCTTCAGGCCCAACACCTGCGCCAAAGATTAGAATTGTTAAGGCAACTAACAGATTTTTAAAAACAGGTTTGTAGTCCACTGTTTGATGTTTTTTTAAATGGTCAATCGTGTAGTGAGCCGTTTGTGGGTAGTTTCCCCACTTAGCTCGTAAGCTACCTAAAATCAACCCACCTAAAAGACAAAAAATTAGAGTAGAAAGCATTTTAAAGGGGAGGTTGATTAGCAGGTTTCCCCAAAAGTAGTGGGATATGTTACTTTCTAAAAAAATAAAGGCAAATGAAATAGCACTAATAGTGCTACTTAAAAGCAGACCATAGAAGATAAGTCGGATAATTAATAAGTTTTTTTTCATGCATTTTGTTCCTTTCAGTTAAGATAAATGATTAAAATCAAGTCCAATATTAATAAAGTGGCTGACTTTAATGTTATCAATAAAGTAGAAAATTTGTTTGCCTTCACGACGATTTTCAATTACTTTATTTTTTTTCAAAAGTTGTAAGTGATGAGAGGTAGTAGCTATGGTAGAATCAACCCATTTTGCTAAGTCACTAACACACATTTCTCCCTCGTGAGCAAGAATAAAAATGAGTTTAAATCTAATTTCTTCAGACATTAACTTGAAAAAAGCACTCATTTTTTGAGCATCAATTGAATCTAAAAGAGCGATTGTTTGCCCACTGTTATTTTTTGACATGGCGTCTCCTTTTTCTGGAACGTATTATTTATTTAGTGTATGATAACATAAAATAAAGAACATTCATAGAAACGTAAGAATGTTTTACCAAAATAATTTTTATTCTTGGAAATCAAGAATAACATAGACGAGGTGTGAACTGTTATCATGCTTTAAAGATTTTATTTTTTGAAAGTTTATTTAATCTAGGGCACTAATTATCAAGTCTTTAAAAAAAGCGTCTGTATTGCGTTAGCGCCAAGTTTCATAGTATCTACTACTAATACTGGTTTCTCGCTATTGTTTCCATTCTCACAATTTGTCGTTCTTCCATTTGCTCTTTGTTTTGATTAAAATTAAACAAACTAACACCGCCAATTAGAATAAATATGAGAATCCCTACTAATATCCATGTTTTCTTTCGCAAAATCACACCTCATCTCAGTTCACTACTCATTAAGTAAGCTACTTTATTTTATTTCTGTATAGGCTAATTAAATCAATTACCTTATTCTAAATAATTCATGTACATAATATCTAATAAGTAGTTTTTTACCTTTGTTGTGAAGCTCTTTTTTATTACACGAATCACCAATACTAGATTGACATAAGAGAGTGAGCAAGTGATAATAGTATTAAAGGTGGTAGAAGAAATGAACGCAAAAGAAAAAATGTTAGAAATCATTAAAAACAAACAATCTGGTGGCAGATCAAACCAAGTGACAGCGCCAAAAAATGACCGTAAAAACATGCGAAAAGGTCCGAAAATTTATAATAAATAATTATTTAAATGAGAATAGGTCGATTTAAAAACACTTTCCAAAAAATGGAGAGTCTTTTTTTTACCATTTTTTATCTAGAATAACGACTACATAGTAAAAAGCTTTTTCGCAAATCATCTTTAAAACAAAAAACACTTCCCATTTCTGGAAAGTGTTCAAAATTTGCAACCTATTAAATCAAAGAATCATTCTTGTTAAAATCAGTCAAAATCTGACGAACTTCATCTGTCGATTTGGTCGTCATTAATTTAACACGTAAATCGCTAGCGCCAGGAAAGCCTTTTACATAAATTTTAAAGAAACGATGCAAGCCAACGATGGAGCGTGGAGCTAGCTCTGAATAGTGATCTTGTAAATCTAGTTGTAATTGTAGTAAACCAAGTAGCTCTTTTGAAGAATGCTCTTGAGGTTCTTTTTCAAAGGCGTAAGGATTTTTAAAGATCCCTCGACCAATCATAATCCCGTCCACTCCATATTTTTCAGCAAGCATCAAACCTGTTTGACGATCAGGAATATCGCCGTTGATTGTGATAAGCGTGTCAGGTGCGATGCGATCGCGAATCGCCATAATTTGAGGAATAATCTCCCAATGGGCATCCACCTTACTCATTTCTTCTCGTGTTCGTAAGTGAATGGACAAGTTGGCAATGTCTTGTTTCAGCAAGTGAGTAATCCAGTCTTCCATTTCAGCCATTTCCTTGTATCCGATACGGGTTTTGACGCTAACGGGTAAGCCACCTGCTTTGGCAGCTTCAATCAACTCTGCAGCTACATCTGGGCGTAAAATTAGGCCACTGCCTTTTCCGCGACCAGCGACATTTGGAACCGGGCAGCCCATGTTAATATCAACGCCTTTAAAGCCCATTTCGGCTAATCCAATACTCATTTCTCTAAAAAATTCTGGTTTATCTCCCCATATATGAGCGACAATTGGCTGCTCGTCTTCGGTGAAAACTAAACGGCCACGTACGCTTTCGATTCCATCTGGATGGCAATAGCTATCCGAGTTTGTGAATTCCGTAAAAAAGACGTCAGGCGAGCCGGCTTCTTTAATCACATGGCGAAAGACGACATCCGTCACATCCTCCATTGGTGCTAAAATAAAAAAGGGCTTTGGTAAATCTGCCCAAAAATTAGTTGTCATATAGCTAAACTCCATTCTATTTCGCGCGATTACTTTTCCAAAAGGCACAATTATTATACTAAGAATAGGCGAAAGAATCAAAGGAAAGATTTGCCAATCCTCATTGAGTGATGTGTCTTTCTTTATTGTTGCAAATACAACAATATTATTTTATACTAAAGGTAACCAATAATAGGGAGATATGATATGACAGACATTCTTAGAGATATCGGGATTATAAGTAGAGCATTGGATTCAATTGCAAATATAGAATTTAAAGAATACGATCTAGCCAAAGGCCAATACCTCTACCTTGTGAGGATTGTTGAAAATCCAGGTGTTATTCAAGATCGGTTGGCAGAGATGATAAAAGTAGATCGAACGACTGCGGCAAGAGCGATTAAAAAGCTTGAAGCAAAAGGCTTTATTGAAAAAAGAATGGACAACACTAATAAGAAAATAAAAAAACTTTTTCCAACTGAAAAAGGTCAAAAGACGTTTCCGTTTATTATTAAAGAACATCACTATTCCAATGAAGTAGCTCTAAAAGGCTTAACCAATCAAGAAAAAGAACAGATTGCGAGTTTATTGAAGAGAGTCAAAGAAAATATCGAAGACGATTGGAACGATGTAAAAAAAGGAAAAAAACGCACATATTAAAAAAGGAAAGAAGGAATTAGATGACCTTGGAATTTTGTATTTGTAGAGAGAGTGATTTACAGGCGTTACAAAAAATGAGTATTGAAACATTTAGCGATACATTCAAAGACCAAAACACAACGGAAAATCTAATAACTTATTTAGAGCAAGCGTACCATACAGAACAATTAAGAAATGAATTAAACAATCCAGATTCAACCTTTCTTTTTTTGAAGGACAAGCAAGAAATTGTTGGATATTTGAAGGTTAATGTAAACACTGCTCAGTCAGAAAATATCGCAGAGGAAGCTTTAGAAGTTGAACGAATTTATATTAAGAAAACAGCTAAAGGTCAAGGGTATGGACGAAAAATGATTGCTAAAGCAGAAGAATTAGCAAATCAAAAAAAGAAAAAGCTAATTTGGCTTGGAGTATGGGAACACAATAGCCATGCGCGGGACTTTTATAAACACTTAGGATTTGTAGAAACAAGCGAACATTCATTTTATATGGGAAGCGAAAAACAACTAGATATTATTATGACAAAAAAAGTAACGACAATGGAGGCGTAATAATGAACAAAATGATTGTAGAACCTGCTTTCTGGGAAGTTTTTCCAGAAGGACAACTCAATATACTGATTGTTAAAGGCATTGATAATCACAAAACGGAAGTGAATGAAGCCTATTTTGCTGATTTATTAACGAACGCAATGCAAGAAGCAAAAGGGTTTTTGAAAGATGAAATTTTTAGCCAAAATGAAGTAATTGCTGAATGGAGAGAGGCTTTTTCAAAGTTTAAAACTAAAAAAGGAGCACGTTCCTCAATAGAAGCATTGCTAAAACGAGTGAGCCAAGAAAAAAGCTTTACCCCGATTAATCCTCTAGTAGATTGTTACAACAGCATATCTTTAAAATATGGAATTCCTTGCGGCGGTGAAGATAGTGCTTCAATTAATGGGGCGTTGCGTCTTGGAATAGCAACTGGCGGAGAAGCTTTTCGTCCTTTAGGAGCAGATAAAGATGCGCCAGCGTTAGCAGGAGAATTTATTTATTATGACAATGAAGGCGCAATTTGTCGCTGCTTGAATTGGCGTGAAGCACAACGTACCCTATTGACAGAAGAAACTAAAGATGCAATTTTAGTGATAGAATCAATCAATGAAAAGCAATCAAAACGTGCTAATCAAGCAATGAATGAATTACAAAAAGAAATTCAAACTTATTTTGGTGCTGAAACTACTTCCTTTACGCTAGTAAAAGAAAAATCAGAAATCGCAATTTAAAAAATAGGGTAGAAGGACACGTAACAGTTTTTTTAAGTGTTCTTTTTTTCTTATAGAGTTTTAAATTGTCTTGACAATGTAAGGGCAATCATTTAAACTGATTATGAAATCGATACCATAAAGGAGTTATTGAAAATGGCGACGATTAAAGATGTAGCAAAAAGGGCTGATCTTTCAGTTTCCACCGTTTCAAGGTATTTAAACCAACATCCTTATATCTCTGACGACAAGAAAAAGCGAATTAAAGCAGCAATGGAGGAGCTAAATTATACCCCTAGCTCAATCGCTACTCAGCTACGTTCAAAAAAAGGAACAATGATTGGTATTTTAGTATCCAGAATCACCAACCCATTTTTTTCTTATTTGGTGGATGCCATAGAAAAGCAAGCAAAGGAGCATGGCTATAATGTTTTGATTATGCAAACCTATGATGATTCAGATGCAGAAATGAAGATGCTGGAAATGTTGAAGCAGAGTGTTATTAATGGATTGATTATGTGCTCAGTTGAAGGCGATGCAAAAATGATAGAAGATTATCAAACTTTTGGTCCCATTGTTTTTTGCAATGAACAACTACCAGAAGCAGCAGTACCTCAGGTCATAACCAATCAAGAGCAAGCGACATATGAAGCGATTCAATTTTTGATTAAAAAAAATTATCAGAAAATTGCCTATTGTACAGGTGGAACATTAACGACAAAGGGACATGGAAAAACGCGGACGCAAGGCTTTGAACGTGCGATGCTTGAGCAAAAATTAGCTATTAAGAAAGAATGGATTTTTCAACAAGTACACACAATTGAAGATGGCCATCAAGTTGCAAAGCAACTAATCGAGTTGCCTGAGAGCAATCGACCAGATGCTATTTTTACAAATAGTGATGAGGTAGCGATGGGGATTTTAGAATACACTCTTCAGCAAAAGCTTCAAGTTCCTGAAGATATAGCAATCATGGGCTTTGATAACCAGCCATTTACTTCACTACTGGCCGTTCCACTAACAACGATTAATCAACCTGTTGCCGCATTAGGTGCAGAATCCACGAAGTTATTGATTTCGCTCATTGAAGAAACAACGTACCAAGTAGATCAATCACAACTTGAATTAACATTAGTTCAAAGAAAATCCGTTTAAACATATACGGGTTTTCTTATATCTTTAATATGATATCGATACCACAAAATGAAAAGAGGTATAAAAAATGAAAAAGAGCAAAACAACAAAAGATTGGTGGAAAGAAGAAGTTATTTACCAAGTCTATCCCAAGAGTTTTAAAGATTCAAATAATGATGGTGTAGGAGACATCAAAGGAATCAAAGAAAAGTTACCCTATCTAAAAGAATTAGGCATCACAACTCTTTGGATCTGCCCAATTTTTACCTCACCAATGGTTGACAACGGCTATGATATTGCAGATTTTGAAGGCATTAACCCTGAATTTGGAACAATGGAAGAGTTTGATGAATTAGTAGCAGAAGCAAAAAAACTAGAGATTAAGCTGATGCTAGATCTTGTCATCAATCATACCTCAGACGAACACACTTGGTTTCAGCAAGCATTGGCCGACAAAAAAAGTAAATATCGAGAATATTACATCTTTAAAGAAGGGAAGGAACGTCCGAATAATTGGCGTTCGATTTTTGGAGGATCTGTTTGGGAAAAAGTTCCAGGAGAAGAGAGCTACTACTTGCATGTCTTTGATAAAAAGCAGCCCGATTTAAATTGGGAAAATCCAGAGCTACGCCAAGAGTTGTATCAGATGATTAATCGTTGGCTTGAAAAGGGAATTGCAGGGTTTCGTATTGATTCGATTACGTTTATCAAGAAGGATCAGAACTATGAAAGTCTACCTGCTGATGGTGTAGACGGTCTCGTGTCTTGCAAGCATAAGACTAGAAATCAACCAGGAATCGAATTTTTCCTGAATGAATTAAAGAAAGAGACTTTTGAGAAATACAATTGTGTAACTGTTGGAGAAGCTCCAGGAGTGGCTTACGATGAATTTTCAGATTTTATTGGAGAAGAGGGTTATTTTTCAATGATTTTTGATTTCCATTATGCAGATATTGATGTGGAATCTGGATCTGATTGGTTTAAACGAACCAACTGGACTACAAAAGAATTTAAAGAATTAATAATTCAATCTCAGGAAGCGCTACAAAATGCAGGTTGGGGAGCCAATTTTATTGAAAATCACGACCAACCAAGAGCATTGTCTAAGCTTGTTAAGAAAGAATTTCAAACAGCCGAAGCTGCTAAGGGAATTGGTGCAATGTATTTCTTTTTAAGAGGAACGCCATTCATCTATCAAGGTCAAGAATTAGGGATGATTAATGCCGAGCGACATCATATGAAACAATTTGATGATATCTCAAGCATTGATAATTTTTACCGCGCAATACAAGAGGGAATTTCTGAAAAAGAGGCACTTAATTTTGTTAACTTGAGAAGCCGTGATAACTCTCGGACACCGATGCCATGGGACAATAGCCAATATGGTGGTTTTTCAAATCATCAACCATGGTTAGCGATGACTGAAGAATATCCAACGATTAACGCTGCGAAAAATACAGTGTTAGAATTTTATAAAAAAATGATTGAGTTGAGACAAAACTCGCCAATAAGTCCAATTTTAAAAACTGGCGCTATTCATTTCTTGAAGGAATTGCCAGATTCTATTATTGGGTATTATCGAGAATTAGGAGGAGAAAAGATATACTCTTTTACCAATTTGAGTCCTGTGTCAGAAACGCTGATAGTAGAAAAAGAAGTGGAAGTGCTTTATTTAACATCTCACTCGACGCAGCTACTAGGCAAAGAAATCAAACTTGCACCGTATCAAAGTATTTTAGTAAAATAGAAAATTTTGGAGGGAACAACATGGCGACAGATTATAAAAAGATAGGCGAAGACATTCTTGCAGTAGTTGGCGAAGGAAATATTCTATCGATAACACATTGTGCAACTCGTTTACGACTAGAAGTTAAGGACCGGATGCTGATTGAGGACCAAGAGATAGAAAAAATTGATCAAGTCAAAGGGGTCTTTTTTAATGCTGGACAGTACCAAATTATTTTAGGAACTGGAATTGTAAATAAAGTATACGAGTCGATTATTCAAAATAATCCTGTCTTTCAAGACAAGGTTACCAATTTAGAAGAAATCAAAAAAGAAGGCAATCCAATCAAACGAGGGATTCGTACGTTAGCGGATATCTTCATTCCAATTATTCCGGGAATTGTTGCAACGGGTCTATTTCTCGGACTAAAAGGTGTTGTGTTAAATGATACAGTCTTGGGATTTTTTGGAACTTCAGCCGACCATATACCTGCGTATATGTTAACGTTGATGAGTGTTTTAACAGACACTGTTTTTGCTTTTTTACCAGCATTAATTTGTTGGTCCGCATTTAAAAAATTTGGAGGAACACCAATTATTGGATTTGTCATAGGATTGATGTTAGTGTCGCCAATGCTTCCTAATGCATATTCTGTAGCAGATATTAACAGTGGCGTTAATCCGATTATTGCATTTGGCTTTATACCAATTGTGGGATATCAAGGAAGTGTTTTGACGGCATTAGTCATTGGGATTTTAGGCGCAAAATTAGAGCGGATTTTACGGAAAAGAATGCCAGATTCACTAGATTTAATGTTCACCCCTTTTGTCGTTATTTTTGTAATGATGCTAACAGGATTACTTATATTGGGACCACTGTTGCACTTTGTTGAAAATGGTTTAGTTTATGTAGTTGAAGGCTTGATTCATGTTCCTTTTGGAATTGGCGGATTGATTATTGGTTTTTTATATCCGTTAGCCGTAATGACGGGAATGCATCATTTATTTATTATGATTGAAACGACATTATTAGCGTCAACAGGTTTCAATCCTTTGATTACTCTATGTGCGATGTATGGATTTGCGAATGCAGCAGTTTGTTTTGCAATTAGTACTAAAGCCAAAAATAAAAATATCAAGGTGATTGGAACAAGTGCAGGAATCACACAATTATTAGGTGTTAGCGAACCAGCATTATTTGGAATTACTCTCCGATATGGAATGAAACCGTTATTAGTGATGCTAATTTGTTCAGCCGTTGGTGGAGCATTGCTTTCTATTTTAGGCGTTCAAGCGAACTCCTATGGGCTAGCCGTGATTTTATCTCCCTTGATGTATATTTATGATCCTTATCAATTAATTACCTATATCTTAGTTGGAGTGTTAACATTTGCTGTTGCTTTTGTTTTAACGTATCTATTTGCAGTTCCACAAGAATTGATGATAAGTGAAGAACGCTAAGAAGAAGAGTTCTATTTTCATTGAGATTCAAAAATAGTTAGACAAATCGATAAAAAAACTAGAGTGATGGTTTAAAAAGTCAAACAGATCTATGAGATACTTTCCTATTTTTGGAAGGTATCTTTTTTATTGTTCAGTTTGAAATGAAGATAATAAATGTTATTAAATCAGATGAAAAATGTGTGTGTGTTTAAAGTTGATGGTTCGCGAAATCTTGATAGGGAAGATTCGAACATAATCGCTGTAGGTAAAGTGAACAGTAGATTAGATCGAATGTGAGGAGATATAAAATAATCATGATTCCTTATTTTTATTTTTATAAATTACTTGAAAAAGAGAAAAAATAAAAAAATCGTTTGTTATTTTGTTTGATATAATGTTTTGATAGTGGGTGGTTTATATATATATAAAAATCAGTTATTTTGATACTTTCAATATAGAATGTAATATGTTTAAAAAATCGATTATTTTAGTGTAGGGGGGAAGAAAAAAATGAAAAAATTAATCAATATTTTATTACTTTGTCTGTTGTTGGTAAGCTTGGGAGCTTGTCAGAATCATAAAAATAAAGAAAGTTCACCAGAAAAAAGTGAAGTTTCTAGTGAGATAACGGAAGAAAAACTAGAGCAGAAAACCAATCCAGCAACTGTTACAGTCGTAGATGAAGATAAAAAAAATGAGGAATGATCGGTATTTAAATCTGAAAGGAGTAGGATAAAAAATGAAAAAAAGCAAATTAATTCATTGGTTATTGACTTTGAGCATGTTTATTCAAGTCATTGCAACAGCAACCACAAGTGTCAAAGCATTTGCTGACGGGGTTAATAATCAAATTGAAGATTTATATTTTACAAATGAAGCGGGAGAGAAACTAGACCAAGCTTCTATTTTATTGGGAGAAAAATTAACGACAGTTATCAAATCTGATAATCCATCGGATCAGCAATTATCAGTTACGATTTTGCCAGGGTTAGAGTTAGATCAAGAAGCAACGAATAGTGCAAATCAAGAGAACCAAGTGACAGTGGCGTATAGTAAAGAAGCTGGGAATATTTTAGTGAACTGGGTAACGTCACCAACAGTAGAAACGAATGAAACGCAAGAAGAGGTTCAACAAGAAGCAACGACACTTGCAGAAAAAGCAGGATTACTTTCTAAAGAAGAAGCTGAAGTTGCTTCTAAAATAGAAAATACACCACCCGTTGAAGAAAAAGAACAAAAACCTAAAAAAGTTTTATTGGTGTTTAAAGGAGTAGAGTCAGGAAGTCATAATATTACAGTTCAAACCACGAGAGATGGACAAACATATACTGCACGACCGCTAACGGTTGTTGTAAATAAAGAAGAAAAAGTAGAAAATTCAAAGGAATCAGAGAACCTAGAAAAAACAAAACAAGTTAAATCTGCAGATGTAAAAACAAGTTTCGCAGTGATTGATGAAAGTGGAAATGAAATAACGAATCCTACACTAGCGACTCCAAGTGATTATAAAAAAGAAGTCCGATTTAGAATGACGATTACAAGTGAAGAAGACTTCAATGAGTTAAGATTTGATAACAATTTGGGGTTGGATTCATTTTGGACAGATACTGGGATTACAACCCCTATAGATATTACGTATACAGATTCTTCTGGAAACTCAAATGATGCATATTATGATTTTTATGAAGATATGGAGGATGGATTTATAGGAGATAATCTTCCTGCGGGTACGTACACTTATGATTTTTCCTTGCTTTTAAAACTTGGAGTTAATTACGATTCAATTTTTAATTTACATTCAGGGTTTAATGATTTTAAACCGAATTTTGATATCTACTATGAAACCTCTAATAAAAAAAGTGTTTCTTCTTCAGAATTCATACTGAAAGGGACTTATCCTCAAGCAACAAAGGTTGTCACGAAAGATAGCTTATCAGGAATGACAATCCCTAATGTTAAACTAGGTGTGAAAAATGTCCTAGCAGATGATGAAATTTATACTATTTATACAGATGATAAAGGTGTAGCCTATTTACCTTTAAGAGAGAACAAAGACGCATCAAAATATTCTATTATGATATTAGAGGCATCTGGATATTTAATAACAGGAGATAACGGTGAACAATATAAGTTTGAATTTGAAGGAGAGGCCAACAGAATTAGTAATGCTAGTGAAGGAAACCCAAATGAATTAGGGTTAATTGCGCTTGCTCCAATTATTGAAAATAAAGTAACAGCGGATATAATTGAAGGTTATTATGGAGATAAGGTAACATTCAGACAAGAAATGATTTATACAGATGGAACAGATGTTGTCAAAGCGCACTTCATTTCCATTCCTTCAGATGCAGGTATTCCACAAGCTAGTGCACGTGGTTTAAGGAAGTTGCCTAATCCAGTTCTAATTAGATACAAAGATAATGTTGAAGTTGATCGAATTTCTTTGAATGATGACGATGTTTGGCAAATGCAAGGCAGTGTTGAAGAAGGCTATATTTTGGACTATCAAATAGACTTAACAGATGAAAATAATGGATTTACTATAAAAGAACCTTTAGGAGCGGGCGAAAAATTAGAATTAGTAACAGAATGGATTATGACTCCTAGAGATTCAAAAGCATTTATGCAGATGTACACCATGTCTATTAATGGTATGGGGATTGATAAAAATGGAAAAGCATCTATAAAATTTGCAAATAAAGCTGAAGTAATGGCTCACCCTAAAAAAGCAATTAGTTTAAAGGTGGATAAAACCGTAGAAGTTCTTGAAAAATCAAAAGAACAAACAGAAAAATGGGTCACTACAGATATTAAAGACAATAAAACAACTATTATTGGAAGTAATAAGTTGCGTTACGATATACAAATTACGGCAATAGGTGAACTCTATAGTCAAATTAAACCTACTGATATTATTGACACATTACCAGCTGGAATTAATGTAAGTGATCCATCTAAAATTAAAGTTTCTATTGATGGGGCGAAACCAATTAATTCAAAATTATTTGAGTTAAAAGGAAATGAACTATCAATTGCAGTATCTAGAATTGCTAGAAATAAATTGTTAAGTATTACAAACGATCCTAAAGATGCGAGAATGTTAATTACAATTGAAGTAGAATTAACCCCAGATGCTAGTGGGATTCTAGAAAATACGGCATTAGTAAAAGGACAAGTAAGAGAGAATGATTTTGTTGACAATTCATGGGGAGCGTCTATTGACTACACGTCAAATTCAGTAGAAAACTACATTAAACCTAACGTTAAGATTCAAAAAAGTGCTAATTCGGTAGGTTATGTTGGAGAACCCTTTGAATACAGGTTGGTTGTCACCTTAGATGAAGAATCCGGAGCACTTCATAATGGCGTCATAACCGATATCTTGCCAGCAGGTTTAAAACCACTAGGAGACGCTACGATTATAATTGATACAAAACCCACTACAAAGTTAATAACAGATCCAGCTTTGAAAAGAGAATTTCGTAATGTGACTTCTTCATGGAGCCAAAATACAGAAGGACGAGATATTTTAACCATTAGTGATTTAACAATGAACCGTACCCAACAGGCAGTCATTACCTTTAAGGTGATTCCAGATGTGTCAATTGCTGGGGAAATCTTGAAAAATGAGGCCGAAGTTAGTGGGACCGACAAAGATAAACTTTTTAAAACAACTGATAAAGACAAAGTAGACACAAGATTCGTTTTCCAACCAGGAGAACTAGAATCAGAGAAATCTGTCTTTCCAGTTGTGGATGGTGCTGTTGGCGAATCTAATGACGGAGAAAATGTAGCTGTTGGAGACATTATTCAGTACCAAATTGTTGTTTGGAATCCATTAGATGAAAATACGGCGGTTCGAGATATCGAAATCAAAGATGTTATACCAGAAGGTTTAGAATATATGCAAGGTACGTTAACGGTTACTAGATCAGGAAAAGTTGTTGAAGATGCAGATGCAGAAATGAATACAGCAGATCCCATGCATCCTATTTTAACTGTTAAGATTAAGAATTTACAAGGAACCAATCAAGAACTAGACAAGCGAACAGTCGTTACATTTAATGTTAGAGTGACGAAACAAGCAAGTGGAACATTGAAAAATGAAGCGCAAGTAGTTGGATTTATTGATAAAACACCGTCACAGCCGGATATTTCTTTAAACCCTCCCAACTCAAGTACAACCACAGTAGTTGATCCAGATCCAACAATCACAAAGTCAATTGATCGTAAGTTTGCTTTTAAAGATGACGTTTTAAATTACGAACTTGTAATAAGCAATACAAAAAAAGCCGGTTTATTAGTAAATGGCAAAGTAACAGATCAGCTACCAGATGAAGTGGCCTATGAAACAGGTAGCACAGTTATTATCGATCAAAATGGCGTTATTCATGAAGGCGCTCAAAATGACAAGTATTGGAATGAGCGTAATTTCTCCTTATCAGGACTAACTTTAAAAGAGGGAGAAACCATTACCATCCAATACCAAGTTAAAGTGATAGAGGCTGTATTTGAAAAACCCATTATTAATTATGCGAAAATTACGGGAACAAGTAATGAAGGAAAGGATTCCAAAAATTACGAAAAGGATGCTGAGGCAGAATTTGAACTTGTTCCAAGTCCAGGTAAACTCGCAGCAACGAAAGAAGTTTATAGCTTAACGGAAGATGGCTCGCTAGATAGCACGATCAACAATGGAAATGTTCAAGTTAATGATACAATTGCTTATCAAATTAGCGTAGCCAATACAGGCGATAGAGCAACTGAAGTGAAAAACGTTCACTTACAGGATCAGTTGCCAAAAGGATTGGCTTATGTGCCCAATAGTTTGGAGTTAACAATTGGAGACACCGTCACTGCTCTAAAAGATGAAGACACTATCAACATTGAAAAGCAAGCCATTGATGCTTTAGTTGGGACGCTCAAAGGCGGTGAATTTGCTACACTAACATTCAAAGTGACGGTTACAAAAGAAGCGAGTGGTGAAATAACGAATATTGCAACCTCAAAAGGAAATGTCATTACCGAACCAACGGATCCTAAGTTACCTGAAGAGGACAAACCAACAAAACCTGCTGAAACACATGATTCAGACCGCGTTCAAAATCATGTGCCTCCAAAACCAACGATCAAAAAAGAAGTGGGCCGTAATGTAGGTGAGGAGATTCGTAACGCAAAAGAAAATGAAAATTTGCAAACTTTTAATGAAGATACATTGACTTATACCTTAACAGTTGCCAATGGGAAAAATGCAGGAGTTCTTTTTAATGGCGAAATTGAGGATAAAAAATTACCAGATGAAGTAAGTTATATTGCAGAAAGTACAGAGATTCATTACGAAGACGGAAAAATTGAAAAGTTAAAAGATCAAGATGTGTGGATAGAAGGAAAGTTAAGAATTTCAGGATTTACCTTGGCAGAAAACGAATCCTTCAAAGTTCTTTTTAAAGTAAAAGTGAAATCAGAACAGTTGAAAACAGATATCGTAAATAAAGTTTCAATTAAAGGAACAGACAAAGATAAAAAAGAAGTTATCGGCAACACAGCCGAAGCAAAATTTGATATTGTTGCTTCACCAGGGGTACTGTCCGCGACAAAAGCTGTATATTCTACAGGGAAAATTGCAACCAATATCAATGGAGAAAAACTTCAAGTTGGCGATCAAATTCAATACAGAATTGTAGTGAAAAACGAAGGCAAGTCACTTTCAACTATTAAAAATATAACAGTAAGTGACCTGTTACCAAGTAGCGTTTATTATGTTGATAATACGTTGAAAGTAGTGGGGGATAATACTGCGATTGCGAAAGTAACAAAAAATGATCAAGGGGAAGAAACTCTTTCTGTTGAACTAAAAGAATTGACAGGTGGTAAGTCAATTGAAATTTTATTAGATGTTATCGTACTTGATTCGGCTAGTGGAGAATTCACGAATACAGCCCAATCCGAAGGGGAAGTAGCCTTGCAACCAGATGATTTGACCATTACCAAACCATCAAAAGCAGAAACTGAAACCGTTAAAAATAGCGTTCCAATTGCACCATCCATTACAAAATCGTTGGATAATCAAGGTGTTGCATTCAATGACGATGAATTTTACTATACCTTAGTCATCAAAAATGAAAAAAACGCAGGTAAATTGTATTTTGGAGAAGTTGAAGATCGTTTACCAGTCGGAATTACCTATGTGGAGGGCTCGACAGAAATCGATGGCAAAAAAGTAAATGATGACAATTGGAAAGACAATATCTTTAATAAAAGAGATATTGAGTTAATCGAGAATCAAGAAATGACCATTCGTTTTAAAGTTAAAATAAAAGTCAAAGAACTTCAAACAATTACCAATACAGCCAGCTTCCTAGGTAAAGATGTCAATGGCGAAGGTACTAAGAAGGTTGAAGCCAAAGTTCCTGTTAAAGTGATTAGCAATACAGGCGAGTTAGAAGCCAAAAAAGCAGTCTATAACCAAGCGGGTGAATCAATTAATGATGGGAAAGTTAGTGTGTCAGACACAATTCGTTACGAAATTATTGTGTCAAATACAACTGAAGCACCTCTTTCCGAAGTTCGAGAGGTTCACTTGAAAGATGAAATTCCATTTGGTTTAACTTATGTAGCAGGTTCGTTAACCTTAGATGGAGTATTGCAAAAAGATGATGCTATTACATTAGATTCAAAAACTGGAATCTACCATTTAAATCTACCAATCGGTACATTAGGAAGTTTAGCAACAGCAACGGTATCCTTTGAAGTAGTCGTTTCTAAAAATGCGAGTGGAACATTAAAAAATATTGCAATCGCAAATGGAACAACAAATCAGACACCAACTGAAACAGATACGCCGACTGGTGATAAAACAACACCACCAGTAAATAATCTGATTCAACCTGAACCAACCATTAGAAAGTCAGTAAAAGCTGTGGGCACAACAAATGAAACAACTCATGAGATGGTACCACTACCTGCATTTAACGAAGACGAGTTAATCTACACGTTAATTGTAACGAATCAAACAGGAGCAGGGTTACTAAAAAATGGTGTGGTAGAAGATTCCTTGCCACAGGGTCTTGTTTACAAACCGAAATCAACCTTTATTGATGGGAAGTCAGTAGGAGATGAAAATTGGCAAGGAAATACTTTCAAAAAAGAAAATATTGAATTAGTTAGTGGACAAGAAATGAAGATTAGTTTTACCGTTAAAGTAGCGGCAACTGCAGTTCCAATGAACATCCTCAATGAAGCAACAGTTGTGGGTGAAGACGGTGACGGAAACAAGCTACCGCCTAAAAAAGACGATGTGACGGTTACAATTATCAACAGTCCCGGCAAACTAGAAGCCAAAAAAGCGGTCTATGGGAAAGATGGCACAGATATCAATAATCATAAGGTTAAAGTTGGCGAGACAATTCGCTATGAAATTAGTGTCTCGAACATTACTGAGACTCCTTTTTCTGAAGTACGTGATGTGATTGTAAAAGATGCTATTCCAACAGGTCTAAAATATGTGAAAAATACATTAACTGTTAATAATCAATTAATGTCAAATGACGACGAACTTATTTTTGAAAACCCTGCTAGTCCAGGAAATCAACTGCTTGAAGTTTCAATTGGACATTTAGCCAGCAAGGAACAAACGGTTATTTCTTTTGAGGTTGAAGTTATGTCAAATGCGAGTGGGAAATTAACTAATATTGCTGTAGCCAATGGGGTAATTACACCTAAACCAAACGAGCCAGCTGAACCAGATAGTAGTCAAACACCACCAGTAGTGAACGAAGCTAAACCAAAACCAAGTATTGAAAAATCAGTTAGTCAAGAGAATAACTTTAATGGAGACACAGTAGTCTACACCTTAATTGTACGCAATGAAGAGGGAAGTGGACACCTTTATAACGGGGTTGTAACAGATAAATTGCCAGATGGCGTTATTTATCAAGAAGGAACTACTCAAATAAATGGGCAAGATGCTGAAAAAAACTATTGGAATGGCAACAATTTTAGATTTGATCAAATTGAATTAGCTTCAGGTGAATTTATGACGATTACATTTAAAGCTAAAATAACCGTTGCTAAAGCAACGGCAGGAATTGTAAATAAAGCAACCTTTAATGGTACCGATAAAGACAATCTACCATCCGAAGAAGCTTCAGATTCCGCTAAATTAAACGTAGTTCCACGACCAGGTAAGATTGAACCCGTCAAAGCGGTCTACAATAAAGCTGGTGAGCCAATTGAAAATCAAGTAGTTAAGATTGGCGATACTTTATGCTATGAAATTATCGTAACCAATACAGAGCTAGATATTTCTGAAGTACGCGACATTGTAGTGACAGATGCAATTCCAGTGGGGTTAAATTATATCAAAGGTACCACAACCGTCAATGGAAAAACCGTAGCAGATAACGTAATTACAGATTCAAATGGAAACGACTATTTAAACTTAGCGATAGGACATCTGTTAAGTGGTGAAAAAGCGATTATTCGCTTTGAAGTAACCGTGGATAAAAAGGCGGATGGACTATTAACCAATATAGCTTTAGTTAACGGGATTGTGACGCCAACCCCCTCAGATCCACAAGATCCAAATCGTGAAAATTTAGAAATTGGAGAAATTCCAACGAATTCAGTTAAAAATGAAGTTCATCCAAAACCAAGCATTAAAAAATCTGTTACCGAAGAAAATGCGACAAATAAAACAGTAGTATTTAATGAGAGTATCCTAATCTACACACTCGTTTTGCATAATGAAGTAGGTGCGAGTGTGTTGAAAAACGGAACGGTTGAAGACAACTTACCAAAAGAAGTACAGTACCAACCTGGAACAACCACAATAAATGGCGTTTCTATCGAAGATAATACCGATCAACTTAGTTGGACAAACAATCAATTCAAATTAAGTAATATTGAATTGGCTGGTGGCGAAATGATGGAAATCAAATTCAAAGTAAAAGTAGCTGTTCCGCAAGTAGTTACAGATATTTTAAATACTGCTTATATGAACGGAACAGACAGTTACAATAATCCAATAACGGAACAAAAAGACAGTGCAAAATTTGATGTTATTGCGGATCCAGGTGAAATTGATGCGATTAAATCCGTTTATGCCGTTCATGCAGATGGATCAGATGGTGACAACATTCATAACACAGTAGTTAATGTTAATGACACCATTCGCTATAAAGTGATAGTAGAAAATAAAAGCGAGAAAAAACTTTCAGAAGTACATGATGTTATTGTTGAAGATTTACTTCCAAGTGGAGTATCCTATTTGCCAAATACTCTTTATTTAGAAAAAGATAACCAATTGATTCAACAAAGTGATGATGCCGTTAATCAAGAGAAACAATTCTTATCATTGAACATTGGTACCTTGAAATCAAGAGAAAAAGCAGTTGTGATATTTGATGTGAAAATAACCAATAAAGCAAGTGGAACTATTGCAAATATTGCAACAGCAAAAGGAATGACCGCTGTCAATTCAGAAGAACCTGAAAAAGAAACGGAATTAAAAGAAACACCTAATGTTTTAAATAATGCGCAACCAGAACCAAACATTATAAAAACAGTTACAGACGGAACACCTCAATTCAATGGGCATTCTTTTACCAATACTATTTTGACGTACCGCTTGGTTGTTAGCAATGCCAAAAATGCAGGTTTCTTACAAGATGGTGTAGTGACGGATACGTTACCAGCAGGAGTTCGTTACCAACCAAATACGACTAAAATTGCAAATAAAGACATTGCAGATGCAGGTATTTGGAAAAATAATTCGTTAACAATCAAAGACATTAAGCTAGCAGAAAATGAAGAATTAACCATTGAATTCAAGGTTCTAGTAACCTCTCTTGAGTTTGATAAAGCGATTGTTAATAAAGCAACATTTATTGGTGCAAATGGGGACGGAGTTCTAACGGAGCCAGTAGAAGATGAAACAGAATTTATTCTACAGGCTGGTCCAGGAAAATTAAATTCTACTAAGAAAGCTTACCAAGGAACAGAAGATGTCAGTGGAAAAGCAGTAAAAGTAGGGGATAAATTACGCTATGAAATTGTGATTGAAAATATCAGCACGGGACCAGCAAACGTCAATCAAGTTGTTATGCAAGATCAATTGCCAAACGGCTTGAGTTATATCAAAGGAACCCTACATTTAAACTCAGAACGGTTAGGGGATGAACATGTTGTTGGCCAAACGATTACAGTTGAGGTAGGCAGATTGCTTAGTGGTGAAAAAGCTGCTATTTCCTTTGAGGTGCTGATTGGACAAGAAGTAGCTGAGAACACTACTATCTTGAATACAGCAGATGTTACTGGTACGGCAGTTCAAGTAGCTGGGCAACCTGAAACACGAATTGAACAACATCCGTCCGTAGACAATAAAATAGCCTCTGAAATATCAATTTTAAAAGTGGTCGATCAAAAAAATGCCACAGTTGGGGAGGTATTAACCTATGAATTAGTCGTGAAAAATGGACCCAATGGCGGTCTGTGGTCTGGTCAAGTTACAGATACTATACCAGAGCATACTGCCTATCTTCCAGACAGCACAACAGTTACTAATACAACAGGTGAAAGCATTAAGTTGGCAGATGATACTATTTGGCAAGGACGTCACCTTTCTGTGATGGTTGAAGGATTACGAGGGAATCAAAGTGTGACTATTCGATTCCAAGTGAAGATTACAGATATTCCCAGTGAGACAACAACCATTTCAAATATTGCCTCTCTTGTTTCGGATGATCCATCTATAACAGAAGGTCAAGACTTAGATAGTAATGAGGTTCAAACGATTGTCACTAAGCCGATAGTACCTCAAACTAACACGCAACCTAGTCCTTTGCCGCCAATGAATCCAACACCGCCAGTGAATCAAAAACTGCCACAAACTGGGGAAGATGAGAGGAATCAACTGATTCAACAAGTAGGAGTATTATTATTAGGCTTGTCTACGTTATACTTTACGCATAAACGTCGAACAAGAATAGTTAGATAATCAAAAAATCAGTTCTTAGAGAAATCATTTCTAAGAACTGATTTTTATTTAATTCAAGAATAGATAAATTGAATATGTTATAATTAATAAAAAGAAGAAGACTTAAAGGGAGGGAAATAAGTGGGAAAGTCAAAGAAAATCATCGTATTTCTTTTTATGGTATTTTTATTGGTAGGTTGTACTAGAATGAAAAAAGAGTCAAATACTATTGAGAATGCCTTTAATTATGATAAGTTTTACAAATTAAATAAAACCGTTACTGGAGAAACTTTTGAATTGCAGCTTACAGGCTATAAAGTAGTTCGGGATAACGAAGCATTACCAGCAGTGCTTATTTATTATACATTTAAAAACAATAGTGAAGAAGAGATGTCTGCTAATGATACTTATTTAGACATTAGCCAAGCATCCGCTATGCCAGATGGAGATACGTACATTTCGCAAGCCTACTTTGAGTATGCTAGTTTAACAGACACTGATAATGAGTTGATTCAAAATGCGGATAAATATGTTGGGCAATCAGAAACAATTGATTGCATTGATGGCTGGAAACTAAGAAACAATGTCAATCCAGTCAACCTAATCTTTTTTGATGAAAATGATGAAGTAATCGATACAGTTATGATTGATGTTGAAAAAGGGTTGCCAGCAGGAACCGATCACTTATAAATAAACTGCTAAATGTTTCCTTAAAAGAGAGGGCAACATTTAGTTGTTTTATTTTTTTGTGGCGAAAGGTTGTTAGAACAAGTTAAAACAAGCAGCAACTAAAAAATAAAGGGAAACGCAGTAGAAATTGATTGCTTTTTTCCTGTAAATTAGACTATAATAAGGTTTCCTTAAGAAAAAAACAAACGCTATATATAGTATTGTTAAATAAAAATGAAGATTTAGGTACAATATATTGTGTTTCTTTCTCGGGTAGCCTATAATAGAATTTGTTGAATAAATTAATTAATTTTTTACGTAACTGGAGGAATTGAAAATGAGTAAAATTCATGTATATAGTAAACCAAATTGTCCACAATGTGATATGACAAAGTTCTTATTAAAGAACGAAAATATTGAATTTCATGAAAGAAATATCATGGAAGATGAAGATCATCTTAATTTCTTAAAAGAAAAAGGGTTTATGAGTGTTCCTGTTGTTTTAGTGGAAGGAATTGAGCCAATCGTTGGATTTCAGCCTGAACGTCTAAAAGAACTGAAAGCAATATGAAAATCGTTTACTTTTCATTGACTGGACAAACAAGAAGATTTGTCAAAAAGCTAGGGTTAGATAGCTATGAAGTCAATGCAACGAATCCTTTTCAACCAATTGAAGAAGATTATATTGTAGTTGCACCGACATATGACATCGAAGTCACTGAGATTATCAATGATTTTATTGAATATGGCGATAACCAACAACACTTAAAGGGTGTTGCAGGTGGTGGAAATCGTAATTTTGCGGACTTGTTTGTTTTCACAGCAAAAGATTTAGCCAAACTTTACAACGTTCCGATGATTTTTGAATTTGAATTCAGTGGAACAGACCAAGATGTCATTAATTTTAAGAAAGAGGTTGAGCAGATTGAACGTTTATGATATTCCAAAAGAACAACACAACCCGAGCTACTTCAAGTTAAACAACCAATTAAATATTCCTGTAGATGGTAAAATCCAACTACATAAAGATAAAGAAGCGGTTCGTGCTTATTTTCTAGAGCATGTAAACCCAAACACTGTTTTTTTTCATTCCTTAAAAGAGAAAATTGATTATTTGGTTGAAAATGATTATGTAGAAGAAGCGTTTTTAAGCAATTATTCATTTGAATTTATCAAGAAATTATTCCAACAAGTTTATGACAAAAAATTCCGTTTCCGTTCATTTATGGGAGCTCATAAATTTTATACTCAATATGCGTTAAAAACCAACGACAATATGCGCTATTTAGAACGTTACGAAGATCGTATCGCCTTTAATGCGTTGTACTTTGCAGATGGCAATGAACAATTGGCAATGGATTTAGCAGAAGAACTAATCAGCCAACGTTACCAGCCAGCGACACCTTCATTTTTAAATGCAGGTCGAAAACGTCGTGGGGAATTGGTATCTTGTTTCTTATTACAATTAACGGATGATATGAACAGTATCGGACGTGGAATTAATAGTGCTTTGCAATTATCAAGAATTGGTGGTGGAGTTGGGATTTCACTTTCTAACTTACGTGCTGCAGGTGACCCTATTAAAGGTTATGAAGGAGCTGCAAGTGGTGTAGTGCCTGTAATGAAATTGCTAGAGGATAGTTTTTCATATAGTAACCAACTAGGTCAACGTCAAGGTGCTGGAGCGGTTTATCTAAGTGTTTTCCATCCAGATGTGGTGTCTTTCTTAGCGACTAAAAAAGAAAATGCCGATGAAAAAGTTCGTGTGAAAACTCTATCTCTTGGGCTAGTGGTTCCAGATAAATTTTATGAGTTGGCAAAAAACGATGATTATATGTATTTATTTAGTCCATATGATGTGGAGCGCATTTATGGCGAGCCATTCTCTTATATCGACATCACAGCTAAATACGATGAACTAGTAAATAACCCTGAAATCAAAAAATCAAAAATTAAAGCCCGTGATTTAGAAATTGAAATCAGTAAATTGCAACAAGAATCAGGCTATCCTTACATTATTAACATTGATACTGCTAACCGTAGCAATCCAATTAGCGGTAAAATTCTAATGAGTAACTTGTGTTCAGAGATTTTACAAGTTCAAAAACCATCCGTGATTAATGACGATCAAAGCTATCAAGTGATTGGAACAGATATCAGCTGTAACTTAGGTTCAAGCAATATCGTGAATTTAATGGAGTCACCAGATTTTGGAAAATCAGTTCGAGTGATGACGCGTGCGTTGACATTTATTACAGATAGCTCATCAATTGGTGTGGTACCTTCAATTAAGCGCGGAAATGATGAAGCCCATACGATTGGTTTAGGCGCAATGGGTTTACACACGTATTTAGCGAAGAATCATATTCACTATGGTTCAACTGAATCGGTTGACTTCATCAATATCTATTTCTTACTGTTAAACTACTGGACACTAGTAGAAAGCAATGCGATTGCTAAAGAACGTGGAGAAACCTTTGCTAGCTTTGCTGAATCTGATTATGCATCAGGCACTTACTTTGATAAATATATCAACGAAGCTTGGTTCCCTGAAACCGATAAAATCAAAGAATTATTTGAAGGCATTTTTATCCCAACACCAGAAGATTGGGAAAACTTACGTGAAAGTGTGAAAGCTCATGGTTTATACAATCAAAACCGTTTAGCAGTAGCTCCAAATGGCTCGATTTCATATGTCAATGAAACAAGTGCAAGCTTGCACCCAATCACGCAAAGAATTGAAGAGCGTCAAGAAAAGAAAACAGGTAAAACTTATTATCCAGCACCATTCTTATCGGATGATACAATTCCTTATTATACGTCAGCCTACGACATGGATATGCGTAAGGTCATCGATGTTTACGCTGCGGCACAACAACATATTGATCAAGGAATGAGCTTAACGCTATTCTTGCGTTCAACGATGCCAGATGGTCTATATGAATGGAAAACTTCTGATAAACAAACAACTAGAGATTTAAGTATTTTGCGTAACTACGCCTTCCATAAAGGTGTAAAATCAATCTATTATATCCGCACATTTACTGACGATACACAAGAAATTGGAAGTAATGCCTGTGAAAGTTGCTCGATTTAAATAAGAATAAACGAATGCACGCTTCAAAGTCGATGGTTCATTTTATCTAAAATGAGTCATTGATTTTGAATGCTGTTTGGATAAGAAGGGATTTTAGACGATGACAGAATCAGAAAACTATGCTGCGATAAATTGGAATAGCTTTGAAGATATAATTGATAAAAAAACTTGGGAAAAACTAACAGAACAATTTTGGTTAGATACACGTATTCCAATTTCAAATGATTTAGATGATTGGCGCAAGCTGTCTAGCATCGAAAAAACATTAGTAGAGCGTGTTTTTGGTGGTTTAACTTTACTAGATACACTACAATCACAAGATGGAATTGAAGCATTGAAAGCCGATGTTCGCTCTCCTCACGAAGAAGCTGTTTTTAATAATATTCAATTTATGGAATCGGTCCATGCTAAAAGCTATTCGTCTATTTTTAGCACGTTGAATACACCAAGAGAAATCGAAGAAATTTTTGATTGGACAAATACAAATGCTTTTCTTCAAGAAAAAGCGCGTATTATCAATGATATTTACCAAAATGGATCGCCTTTACAAAAGAAAGTAGCCAGCGTTTTTCTTGAAACATTCTTGTTCTATTCAGGATTTTACACACCACTTTACTACTTGGGAATCAACAAACTACCAAACGTGGCAGAAATCATTAAATTGATTATTCGCGATGAATCAGTTCATGGTACGTACATTGGTTATAAGTTCCAATTAGGCTTCAATGAACTGCCAGAAGAAGAGCAGATGGCTCTTAAAGGTTGGACATATGAGTTGTTGTACAAACTGTATGAAAATGAAGTGAAGTATACAGAATTGTTATACGATACAGTGGGTTGGACAGAGGAAGTAAAAGTCTTCTTACGTTATAACGGAAACAAAGCGTTAATGAATTTAGGTATGGATGCGTTATTCCCTGATAATGCAGAGGACGTTAACCCAATCGTGATGAATGGGATTTCGGCTGGAACAAGTAATCATGATTTCTTCTCACAAGTGGGAAATGGTTATTTATTAGGCGTTGTAGAACCTATGCAAAAATCAGATTATGAATTTTAAAAACGAGTTGTTCAGTGGAGGCTGTGGTCTTTCTTGAACAACTTTTTTTAATATAAAGTAAGGAAATTTTAAAAAACTGTGAAAATCGTTTACTGATTTTGAAAATATTTGATATCATCAAGAAATTAAGGTATGCTTTAGCTACTAATGTGAATAAGGAGTGCCAGCGTTTATGAAAAATATTGATCAAAAAAAATTGATTAGTCAATTAAGTTCAATCTATTCAATTTTAATTATTCTATTCTTAGGACTTTATTTCTTTACGAAGAATATGTTATTGGTTAAAATTTGTCTGTTTGGATTATTAGTCATTGCCATTATTTTCGCCGTATTATTAGTCATTAATTTAAAAAATCGAAAAAAAGAATAGCAAAAAGCCCTGAATTATTTTTAATTCAGGGCTTTTGTATTAGATTTTTCTGCGATTTAAGCTTAGTGAATTAATCAAGACACTTACAGAACTAAAGGCCATCGCCCCGCCTGCAACAATTGGATTTAATAAACCAAAAGCAGCAAAGGGAATGCCAATCGTATTGTAAATAAATGCCCAAAATAAGTTTTGCTTGATTTTACTTAAAGTGATTTTAGATAAATGGATGGTTTTTGGAATGCTGTTTAAGTCGCCATTCATTAAGGTAATATCAGAAGCTTCCATCGCAATGTCAGTTCCAGTGCCCATCGCAATTCCAACGTCAGCTGTGGCAAGTGCCGGAGCATCATTAATGCCATCGCCAACCATAGCAACCAAAAGACCTTGCTTTTGTAGTTTTACAACATGGTTTGCTTTGTCTTCAGGTAAGACTTCTGCAAAAATGTGATCAGCTGTTAAACCAACTTCACGACCAATACTTTCTGCAGTTAAGCGATTATCACCCGTTAGCATATACACATCTACATTGAGTTGTTTTAGTTTTTCAATGGCCTCTTTTGACGTGTCTTTAATTTGATCAGCTACAGCAATCATTGCTAAACATTGATCTTCTTTAGCAAAAAGCATTGCTGTTTTGCCACTTGCTTCTAACCTTTCGATATCTTTTTCAAAATAAGAAAAATCAATTCCTTTTTCAATCATTAAACGTTTGGCTCCCATATACATCGGCATTCCATTAATTGTTCCTGAAATACCAGATCCAACTAAGGCTTTGAAGTCATCGACTTTTGGAGTATCGATAGCTATTTTTTGTGCGCCATAATTGAAAATAGCTTTGCCAAGAGGGTGTTCTGAATTTTTTTCAAGTGCCATCATCCAAGAGAGAATTTCATTTTTATCAGTATTTGGACGTGTTTCATAATCGGTAACGTCAGGTTTTCCTTTTGTAATTGTACCCGTTTTGTCTAAAATAATCGCTTGGATTTTTGCAGCGGCTTCTAAGGATTCGCCCCCTTTGATTAATATTCCGTTTTTAGCACCAAGTCCCGTTCCAACCATAATTGCAGTTGGTGTAGCAAGTCCCAATGCACAAGGGCAGGCGATAACTAATACAGCTACACTATGAATCAAGGCTGTTTCCCAATTTTGAGTGAGAAATCCAGTGATGACTAAGGTTGCTAATGCAACTACGAGTACGATTGGCACGAAAATCGCTGAAATTCGATCGGCAATTTGTTGGATCGGAGCTTTGCTGCCTTGAGCTTCTTCTACCATTTGAATGATACGAGAAAGAGCAGTTTCGCTGCCAATTTTAGTCGCTTCAACCACTAAACGACCATTGGTATTGACAGTGCCACCAAATACATTGTCGCCTGTTGTCTTGTCAACAGGTAAGCTTTCACCTGTAAGCATACTTTCATCTAATGAGCTACTACCTTCGATAATGTTTCCGTCAACGGGAATTTTTTCACCAGGTTTAATACTTAATAGATCATGAGGTTGAACTTCTTCAATTGGAACAGTTATTTCTTTGCCATCTCGAATGACGACTGCAGATTTTGCTTGTAGCGCCATCAGTTGTTTAATCGCTGATCCGGTTTTATTTTTTGCATTATGCTCTAAATATTTTCCTAATAGAATCAATGTAATGATCACAGCACTACTTTCAAAGTAAAGCTCATGGCTATTCCCAGAAAAGAACCCGTTGTAGACACTAAGAGCATAGGCAGCAGAAGTTCCCATTGCAACTAAGACATCCATATTGGGAGATAGCGATTTAATAGCGTGATAGGCTCCTTTATAAAAGCGCCAACCAATGATAAATTGAACTGGAGTTGCTAGAATAAATTGAACAAGTGGCATTTCAAAAAAATTAATAACAGGGTTGTGGAAGCCAAGTAACATAAAAATCATCGCAAGAACCATAGGTGCACTAAGAAGCGCGCTTGCAATAAAGTCAACTTTTAACCGCTTGTTTTTCTTCTCTTTGATTCTAGCTACTTCAGCGCGATGTTCTTCGTCGTAACGAATAGCCCCATAACCTGTTTTTTCAATACTTGCAATTAATTGCTCCAAGGTAGTTGTGTGTGTATTGAAGGTGACGGTGGCTTTCTCAGTTGCTAAATTGACATTAGCGAACTCTACGCCTTCTTGTTGATTTAATGTTTTTTCAATTTTTTGTGCGCAGTTTGCACAGGTCATTCCAGTGAGTACGAGTGTATCCATGGCAATATTTTTATCTTGGCTCATATTAAATCACCTCGGCTTGATAGCCAGCTTCAGTAATTTTATTGATAATCGCTTCACTTGAAAGTTGTTCTTCGTTGTAATGTACTAAAGCAGTCTCTTTTTTTAAGTGAATTTTTATCTTTTTAAGACCATTTAGTTCTTGAACAGCAGTTTCAATATTTTTAACGCAATGTTGACAAGTCATTCCAGTGATTTTAAAAGTTTGTTTCATAATAGATTCCTTCTTTCTCTTTTTTTCGATTACAGAAGTAAACGTTTGTGATAATTGAAGTTTACACTTGTAATCGTTTTTTGTCAAGAAAAAGATAACAAGAGCAAAATAAAAAACAACTTCGATTAGAAGCTGTTTTTTAAACATAGTCATACAGAGGTATGTGGGTTTTGACAAGATAATTTTTGATTGTTCCTGTATAAATAGGTTTGAAAATAATAGAAGCTTGTAAATCTTGGGGAGTAACAAGGTTTGGAGATTTATCAAATTGATAAATCTGACACTCTTCTAATAGTGTTGCGATAAATTCAGAGCAAAAAAAAGCGTGATCTCGTTTGTAGTTTACATTGACAGCTAAAGCGAGTAAGCCAAGAAAATTGTAACGAAAGAAATCTTGTTGTTGATGATAGTAATCTAATTCTCTTTTTAGATGAGCGTATTCTTTAGGTGATACTTCACACGTATAAATAGAGCATTGTGCGTCTAGAAAAAAAGCGTGGGAAATATCTTCTTTAACAAAGCCTCCAATAAATGGATTGTTAATGTCCTTTCGACCAAAGCTAGTTAAATCATTTAAGTCAGAGGAAAGAGCGATGGAGGCATGATTGTAATTTGCACCCGTATATAATTTAATTGTTTTTGAAAGTAAGCTACTTGTAGCTGTTAAAACTAGGTATATTTTCATTAGTTTATCCTTTTTGTATGTAATAGGTATTTTTAATAATTATACAAGAAATAAGTAGAGATAGATATAGACCTTTAGACTGAAATTCGTCTAAGCCTGAATTATCAAAAATTCTAAAAATTAGCCGGATTTAAATTTATCAATAATTAGAGAAATTCAGAAAAAAATAGAGAATTAGCAAAAAAAGATGGTATAAACTGCTTGAAATGTACTTAAATAAGCTTTTATCAACACAACTCATAGTATAAAAAGGGTGAGAGTTTTCTGTTAATAAAGACTAAAATATTTTAATTTCTTTTTTTATATGTTATCTTAATACCTGTAATAAACGAAAGTTAGACTGATTTTAAATAGTTTTTGTAACTATTCCAAAGGAATTAGTGTATCTATCTTTCTGTTATTTAACATTATGCAATCATTCAAAATTAAGATAGGAGTGGTTCAACATGAACCCATTAAAATTAAAATGTTTTATCGATATTATGCTGAATTTAATTGAAGACAACGAATGGGAACGGACTTGTGAACTACTAGGAATTGAAGATAAGGATGAATTTAGAATTATTAGTGAAATGCGTCAAGATAAAGAAAATAAATTTAGTGAAACGGCATCAGCTTATATGGATGTTTGTATGAAAAAACATGAAGAAATTGATTATGAGAATCCACACTTTAAAGAAATGAATTTGCATGAATGGATTAAAAATAACCGTCCATCGGTTCCTTTTACCTATGTGTGATTAAAATAAAAAAAGCCATTGACTTTATCTTTTAATAAAAGATAGAGTCAATGGCTTTTTTTTATTAGTCATCTTCAAAAAGCTTTGTTTTACGAATTCCAATTTTTTGAGACTCATAAATGCCAAAGTTTCCTGAAAAGAGATAGCTAATGACACAAACTAAAAATAAATAGGGCAGTGCTTTAGTTCCAAATAATTCTAGCCCCATTACAAAGCATGCGATTGGTGTATTTGTGGCACCAGCAAAGACGCCGATGAAACCAAGACCAGTAAGAAATGGGATTGCAACCCCCAGTATGGGAGCTAATGTACTTCCAAGTGTAGCTCCAATGACAAACAACGGAGTGACTTCGCCTCCTTGAAACCCTGTTCCTAAAGTAAAAGCAGTAAAAAATAACTTCAATAAAAATGCAAAGGGATGAGCTTCTCCATTAAAAGCTTGATCAATCAACGGCAAGCTTAGACCTAAATAATCTCTTGATCCAACGACAAAAACCATCAAAATAATTAGAGCGCCGCCGATAAAACTTCTTAAAGCAGGATTTAGAATCCATTTTTTAAAGAAGCTCTTCAAGAAGTCGGTTAGACGGCTAAATAAACGACCGGTTAAGCCAAAACACAAAGCCGCTAGCATAATTTTTGCTATTAAGCCAAAACTTGCAGCAGGAATAGTGCCCATTTGATAGGAATGATGAATGACTCCAAAAGATAGGGTCACCCAATTGGCAATCAATGCAGCCCATAAACTTGGAAATAGACCTTCTTCACGAAAAAAACCTAGAGCGAGCACTTCTAAAGCAAAAAGTGTTCCAGCAATAGGGGTTCCAAAAACAGAGCTAAAACCAGCACTCATACCACAAATAATTAAAATGCGTCGTTCTTTTGCGTTAATTTTAAAAAGAGACCCAACAGCATCTGCAACTGAACCGCCCATTTGAACAGCGGTTCCTTCACGACCAGCAGAACCACCAAAAAGATGAGTAGCAAGTGTTCCAATTAATGTTAAAGGTATCAATCGTTTAGGGATAGTTTCTGAACCCCCATTTGCTTGCTCAATGACTAAATTATTACCTCGACCAGCATTTTTTCCAAACTTAAAATACAGATAGCTAATAAATGCTCCAGCAAATGGCAGTCCAAAAAGCAACCAGGGGTGAGCTAGCCGTTCAGCAGTTGTCATGTCTAAGGTCAAAAGAAAAAAAGCCGATAAACAGCCGACTAGAATTCCGACGACACCAGCATAAAAGCTCCATTTAATGAAATAAAAAATAATTTCTACAAATTCTAATTTCTTTAATTTTTTTAATTGATGATTTAAAGTAATCAAGAAAAACGTCCTTTCTGATGTGCAAGTATAACCACATTTTACCACTTAAGGCATTAAATTAAAAACAAGCCTATCATCATTTCTGATTTAGTGCTTGTTTCGGATAAAAACAGAAGGTGGTTTGCCATAGTATTTTTTGAAAAGTTTACTAAAATAGTATGCATCATTATAGCCAACTAAGTTTGCAGCTTCTTTAACGGTAATGTCTTCTTGATTTTCTAGTAGCTCTTTTGCTCTAGTTAACCGGAGCTTGATTAAATAATTAATCGGAGATTCACCTGTTTCCTCCTTAAAAACACGAGAAATATAGGTAGGGCTGATGTACAAAGTTTGAGAAAGTGAAGATAGGCTGACGTCTTCTGTATGATGTTTTTCTAAATAATGAATAATATTGCTAACAATTGTTTGTTTTTCTTGTTCTTCATAGGATAGTTTTAATGCATTAATTTCTAAATGATTGGATTCAGCATCCCTTAAAATGTAAATAATCAACTTCATAACTAACGTCTTTAACATTAAGTCATATCCTTCTTCGCCTTTTGCTTTTTCAACTAAAATTTCCTGACAGACTTCAAAAAATTCTTTTTTAAACTTGGTTAATTTTAGAATCGATGTTTTAAAAGGGAAATGATCTCTGGGGAAATCCGTTAAAGAAAAGTTGCGAAAACCAATATGAATCTGTGTACTTTCCATACCTGCTTCGTAATGTTCGTAGTGATGAATCCCTGGATTAAATAAAAGAATAGTCTCTTTTTCTAATAAAAAAGCTTTTTCATCAATTAAATATTCAACAGAACCATCGATAATAATCGACATCTCTAAAAAGTCATGGGCATGATTTTGTCCCGTAGTAGGGCCAACATTGGAATAGTCAAAAATATATAAAATTTCAGGGTTAAATGTTTTTGGATTTAGTTGTAACACGATTAAAACACCTCCTTAAGCGCTTTCTATTATACGTGAAATAGAAACTAGTGGCAACAGTATTTCAAGTATTCGTCAAAGAAAGAAAAGGCATTCAAAAAATAAGCACTAACTTAGGAGCTTCTTTGTTATTAAATACCCCTTTGTGAAAAATAGAACTTTGAACAAAAATGGGACGAAATGGACTGGAAATAGAGAAAGGAAATTGCTTTTTTGATGTTATCTTATAAATATAACCTATCAAAATAAAAAGAAAGAAGCTGGTAATAAATTGGAACAGGATGGTTTTTTAGTAGAAAAAGAGAAGAAAAGAAAATACAGTATTATTAAAAGGTTATATGAGTCACCAAATGGATTAGTCTCTAAACGAGAACTAGTAAAGGAACTAGGGGTTACTCTAAAAACATTACGTGTAGTTGTTGACGAAATAGTAGAAAGAACTAAACTTCAAGAATTAGGTGTTCAAGTAACTTGGGAGCGTCAAAGCTCACTAATTCAAGCAGTCTTTTCTACAGAATTTTCTATGAAAAGACTAAAACATTATTTTTATCAAGAATCTCTTTTAATTAATTTGTTTTTTGCCTGTTTTGAAGAACTAGTTCCATCGATTACAGAATATGCAGACAATCAATATTTAAGTTACTCAGCAGTTTACCGAAGGATTCATTTGATTAACGAGCAATTTAGTCCACATTTTCAAATTCAAAGAAGTTCACCAGTTAAAATAATCGGAAATGAAGAAGTATTACGTCAGTACATTGCTATTTTGATGCTTGAAACAGATAATGAATATCAAGAACAACTAGATGAATTAAAAGAATCACTAGAAGATCTTTATCCTCTTCTTGAAGGGATTGAGTTACCACCTAAAAATTCTTATATTTACACAGTTCTGATTGCCTCTAAAATACGTTGGGAGCAAGGTAATTTTATTAAAGTAAAAAATCAAGATCGGGTTGAGGTTCCTGAATCGATTTTGATGTGGGTGTCTAATCATTTGCCACCAGATGTCAAACCAAAGCAGATTTATATGGAGGCAAAATTTATTTGGTATCAGTTGATTGTTGGTTTAGAAGAAACAGTGCATCAAATTTTACCAAAGACTGAGGAAGTTCGCTTGTCAGAATTTGATGAACCCTATGAAAAAGTATTAAAAGATATTCATTCAATATTAGGTGTTACATTGAATGAAGAAAATCAAGATCGAATTCATTTAAAAATCAAAAAATGTATGATTTTAAGAAAATGCAATAGCACAGTTGTGTTAAATTATTTTATTGGGATTAAGAAACAAAGTATGAATTACTATAAGTGTTTAAAATTGCTAAATCAAAGTCATTATCAAAATGATTATTTAAGCAATGAAGCGATTGCGTGGTGTTTGCAAGAGATTATTGAATTTGACAAAATAAAACTACATGTAGCAATTCATGGCTTTAATAGCCACAGTTTTAAAAGACAATTTTTAACATTAGAGCTACTAGACCATATTGAGGTGGTTGATTATTTAGATGAGCAAGTAGGCCTTGTAGTGACGGATCGCGAACTTCATAAATTTTCAAATAAGCACAAAAAATATGTGATAACAAATAATACCATGTATCAAAGAAGAGGTGATTTTTTAAATTGGATTACGGAAAACGTATAGACGATCAAAGGTCGGAGCAACTTGATATTTATGGGAATATAGAGTTAGTTAAGGCGTTGAATCGAGCTCAAAGTAATATTTTGTACTATGCACAATATTGTGATGAGTTGATTGATGAAGAAAAAGCCATTGAAAATGTTCCGCTAGAACTGATGATGACTGCGGCAGATGAGAGTGTTTTTATTATGAAGCAATACACGTTATTAGAAAAGCGATATACTAAGTTAGCTAAAACGATTAAAGAAACATTTAAATAATTTAAACCAGCAAGGATAGCTTGTAAAAGTTATCCTTGCTGGTTTTTAATTTGCAAAAGAATGATTGAAGAGGTGTTGCTGGATAAAATCAAAAAGACCTTTCCAAATGATGGGATTATGCATTTCTTCAATATAGAAATAATTTTCATTGGGGATAGCCCCTTCGTAGCAGTCAGAAATAACTAGAAAGGCTTGGTCGATATCATCAATAAATCGAATGTTTGAGGTTCCGAAAATAGTATTGATTTTGTTTTTTATGAGGTATTCTCCAGAAATATTATTAGAAAAGTGAACCAAAACGGGAATCGGTTCTAATTCAATGCTGTTGATAATAAAGTAGCTTAGCGAAAATGTAAGTTGTTTGGAAGAATCGCTTTGATTGAATGAATGGTTTTTTTTAATAAATTGAGAGTAAAATTTATTAAGACTGGCTTCTAATGATTTAGAAAGTTTGACAGGACTATTTAATTCCTTCAATTGAAAAGGATCATTTAAGTACTTAGCATGCTCAACCTTAATATAGCGCATGTACAGATGATATAAAATAACGTAGTAAAGATTAATCATCTTTTTTTGAGGTGTCATTTTTAAGTTGAAATAAAGTTGTAATTCGTCTAAAAAAGAAACACAATAATAGATGATTGAAGAATCTAAGGTTAGGAGATGTTTTGCAATGTCGGCCTTCATTTCATCGCTATCAACGCTTGCTACAACTATCCGAGTAAAAAAATTAAAAAATAATTTTTCTTGAGTGACAATATTTTCTGGTAATTGAGTCCAAGTTGTCGCAATGGAGCTTGAAATATCATTGATTTCACAAATAGCTGTAAGAATTTCAGTTAAATCATTGTCTAATTGAATATATTCTTTTCTTGAGTTTACTCTCCAAAAAGTGATGGTCAATAGGTAACCAATTTGGGTTGCCTTAGCAGGAGCTAAATTTTCTTTTGGAAAATGTTTGTCAATTTCATTTTTATAATATAAATCATACATTGATTCAGGTAAGCGCTTGAAGGGCCATTCAATGCCTTTAAAAACAGACCAGTAGAAATAGACGAAAAAGAAGCGTAAATGAATCTCGCTACCTACAAAATTTGTCGATTGTTGTATGTCTGGTTTGAAATTGATTTTCAAATGAAAGTCATCTAAAAAAGTATAAATATCTTTGAGCTGTCGATATAAATAAGAAGGACTGACATAGAGATCATTAGCAACTTCATCAACTGAAGTGTAACGTTTTTTATAAAGAGCGAGGATGATTTTAAAACGAATCGAGCCTTTAACATAGTACAGATTCAGTCGATTCACAATCAAACTTTTATCAATCTGAGTTTCACTTTTATATGCGTACACGTTATTTTCATTGATAAGCAAAAAACTTTGAGGATCAAAAGTTAAAGCCAAATCTTCTTCTAGTTCTTTTAAATAACGAAAAAGTGTTGATTTTGAAAACTGTAATTGAGTTAGAATTTCCTTTACAGAAATTGGTTCGTCAGCAAAGAAAAGTAGTTTAAAGAGTGCTAATTTTTTTTCAGCTGTTTTGTCGATGAAAAATTCCATAAAAATGCTCCTTTGTCTTGCAAATATGTACACTAATTGTGAACCATTATGCCTTATTAAACAACTATTATGTCTCTTTTGCAAGAATTAATTAAAGAATTTTATCCATCAAAAATAAGAAAAATGACCATTCTTTTTTGTATCCGGATACATTAATCTGTTAGTAGTTAGTGATACGTGAGGAGGAAGTGTGATGGAGAGTGTGAAGTGGGTTTGGCAATACGCCAAGAAGTATCGTTTGTTAACTGTAATTGCTATTTTTTTAGTTATTGTAACATCAGTTTTAAGTATTGTTTATCCATTATTAGGTGGAAAAATTGTTGATGTTGTAATTGATCAAGGAAAAACAAATTTACTGGTTCCGATACTAGGTGTGATGATGGGCGTTGCTTTTTTAAGAACGGTGTTGCGATATTGCTATCAAATCATGTTTGAAAAAATTGGTCAAGATTCATTGTTTCGGATACGAGAAGATCTATATCAAAAATTGCAAGAATTAGATTTTAATTTTTTCAATCAAACGAGAGTGGGAGATATTATGGCTCGTATGACAGGTGATACAGATGCGATTCGTCACTTTATCTCCTGGGTATTTTATAATTTATTAGAGAATTTATTGTTATTTATTTGCGCAGTAGTTGTTATGGCGACGATTGATTGGCGCTTGATGTTGGCGCTAGTTGCTGTTACGCCAATCATTGGGATTTTAACGATGCGAATGGCCAATGAAGCACAACCTATTTTTTATGAAATTAGAGAAAGTTTTTCAAGATTGAATTCAATGGTAGAAGAAAATATTAGTGGCAATCGTGTGGTGAAAGCTTTTGCTAGAGAAGACTATGAAATTGATAAATTTAATAAACACAATGAGGATTTTAAGCAACGAAATATGGATTCAGCTGCAGTTTCAAAACGATACTTGCCAATTTTGGATTCCTTAGCAAGTAGCTTAACGATTATTACCTTTGTTTTTGGTGGGTATCTTGTGATTATCGAACAAATGACACTTGGAGATTTAGTCGCATTTACAGGTTTTTTATGGATGTTAAATATGCCGATGCGAATGAGCGGTTGGCTTATTAACGATGTGCAACGTTTTATTGCCTCTTCATTTAAAATTCGTGAAATGCTAGGAGCAAAATCAAGAATCCCAATTCATTCTGAAAATTCGGTGCCACATTTAGAAGGTTTTGTTGAGTTTGATCATGTGTCTTTCCATTTTGATGATGATCCAACCACAGAGGTTTTAAGTGATATTAGTTTAAAGGCAGCGCCAGGTCAGACGATTGGTATTTTAGGTGAAACAGGATCAGGTAAGTCGACGTTAGTTAATTTGATTGCTCGTTTTTATGACCCAACAGCTGGAAAAATTTTAATAGATGGAGTAGATGCTAGAAAATGGCATGTTCGTGAATTGCGTAATCATATTGCAATCGTCATGCAAGATATTTTTCTGTTTTCGGATACAATTGGGGACAATATTGCTTTTGGTGTACCGGATGCTGAGGATGCGGATATTCAACGAATGGCTCAAATTGCAGATGCCAATCATTTTATTGAAAAGATGCCAGAAGGATATGGCACAATTGTTGGGGAACGAGGTGTTGGGTTATCTGGTGGACAAAAGCAACGAATTTCTTTAGCAAGAGCATTGATGAAAAACCCAGCTATTTTGATATTAGATGATACGACGTCAGCAGTTGATATGGAAACAGAAACGAAGATTCAAGAGGAACTTGATGGAATTACCGGGAATAAGACAACATTTATTATTGCCCATCGCATTTCATCTGTGAAAGATGCGGATGAGATTTTGATCTTGGAGCAAGGTAAGATAATTGAACGAGGAACGCATGAATCTTTGTTAGCTAAAAAAGGCTATTATTATGATGTCTTTAATAAACAGCTAGGCAATTTTGATGAAAAGGAGGAAGCAAGTAATGGCGAGGAATAAATTTGATGTAGATGAAGAGTTGGCTCAGGAATTTAATAGAGAAGATTTTAAACGATTATTGTTTTATGTTAAACCTTATAAAAAGCCGATTTATCAAACGTTGTTTGTTATTTTAATTGCGAATATTGCAATGATGCTAGGACCATATTTAAGCAAAGTTGTCATTGATGATGTGCTTCCAACTAAAAATATGACTTTGTTGATATGGGTTGGTGTAGCTTTTCTAGCCTCTGTAATTGTAACGGGTTGGTGTATGTGGTATCGTATTCAGTCCATTACAGTAATTGGACAGGATATATTAAAGGATATGCGCTCAGCTATTTTTGAGCATTTGCAAAAGCTACCATTTTCTTATTTTGACAGTCGTCCTCATGGGAAAATATTGATTCGTGTGGTCAATTACATCAATACGTTGAGTGATTTATTATCGAACGGTTTAATTAACTTAATTTCAGATATTTTAAGTGTTGTAATCACGTTGATTTTTATGTTAGCTATTGATTGGAAGTTAACGTTATATAGTTTAGTTTTGTTGCCAGTATTGTTTGTCTTTGTGATGTTTATCAAAAATAAACAGCGTAAAGCTTATCAAGATTTAAGTAACAAGCAATCGAATATGAATGCGTATATTCATGAAAGCATTGCAGGCATTAAAGTTACGCAATCCTTTGCAAGGGAAAATGTAAATGATGAGATTTTTTCTGAAGTAAGTAAAAATTATCGAGCTTCATGGATGAAAGCTGTTAGTATTCAGTTTTTATTATGGCCAGGGGTACAAAATATTGCGGTGATTACGACTTCCTTAATTTATTATGTCGGGATTCGTGGAATTGGCGTAGATATTACTACGGGAACGTTGATTGCTTTTATTGGTTATGTGAATAATTTTTGGAATCCAGTCATCAACATTGGGAATTTTTATAACTCATTAATTACTGCAACGGCTTATCTTGAACGGATTTTTGAAACGCTGGATGTAGAACCAGATATTAAAGATAGTCCAACAGCGATTGAAATGCCACCTATCAAAGGAGATGTACTCTTTAGAAATGTGACTTTCCGCTATGAAGAGGGAAAAGATATCTTAAAAAATATCAATTTTCATGTAGAACCGGGTGAATCAATTGCGTTAGTTGGTCCAACTGGAGCCGGAAAGACAACAGTCATTAACTTATTGAGTCGTTTTTATGATATTAATGAGGGAGAAATTTTAATTGACGGCATCGACCTACGAAAAGTAACGTTGGAATCCTTACGTAAACAAATGGGTGTGATGCTGCAAGATACCTTTATTTTTTCAGGAACGATTATGGAAAATATTCGTTATGGGAAATTAGACGCCACAGAAGAAGAGGTCGTGGCAGCTGCTAAAATTGTCAGAGCACATGATTTTATTTCAGAATTAAAGGATGGTTATCATACAGCAGTGAAAGAAAGAGGCAGTACTCTTTCAGCCGGACAGCGTCAACTAATTTCATTCGCACGAACGTTATTGGCAAATCCTAAAATTTTGATTTTAGATGAGGCAACTTCTAGTATTGATACGAAAACGGAAACATTATTACAAAAAGGGTTAGAAAAATTACTAGAAGGTCGGACGTCATTTATTATTGCTCACCGTTTGTCCACGATCAAAAATAGCTCACGTATTTTCTATATCGATCAAGGGAGTGTTATGGAAGCAGGAAGCCATGAGGAATTGATGGTAGAAAAAGGTCCTTATTATGAACTGTATCAATCACAATTTGATTTATTACAAGAATTGTAAGAACTTTTTTATAACAAAGGTAAAAAGAAGGCGATGAATAAAATCATCGGCTTCTTTTTAGTTGTGTCTATTTTTAAAATATAACGAGGGTTTTAATCGTATTTCTATATTCTATTTACTAAAATAAACAGTTAAATAACTGATAGAAACGCTTTTTTAACAATCTTTTGTTCGATTTTGTTCAAATAACTTTGAGAAAATTGAGAAAAAAATGGACAAAAGCAATTTCATTTTTTGCTATTCTTGATAAGTAAGGGGGAACGCAATAAGTAATAAAATACGAAAGAAAGGAGGATACCAAAATGAAATTAAAACAAAATTATAAAATAGTGTTGAGTATCGTCGTGCTTCTTTCTTTAATTATTAGTGGCTTATCCATTCAACAACTAAAGAAAGATCCAAGTGTTAAAGCAACGGACGCAGCAAATGCTGAAACACAATATGTAAAAATAGAACAAGCAATACAATCTTCAATAGCTAACCAAGTCGATGTCTTAATTACATTTAGTCCCTATTTAACAGAAGAGATTCGGATACCTGTACCTGAAGGACTAACCTATCAAGAAACATTAGCTTCCTTGCAAAGTGAGAATAAAGTGTCGTTGGATACAGAAAAAAAGGAATTGGTCATTCAACCATTTGAAAAAACAAACCAATCCAACCAAGGACAATCATCTGAATTAGCAACGAGTGAAAATGTACCAGTAGTTACTGAGTTCCAAGAACAATCTGTACTTGTTAGCTTTACAGTGAACCAGACTGGAGAGTATACCTTAAAAGCGGTCACCTCTTACGAAGATTCAGTCATTCATTCAGATGAGTTGACTTTAAAGCTACCTACAACTAGTAATCCAGAATCAACAAAACCAGAGACTGACCCAAACCAATCATCAAAAGAGCAATCAACGAACTCTCAAGCAAATGAAGCAGACGTACCAGTTGCTGTTCAATCAAGAATGATGGCACGAGCAGCGGGTGAAGTTGAAGTAAGCACATGGGCAGAATTTAAAGCAGCTTATGATGAGCCTACAACAACTAAGATCATAATGAAAAATGAAATTACAGCAAGTAGTGCAACTTCTTTTAGAACAACTCCCATTGAAATTGATGGAGGAGGCTTTCTTTTAGAGATGCGTAATTATGATTTAAGAGTCAATAATCCAAGTGTGGCAGGATCCGTTTTTCATATTCACGATATGATTATGAGCAACAACGCATACAATGAAGCATTTGTGAATAGTGGCTATGGTTCAGCCAATACAAGAAACTGGAAATTCAGACTTGGAAATATTGTAACAAAAGCCAATGTGCAACGTGTTATCAGAGCCTATCATGCTGAGGTTACGATGTATGGAAATAATAATCTCGACACCAGAGCTGAAAACTTTTATGTGGGAAGTATGGTTATTGAACCGGGGACAAAATACATTGGAAACGTAAACTATTATAACTTCTCAGTTATTTGGTTTGTAGAGAATTCTAGTGCAGGTGAAACAGGAGCAAGTCAAGAATTTACAATTGGTGAAGGGGCCAATGTGAAATTAGGGCAAACTCAAACTGGAACAGCCTATCCAGCGGTTTATCAATATTATAAGAGTATGACAATTGGCGAGAATGCTGTTTTCAATGTAAATATGCCAGGAAATGCCGTTCGTTTTGACTTATCTGGCAGTACCTTTACTGCTAAAAAAGGGTCTATTACGAACTTAACTAGTAAATTAGCATCTGGTGCAGTAGTAAACTTTAATGCAAGCAATAGTGTATTTAAAGTTGAAGAAGGAGCCTATTTCTACACAATTGGTGTAAGTTCGGTACCACTAGTGAATATTGCTTCGGGTAGTAATAACGTATTTGATTTAAGTAAACCTGCCCAATACGATATTCGAAATTTAGGTACATCATCAGCGGTTGGAATAACAGGAGCGGCTAATAAATTATCGATTTCAGATTCCGACATTGACTTATGGAATATGGGAGTAGATGTCTTAGGTCCGTCATCTTTAACGTATGCGTTAGTTGGCAATTTAACAGCAACAGGTCCAGCAAACACACAAGTCGTTACCTCAACAGAGCCTGCCTTACAAACGAACTTTAGAACCAATAAGTTTCGCCGTATTTCAGGGATGAATCAAAATCCAATTGTAGAGCTTTCACCGGTAACAGATGCCAACCTAACTGTAAAAGGTCGTGTACAAATTGGAACGGTTCCCGATAATAATGGTTCAGATGAGGATGGAAACATCACTTATATTCCGGTATATGCCTCAGCAGGTCAAGCCAAAGTTACAGTTACAGCGGATGATGGATCGCTTGTCCAAAAAGACTTAGTAACTGATAAAGATGGGTACATTAGTTACAAAGTTTCTAGTTTTTATAAGGCAGGAACGACACTATCTGCGACTGCAGTAAGAGGTCCTTACCTTAGTGAAGAACCTGGAACAACGGTTGTATCTGATGTAACGCCACCAAAGCCAGCAGAATTGACTGGGAAATTTACGATTGCAAGTAAAAAAATTAAGGGAATCAACGGGGAACCAGGTGCAACTGTAACCTATACCATTAATGGTGTAGATGCCAAAATTGATGGAACAATCATTTCAGCGATTGTTCAACCAGATGGGACGTGGGAAATTCCAACACCTGGACCTCGCTTAACAATAGGGGACAAGGTTCAGATTTTCTTAACCGATACGGTTGGAAATAAAAATCCAGTCACTCAAAAAACGCTCTATGATGCTATCTTCCCACCAGCAACAACAGTGACAGTGGCAGACGGAGAACTTTCGTTTATTAGTGCACCAAAGGATATTTCATTTGGAGAGGAACTGCCGCTAGGAGCTAAGACAACGCAATATCCTATAGCAGGTATGGATGGTGACTTAGTTGTTGAGGATACAAGAGCCGACAAGTTAAGTTGGACACTGACAGCTAAAATGGATCGAGTGTTAACCAGTGCAACGAATAAAACATTGCCACAGGCGGTAAGGTATTCAAAAGCCGGTAAGCAGCAAATATTGGGAACCTCTGCTATTACAATTTATGAAAATACAAATGTGGATGATGATCCTGTTTCAATCACCAATGGTTGGATCCCTAATGGAGATGGCCTATCCTTATCAATAGATGCAGGTGAAGCTTATCCAGAAGAGTATACAGGCTCTATCACTTGGACTTTACAAGATACCCCATAAGGAGGAAGAATATGAGCACTTTAAGAAAAAGTTTCATCTTTTCAGTTGTGATTCTGTTCAGTATTTTTCCCTTTAAAGAGGTACTTGCAGAATCAAATCAAGGTTATCAATCTACTGGTGAAATCAGTTTTTATGGGACCTATGAGTACCCAAGTGATAAACCAGATAGTAAGCCAATACCAGTAACACCTGTACCTAATGGCACTTTGCCAACAACTATTGGTACAACAACACCTCACTTAAACCGATTGCCACAAACAGGGGAGTCTTCAAGTCAACAGAGTTTGTTAGTGGGTTTTATCTTTTTAGTAGGTAGCATATTCATTTATAAAAAAACAATTTGGGGGAAATAAAAATGAAATTAACTAAACTAATCGCAACATCTGCAATCGTATTAACCGCATTAAGCACCACGTCAGTAGCTTTAGCAGCTGATGGAGGAGTATACAAATCAACGGGTTCAGTAGAATTTGTACCAAATGATGGCATTACACCACCAGTTGATCCAACAGATCCAGGAAAAGAAGTAACGCCAACTGATCCAGACGGTGAAAAACCAAATCCAGGAACAGCGGGACCATTAAGTATTGATTATGCTTCAAGCCTAAGCTTTGGTCAAAATAAAATCACCAACAAAGATGTGACTTACTTTGCTGAACCACAAAAATTAGATGATGGAACAACAAGAGAAAACTTTGTTCAAGTGACAGATACTCGTGGTACAAATGGTGGTTGGACGTTAACTGTGAAACAAGAAGGTCAATTAAAAAATGCAACAACAACAAATAAAGAATTAGTCGGAGCTGTTCTTTCGTTTACAAGTGGACGAGCAGTTAGTGCAGCAACAACTATCACTGCGCCAATCGTTAAAGATGTTGTATTAAACCCAACGGGAGAAGCTTCAACTGTAATGAGTGCAGCGCCAGGCGGGGGAGCATTAACATGGTTAGATGTTTTTGGAACACTTGAGGATACAGAAGTTAATGGCGAAACCGTTCAAAAAAATAAAGCCATCACATTATCTATTCCAGGAACAACTCCAAAAGATGCTGTTAAATATTCAACAGACTTAACTTGGACATTAAGTGATGTTCCAGCAAATACACCAGAAGAAAATGCCTAATATTTTTATCAATTAAGCACTAAAAAAAATGAAACTAAAGGGGAAATAAAAATGAAAAAACAAACAATCTTAACTGCTGGGGCAGTAGCATTAGTAGCACTAACAATCGGAGGAACAGCATCAGCAGCAACTGCTGGTACCTATAAATCAAACGCTAAAGTAAAATTTGTGCAAGATACGTCAATTACCCCACCCGTTGATCCAACGAATCCAGGTAGTGAAGTAACGCCTGTTGACCCAGATGGTACAAACCCTGATCCAGGAACAGCTGGACCATTAAGTATTGACTTTGCGTCATCATTTGGATTTGATGAACAAAAAATTACAACTAAAGATGAAGTGTACAATGCAAAAGCACAAATCTTGTCTGATGGAACATTCCGTCCAAATTATTTGCAAGTAACAGATAAGCGTGGGGGCGCGAATGGTTGGACTGTTCAAGTAAAACAAGATACACAATTTGCTTCAGCAAGCGGTACTCTAGACGGCGCTTTAATTTCTGTTAAAAATGGACAAGTTGATTCAATTTCAACTTCAACAGTTCCTTCATTAGTAAATAAAAGCTTTGATTTAACAATTGATGAAGACGGAGCAGGTGTTTCTCAAAATATCGTTGGAGCTAAAACAGGAGAAGGTGCTGGAACGTGGGTCTATCGTTTTGGTGATGATACAAATAAAGAAACAAGTGTAACGCTAGCTGTACCAGGAAGCACAACTAAATACGCAGAAGAATATACAACAGAATTAACATGGACATTAGCAGATGTTCCACATGTAGAAACACAACCATAAAAACTAAACTATCGTTGAATCGCATCGGCAAAAAATGTCGATGCTTTTCAACTAATGATTGAAAAGAGGTTTACTAATGATGAAAACAAAATTAATGACACTATTCATGCTGATTCCTATCCTAGCAACAAGTTTATTCCAGTTGCCAACAATCACCCACGCATCAGAGCTAAATTTTGCAGTGGAAGCCGTAATTCCAGAGAATCAAAGGGATAAAACAAAAACTTATTTTGATTTAAGAATGGAACCAAGTACAGAACAAACGATTGAAGTGAACTTAAGAAATGATACAGATGCTGATGTAACAGTAGAACCAAGTGTAAATACAGCTACTACTAATTTAAATGGTGTTGTAGAGTATGGTGTTACAAAAGCAAAAAAAGACAGTACCTTACCTGTCAATTTAACCGATATCGTTACGGTACAAAAAGAAGTGACGATTCCTGCCAATGATTCAGTCAAAGTTCCTTTAACGATTAAAATGCCTGCTACAAAATTTGATGGTGTTTTAGCTGGAGGAATTACAATCAAAGAAAAAGATGTCGCAACAGATAAAAAAGAATCTGATAGCCAAGGGTTAGCGATTAATAATAAATATGCGTACGTGGTGGCTTTAATTTTAAATCAAACTGATAAAGAAGTTGCACCTAAATTAGTTTTAAATGATGTGAAGCCAGCGCAAGTTAATGCTAGAAATGTCATCAATGCAAATTTACAAAATACACAAGCAGCTTATGTAAATGCACTAGATGTGGTTGCTAAAGTAACAAAAAAAGGCAGCAGTGAAGTATTGTACGAAAGCTCTAAAAAGAATATGCAAATGGCACCCAATTCGAACTTTAATTACCCAATTTCATTAAACGGTCAAAAATTAGAAGCAGGAGACTACACTCTCTCTTTAAAAGCTGATGCCAAAGAAGGAAATTGGTCATTTACTAAAAATTTTACTATCAAAGCAGAGGATGCCAAAAAATACAATCAAGCTGATGTATCGATTAAAAAAGACAATACTTGGATTTATTTTGTAATTGGACTTTTATTGTTAGTGATTGTGGCTTTGATTATTTTCTTTTTGATTCGTAATAAAAAGAAGAAAAAAGAAGAAGAAGAAAGACGTAAAAAAGCAGCACGTTTAAGAAAAAGAAAAGCTCAAAGAAAAAAACAAGCGAATCAAATCAAAAAAAATAAAGAATAGTTGATGGAATTCCCCACAAGGAAACGAGTGATTTGTTCAATAATAAGAGAAATAACTATCAAATAAGAAGGGAGTGGAAAAGGGGATGTCGATATTTTTATCAAAAGCAGATACCCGAAAACTACTCTTACTTCATATTATTGAAGAAAGTTTTCAACAACAAATTACAATTTCGGAACTAAAAAAAAGAATGGAAGTTTCTGAATTTATTGTAATTAGCGCATATGAAGAGTTAAAAGAAGACATTAAGAATTATCGTTTAAGCGATCAAATTGCCATTCAAAAATTCAATAAGATTCTTAAGATAAAAAGAACAATGAATTTTTCAAGTAAATCACTTAGAAGTATTTACATTCAACGTTCCTTGAATTTTCAAATTATTGAAGATATTTTTGAAGAAAAATTTAGCAATCCAAGCGATTACGCAGAGCGCTTTTACATTAGTCGGACAAAAGTATATACACAAATTACGGGGATAAAAAAACAATTAAAAAAATATGAGCTAACGTTATCCAGTCAATTTAAAATTTTAGGGAATGAACTAACGATTCGCATGTATTTTTACAATCTTTATCAATCGTGCTATGGAGGGCAAAAAATTCCTTTTCCAAAAAAAATAAGAAGCCAAATCGACTTGTTCCTTAAAGAGATTCAAAAAAGAAGCGCCATTCAGTTATCTCAAACGAGCATAGATAAACTGCGCTTCTTTATTGGTATTAGTTTACAACGTATACAGCGCAAAAAAGGAATTAAGCAACGAATGACTTTTACAACAATCATTGATTTTAAAGAAATGAATCAGGTTGTTTTAGAGGCTGCAGAAAAAGCATTTAGCGATAAAATGGGTGCAAGTGAAGTTGAAATATTAACCTATTTCATTTTGAATTTGGACGAATTCAGCCAATTTTTAGCATTAGAAAAAGGAAAATTAGATGACTTGACGGATTATTTTTTAACAGAATTTGAAGCCAGTTTTGAAAATCGCATGAACCAAAAATTAAGAGGACAAATCACTACTTATTTAAGAAGAATCCATTATATGATCTTGAATTTCAACTATTTACAAAACGAATTAGATCAGCCGATTCAAGCGCGATTTGTTGAAGAAAATTACCCAGAGGTGCTTATATTTTGTTCTTCTTTGATTCGGAATACACCGAATATTAAAAAATATCAATTGATTAAAGCCAATAATATTTTTTTGTTTAATCATTATATTTTCTTATTAATCGACATATTACCTCCTTCTTTTTTTGCTACACCAATTAAAGTCTGTGTCGATTTTTCATTAGGTGAAAATTACAATAAATTTATTACAAGAAACATTCAATCTTTTGACTTTATTAATATTGAAGTCACCAATCGTTTAACATCAGATACCGATATTTTATTATGTGACTACACAATCAATGACTCTAGAAATGAAGAAATGCAAGTGATTGTTTGGAACGCACCACCTACTACTAGCGATTGGGCGAATTTTGGAGATTGTATTTCAACTCTAAGAAGTGAAAAAAAACAAGAAGGGAAGTTTGAAGCATATGGAGTATCCTAAACAAAATAATTATTTGCGTTCATGCTTGCTTTTTGGTTCGTTGTTTTCTTTTAATGTCTTTTTAGATTTGAATGTACGTACGGAGGTTTTTGCAGAGACAGGTGTCTATTTGTATCAAGTTGATGGAATAAATCAAACAGTAAATCAAACTTTGCCAGTAGATCCAATGGATCCAAATAAAACGGTAGAACCCTTGCCGCCTGAATATTCGCCTAGAATAGATCAGCAAAAAGACAAGGAAACAGAATACTTTTCGGTTTCACCACCGAATGGCAAAAAAGCAGTTCTGATTGATTCTTTAAAGGTACAAAATGTGAAACAAAAAACACCGTTAACAGAATTAAATCCATTGATTCTCAATGTTTCAAGTGAAGTGAATAATGGAGGGGGCTTTGGAGCAGATAATTCCAAACGTTCCTATTTATCCGAAATGTATCTATCATTAACCGGTTCACTGCTCTACGGGGAAGCAGTTGACTTTAAAAAGGAGTATTTATTATGAAAAAGATTGAAGATTATTGGAATGATGTGCTGATTTATTCCGTTGTATTTACTACCATAGAAGAAAGAATGATTAGTAAAATCTTAATTTTTCCAATGGATTACACCATGGAGGATATTCATACATCAATCATGACAAATTTTGAAAATATCAAGTGTGTCGATAGTGTTGATGAATATATGTTTGGAATGGCGTTGAAAAATAAAACAATAGGGAAATCTGCATGTTAATTCTTACTGGAAACATCTTTTAGGAAATTAAAAATCAATAGATAGTAGAATTTTTGACAATTAACCAACGGTAATAAAATTCATTTTTATTTCTGCCAAATTTAATTAGTAGGATTGTTGTATCAAAATTAATCTAAAAAATAAGCATATTAAAGATGGTGAATTCTTTAATATGTTTATTTAGGGATGTTTTAAGACAAATAGTTATTTAATTCACGGACATGTTTTTGATTTTGAAAACGTGCGTAAAAATAAAAAGCAATAGTATGAAGTAGGAGAGTTAAAACAAAAATGATGATTATCCAAGGTTTAATAAATAAAAATAAATTGTGTGAAACTAAGAAGATTACTAAAAATCCAGCCAATGTATTGAAAATTGAGGATATCAGTATATTCCAACTAGCTTTAAATAGTAGATAATTCCATAAAAGATTATAAAAAACACCAAAAATACATGCAGAAATCAAAGCAATTCCAACGGCATTTACTAACTGAATTTGAAATTTAAATAAAATATGAAGAAGAACTTCCCATAAAAGAGTTAGTGTGAAGACTTGAAAAAAAGCTTGTTTTAATTGATTTAACATGACAGGTTCCTCCTAAAAATTTTAATGTAGTGCCTGTTTACAAAATACATAAGGTCATTTTGTAGTACAACTTCAATTCGAGCGTTTGTAGTTGTCGAAAAATGCTTTACATATGTTAAATTTACAATAGTTTGATTATTGATTTGAATAAAGTGGGTTGATTTTATTGTACTGAGAATATTTTTTAATCGATTATTTAAATAAAAATGTTGATTAGTTAAGGTTTGCACGACGCAGTATCGATTTTTTGATTCAATTGCAACGATTTCAGCTAACTTAATAAGTAGTTGACGATTATTTTTGGGATTAATAACGGTTAGTGATAGTGAGATTGAGTCGAGAGTATGTTTAATGATTTCCCATTTATCCTGGTCAGATGGATTTGTAGAGATGATTGCATTCATAGTAGGAATTGTTGAATCAGATTTAAAGTTAAAGTTCATTGGTTGTACCTCCTTTTCTGTTTTAAGAATAGTATAATATAGACGAAAAAACAATTAGTTCAAGGTTTGTTACATTTTTTTGTACATTAGTTGCAAAATACCTTCTCTAATTGTTAAGTTGTCTATTGTTTTAGTAGAGATTATCTTATCTGAAAAAGAAATAAAAAGCTTTAATTTATAGAAAATCAATGACTAATTTAGCGAAATAGTCCCTATTTTTTGCAATATGTGATAGGCTAAAAGAAGAAATCAAATGGAAGCAAAGTGAGGATACAAAATGAGTGGACTAATTTATCAAAAAGAGCATCGAGTTAAATACTATGAGTGTGATGCAACCAAACAAATCAGCATTCCAATGTTGTTAAATATTATGCTCTATGTTTCAGGTGAGCAGAGTTACAAATTAGGCGTAGGAGATGCGATTCTCTTAGAAAAGGGATTATCATGGATTATTTTACAAAATGATATTCACATTCAGCGACTGCCTGAAGCAGGGGAAACCATCACGATTACAACACAAGCATTAAGTTACAACAAATTGTTTACCTATCGGGAATTCAAAGCATTTGATGAGACGGGTGAGCTATGTGTTCAAGTTCATTGTACGTTTGCTTTAATGGATTTTGCTGCTAGAAAAATGGCACGAATTGCAGAAGATGTTGTGGCACCTTATCAAGTAGAAGCCTCTAAAAAATTAATTCGAACGCCAAAACCTGAAAAAGTTGATTTAGAAAAAGCTGCAACAATTGATTATCGTGTGCGTTATTTAGATATTGATGCCAATCAACATGTAAATAATTCCAAGTATTTAGATTGGTTTTTAGATTCATTAGGGTTGGATTTTATCAAAACACATCGTATCAAATCATTAAATGTCAAATATGAAAAAGAAGTAGCCTATGGTAATATGGTGCAAAGCAAGGTTAGCCTTAGCACCCAAGAAGATGGCAGCATTATATCCGCACATCAAATCGTAAACCATGACGTTCTTTCATGCGAAGCAAGTATGGTATGGGAACCTCTAAACGAATAAATAAAGAAAGAAGGAAATAGCATGGCTCTTTTAGTAGTAGATATTGGCGGTTCAGCCGTAAAATACGCCGTTTGGGATCAAAATGAATTAAAAGAAAAAGATGAATTTCCCACACCGTTAACGCGAGGTAGTTTTTTTGATTTATTAAATGAAGCAAAAGATAAGCTAGCCAATACCTATTCTTTTGATGGTGTGGCTATCAGCACACCAGGTGATGTAGATGAAGAGGCGGGATTGATACGTGGAACGAGTGCAGTTCCTTTTCTACATTTAATTCCAATAAAAGAGTCACTTTCAGAGGCACTAGGTTTACCTGTAAGTATGGAAAATGACGCCAATTGTGCGGCAATTGCTGAAATGAAAGAAGGAATTGGCAAAGGCTATACACATCCACTTTTTGTTATTATTGGAACTGGCGTAGGAATTGCAATTGTTGAAAATGGCGAAGTTCTTCGTAAGCAAGAGCTTAAATTAGATGAGCTAGATAAAACCATCGCCCAACAGCTAGCAGCTCTTAAAACACCAAAAGCATCACCAGTTAGCTTAGGAAAAAGGGTCGCATTAAAGAAATTCCAAATGCCTTCTTCAATTGAAGGAAAGGAAGTTTTTGATTTAGCCAAAGAAGGCGATGAGGTAGCTGTCAATGAACTTCAAGCAATGTATGATAGCTTGGCTCAAATTATGGTGACTTTAAATAGTGCCTTTGAACCGGAATTTATTGGAATCGGTGGTGGAGTCAGTAACAATGATGAATTTGTGCCAGGAATTGAAAAAGCGATGGAAAAATTGGTTTCAGAAGACACGGAATTACTAGGATGGTTTCAAAGACTATTCAAAAAAGAGTCTTCGCAGGTAGGGGCAGCTATTCCAACTCTTAAAGTATGTGAATTTAAGAATGATGCGAACTTACTAGGAGCTGTAATTCACTATCAAGAAATGAATCCAGCAGAAAAATAAGATGAATTTAATCAATAAAAAAGATCAATAACATACAGAGACTATCTGTCATGCTATTGATCTTTTTTTAAGTAATTCGTTCAATAAAATCTGTACCTGTTTCCTTAGCATATTCAGTCATTACGTTCGTCCAAGCCTCACCTGTCGGATCGCCTGTTTGTTGAAAGATGGTTTTCATTTTTTCTTTTTGAGCCTCACTTATTTGAGCGTCGATGTTCTTTCCTTGCGCGGTTAAATAAATTCGCTTACTTCGTTTATCGGCTTCATTAGGCTTCGTTACAAGCCACTCTTTTTGTAAAAGTTCTTGCATAGGCTTGTTTAATGCCTGTTTTGAAATATCTAATACAGTCAACAATTCATTGACTGTTAAACCTGGCATCCGAGCTACAAAAAATAGAATGCGACGGTGAACTTTACTAATGCCGTAGTTTTCTACTAAATCATCTGCCGTTTTGCTAAAAGCGCGATACGCAAAATAAAACAAAGCAAGATTTTTATCAAAGTTAATTGCTTCTTGATTCATCAAAAGCCTCCTTTACGTTATTCATTGTGGTTAGTATACCATAAGTTACTTGATTCATTTCGAAATCAATACATAAAAAAATAACAGGTATTGGATTATAGGTCAATATAATTGACTTATAATCTGTTGGAGAATATACTACAAGAGTAGAAATAAGAAGAGGGTTTTTAGGAGGCAATAAGATGTACACAGTTGGAGATTATTTGTTAGAACGATTAAGTGAGTTAGGAATCAAAGAAATATTTGGTGTTCCTGGAGATTATAATTTAAAATTTTTAGATCATATTGTAGAGCATCCTAACTTAAAATGGATTGGAAATGCAAATGAATTAAATGCAGCCTATGCAGCAGATGGCTATGCACGAACTAAGGGAGTATCCGCACTGGTGACCACTTTTGGTGTGGGAGAATTAAGCGCGATTAATGGAATTGCAGGTAGCTATGCTGAAAAAGTTCCAGTGATTCAAATTGTTGGATCGCCAACAATGGCTGTTCAAAATGCGCACAAATTAGTCCATCATACATTAGGCGATGGAAAATTTGATCATTTTGAAAACATGCACGAGTCGGTAACAGAAGCAATTGGGAGCTTAACAAAAGAAAATGCTGTTACTGAAATTGATCGTGTATTGAGAGCTGCAGTTTTAAAACGACGTCCAGTTTACTTGAACTTACCTATTGATGTTGCCGAGATGGTGGTTGAAAAACCTAGTGGACCGCTATTACCAAAACAAGCAAGCCTCTCAGCAAGAGAAGTTGAGTTAGTACATGAATTAGAAAAAGCCTTACAACAAGCTAAGAATCCAGTAGTATTAGCAGGGAATGAACTTGCAAGTTTCCATTTAGAAACCTATTTAGCTGATTTTATTCATAAGTTTAATTTGCCAATCACAACCTTGCCTTTTGGAAAAGGGGTCTTTAATGAAGAAGATGAGCATTATTTAGGTGTTTATGCAGGAAGCCCGACAGAAGAAGGTTTGAGAAAACGAGTGGATACTGCTGATTTAGTAGTAGCGTTAGGGGCTAAGTTAACTGATTCCGCCACTTCAGGTTTTAGCTATGATTTTTCTGAAAAGCAATTGTTTTCTTTAGCGAGTGATGAAGTAATTGTTAAAGAAGAACATTTAGAAGGCATCCATTTACCAGCTGTAATGAAAGCTTTAACATCTATTGATTATCAAGGATATCAAGGTGACATTCAACCAATGGCTCGTTTGAAATCCATTAAACCGACGAACCAAGTGTTAACACAACGCCATTTTTGGGAAGCAATTGAAGGCTTTTTAGAAAAAGGAGACACAGCAGTAGCAGAACAAGGAACCTCATTTTTTGGTCTATCAACGGTGCCACTAAAATCAGAAATGAGCTTTATTGGACAACCTTTATGGGGCTCAATTGGCTACACTTTTCCAGCGATGCTAGGAAGTCAGCTAGCAAATCCAAGTAGTCGTCATTTGCTATTTATTGGGGATGGTTCCTTGCAATTAACAATCCAAGAATTAGGAATGGCACTAAGAGAAAAATTAACACCTATCGTTTTTGTGATTAATAATAACGGCTACACTGTGGAACGTGAAATTCACGGACCAAATGAAATTTACAACGATATTCCCATGTGGGACTACCAAAAATTGCCTTTGGTCTTTGGTGGTAGCGAGCAATCCGTCATAACGTACAAAGTGACAACGGAACTTGAATTGGCCAATGCACTGAAAGCAGCACGATTAGACAATAATCGATTGCAGTGGATTGAAGTAGTGATGGATCAAACGGATGCTCCAGAGTTGCTTATGAAATTGGGGAAAATCTTTGCAAAACAAAATTCTTAATCGGTAAAAAAGGACAGAACTTCATTCTGTCCTTTTTTACTATATTTATAGTAAAATAAATGAAGAAGATAAAGAGGGGGAATAAACATGAACATTGCCAGTAGACAAGCTTTTTTAACTGCAGAGGGAAAAAAGTTAGCAGGAGCGAAGGTTGCCTTAAAGGAAGAATGGGGTTCAATGGCCTTTACCGTTGGAGATAAATTATATGCATTGATGGGTGAAAATAAAGATGGAAAAGAAATTATTACAGTTAAGGGTTTGCCAGAAGACAATGAAAGGCTTCGAGAAGACTTTCATTCAGTTACATATGGGTACTATATGAATAAAACCCATTGGATTTCGATTGATTTATCAACAACTGAGCTGGAAGATGGGCATATTTTAGTGCTGTTGAAAAAATCCTATCATTTGATAGTAGAAAAGTTACCTAAAAAAATACAGAAAGAACTTCAGAATACTAAAGAAATGAATTAAATAAAATGCAATAAATACCAAAAAAACCCACCCAAGATTCTCTTTTTCTTGAGTGGGTTTTACTATTTTCAATTATTAGAAATATTTTTTGATAGAATCAAGGTCTTTATATTTCGTTAAAGCGACCATTAACTTAATTCGAGCTTTAGGTCCGTTCAAGCCATTCGTGAAAATGACCCCCATTTCTTTTAATCGTTTTCCACCACCAGCATAATCATACACGTCTTGAGCGACACCGTTAAAGCAACGGGAAACTAAAACGACTGGAACACCACGGTTTAATAGGTTTTCTAGTGCAGGTAAAGTGTGTGGTGGAAGATTCCCTGCACCTAACGCTTCAATCACTAAGCCATCTGTAGAGGGATTATCAAGGGCTTGCAATAAACTGCCATCCATTCCAGCATAAGCTTTTAGTAGGTAGACATTTTGATTGATTGCATTTACTTCAAATTTTTCTTCAGCAATTAGTTCTTGGAAAAATAAGACTTTGTTTTTAGCAATTAAACCAATTGGTCCAAACGTAGGCGTTCTAAACGTTGCGACATTAGTGGTGTGAGTTTTAGTAACGTAGCGAGCGGTATGAATTTCATCATTCATTACGACTAAAACACCCTTGTCTTTGGCTTCTTCACATGTTGCAACCCATACGGCACTTTGAAAATTATACAGACCATCTGAACCGATTTCATTACTAGAACGCATGGCACCAGTTACAACAATTGGAATATTGTGATCTAATGTAATGTCTAAAAAGTAAGCTGTTTCTTCTAATGTATCTGTTCCATGAGTCACAATTACTCCATCAATTCCTTCATGGGTAATCGCTTTTTCAATGCGGTTTTTTAAAATCAGCATTTCAACAGGCGTCACGTGAGGAGAAGGCAGTTGGAAGAGATCCTCTACAACTAAATGTGCCAAATTTTCAAATAAATGCCCTTGATTTAATAAAGGGTTTTCTGAACTAGGAGCTACTTTTCCAGTAGTTTGATCTTCACTCATGGCTATGGTCCCACCAGTGTGTAATACTAAAATATTTTTCACAGCAATTTCCTCCTTGAACAATTTCATATCAGCTTATTTTAGCATAATTTATTTGGAAATACTTCGAAATAAGAAAAAAGTAAGAGGAATCAATTGAATTTTAATAAAAAATAACCCTAAACAAAAGAGTTATTTTGTTTAGGGTTATTTCCTGGGAAATTTTTTTGTTTTTACATAAAAGAATGAGATGCCAACTAGTGTAGTAAACGTAATACCATACGCTATCTTAGTGAGTAGAGTAGGAACGTAATCGATAGAAATGGTCCCACTGTGAGTAGATTTAGTATTGATTTGTACGGTATGATCGTTACTTTCACTAACCGGATAGCTTTTACTTTCCGTACCGTCTTCTTGAATAATTTTATAACGATAGCCATAATAATAAACTAAAGGAACATCAATTTTTTGTTCCTTCATATTGAGAAAATAATCAAACGATAAGTTGTTTTTTTTCTTTGTAACACGATCCACTAATAAAATATTTCCATCATGTTTAAAAACAACTCCACGATTTAAAAACATTCGTTTAGAGGTTCCTTTTGGTAAATATTCTCCTGCGCCAATGGCACTATGAAGATTCGGTTTATCAAAATAATGTTCATCAAATGTAATCATTTCTCTTTGGTAAGGAAACTGGAATGTATAAAAGCCAACATAACCAAAAACGCCAAGGATAATGGCTGTTAAGGCAAAGTGTTTTGTTTGTACGGTACGCTCTTGAAAGAAAAGCTGGTACAAAATAGCGGCGCCTCCTAAGGCAAGAAGTGGCGTTGCCAACATATTAAAACGCCAAGGAAACTGAATTTGATTAAAGAAAGGTAGGATCGGTAAAATAAGTGTCCAAAAGAAAGACTTTAATGTTAGGAAGAAGAAGCAATAGCCTAAAATTAAACTCGTTTTCATAAAAGCGGATAATTTGATGCGATAAATCCAGGCAAATAAACCAATACTAATTAAAATAAATCCAACAGAATAAGGCGTGTCGATGGTTTGATTAACCATTTTTGTATCAAATAGACTTGCAAGTTCAAATCCTCTTGAATTGATATTAGCAATACTTGTATTCAAAGAAAAACGTGAATGGAACATCTGCTCAAACATTGGGATCCAATAAAAGGCAGACAATAGCAGAGTGACACCAATTGCTTTCAAGGAGTTCAAAATACGATATTTTTCATGCCATAAAAGTTTGATTCGAATCAGATAACTGATAACTAAATAGATGGCTAAAAGCAAACTAGCCAACACATGAGACAAGAAAATCCCTGACATTCCAATCGCTAAATACGACCATTTTTTTCCATCCCCATAAAGCATTTCATGAACGCCAAGAATGGCAAAGGGTAAGAAGATAAAGACTAAGGTTTCGCCAATCGCACCACGATAAATGGTATCGATAATTTTGTAGTGACTTGTTGTATAAAGAATGGTTGCGATTAAAGCAAAATATTTTTTAGCGGTTATTTTATAAGCCGCAAAATACATAGAAGCCGTTGCAGCAAAACCACAACCAACTAAAAATAGTTTAAACGAAGTAACAGTAGAAAAGCCAATTATTTTTAGAAATGCTGCTGGATAAATAAATAAAGGGCAATAAAAAAAGCCGATACCGTAGCCATAATTATTTAAATAATGAGGCGCAATTTTTAAGGGGAAAATCCCTTGGATTAGCGCATCTTTAGTTGACTCAATTCGAAGCATGTCAAAATAAATATCATCCATTCTATAAAAAGTTGAATTGAATAAAGGCAAAAAAGAAAAAAGCGTTACAATAGCTAATAAAATAACTATATTTAAATTTTTATTGTTTCTAAATGACATGAAATTTCACCACCTGTAAGTATTTATTTTGTTGAATAAATTTAATTTGATTAGAAAAATAACGAACCTCATGTTTTTTTATAATTAAAAATAGTGTATCGATTTTTAGACTATCCGTCAAATATTCCTACTTGAAGTCAGACTGATTTAATAGGATTCTAATCAATACTAATTTGTGAATTCATCATTTTTTAAGAGAGTGCGTTTGCATTTGTTTTTTTAATAGTTAATATTATTAATCATTATTTTAATTAATAGAATAAATAAGCTATACTACAGGAGAAGGTAATCCAAGAGAAACAAATAAAAATTTAACTAAAAGGATGATACGAATGAAAAACTTTTTAAAGAAAATACCGATTCCAATGTGTGGCTTGATTTTAGCCATTGTGTCATTAGGCAACTTGTTAAAATTAGTTCAATTTAAGACGGCAGGAAATTTGATAGGATTAGTGGGAATTATCTTAGTAGTGATTATTATGATAAAAATAGTCATTACATTTGAACACACAAAATTAGATTTAAAAAATCCAATTATTGCTTCAGTTGCACCAACCTTTACAATGGCAACAATGGTTGTCGCTACCTATTTAAATGAATTTGCGAAACTTCATCTACTTGCAACTATCATTTGGTTGAGTGCACTTAGTTGCCACATTCTATTGATGCTGTATTTCACACATTATTTTGCTAAAAAATCGACGATTCATTCAGTCTACCCAAGTTGGTTTATTGTATATGTAGGAATTGGTGTAGGCTCAGTGACAAGTCATGCCTTTTCACCCTTGATTGGTCAAATCGCATTTTGGTCAGCATTATTTATGTACGTGGTGCTACTACCAATTATTATAAAAAAAGTCTACTTTATTAAAAATATGCATGAATCTACAATGCCGTTAATTACGATTATTGCGGCACCGGGCTCATTGTGTTTAGCGGGATATTTAAATGCCTTTGCAAATCCTAATGTGGTGGGGGTTACGGTACTGCTAATTTTTTCACAGCTGATTTATTGTTTTGTATTGTGTCAATTGCCAAAATTATTGACGATTCAATTTTATCCTAGCTATGCAGCCTTTACTTTTCCTTTAGTGATTACCGCAATGGCAGCAACTTTAAGCGATCAATTTTATACAAAAAATAACTATATTGTGCCTATGATTCATGATTTAGCGATATATGAAACTATTTTTGCAGCGATAATTGTTACCTTTGTTTTTATCAAATATATGCACCACTTAGCAACCAAATAAGAGAAACGACAAGGAGGGAAAAAGATGTTCAAACAATTGAAAACTTTTAAATGTGTTTACGAATCGCAAAGCTTTTCAAAAGCGTCGAAAAAAATGTACATTTCACAACCCGCTGTTAGTTCACAAATTAGTTATTTAGAAGAAAAATTAGGCGGAGTAAGACTTTTTAACCGCAATGGTCGAAAGGAAATTACAATCACACCAAGTGGAGACTTACTCTATCAAAAAACATTAGATTTATTAGATTTATGGCAAGATACAAAAGAACAAGTTTCGGCTCTTAACCAAGAAAATCAAGCCCATTGTCTTTGTAAAATTGGAGCTTCGCAAACTGTTGCCAGTACTATATTTCCTCAAATTTTACCGTGGTTACAAGAAGAGTTTCCTGCAGTAGAATTTGAAGTGATGGTAGCTAACTCGGAAGTGATTTTAGAAAAAGTTGAAAATCGATTTCTACATTTTGGTTTTATTGAAAAAGCGATGTCTACGACGACGTTGTCACGAAGAGAAGTGATGACAGACGAATTGGTTTTAGCTGGAGATCCTTCAAGCTCACTATGGCTATTAAGAGAAGAACATTCAGGTAGTTTTTATTACGCAAATCAGTATTTAGAAAATCAGAATATTACACCAGATAAAAAAGTTGTTCTAGCTAGTAACGAGCTGATTGTGGATTATTTAAAAAAAGGAATGGGGCAAGCGATTATCTCCAAACGTTACATGACAGATAAGATTCCGTATACTACGTTAAATCAGAACTATGTACGTAATTTTTATTTAGTGAATCGAAAACTTTTTTCAAATGACAGTTATCTAAGTATTCATAATTATTTACTCAAAATTTTAGAAGGCTTAGAAAAAGTATCACTTGAAAAAGACACCGTTTTGGAAAATAGTTCAACTAAATAAAGGATAATTGAACTATCACTCGCTTAAAAATGCTATAATAAACCAATCAACGAATTGAAAGAGGTTATTATGGAAAAAGCGACATTTTCAGATTATGAAATAAGTACAGATATCGTCAAGGCATTGAGCGGCTTAGGCTACGCAGTTCCAACAAAAGTTCAAAAAGAAGTCATTCCACTAGCATTAGCAGGAATGGATGTTATTGTAACGTCTCAAACAGGAAGTGGAAAGACAGCAAGTTTTGGCATTCCATTGTGTGAGAAAGTATTATGGGAAGAAAATAAACCTCAAGCTTTAGTGCTAGTGCCAACAAGAGAACTAGCCTTGCAAGTTAAAGAAGATATTACAAATATTGGTCGTTTCAAACGAATTAAAGCAACGGCTGTTTTCGGGAAAGCTTCTTTTGTTACCCAAAAATCAGAATTAAAACAAAAAAGTCATATTGTAGTAGGTACGCCGGGGCGTGTGTTGGATCATTTAGAAAAAGGCACATTAGCTGTGGATAAATTACAATATTTAGTTTTAGATGAAGCAGATGAAATGTTAAATATGGGCTTTATCGATCAAGTAGAAGCGATTATTGACTTTCTACCAAAAGCAAATCGCCAAACGCTATTGTTTTCAGCAACGATGCCTCAGGATATCCAACGTCTAGCAAGCTCGTATATGTCTGCTGATGCTACATCCGTGACGATTGAAACGACGGCAGCTTCACAACCTAAAATTTTACAGTCTTATATTGTAGTGGAAGAAGATAAAAAACCGCAACAATTATTAGACTTATTAACTGTGGAAAACCCAGATACGTGTATGATTTTCTGTAATACACAAGAACATGTGAATAACTTATACCAATTTTTAAATAAAGAAGGCTTACCTGTGGATAAAATTCACGGTGGTATGGTACAAGAAGATCGCTTTGAAGTAATGGATGACTTTAGACGCGGCAAATTCCGGTATTTAGTAGCAACAGATGTTGCAGCCAGAGGAATTGATGTGGATAGCGTTACTCATGTCATCAACTATGATGTACCTGTTGAAAAGGAAAGCTTTGTCCACAGAACAGGCAGAACTGGACGCGCTGGTAAAACAGGAATTGCATTGACGTTAGTATTGCCAAAAGAAAAAAACTGGTGGCGTGAGATTCGTGACTATGTAACGGGCGAAATTTTAGAAATTACGCCTCCTAGTCCAAGATTTGTGTTGCGTCATAAAGCGGCATTTGATAAAAAAATCAGCGAACGCCCTCGTTTGAAAAAAGATAAAGGGTTAGCATTAAGCGAAGATATTTTAAAACTTTATTTTAACGGTGGGAAAAAGAAAAAAATTCGTGCAGTTGATTTTGTCGGAACCTTAACAAGTATTCCTGGAATCACTTCTGAAGACATCGGAATTATTACCATCCAAGAAAATGTGAGTTATGTTGATATTTTAAATGGTAAAGGCATGATTGTTTTAGACGCGATGAGAAATAAAACCGTTAAAGGTAAGCAATTAAAAGTACACGAAGCTAGAAAATAAATCATTATTAAAAGAGTAAAGGGCCTTTATGTTGAAGGCTTCTTTACTCTTTTTCTATGTAGTAATAGTCATCATTAAAGCACGACTAGTTAGAAATATGGTACACTAATTAGTAGAAAACAGAGAAGATGAAAGGAACTGCTTATGAATCGTTTAAAATTAAATTGGCGTACAATTGCGACTTTTTTTCAAAGTGCAAAAGAGTCTTCTAAAAATGTGTTGATTGTCCATGGATTTATCTTAATTGTGATGATTCCATTAGTTACAGGTCTAACAAAAATGATTTTAAAAGGAGGAAATATTGCGTACTTATCTTTCGACAATATTTTTCCAATTATCAAAAGTCATCCCTTTGTTTTGTTAGGGTTACTGTTGATGATGTGTTTGATGGCATTAATGATTTTTTTCGAATTTACATTTTTATTGCTAAGTATTTATTTTATTCGTAAAAAAGAACCGCTTCATTTAAGGACGCTTTTGAGACTGACCTTTCAACAGTTTAAGCATGTTTTTGGGAGCGAGATCTTATTTTTACTCTTTTATTTCTTTTTGATTTTACCTTTTGCGGGAATTGGATTTAAAACAGCCTTATTAGCAAAAATAAAAATTCCAGTCTTTATTATGGATTACCTTTTTGAATACCGCTTAATTTTTGTTCCATTATTGGGGTTAGGCTATTTAATTTGTGTCTATATAGGCATTCGTTTGTTGTTGGTCTTGCCGATGATGATCCTGTATCATTTACCACTAAAAGAAGCCATTAGACGTAGTTGGAAGTTGACGAAGGATCAGTTTTGGACGTTGATTCGAAAATTGATTTTATTAACGGTTGCACTGTCAATAATGGTAGGGGGAAGTTATCTTGTGATTTTCTTTTTACAAGATTTGATTGAAACCCACTACGCGTCTGCTGCATTAGTAAGTGGGGTTGTTTCATTAACGCTTCTTCAAGTGCTGATTGCAGTAAGAAATATTTTAGCGATGATTATCCTGTTTTACTTGATCGTGGATTTATTAGACAAAACAACGACAAGTAGCCATGAGACGTTTAACATCCAGCCAAAGTTAACACCGGTTAAAGGCAATCGCTTTTTAATCCTATTTGGAAACCTGGTCATCGGTAGTTCGGTACTGATTATGATTACGGGGATGAGCCTCTATAACTACGATTACTTATCAAATCGGTCAATTTCAGAACCTCTCTTTATTTCTCATCGAGGCGTTACTAATAAAAATGGGGCACAAAATACAATTGAGGCATTAGAAAAAACGGCTAAAGAAAAGCCCGACTATGTAGAAATGGATATTTTGGAAACAAAGGATCATCAGTTTGTTGTAATGCATGATGTAAAGTTAAAGAATTTAACGGGTGAAAATAAAAAAGTATACGAGCTAACACTTGCTGAATTACAAAAACTAACTGTTTCAGAGAATGGTCATGAAGCTAAAATTCCTAGTTTTGATGAGTATTTGAAAAAAGCCAATGAGTTGAATCAAAAATTATTGATTGAAGTAAAAGTAACTAAGCAAGATTCAAAAGACATGGTTGAAAATTTTATCCAACGTTATCAAGAGTCTATTTTAGAAAACAATCATATTATCCACAGTATCAGCTATGATGTTGTGGAAGAATTAAAAGAAAAAGCGCCACAGCTTTATGTAGGATATGTAATGCCGTTTAATTTAATTGGACCACCGAAAACAAAAGCAGATTTTTATTCCGCTGAATATTCTACCCTCACCAGTGATTTTGTCGATGAAGTTCATGAACAGGATAAAAAACTTTTTGCATGGGATATCAATGAAGAAAATAGCGCAAAAAGAATGCTGTTTTTTGGAGCTGACGGATTAATAACGGATCATTTGGTGACAATTAAGGAACTTGTTCATCATGATCTAACCAACGAATTATCATATTCCGATATGTTATTGAACTATTTATTAGGATTGGATTCATAAAAATCAAAATTTGATAACTAATCAAAGCCACTTGCTATAAGTGGTTTTTTTTATTTTTTCAAATAGATGTGTAAATAATTATCTATTGATTTTTTGTTATTTATTTGAGAAGATATTCAAGTTGTGCAACTAATTATCTAAAGTGTTAGTTAGCTTAAACTAAATGCTTTTGTTATTTAAAAGTATGTAATAGATATCAAAATAATTAACCTAGGGTTGTGAAAAAACCCAGTTAATTATCTTTTTTTGCTGGGTTTTAATGAAAATAACGATAGAAATAATGAAAATGCAGTACTAAAAACAAAAAAGGATGTGTCATGGATGATAAAACGAACAAATAAAGGATTCTCGCTATTTTTGATTTTTGCATTAGTATTTCCGATGATTATTGGAGGACTAACAGCTGTAACAACGGTCGCCAATGCAACTGAATTAGGTAGAAGTAAGCTAGTGGATAGTGTTAAGCTAGAAAAAACGGAATTATACAATGGCGAGCGTATTGGCATTTCGGTTACTTTTTCCGAAAAAACCAGGAGTGAAAATTAAAAATGGCGATACCATTACAATGAGTTTGCCACCTGAATTAGTTGGAATTGTTTCATCGGCAGAATTGAAAGATCCGGCAACTGGTAGGGTCTTTGGTGAAGCGAAAATTGTAAAAGATCAAGTTATTTGTACGTTTAATCAAACCGCAGAAGAGTTAATCAACGTTAAAGGTTATTTCTTTTTTAACATTCGTGTCGATAGTCAAACAGAGGGGACGATTTCTAAAACCAACGATTTTGGCTTAGATGTTGATTCTATTGATTATACTGTAACAAATGAAAAAGGCGATCCTGGAGTAGTGGAAGATGATCGCTATCCATTCTTTAATAAGTACGGCTACATGTCAGAAGATGGCAGCAATGTAATCACATGGCAAGTGTTCGTTAATCAACCTAAAAAAGAATTAGCTCAAAATATTGGAATGGATAAAATGGTTATAATTGAAGACACATCTGCAAATGACCAAACCCTACTAGCAGATAGTTTTAGATATTTTGTCGAAGATCGAGCTAAAAATTTCCACTGGTTAACGAAAGAAGAATTTCAACAATATGGAACGTTGGAAATTGATTCAACCAACCAAAATCATTTTTCAGTAAAATTACATGCTAAAGAACTGTCAACGAAAAAATTCGGAATTGTCTATGATACGAAAGTGAATGACCTAGGTAAGTTAGAATACAAAAATGATTATAAAGTAAACTATCAAATAACAGGAGAAGAGCAAATCATTGAGGAAGGAACGTCTGCTGCAGAAAATATTAATGCAGGAGCTGGCGGGTCAGGCGACTTACCAGAAAAGGGAAGTGCCCGTCTTGTTAAGTCACTAGAAAATAATGATAGTACCTTCTTATCAGGAATTACATTTGAACTATTTAATAGCCAAAATCAATCCCTAGGTGAATATCAAACAGATGAAAATGGTCAAATCAATGTTAAAGAAATGGCATTAGGCTCTTATTACTTTAAAGAAACGAAAGCACCAGATCAATTTCAATTTGATGAAAGCAAACAATATCCATTTGAAATTAAAGAGAGTAGCACAACTGGTGAGCTAGTAAAGGTAAGCAATGGAATTAAGAAAACAAGTCTCAACTTAAAAAAAGTCTGGATTGGTCCTGCAAGGGATCAAATTGAAGTGAAAATTTATGCAGATGGACGCGATATCAATCAACAAGTAACGCTCTCGAAAGCATACAATTGGGAATTGCTAGTCACTAATTTGGATCAGTATAATTTAGATGGTACGCCTATTGAATATACGGTTAAAGAAGTAAACGTCCCAGCTGGTTTTGAATCTATTGTAACAGGAGATGCCACGCAAGGGTTCACCATTACCAATAAAAATATAGAAACAGTTTCAATACCAGTTGCTAAGAAATGGGTTGGACAGCCTTTAGATTCAGTAGAAGTTTACTTGAAAAGAAACAACAAAGTCACAACACAAGTCTTGAAACTTTCAGCTGAAAATAATTGGCAAGCGTCTTTTGATCAATTACCAAAGTATGACAAAGCAGGCAATGAAATTGTTTATTCAATTGTTGAAGCAGATCTAGCAGGTTTTTCGGCATTCTACGAAGGCAATCCAGCAACAGGCTATACCATTACCAACGTAAGAACAGCGTCAATCAGTATCCCTGTTTTGAAAAAATGGATTGGTCCAGTCGGCAAACCTGTAACGCTTGAATTAGTTGCAAACGACAAAGAAACAGGCCGTTTTGTTAGAGTCGGACACTCAAATAATTGGCAAAGTCATTTTACTAATTTACCGCAATACGACGAAACAGGAAAAGAAATTCATTATACAGTGTTAGAAAAAGATAAGCCAGAAAATTATACTAGCGTTGTAACAGGAGACTCAAGCAATGGGTTTATTGTTACCAATACAAATAGCGAAAAAATTACGATTCCCGTTACCAAGAAATGGTTGGGACCAATTGGAGAAAAAGTAACCCTTCAGCTGATTCAAGATGGGAAAGCGACTCAACAGACGCTAACGTTAACCAGTCAGGAAAATTGGCAAGGAACATTTTCGAAATTGCCTAAATATGCAGCAGACGGTCATGAAATCAACTATACAATCAAAGAAGAAGCCATTCCAAACTACTCAGCTAGTATTAAAGGGGATGCAAAACAAGGATTTACCGTTACGAATATGAATATGGAAGAAGTTGAAATACCTGTAACTAAAAAGTGGAACGGAGAAAAGCAACAATCTGTTAAAATCTATGCAAAAGCTAACGGTGTATTATTAAAAGATAGCTTTATTGAGCTATCTGAAAGCAACCAATGGAAAGACTCGATTAAAGAGTTACCTAAATATAGCCCAGATGGAAAAGAAATCAACTATACAGTCGTTGAAAGCCAATTAGATGGTTATGCTACAACTTATGAAGGAGATGCATTAAAAGGCTATACAGTGACAAATACAAGAACAGAATCAATAAGTATCCCAATTTCAAAAAAATGGGTCGGTCCAATCGGTGAAAATGTGACAATCAATTTACTCACAAATGGCAAAGAAACAGGGAGACAAGCTGTATTAAAGGCAGATCAAAATTGGAAAGCTCGATTCACTAATTTGCCAAAATACGATAGCGAAGGGCAACTTATCCGTTATACGATTAGCGAAGTAAATTCTGAACAGTATGATGTATCAATTACGGGCGATGCAACAGAAGGTTTTGTTGTAACCAATACAAATAATGAAAAAGTCACGATTCCAGTTTCTAAAAAATGGCATGGACCTGTGGGGGACTCAGTCACGATATTTTTATACGACAACCAAAATATCAAATTAAAAGAGTTAACGCTTAACGAAGAAAATAGTTGGCAAGGAAAATTTGAACAATTGCCCAAATATCAAAAAAATGGTTCACTAATTAATTATTTTGTACGTGAAGAAGCAGTTGAAAATTATCGGCCAAGTATTACAGGAAACGTAAAAGAAGGGTATTTAGTGACTAATACCAACACAGAGAAAACAGCAGTAAAAGTTACTAAAAAATGGGTGGGGCCTATTGCAGGACGTATTCAAATTAATTTAGTAAAAGATGGTCAAATGGTCAATCGTTTTGTTAATTTAGATAAAAGCAATCAATGGGAAGCCACATTTGATAATTTAGATAAATACAACCAAGATGGGACTGAAATTGAGTACACAATTGTTGAAACAGTAGGATATAAAAATTACGATGAAAAAATAGAAAAACAAGGGAAAAATAACTTTGTTGTAACCAATGCAAACAACGAAACGGTTACAATTCCAGTTCAGAAAAAATGGGTGGGGCCAGTAGGAACTGCGGTCACCATTCAACTAGAACAAAATGGTGCAGAGTACCAACAGATTGAATTAAACGCAGCGAATGAATGGAAGAGTTTATTTTCAGAGTTGCCTAAATACGATTCCACAGGAAAAGAATACCGTTATACGATTAAAGAACTAGCGATGGAAAACTATCTAGCTACAATTAGTGGCGATAGCCAACAGGGCTATACGGTTACAAACCAAAACACTGAAACAATCGAGATTCCAGTTACTAAAAAATGGATTGGTCCTGCAAGTGAAGCAGTAACTTTTCATCTTGAGCAAAATGGCGTAGAGTTGAAAAATACCTTAACCCTAACAGAATTAACTGAATGGAAAGGTTCATTTAAAAATCTTCCCAAATATGACTCTAAAGGTCAAGAATATCGCTACACAATAATCGAAGAAAAAAATGCTGCTTATCAAGAAGAAATTACAGGAAATCAGGAAAAAGGATTCAGTGTTACCAATCGCAATATTGAAACGCTAGCGATTCCAGTTATCAAAAGATGGCAAGGACCAAAAGCTGATCAAGTTGTTATTTATTTAGAACAAAATGGTACTAGGCAGATGAATTCATTGATTCTAAACGACAGTACTAACTGGAAAGGAGTCTTTGAAAATTTACCTAAATATGATAAAAATGGACAACTTTATCATTATACGATTGTTGAAGAAGCATTGCCTGGCTATCAAGTAAAAATAACAGGAGACAGTCAGAGAGGTTTTGTCGTTACGAATACATTTATTCCAAGTAAAGAGATTGAAAAAAATCCAATTTCAACAGAAAAAAATCCATTGGTTTTAACTGGATTAGCGCGACAAACCGATAGGGAAATGTCGGTAGCCAAGGACGCTAAATTGCCACAAACAGGCGAGTCTAAATTTAATTTAGGGTTGTTGTTAGGAAGTTTCTCCTTGCTACTAGGAGGAATTCACTATCTAGGAAATGTTAGGAAAAGAGTATGGAAATGAATCTTTTTAAAGTAATGAAGAAATAAATTTTAGAGACTCTTTATTTTCTGAAACAGTTGGAAAATAAAGAGTCTATTTTTCATGGAATAGATAACTAAAACATGAATAAATAACGAAAGCTGATGTTTAATTAACCATCTTTTTTTTGCTAATTAAGTTATAAACAGTAGAAAGGCTCAATTGGCATTCTTTCGCAATATCTTTCGTCGATAATTCTGTAGTATTTGATAAATGAAGAGCTTTCTTTTTTTGTTTGGTTAGCTCTGGTCGACCTAATGTTTTTCCATTTTCTTTAGCAGCAACAAGACCAGAAATAACACGTTCCCTTATAAGTTCAGCTTCCATTTCTGCGAAGGCCCCCATAACGGTAAAAAAAATTTCCCAATTGGGGTTGAGGTATCAATATTATTTTGAATACTGACAAAGTTAATATTTTTTTTTCAAAGTCATCTAGTAAGAACAATAATTGTTTTGTACTTCTTGCTAATCGATCTAACTTGAATATGACAAGAGTATCTCCAGCATTAAGTTTTTGTAGCAAATCATCTAAGATGGGTCTGTTTTCTTTTCTACCACTTTCTCTTTCTTTATATAAAACATCAACTCCATACTCTCGTAATGCTCGCTCTTGTGAGTCAAATTTTTGATGAACTGTGCTAACTCGCATATAACCAATAATTGCCATCTTTATCTCTCCTTAGAATTAAATAGTTTCGGTACTATTCTAAATTAAAAAAGTTAATAATGCACTATTTAAAATTTGGAAAAAAATAAAAAAAATTGTTATAAAAAACGCTATTATCTATAAGATAGTTTTGTAAATGTACATAAAATATGATTTTTATTGAAAAAAACAAGCAAATTAAACAAATAAATACATATAATTACTTGTAAGATGGATGTTATCTATATATTTAAAAATAAATTGTGAACAAAATATGAATAAAAAAATGGTGTTTAAATTTATTTGGACACAAACAATTGAAATTAAATCAAAATTCCAATAAACTAATGATTTTTAAAATTTAGAAAAATAACTAATTCAAAGGTCAGCAAAGCGATGATTACTAGCTTTGCTGATCTATTTTGTTTTATTTTTGATTTTCCATTTATCATTAGTTTAATAAATAGAAAAAAGTGAAAAGGGGTGTGGGCAATGATTGAAGAGTATTGGAAAGATGATGTCATTTACTATGTTGAGTTCTTAACATTAGATGGTCGTAAAATATCAAAAGCCCTAGTATTAAGCATAGAATATTCTATTGAGGAAGTTAAAAAGATCATTTTAGAAAAATTTTATAACGTAAGGGCAATCAACCATATTGATAGATGGGAAGAATGTTTGAGTTTGAAAACAGATGAAATTCAGTAGTTCGTTTTTGGGTTAGTTAGTTCCCGTTAAAAAAAACTAAAACGATTCTAAAGAAAGGAAAAAATTTTAGTAAACAGAAAATTACACAAAAGGGGAATTATTTATGAATTTAAAAATAACAAAAACTGTAGCAACTATTTTAGCAGCGGTAACAATTTCAACTCAAGTATTACCAGCTATCTCTTTAGCAGCTGAACAAGAAAATGAAACGACGGTTAATCAAGCACAAGAAGCAGCTGATACTACAGCAGTAGAAGCGACTGAAAATGGAGAAGCAACAAATGAAAAAGTTCAAACACCACAAGAAGCAGTAGATGCTGAAGCAAGAGCTTTAGGACTTGTTGTTTGGGGAAAAACAATTTACAGTGGTTCTGCTGACAAAGGGTTACAGTTAAAAGATGGTATCACAACAGGTAACCTAGGCATTCAATTAGATATTCAAAAAATTGCTGATATTTCTTGGGGAGATAGAAGCGATTACGTTATTAAATTACCAGAAGAATTTCGTGAATTAGCAAAAACAGAAGCCTTTAGAAATTCAATTACTGGGAAAATTCGTGCATGGAATATTGGGTTTCCAATAATGAATCATACCTATACATCTTCAGAGTTAAGAGTAGATACAGTAAATAATACAATTGTATTTCAAAATCCTTCAATGACAACCATTATTGGAATTTTACCACATATTACGATGAACTTAGAACTAGATTTAGGTAAAGCAATTACCGAATCAGGAGTACGTATTGCAGATGCTCAAGATGGATTTTATCATGTACAAACAGCATTATCGCAAAGAGATAATATTATTGACTGGAATCTTGGATCAACTGATAGCAGAGTGAATATACCAATTTCTAAAATGGATCCAGGCTATGGCGATACAGCGCCAGAAATTATTATTGGAGACAACAAGGAATTAACAGTACCTTTGAACAGTGTCTATGATGATGCCGCTGCTTTAAAAGATGTAAAAGCATATGATACGGAAGACGGTTGGATTACAAATAAATTAGTCGTTGAAAGCAATCAAGTAGATACATCAAGAGAGGGCTACTACAAAGTGAAATATTCAGTTGTTGACTCAGTGGGACTGAAAACAACAAAAGAAATTGAAATTCATGTAACAAATACTCCACCAGTAACCGGATCAATTAAAGCAAATGATTTCACAGTGGGAGATTCAAATATTACAGGGATTTATGCCGGTGATGTTGCTAAATTACGTTTGTATATAAATGGTGTTTCAGTTGCGTGGGGCGGAAACTTAGAGAATGGTAAATTTACCTTTTATGCAGCAAATCAAAATATTAGTGCTACTGATATTGTCACAATGAATGCATATGATAAAAATGACAAACTGCTTCAGGAGAATGCACCAGTTAAAGTGAACAATGCTACTGTATCAGGTTCTATTAGTCCAGCTGAGTATTCAATTGGAAATGCAGAAATTACAGGAAACTACACAGGCGATGTTGCAAAAGCACGGGTTACAATCAATGGTCAAGCACAAGGTTTCGGTGGTTCATTCAATAATGGGCAATTCACATACTATGTTGGAGCCGGAAAAATTAAAGCTGGGGATGTCGTTACAATCACTGCTTATGACAAAAATGATAAAGTGTTAGATGCTAATAAACCTGTAAAAATCAAAGCAGCTGCAACTCAAGGAACCATTTCTCCAGCTGAGTATTCAGTAGGCGACACAGAAATTACAGGAAGCTATACGGGAGATGTTGCAAAAGCACGCGTTACAATTAATGGAAAAGCCCAAGCATGGGGGGGTTCATTCAATAACGGACGATTCACATACTATGTTGGCTCAGGCAAAATTAAAGCTGGTGATGTCGTTACAATCACTGCTTATGACAAAAATGATAAAGTCTTAGATGCAAATAAAGCTGTTAGTATTAAATCTGCTGCAACTCAAGGAACTATTTCTCCAGCTGAGTATTCAGTAGGCGACACAGAAATTACAGGAAGCTATACGGGAGATGTTGCAAAAGCACGCGTTACAATTAATGGAAAAGCCCAAGCATGGGGGGGTTCATTCAATAATGGACGATTCACATATTATGTTGGCTCAGGCAAAATTAAAGCTGGAGATACTGTCACAATTACTGCTTATGATAAAAGCGATAAAGTGTTAGATTCAAATAAAGTCGTTAAAATTAAAGCAGTTGTACAAGGAACCATTTCACCGTCTGTTTACAATGTTGGAGAAACAACTATTAAAGGATCATATACTGGAGATATCGTAAGAGCTCGTGTATTAATCAATGGTGAACCTCAAGCATGGGGCGGTACATTTAGTGGTGGAAGTTTCAGTTATTATATTGGCGCAGGCAAA